>JAHCJV010000045.1 GCA_026126105.1 Enhydrobacter sp.
CGCGGCTTGCGCGACAGGCGACCGTAGTCGGGCATGCTGGGCACGCTGAACAGCACGTGGCCGTCGGCGGCATAGGCATGACCGCGATCGATCAGCCGCTCGATCAGCGCGATCATCTGGCCGACATAGGCGGTGGCGCGCGGCTCGACGTCGGGCGCGAGCGCGCCGAGCCGCCCCATGTCGCTCTGGTAAGCGTGTGCCGTACGGTCGGTGAGCGCGTCGATCGTCTCGCCGTTCTCCGCCGCCCGGGTCATGATCTTGTCGTCTATGTCGGTGATGTTGCGCACGTAGGTGACGCGCGGATAGCGCCGCTTGAGCAAGCGATAGAGCACGTCGAACGCGACCACCGGGCGTGCATTGCCGATATGCACGTAGTCGTAGACGGTGGGGCCGCAGACATAGAGGCGCACATGCCCCGGCTGGAGCGGCACGAACGGCTCTTTCTCGCGCGACAGCGTATTGTAAATCACCAGGGACATCATCGCCCCTTACTCCCCAATGCAGACGTGAACGAAGGCTGACCGGCCCGGAACGGGCGTCAGGCCTCGGGACATCGCGGGAGGAAGATGAGCGACATGGCGCCTCTTTATAGGAAGCGTTCGTGCCGCGCAAACGCCTGACCGCCGTTAGGGTACGCGCAGCGTCGGGAAGGTTCCCATGTTGTGGTCGGCAACACCCGCCAGCGTGGAGGTCGAACAGGCGCCCTCCTCTTCCTCTCCCTCGGTTGGCGGCTCGAACACGGTTCGTTTATGGTCACGTCCAGGGAGTAAAATCGGAGTGTGTCCATGAAGCGTCGTCATCTGCTGGCTGCGGGCCTCGGCTCGCTGGCTGCCCCAGGCCTCGTCCGCGCGCAGGCCAAGTATCCCGAGCGCACAATGCGCCTGGTCGTACCGTTCGCGCCGGCCGGCCCGACCGACATCATCGGCCGCAAGGCGGCGGAGAAGCTCTCGGGAATCCTCGGCCAGACCATGATCGTCGAGAACAAGGCCGGTGCGGCCGGCTCGATCGGTGCGGTCGAGGTCAAGAACGCCAAGCCCGACGGCTATACTTTCCTGTTCGCGCCGTCGTCGACACATGCAATCAACCCGACCGCCTTCGTCCATCCGGCCTATGACGCGGTGAAGGACTTCACGCCGATCTCGTCGGTGTGCGTAAACCCGCTGGTGCTGGTGACCCATCCTTCGATGCCGGATTCCGTTTCCGGGTTGGTCGAGCTTATGAAGAAGAACCCCGGCAAGTATTCGTACGGCTCCTCGGGCACCGGCAGCATCATTCATCTGGCAGGGGAGTACTTCAAGAAAGAGGTCGGCGGCATGGATGTGGTGCATGTGCCGTACAAGGGATCCGGGCCGGCGCTGCAGGATGTGATGGCGAACAACATCCAGTGGATGATGGAGACCTTCAGCACGACCCTGCAGCAGCATCGCGCCGGCAAGGTGCGCATCCTCGCCTATGCCCATGCGCAGCGCGCGCCGATCGCGCCCGAGATTCCGACCATGAGCGAGGCCGGTGTGAAGGGCTACGAGGCATACACATTCAACCTCATCCTCGGGCCCGCCGGCCTGCCCAAGAACGTCGTCGACACGATCGACCAGGCATCCCGCAAGCTGATGGCCGACCCCGAGATGATCAAGTTCCTGGAGAGCATCGCGGCGGTGCCCACGACGGACACGACACCGGAGCGGACCGCGAAGTTCATAAACGACGAGATAGCGAAGTGGGCGCCGGTGATTCGCGCTGCCGGCGTGAGAATAGAGTAGGCGCCAATCAGCGCGGAGCGAGCGGAACCGGCTGGCCGCTCGCTGACGGGGCGGGGGCAGCGTTGTACGGCACTGCAGTGCTGCTTCCGGGCCCGTATCCGGCGCCGGCGCCAGCGCCCACGCTGGGCGCCATGACGCTTCCCGGCGCATGTGCATTCTGGCTGCTGATGTAGAAACCGGCGACGGCATTCGACTTTTCGTTCGCCGTCTTTGCGGGCACGTCGAGTTCGCCGATGCGGTTTCCCCGCTTGTCGACCCGGTAGCCTTGGGCGTCCAGCACGACGTTCTCGTTGTCGAGGGCCGCACCGCTGGGTTCCCTGCGGTACGGAGCCGGATACTCGATGACCTTGTAGTCAGGCGTGGGGAGGCCGCAGGCGGCGAGGCTCAGGCCGCTGAATATAGCGGCAACAACCCGAACAGACGCCATCGCACTCCCCCATGATCAAGGCTCTAGGGCCGGGTCGACTGCGGGCTGATGATGTTGCCACGCGCGTCGAGCCGGTTCCCCTGGCCATCATAGCGGAACCCGAACTCATCCTTAAAGGCCTGAACGCCGGCCGGAGGCGGCGGCGGGGCCGGCGGGACGTATTCCGGGGCCGGCGTCGGGGCATAAACGACCGTTCCAGGCGTCACATAGGCCTGATCCGCCCGCCAGCGTCGGGAATCGAGTTCGCGCCCGACGCAACGGTCATAAGGGCTGGTGCCGGGCTGCAGACCATAGGAATAGCAGGCATCTCGGGCATCGGCGGTAAGACGGGCCTCCGCATAGTCTTGCGGCATGCGGCCTCGAGCCCGGGCCTCCTGCTCTCGCTGAACACAGCGGTCATATCCAATCGTGCCCGGCGGGAAGCCGTATTCGACGCAGGCCTGGGCCGATGCCGAGGTCACGACGACCCGCCCTGGCCCTGGCGGAATGGCGGACGTGGTGGTCGAATTGTAGGTGCAGGCGGCTGCGGACAGCCCCACCGCGACGACAGCGAACAGCTTGGCATTCATCATAGGATGTTCCTCCAGCGGCAACTCAGCGCAAACGCCGAGCTTCGCCAGAAGTTGCTCAGGCTGCCTTCTTGAGCGCCCCGTCGCGCAGCTCACGGCGCAGGATCTTGCCGACATTCGTCTTGGGCAACTCGTCCCGGAACTCGATGTATTTCGGCCGCTTGTAGCCGGTGAGCTCCTTGGCGCAGTAGGCGGCCAGGGCCTCCCTGGCAAGACTCTTGTCGCGTCGCACGACGAACAGCATCACCGCCTCCCCCGACTTCTCGTCCGGAACGCCGACCACGGCACACTCCGCGACGCCAGGATGATTGGCGACCACCGCCTCGATCTCGTTCGGGAAGACCTTGAAGCCGGAGATGATGATCATGTCCTTCTTGCGATCCACGATCCTGATATAGCCCCGCGAGTCCATCTCGCCGATATCGCCCGACTTGAAGAAGCCGTCGGGGGTCATGACCTTGGCGGTCTCGTCGGGCCTCAGCCAGTAACCGCTCATGACCTGCGGACCCCTGATCGCTATTTCGCCGGGCTCGCCGAGCGGCACTTCCTTGCCGGCATCATCCAGGATCTTGATCTCGACGTTCGGCAGCGGCAGGCCGATCGAGCCGGTGTAGACCAGCAAGTCCGTGGGATTGCAGGTGACGCCGGCGGAGGTTTCGCTCAGGCCATAGCCCTCGACGATCGGGCAGCCGGTGATGGCGAGCCACTTCTTCGCGACCGCTTCCTGCACCGCCATGCCGCCGCCGTTGGAGATGAGCAGGCCGGAGAAATCGAGCCTGGCGAACTCGGCGTTGTTGGCCAGCGCGTTGAAAAGCGTATTGACCGCCGGGAAAATGTTGAAGCGGTACTTCGCCAGCTCCTTGACCATGCCCGGGATGTCGCGCGGGTTGGGGATCAGCACATTGAGGGCGCCCGTCCGCATGCCGAGCAGGCCGCACGTGATGAAGGCGAAGACATGATAGAGCGGCAGGGCACAGACGATCGTGATCTGGCCGCTGATCGGCTTGCGCCTGAGACCGGGCTGCATCCAGGCTTCCGACGCCAGCAGGTTCGCCACGATGGTGCGATGCAGAAGCATCGCGCCTTTGGCGACGCCTGTCGTGCCGCCGGTGTACTGCAGCACGGCCACATCGTCGGGCCCGAGAACCGGCCTGGTGAAAGGCATCGATCGGCCGGCGGCGATGGCCGCAGTGAACGAGGCATGGCCCGGCAGCGACCACGCGGGAACCATCTTCTTGACCGTGCGCACGACGAAGTTGACGAGCGGGCCCTTGAGGAAGCCCAGCAGGTCGCCCATCGAAGCGACCACCACGTGCTTCACCGCGGTGCCAGCCAGCGCCTGCTGCAGGGTCGACGCGAAGTTCTCCAGGACGATCGCCGCCTCGGCGCCGGAGTCCATGAGCTGATGCTCGAGCTCGTGCGCGGTATAGAGCGGGTTCACGTTGACCGCGATGAAGCCCGCGCGCAGCACCGCGGCAACGGCGATAGGGTATTGCAGGACGTTCGGCATCATGATGGCCACGCGCGCGCCAGGCCGAAGGCCCCGGTCCTGCAGCCAGGCGGCAAGCGCCTGCGACGAGGCGTCCACCTCGCCAAACGTGATCGCCTTGCCCATGCAGACATAGGCGGGAGCGTCGCGATACTTGGCGAAGCTCTCCTCGAGCAGCGACACCAGGCTCGGATAGATCGACGGATCGATATCCGCCGGCACTCCCGGCGGATAGCTCTTCAACCAGAACCGGTCCATTCCCGCCTCAGCCGCTCTCGCTTTCTTGTCTTCTCTTCCTGGGCGAGAGGACCCCGAAGCGACTACTTCTTCTCGATGTGAGCCTTGATCTCCTCATAGGACTCCTTCATCCGGCCCTGGATGATGGTGACGGCTTCGGCGCCGGATTTCTGGACCAGCTCGGCCATGTCGCGGGTGTTGGCGATGGCAGCTTCCATCGCTTTTTTCGCGAACTCCGTCTGCTTGGCGAGAATTTCCTGGGGGGAACCCGACGGCTTGAAGTCCTTGGCCATCTCGGTGATGTCCCTGACGGCCGCCTCGAAAATCTCGCGCTGCTTGCTGGCGAGCTCGGTGGCGCCGCTCGCCATGGCTTGCCAGGAGCGCGTCATTGCCTCGAAGTTCTTCTGGTGGTGCTCCATGATCTTCGTCATGTCGAAGGACGGGACCTTGAGCTGCTCGCCGATCTTGCGGAACATGTCGGTGAAGGCTTGGGATGGGTCGGCCATGAGAACCTCCTCGAAGAAAACTAGGTTTGAAGCTTCAACCCCTGTTCAAGCAGGTGCAAGGCCAAACCCGCCAGCCCGCCGATCATGGCGCCATTGAAGCGGATATACTGGAGGTCCCGACCGACCGTGAGCTCGACCCGCTCAGTCAGCACGTCGATGTCCCAGGATCTGACCTGATCGGCGATGAACCGACCGACGCCGCTCTTCTGGCTTTGCACGAATTCGCCAAGGACCTCTACCATCCCGCGGTTGATCTCTGCCCGGATGGCCACATCGCGCGCGAGCTGTCCGCCGATATCGACCAGGATCACCTCGAGTTCCCGCTGGATCAGCGAGTCCTCGCTTGCCGCATCGCGTTCGAGGAAGTTGCGCAGCCCGTCCCACGCATGCCCTGCCAGTGCCGCGACTTCCGGCCGCGCGAGCAGGTCGCTCTTCAGCTCTTCGACCCGTTGCGCAAAGGCGCGCGAGGTCTGAATCTCCTCCACAAACTTCCGCGCGAAGCGGTCGAACTCGTCGCGCACCGGATGGTCGGGATCCTTCCGCGCCTCCTCCAGGAAAGCCAGTACAGAGGCCACGATCTTGCGCAGCAGGTAGGCATCGGCCCGATAGAGCTTGAACACCGCCGGCAGCTCCTGCCGGATTTTCTTGCGCAGCGCGATCAATGCGTCTTCGTTGGTCAGGAACTTCTCGAGCACGCCCAGAAGCTCGTCGAGCAGCCGACGGTGCTGGCCTTTCGCCGTGATCGCAGCCAGCACGCCGGTGACGAGCGGCGCCATCTCGATCTTCTGCAGCTCCGACTGCAGCCGCTCGGCCAGGAACCGGCGCAGCTCGCCCTCGTTTATCGCCGCCAGGGCCTTGGGCAGCATCCGCACCGCGAAGGCCGCCAGCGTGGCGCTGCGGGCGCGATCGGACAACCACGTCGCCATATGGCCGGCGAAGTCGACTTCGCCCAGCTTCTTGGCGACCGCCTCGGGCGCGAGAAAGTTAGTCTCGATGAAGCTGCCGAGATTGTCGGCGATGCGCTCGTGGTTGCGCGGAATGATGGCGGTGTGCGGGATCGGCAGGCCGAGCGGCCGGCGGAAGAGCGCGACCACGGCATACCAGTCCGCCAAACCGCCGACGGTCGCCGCTGCGGCGAAGGCCGCAACATAGCCCCATAGCCAATGCATCGGCTCGAAGTGCCGTGCCACGACAAAAAGGACGGCGGTCGAGACCAGCAGCCCGGTCGCGACCATCTTGATGTTGCGGAGTTCCCGCGCGCGGTCCGCATCGCGGCCCTGAAGAGGCGAAGCGTCGTCCATCCTGTCGTATATAGTGCGCCCATCGCGCCTTTTCCGGGGAGGAATCATGAAGGTCGGGTTCATCGGCGTCGGCAACATGGGCGGTCCCATGTGCCGCAACATCATCAAGCGCTCGAACCATCAGGTGACGGTGTTCGACCTCAATCCCGCGGCGGTCAAAACCTGCACCGACCTGGGCGGCACCGCCGCCAGGTCGATTGCCGAGGTGACCAAGGGCGCCGACATCGTCATGACCTCCCTGCCCATGCCGAAGGACGTCGAGGCGGTGACCCTGGGCGAGAACGGCATTCTGGCGAACATCTCCAAAGGCCAGACCTATATCGACCTGTCGACCAATGCCCCGTCGATGGTCAGGAAGATCGGCGCCGCGATGGAAGCCAAGGGCATCGCCATGCTCGACGCGCCGGTGAGCGGCGGCACGACAGGCGCGGAGGCTGCGACGATCGCCATCATGGTCGGCGGCGACAAGAAGGTGTTCGACGACGCCTTGCCCGTGCTGCAGTCGTTCAGCGCCAACGTGATTCACATGGGCGGGTTGGGCTCGGGCACGGTGGCCAAGCTGGTCAACAACATGCTGTCGTTCTGCAACATGGCCGCGTTGTGCGAGGGCATGATGCTGGGTACCGGCTACGGCCTCGAGCCCGAGAAGCTGCTGCAGGTAATCTCGACCTCGAGCGGCAACTCGAACGCCATCAAGAACTTCACTTTGCGGGCGTTACCGGGCCACTATTCGCCGCCGTCCTTCGCGCTCGACCTCGCCTACAAGGACCTGCATCTTGCCCTCGAGCTTGGCGACGAGCTCGGCGTCCCGCTGCAGCAAGGCGCCTCGACGCACAACCTGCAGCGCCTCGCCAAGGGCATGGGCTGGGGGCCGGAGGACAGCACGTCGGTGCTGCGCGTCTACGAGACGATGCTGCGCCGCAAGGTCAAGCCGTAGAAGTGGGGAGGAAATCATGAAGGTCGGATTCATCGGCGTTGGCAATATGGGCGGGCCCATGTGCCGCAACATCATCAAGCGCTCCAACCACCAGGTGACGGTGTTCGACCTGAACCCGGCCGCGGTGAAGACCTGCACCGATCTGGGCGGCACCGCCGCCACGTCGATCGCCGAGGTCACCCGGGGCGCCGACGTCGTCATGACGTCGCTGCCCATGCCGAAGGACGTCGAGGCCGTGACCCTGGGCGACGGCGGCATCCTCGCCAACATCGCCAAGGGCCAGACCTATATCGACCTGTCGACCAATGCGCCGTCGATGGTGAAGAAGATCGGCGGCGCCATGGCCGCCAAGGGCATCGCGATGCTCGACGCGCCGGTGAGCGGCGGCACGGTCGGAGCCGAGGCCGCAACGATTGCCATCATGGTCGGCGGCGACAAGAAGGTGTTCGACGACGCGCTCCCCGTGCTGCAGTCGTTCAGCGCCAACGTGATCCACATGGGCGAGCTCGGCACCGGCACGGTGGCCAAGCTGGTCAACAACATGATGGCCTTCTGCAACGCCGCCGCGGCCTCCGAAGGCATGATGCTCGGCGTCACCGCCGGCCTCGATCCAACCAAGCTCGCCCAGGTGATCGCGAGCTCGAGCGGCAACTCGGCCGTCTTCAAGTCGTTCTCCGAACGCGCGCTCAGCGGACAGTTCTCGCCGCCCTCCTTCGCGCTCAACCTCGCCCACAAGGACCTCCATCTCGCGATGGAGCTCGCCGACGAGCTCGACGTGCCGCTGCCTCTCGGCTCGGCCACGCACAACCTCCAGCGCATGGCGCGCAAGATGGGCATGGGGAACGCCGACAGCTCGACCGTCCTCGCGGTCTACGAGAAGGTGCTCGGCAAGACGGTCAAGCCGTGAGCGGTCCCGTCCTCCCAACGCACGGCCGCTTCGACTACAGCCCGATCGCCGGGCGGCCGGATTACGCCTGGCCGGGCGGCAAGCGGCTGGCTTTGTGGGTGGCCATCAATGTCGAGTGCTTCGGCTATGGCCTTGAGGGTCCGACCCTCGGCAATCCGCTTCCCATGCCCGACCAGCGCAACTGGTCGTGGCGCGAGTACGGCAACCGGGTCGGCATCTGGCACATGCTCGAGATGGCCGACCGCTTCGACATTCCGCTCGCGCATCAGGTCAACTCGTACCTGTACGAGACGCATCCCCAGCTCATGGCGGCGCTGGGCAAACGGCGGCAGGACGAGATCATGGGCCATGGCCGCAATAACTCGGAGAAGCCCGGCATGCGTCCGGAAGCCGAGGAGCGCGCCCTGATCGCCGAGGCGACTGCCGCGATCCTGAAGCACGAGGGCAAGGCACCGGGCGGCTGGATGACGCCTCTGCAGGCCGAGAGCGAGGTCACGTCCGACCTCCTCAAGGAGGCGGGCTACCGCTATTGCGTGAGCTGGCCATGCGACGACCAGCCCCACTGGATCCGGACCCGCTCCGGCCCGCTGCTCAACGTGCCGTATGCGGTGGAGACCAACGACTATGTGTCGGTGATCCATCTACGCCAGGACGCACCGGTCTATGGCGATGTCGTGCTGCGCCAGTACGAGGAGATGCTCGAGCAGAGCGTCGACCGGCCGCTGGTGCTGGCCCTCTCGCTGCACACCTTCATCATGGGCCAGCCGCACCGGCTCAAGGTGCTGCGCGACATCTTCCGCCGCATCAGGGAGCATCCCCACTTCGATCGCGTC
This sequence comes from Enhydrobacter sp., assembly GCA_026126105.1. Taxonomy (GTDB): domain Bacteria; phylum Pseudomonadota; class Alphaproteobacteria; order Reyranellales; family Reyranellaceae; genus Reyranella. The sequence goes on from JAHCJV010000045.1 coordinate 8,967, forward strand.
TGGCTCACCACCCCGGGCGCCATCGCCGATCACTGCTTCGGATTGAAGCCGGGGATCATCCCCGGAAGTTGACGAAATCAGGCTGCGCTGCGCTTCTCGCCCGCGACGAGCCGCTCCATCGCCTCGTCCACGGTCATCACGTCGCCGAACGAGATCTGGAAGCCGTTGAGCGCGGCGGCGTGCTCCTCGTCGGTCGAGGTCGCCGTCGCGTCGGACAGCAGCGCCACGCGATACTCCATCATCGAAGCATCGCGCGCCGTCGATTCGCAGCAAACATTGGTCTTCGTGCCGGCGACCAGCAGGATCTCGACGCCGTTGTCTCTCAGCACGCGATCGAGATTGGACGAATCGCCGATCATGGCGCTGAACTTGATCTTGCGGACGTAGAGGTCGTCCGCCTTCGGCTCCAGCGCCCCGTAGAGCTTGAAGCCCTCGTTGTCGGACGACAGCAGCTTCAGACGGCGCGCCGCGTTCTCCGGTGTGAGCTTGTATCTGTGATGCTTGCCCCATTTCGCCAGCGCCTCGGCACTGTCGGTCTGGATCCAGACGACCTTTCCGCCCGCGGCCCGCAGCACTGCCGCCATCCGGTTGATGTTGGGCACGATCTCGCGCGCCTGCGGAGACTGATTGGGATAGCCCTCGGCAACGTAATAGTTCTGCATGTCGACGACCACCAGCGCGGCGCGCGGCGCGTCGATCTCGTCGAGCGCGAACGGCTTGCCCTGAAGGCGGATTACGCGGGCGCGGATGGAGTCGGGAACGATATAGGGGTGCATGCCCGGAGCGTCTCAGTCCGCGACGGCAAGGTCAATGTGCGCCGACGATCCCGCCGGAACCGCCGCGGCGCACCGTAGTTATGACGAGGCACATCAGGAGGTCTCGAACGTGACGCGAAGCCTATTTGCAACGGTCTGCCTTGGCGGAACGCCCGGAATGCGGACCGCTGGTCCGAGCGGCAAATTCGAGCGGCCCCGCAGGCCTTTCCCGATGTCGAACCAGTCGAGCCTCCCCGACACGGGGAGTGCGATGGAGTTTGCCGCATCAATCGTCAAACCAACGCCTGCAGAAACGGCGGCAGACTGCGGCCCTGGCTGAGCAGATACCGACCCATCGCCCCGGCGACCTGCGCGACGGCCGGCCGCGCGCTCATGCGGTCGCGCCACGCCAGGAGACGCGGGTGGCTCGCGTCCATCGGTGCGCCCATCCGCGCACCGAAGAGCTGGGCCATGTAGAAGGCAATATCGGCGAAGGAGTAGCTGCCGCCCAGCCACGGACCGGCACCCAGCGTACGCTCCATCTCATCGTAGAAAGCGGTCGCCGCCGCCCGTGCATCGATAGCGGCCGGATCCTCCAGCGTCCTCTGTAGGCTCATCAGCCGGATGATCGACGGAAAGTAGACTTCGTCGGACTTGTGCTCGAGCAGCCGCGCGCGAGCGCGCGCCTTCGGGTCGGCCGGCCACAGCGCCGGCTCCGGCTTCAACGTCTCAAGATACTCGAAGATCTGTGTTGAATCGAAGAGCTCGAGGTCGCCGTCGATCAGCACCGGCACCTGCCGCTTGGGATTGATTCGCAGCACCTCCGGATGCTTGGGCGTGTAGAGCGTCGCCATCTCGAACGGCACCATGACCAGTTCGAACTCGAGGCCTTTCTCTCGGGCGGCGATCTCGGCCTTGGCGCCGAACATGCTGAGGGGACCGGAATACAGCTTCACGGCAGCAAAGGTATCAGATGCGGTACGCCGGCACTACATCATGACGAACATCGCCACCGCCGCGCCGGCCATCATCGCCGTGGTGAGCCAACCGAATATACGCTGGGTGCGCGTCGCCACGAACTGACCCATCTGCCGGGGCCGGGACGCCACGATCATCATCGCGACCAGCACCGGGACGACGATCACGCCGTTGACGACGGCGCTCCAGACCAGCGCCTTGATCGGGTCGAGCGCCGAAAGATCGACGCCAATGCCGAGCACGATGGCCGCGGCGATAACGCCGTAGAATCCACGGGCCTTCTGCGGGGGATGCTCCAGCCCGGTCGGCCAGGCGAACAGTTCGCCGGCGGCATAGGCCACGGAGCCTGCCAGGACCGGCACCGCCAGCAGGCCGGTGCCGATGATGCCGATGCTGAACAGAATGAACGCGAAGTCGCCGGCGATCGGCTTGAGCGCCTGGGCCGCCTGTTCCGTCGACTGGATATCAGTCTGTCCGTTCGCGTGCAGCGTGGCGGCCGTGGTCAGCATGATGAAGAAGGCAACCAGGTTGGACATGCCCATGCCCGCCCAGGTCTCCCAGGCGATGCGCCCCAACTCACGCGGCGCCTGAGTGGGTTCCTCGAGCAAGGGGGCCTCATGATTCGCCTCCTCCTCCTCGACTTCCTGCGAGCTCTGCCAGAAGAACAGGTAGGGGCTGATCGTCGTGCCGAACACCGCAACGACCAGGGTGAGCGAGTCGCTCGACAGCTCGAAGCGCGGCAGCAGCGCACCTCTGAGGACTTCGCCCCAGTCGATATGCACGGTGAAGACGATGCCGACATAGGCGAACAGCGAAAAGGTCAGCCATTTCAGCACGTCGACATAGCGGTGATAGGGAATGAAGACGGTGCCGACCAGACACGCGAGCGCGAACAGCGCGGTGTAGAGATGCTGATTGCCTCCGACGGCAAGCGTCACGGCCGCGCCCATGGCCGACAGATCGGCGCCGATATTGATCGTGTTTGCGACGAACAGGAGCGCGACGAGGACCCCGACTACCGGACGCGGGAACACGTCGAGCATGTTGGCCGCCAGGCCGCGACCGGTGACCCGTCCGATGCGCGCGCTGATCGACTGCACCGCGACCATCATCGGCCAGGTCAGCACCACCGTCCAAAGCAGCCCGAACCCGGTCTGGGCACCGGCCTGGGAATAGGTGGCAATGCCGCTCGGATCGTCGTCGGCGGCGCCGGTGATGACGCCCGGGCCAAGGCGCTTGGTGAGGCTCTTCAGGGACAAGGTGGACGAAAACGCAAACCCCGGTTGCGAGTTCCTTTTTCCCGGTCGAGACCGCGCCCACCCTTTGGGCGGCTTCGCTCGATGCGACGAACGGCAAAATGCGGCAAGGGATCAGATCTTCCTGAACGGCTTCGGTCCGTCGAAGTCGCCGATGTAGCTGACGTGCGTGACGAGCCCGGTCTGCGGCCGCCACTGATGGAGAGCGATCGCCGGCGGCTCCATCATCATGCTGAGCGGCGCACCGTCGTTCAGGGCGAGCGTCGCCTGATGGGCCGTGCTGGGTGCGATCGAGGCCATCGTTCCGGCCCAGCGCACCTGGATCGGGCGGTGCACATGGCCGCAGACCGCGCGCTCGACATTACCGTGCCGCTGCACCAGCTCTGCGAGACGCAGGTCGCCGTGCCGGAGCCGGGCGTGGTCGAAAGCGTCGATCCCGCAGTCGAACGGCGGATGGTGCATGAAAAGCATGACCGGCCGGTCGTCCTGCTCGTCCAGTCGGGCCTCGAGCCAGGCCAGACGCTCCTCGCAAAGCTCCCCGTGCGGCTTGCCCTCGACGAGAGTGTCGAGCGCGAGCAGGCGCACCGGATACCCGTCGACTGCATAGTGCAGGAAGCCCTCGGCGGGGAAGAAGCCGATATCGGCAAAGGCGGCACGAAGCGGGTCGCGCGCGTCGTGGTTGCCGGGAATGACGTAGACCGGCATCGGCAGCGGGGCGAGAAGGCGCCGCAGCAAGGCGTATTCTTCCGCCTTGCCGCCATCGACGAGGTCGCCCGTCATGATCACGACGTCGGGAAGCGGATCGAGCCGCAGAACGTGGGCGACGGCACGCTCGAGGTAGCCCGCCGTGTCGATGCGATCGTAGAGGAGCTGGCCGGGGCTCTTGAGATGCGGGTCGGAAAGCTGCGCGATGAGCATGTCTCAGCCCCTGAAGCCGTTGACGATGGGGTAGCGCCGTTCCCGGCTGATCAGCCGCGACGTGATCTTCACGCCGGGCGGAGCCTGGCGACGCTTGTACTCGGCGGCTTCGAGCAGGCGCCAGACCCGCGTGACGGTCGCGATGTCACAGCCTTCGGCGGCAAGCTCCTCGGCCGACAGGTCGCGTTCGATCAGCCCTTTCAGGATCGTATCGAGCACGGGATAGGGCGGCAGGGAATCCTCGTCCTTCTGGTCCGGCCGCAGCTCCGCGGACGGCGGCTTGTCGATGATGCGTTCGGGAATCACCCTGCCGGGACGGCCCAGCGCGCCTGCCGGCAGATGCGCGTTGCGCCAGCGGCACAGCTCGAACGCGGTGGTCTTGTAGACGTCCTTCAGGACATTGAAGCCGCCGCACATGTCGCCGTAAAGCGTGGCGTAGCCGACCGCCATCTCCGACTTGTTACCGGTCGTCACCACCATGCTGCCGAGCTTGTTCGACAACGCCATCAGCGTGACGCCCCGCGCGCGGCTCTGGATGTTCTCCTCGGTCACGTCCTCCGCGCGGTTGCCGAACAGCGGCTGCAGCATTTCGCGGAACGCCGCCATCGCGGGCGCGATGCTCACGATGTCGTGCCTCACCCCGATCGCCTCGGCACAGGCCCTGGCATCCTCGAGCGAGTGCGCGCTGGTATAGGGCGACGGCATCATGACCGTGTGGACGCGTCCGGGCCCCAAGGCATCGGCGGCAACCGCGGCCGTCAGCGCCGAGTCGACCCCGCCCGAGAGGCCGATGATCACCGACGGAAAGCCCGTCTTGTTCACGTAATCGCGCAGGCCCAGCGTCATTGCCTGATAGATCGATTCGATGTCGCTCAGCTCGGGCTCGATCGGCCGCTGCAGGCCCTCCCAGCCCTTCGGTCCGCGCCGGAACTCGACGGTCGCGACTTCCTCGCGGAACGACGCGAGCTTGGCCTTGAGCTGACGGTCGGCGCCCAGCACGAACGAGCCGCCGTCGTAGATCACCTCGTCCTGGCCGCCGACCTGGTTGAGATAGACCAGGGGCAGGCCGCTCTCGATCACGCGCTTGACGCCGAGCTGCACGCGCACATCCGTCTTGCCAACCTCGTAGGGCGAGGCGTTGGGCACCAGCAGGATCTCGCCGCCGGTCTCGGCAATGCATTCGACGACGTCGGGCGTCCACACGTCCTCGCAGATCGGCACGCCGATGCGAACGCCGTTGAAAATCAGCGGTCCGGGCATAGGTCCCGGCGCGAAGACGCGCTTGTCGTCGAACACGCCGTAGTTCGGCAGGTCGACCTTGTAGCGCTTGCCGACCATCTCGCCTTTGTCGAGGGCGACGATCGCGTTGTAGAGCTTGCCGTCCTCGTGCCAGGGCGTCGTCACGAACAGCGCCGGCCCGCCATCCCGCGTGTCGGCGCGCAGGGCCTCGACCGCCTCGTGGCAGCGCTTCACGAAGGCGGGCTTGAGCACCAGGTCCTCCGGGAAGTAGCCGGCGAGAACCAGCTCGGCCGTCAACACGAGGTCGGCGCCCTGCTTCTTCGCCTCCTCGCGCGCTGCCCGGACCTTCGCGAGATTGCCGGCGACGTCGCCGACCTTCGGATTGAGCTGGGCGAGCGCGACCTTGAGGCAGTCCGACATCGTCAGGCCTTGGCGGCGACGACCTCGATCTCGACCAGCATCGCGGGGTCGGCAAGGCCCGCAACCACCAACAGGGTCGAGGCAGGATAGGGCTCGCTGATGAACTGGTCGCGCGCCGCCCGGTTGGGAACGACGTAGCGGCTGTCGGTCAGGAAGGTGGTTATCTTGACGATGTCCTTGTAGCCCATGCCGCCGGCCTTCAGGACCTGGCCAATGTTCTTCCAGGTCTGAACCGCCTGCTTGTCGAAGCCCTGCTGCAGCTTGCCCCGCGAATCGACGCCGACCTGCCCCGAGACGTACAGGTAGCGCGCGCCGGGCTCGACCTCTGCAGCGAGGCTGTACTTGCCGGAAAGCGAGACGCTCTTGGGATTGTGATACTTGATGGCCAATTTCGGCTCCCCCATGTAAGGAGGCCGCACGGTTTCAGGTCGGAGCGCATGGCGTCAAGCAACAACGTGCATATCGTGGGCGGCGGGCTCGCGGGCAGCGAGGCGGCATGGCAGCTGGCGCAAGCAGGGGTGTCCGTGGTGCTGCACGAGATGCGGCCGGTGCGCGGCACGGAAGCCCATCTGACCGATTCCCTCGCCGAGCTGGTCTGCTCCAACTCCTTCCGCTCCGACGATGCGCTGAACAACGCCGTCGGCGTGATCCACGAGGAGATGCGGCGCGCCGGTTCTCTGATCATGCGCGCGGCCGACATCCACAAGCTTCCGGCGGGCGGCGCGCTCGCTGTCGATCGGCACGGGTTTTCCGCTGCCGTTCAGGAAGCCCTTCTCGCCCATCCGCTCGTGACCTTACGGCGCGAGGAAGTCGCCGGCTTGCCGCCGGCCGAGTGGGGCCACACCATCATTGCCACCGGCCCCCTCACCTCCTCGGCGCTGGCCGAGGCGCTGGCAAAGGAGACCGGCGAGGAGTCGCTCGCCTTCTTCGACGCCATCGCGCCGATCGTGCATCGCGACAGCATCGACATGTCGATCGCCTGGAAGCAGTCGCGCTACGACAAGGCAGGCCCCGGCGGCAGCGGCGCGGACTACATCAACTGCCCGCTCGACAAGGAGCAGTACGACGCCTTCGTCGCCGGCCTGCTGGCGGGCGAGAAAACCGAGTTCAAGCAGTGGGAAGCCACGACGCCCTACTTCCAGGGCTGCCAGCCGATCGAGATCATCGCCTCGACCGGGCCACAGAGCCTGCGGTTTGGGCCGATGAAGCCGGTCGGCCTGCGCGATCCGCGTACCGAACGACGGCCTTGGGCCGTGGTGCAGCTGCGCCAGGACAACGCGCTCGGCACCTTGTGGAACATCGTCGGCTTCCAGACCAAGCTGAAGCATGCCGAACAGGTCCGCCTGTTCCGCACCATCCCCGGCCTGCAGAACGCGGAGTTCGCGCGGCTCGGCGGCCTGCATCGCAACACTTTCCTCAACAGTCCGCGCCTGCTCGACGGCACGCTGAGGCTGAAGGCGCTGCCGCGCCTGCGCTTCGCCGGGCAGATCACCGGCTGCGAGGGCTACGTCGAAAGCGCCGCAGTCGGCCTGCTCGCCGGCCGCTTCGCGGCGGCCGAGATGCGCGGCGAGGTCCCGAGCCTGCCGCCCGCGACCACGGCGATGGGCGCCCTGCTCAACCACATCACCCAAGGCGCGGACGCCACGACTTTCCAGCCGATGAACGTGAACTTCGGCCTGTTCCCGCCGATCGAGGGCAGCTACCGCGGCAAGGAACGCAAGCAGGCAATGGCCGCCCGCGCCTTGCGAGATTTCGACGCGTGGCTGATGCCAACTGCGGCTGCAGCCTGAGCTTTCCACCCTCCGTCATCCCGACCGGAGCCGAGCGTAGCGAGGCGAAGTGGAGGGACCTGCTCACGAACTTCTGCCCACATGAAAAGGTCCCTCGGCTACGCTCGGGATGACGAACTAATTGGTGATGATGGGCACCACGGAAGGCCTCCGTCCGAGCGAAGATCGGTGATCGCGGCATGAGATAAGCTCGCGTGGGCGATGGTCGGCGCATGATAGACACGCGGCCATGACTCCCGCTGAACGCCGGCAAATGATGCTTGCCGGCCCGATCGTGCCGACCATCTTGACCCTGGCTGCACCCAACGTGCTCAACGTCGCGATGCAGAGCCTGGTCAGCATTTCCGACAGCTTTTTCGTGAGCCAGCTCGGCCTCGTCGAGCTCGCAGCGCTTGCACTTGTGTTCCCGACGCAGATGGCGCTGGGCCAAATGTCGGCCGGGGCGATGGGCGGAGGCGTGTCCTCCTCGGTGGCGCGGGCGCTGGGATCAGGCAACCGCGCAGCGGCGGAAGCAGCCGCCGCGCATGCGCTGGTGATCGCGATCGGCATGGCCGCGCTGTTCGCCGTCGTGCTCGTCGGCTTCGGCCGGCCCATCTTCGGCGCGCTGGGCGGGAGCGGCCGCGCGCTCGAAGGGGCGATCGACTACGCCACGGTCCTGTTCCTCGGCTGCGGCGCGCACTGGATCGCCAATACGCTCGCGTCGGTACTGCGCGGCACGGGCGACATGAAGACTCCCGGTTACGCCCTGGTCGCAACGGCGGCGCTGCAGGTGCCACTCACCGGTGCGCTCACCCTGGGCTGGCTCGGCCTGCCGAAGCTCGGCATTACCGGGCCGGCCACGGCCGCCGTGATCTCCTTCACGCTCGCTGCGCTCTGGATGGTCTCGCGGCTCGTCGGGCCGAAGGCGCCGATCCGGCTGCGCTGGCCGCTCGACGGCTTCCGTTGGCGTTCGTTCCGCGACATCCTCAAGGTCGGGATGGTCGCGTGTCTGGTCGTGATCCTGACGAACGGCACGGTGCTGCTGGTGACCGGCCTGATCGCCCGTTCGGGCGATGCGGCGATCGCCGGCTACGGCATCGGCAGCCGCCTGGAATACATGCTGGTGCCGATCAGCTTCGGCATAGGCGCAACCCTGACCGCGCTGGTCGGCACCAACATAGGCGCAAAGCAATTCGTCCGTGCGCAGCGCGTGGCCTGGAGCGGCGCGCTGATGGCCGGCGGCATCGCCGCTTCCATCGGCCTGATCGTGGCGATCGAGCCCGATCTCTGGCTCCGGCTGTTCACCGACGACCCCGGCGCGCTGGCCTCGGGCCGTACCTATCTCAGCATCGTCGGCCCCGTGTATGGCTTCTTCGGCCTCGCCATGGCGCTTTATTTCGCCAGCCAGGGTACCGGCGAGATGGTGTGGCCGGTGATCGCCAACCTTTGCCGCATCCTCATCGCCGTCTGCGGCAGCCTGCTCGCGCTCGACGTGCTGGGCTGGGGCCTCCACGGCCTGTTCGTCTTCGTCGCGCTGGGAATCGTCTGCTTCTCGGCAGTGCTCGCCTTCTCGACGACACGGCCGGCCTGGCGGGCGCCGTAGCCTTCGAGCGCAATGCTGATCTACAGTCCAATGGACCAAGGAGAGAGACCATGACGACCGGCCTGCAGCTTCGTTCCCTGATCAAGAAGAGCGGCGAGCTCGAACTGTCGCTGGCGAGGGTGGAAGTGCCCGAACCGGGTCCGGACCAGGTCGTGATCAAGGTCGAGGCGACGCCGATCAACCCGTCCGACCTCGGCCTGCTGCTCGGTCCCGCCGACATGTCCGCCGCGACCAGCTCCGGCAGCGGCGAGAGCAGGGTCGTGAAGGCCAAGGTTTCGCAGGCCGCCCTACCCTTCCTCGCCGCACGGCTCGACCAGTCGATGGCCGTCGGCAACGAGGGCGCCGGCACCGTCGTGAAAGCGGGCTCGTCGGATGCCGCGCAGGCGCTGATGGGCAAGATCGTGTCGGCGGTCGGCGGCTCGATGTATTCGCAGTACCGGGTCCTGAACGCGCGAGACTGCCAGCCGCTGCCGGCCGGTACGACGGCGGCGGAGGGCGCGTCGTGGTTCGTCAATCCGCTGACGGCGCTCGGCATGACCGAAACGATGAAGCGCGAGGGCCACAAGGCGCTGGTCCACACCGCCGCCGCCTCCAACCTCGGCCAGATGCTGAACAAAATCTGCAACGAGGACAGCATCGGGCTGGTCAACATCGTGCGCAGCCCGGCGCAGACCAAGATTCTGAAGGATATCGGCGCGAAACATGTCGTCGATTCCTCGGCCGCCAGCTTCCAGGACGACCTGGTGCAGGCGCTGGTCGAGACCGGTGCGACGATCGCCTTCGACGCGATCGGCGGCGGCAAGCTCGCGAGCCAGATCCTCACCGCGATGGAGATCGCCCTCAACAAGACCGCCAAGGAATACAGCCGCTACGGCTCGACCACCCACAAGCAGATCTACATCTACGGCAGCCTGAACACGGGCGCGGTCGAGCTGACGCGCAACTACGGCATGGCGTGGGGCGTTGGCGGCTGGCTGCTGACGCCGTTCCTGCAGAAGATCGGACGGCCGGAGCAGGTTCGCCTGCGCGAGCGCGTGGTCAATTCGCTCAAGACCACCTTCGCCAGCCACTACACCAAGACGATCTCCCTGCCCGAGGCACTCGATCTCGCCAACATCGCCGTCTACAACAAGCGCGCGACCGGCGAGAAATACCTGATCAATCCGAACAAGGGCTGAGCCTTCGCCGGGACCGCGGAGACGCACGCGATGACCGAGCCCGGCGACAGTCTGCGCAGGCGCACGCCCTACCTGCCGATCCACAGGCGGCCCAAGCTCACGCTGCCGGGCAACGCGCGCGTGGCGGTCTGGACGATCGTCAACGTCGAGAACTGGAGTCCGCTTGGCGCAATGCCGCGCACCGTGCTGCCGCCGCCGATGGGCCAGGCATTGTTGCCTGACGTGCCGAACTGGGCGTGGCACGAGTACGGCATGCGGGTCGGCTTCTGGCGCTTTGTCGAGGTGCTGGGTGCGCGCAAGCTGAAGGCGACGTTCGCGCTGAACGGCACGGCCATCGACCTCTACCGCGAGGCGTGCCAGGCGGCGCTCGACGCCGGCTGGGACTTCATGGGCCACGGCTTCGTGCAGAAGCCGATGCACACGGTCGACGACCAGCGCGCCACCATCGCCAGCACCATCAACGCGATCAAAGATTTCACAGGGAAGCCGCCGCGCGGCTGGGAATCGCCCGGCCTCACGGAGACCGACGAAACCCTCGACCTGCTGGCCGAAGCCGGCATCGAGTACGTCGCCGACTGGGTGCTCGACGAGCAACCAGTGCCGCTCGCCACGCGAGCCGGCACGATCGTTTCTGTGCCTTACACGGTCGAGATCAACGACGTGGTGATCAGCGCCGTCGAGAAGCAGCTCTCGGACGAGATCTTCCGTCGCGGCCGCGACCAGTTCGACCGCCTCTGGCTCGACGGTGCCAAGGCGCCGCGGGTGATGGCGATCTCGATCCACCCCTACCTCACGGGCGTGCCGCACCGGATCAAGTATCTCGAGATGCTGTACGACTACATCCTCGGCCATGAGGGCGTGGTGCTGTGGACCGGCGCCGAGATCCTCGACTGGTACCGCTCGCAGACATGAGGCGGCCAAAGGGCGCCGGCGCCCTCGCCGGTCTCTTGGGGTTGCTCGCCGTCTTCACCGGTCCGGCGCTCGCCCAGACCGGCCCACTGCCGCCCGGCGAGATCGTCACCGGTCCGGTGGCGCGCGGCCAGAGCTTCACGTCGGTCGGCCAGCAAGGCACGACTTTCCCGTCGATCGCCAACGGCATCGACGCCAACGGCTACCTCGGCCTGCTGATCACGCCCACGACGCTGTCCTTTGTCAATTCCGCCGCCTCGCCGGCGGTTGCGATCCTGACCACGGCGCCGACGCAGTACGTGCGCTTCTACGCTCCGGGCAGCTCGAACCAGGCCGGCTCCTTCCTTGTCGGCTCCAATCAGGTGCGCGGCCTCACCGCGACCCAGGTCCGCGACGTGCTGGCGCTGCCCTACGTGCCGACCATGCAGACCGTCGTGCGCTTGCCGGCGGGCACCTGCCTGCTGATCGGCACGGGCGGGCCGATCCTCACGCCGCCGACCGTGTGGGGCAACGGCGGTGCGGTGCAGGAATATCTGATCGGCCGGAGCACGAACGGCAGCTGTAGCTCGGGAACGCCTGGCTTCACCGGCAGCTTCGTCAACGGCCAGTCGATCGGCGCGGGCGCCTTCCTCTACGCGCCGCACCTCGGCGGCGGCAACGCGGGAGCGGTCGCAGCCGCTCTAGACCGTGGCCCTTACCCGGCGCTGTTCAGTGGCATGGACGGCCTCTACAACGCGCTCGACCTGCTGAACGACGGCGGCAATTCGAGCCCGCTGCGCAACGCCATGCTGCAGCTCGACGGCGAGGTCCATGCCAGCACGCAATCGGTGCTGCTGGGCGACAGCCTGTATCTGCGTCAGGCGCTGCTCGGCCGCATGCGGCAGGCCTCGTTTGCCGGCGCTCCGGCCGCCGGCTCGGCGCTGGCCTCCGGTGGCCCGGCGCTGGCCTACGCCGGCGGTACCGATCCCCGCCCCGGTGAGGTGCGCTCGGACGCTGGACCGGCCTTCGGCGAGACGTCCCAGGCCGTGGCGCCAGAGACCGACCGCCGGACGGCATTGTGGGTCCAGGGCGTCGGTGCCTGGGGCTCGCTGCAGGGCAACGACGACGCGGCCGGGCTGAGCCGCACGCTCGCCGGCTTCATCGCCGGCGCCGACCATCGCTTCGCGTCGAACTGGTTCGCCGGGATTGCAGGCGGCTACACGACCTCCTCGGTGTCGGTGGCCGATCGCCAGAGCGCCGCGACGGTCGGCAGCGCCCACCTCGCGGTCTACACCGGAGCGAGCTTCGGTGCGTGGAACCTGCGCGCCGCTGCATCGGCGAGCTTGAGCACCGTCACCAGCAGCCGCACGATCAGCTTCCCGGGCTTTGTCGACGGCCTGGGGGCGACCTATACCGCGACCACCACGCAGCTTTTCGGAGAGGCCGGCTACGGCGTCACCGTCGGCAAGGTCACGGCCGAGCCGTTCGCCGGCATGAGCGTCGTCCGTCTCGATTCCGGCGGCTTCACCGAGCGGGGCACGCCGGGCATCGCCGCCCTCGCCTCTTCCGGCACCAGCACCACCGTCGGCTTCTCGACGCTGGGCGCGCGCGCGGCGACCGACGTCGATCTCGGCAACGAGACGGTGCTGACACCGCGGGTCTCGATCGCCTGGCAGCATGCCTACGGCACCGTCGCGCCCACCGCGACCCTGTCCTTTGCCAGCAACGGCGCTGCCTTCACCACGACGGCGCTGCCGCTCGCCCGCGATAGTGCGCTGATCGAGGCCGGTGCGACACTACGTTTCAACCGCCAGCTTGCGTTCGAGGTGAGCTACCTCGGCCAGTTCGGCGCCGGCACGCAGGACACCTGGCTGACGGGACGATTCAGCCTGCGGTTCTGATGCCGCGGTCGATCTCGGCCTCGACGGCGATCCGCGCCATCAGAGCGGGTCGGCCAGCAGGGTCGGCACGGAGAAGGTGTCGAGCTGGACGATGTTGGCCTCGAACAGCAGCCGGCTGCCCGCACAGGCGATGCGGCTGCGATACTCGCCGACGCCGAACAGGCGGCTCACTCCTTCCTGGTCGGTGTGATAGACGGCGAACGGCGTCTCGACCGAGACGATGCCGCCGGACGGCTCGTCGAAGCGCGGCAGGCCGAGAATGTGTCGCGCGCTGTAGATGTCGTACTCGTTCACCTCTAGAAGCGTCGTGATGCGATCGCGCAGCATGTCCTTGTTCCGGCACAGCATCAAGGACGCCGGCAGCCCGAGCTGGACGTTCTCCCGCGGCACGATCTGGTACGTTGCCTGCTCGGCAAACAGATCGAGCCATTCGTCGTACCGCTCCGAATCGAGCAGCGAGGCATAGTCGGCGAACAGCCGGCCGATCCGCTCCCCCAGGCTCGCCATCAGCGCACGCCGCCCGCCGGCTCGATGCCCATGAACTGCGCGTAGTTGGACCAGAAGCCGCGCAGGGAAAGATCGGTGCCGCGACCGAATTCGCGCGGCAGCGGTCCCTTCCCGCCCATCTCGATCAGCGACGTCGCGTCGAGCTGGGTGCGGGTTGCCGCCGAGACGATCTCGACCGCCTCGCCGTCCTCCATGGCGACATAGCCCGCCGGGCCCGACATGTTCGCCGCCAGCAGCCGGCGCTCGGTCATGTCCTCGTCGTCGTCGGCATAGCCGACCAGGGTGAAGACCAGCTCGTGCTCGCCGGCCGATTTCGGCCGCACCTGCCGGATGGCGATCGCATTGCCGCTATGGACGAAGATCGTGCAGGGAAAGACGTTCATGATCAGCCCGCGCAGGCCATCATTGCGCTCCGGCCGCATTTTCAGGAACGACGGATCCCGCAGCTTGAGCTTGAAGGCATCCGGCGTCGCCGATGCATAGGCCGCCTTCGCGGCCTCGTCACTGTCGCTGTTGGCGTAGTCGAAGGTCCAGGTATGGCGATGCCGCGCATCCATTGCCTGGCCGCCCTTCTGCGTCGCGCGGCCCATGCCGAAGGCGGTCAGGAAGGCGTGCAGCAGGCTTGCATGGTAGTTGTCGCGGCTGTTCTCGACATAGAGCTTCCAGTTGCCGGTCATGCGCTGGCGCTGGTAGCCGAGCAGCCGGACCGGCTTGTGATAGATGCGCGCGATGTGCTCGCAGACCTCCGGGCCGAGATAGTCCTCGAGCGATTCGGCCTCGGCCGAGAGCGTGCCGAAGATCACCCCGTTCAGGCTCGAGACCCGCAGCCGCTGCAGCCCGTGATCGGCGAGCTTGAAGTCGGCCGGCAGGCCGTCGCGGCCTGCGACCCCGTTGCGGAACGGAACGCCGACCAGCTGCCCGTCGAGGGCGAAGCACCAGCGGTGATAGATGCAGGTATGGTTCTTCGCATTGCCGCGCGCCTCGCGCCGGACCAGTGCGCCGCGATGGGCGCAGCGATTCACGAAGGCATGAACGGCGCCGTCGCGATCGCGGCTGACCAGGATCGGGATGTCGCCCATGAAGCTCGTCTTGAAATCGCCCGGCTCGGGAAGCTCGGCCTCGAGCGCGAGGTAGGACCAGGTCCTGCCGGCAAAGATCTTCTCGCGCTCCTGCTCGAAGATCCCTTCGTCGTGATAGACGACGTACGGCACCCGGCTGTAGTCGTCCCGCTGCCATTCGATCCTGCGGTTCATCGTCCGTCCACCTGCGTCCGTCGGGGCACGGTCGGAACGATGCAACTCCCATGCCCGGCTCAGCCCAGCTCCTGCAAGAACGCAGCGAGAAGCGGCTTCCAGATCGCCGCCTGCAAATGCGTAAAGTGCCCGTGCGTCTCGGCACTCGCCGGCACCAGGACGAACCGCGCGCCGGGAATCTGGCGGATTGCCGGCTCGACCACCCCGAGTTCCGGCGGGTTCACTGCATCGTCGGCAAAGTTGATGGCGAGCAGCCTGGCCGTGATCTTCCCGAGCAGAGGCGCGGGATCGTAGTCCATGACCGCCTCGGTGGCGTAGAGCTGGTCGTTGGCGTCGCCCCTCGCGACGTTCGCGACCCATTGCCTGTAGAGCGCGTCCGCGGCCTCGCGCGTGCTGCCCATCTCCTGCAGACGGACGACGCTCTCGGTCATCAGAGAGGCGAACGGCGCGGTGCGGATGTAGTGTGTCGGCTTGGTCGTGTAGTTGCCCTCGTTCCAGCCGGGATCGTTGCGGATCGCCTCGATGGCGATGCGCCGCGAGATCCAGTTGCCGCCGGAAATCTCGACCGGCTGGCTGGCGATCGGCACCAGCGCGTCCATGAAGCCGGGATACAGGCCGCCCCACATCCAGCAGTGCATGCCGCCCATCGAGCTGCCCAGCACCAGGCGCAGATGGCGGATGCCGAGATGCTCGGTGAGCAGGCGATACTGAGAGGCGACGATGTCGCGATAGCGATACCGCGGGAACCTCGCGCGCAGTCCGTCGCTCGGCTTGCTCGAGCCGCCGCGACCGATGCCGTCGGGCATGACGAGGTAATAGCGCGAGGCGTCGAGCGGCTGGCCGGCGCCGAACAGCTCGTCCGCAAGCGACGGCAGCAGCCAGTTCCTGCCCGTGCCGCTCGTGCCATGCAGCAGCAGGACGGCGTTGTCGATCTCGCCGGCGGCGTTGCGGCTCGGGGTGCCGATGGTGGTGTAGTGCAGCTTGAGCTCGGGCAGTGTCTCGCCGCTCGCGAAGACATAGTCCCCGAGCACGAAATCGCCCTCACGGTGGTGCGGCCAGGTTGACATGCAGACTCGAGTCCCCCCGTTTCAGTCGTCCTGAGCGCAGCGAAGACCTCGCGCCAGCGACCCGGCCCGTGTTCGAACGAACGACGAGATCCTTCGCTGCGCTCAGGATGACAACGATAGCTCACTATCCCGCGGCTTGCTCGATCCCGCGCAGCGGAAAGCAAGGAGCGGGATCGAAAGAGGTGCGGTTGTCGCGTAAGCTGCTTCCAACAGTTTAGGGAGGTGTCGATGCCATTCTACCAGAAGGGTGACGTTCGCATTCGCTACGAGGAGGTCGGCTTGGGATTTCCGCTGCTGGTCATCCCGGGCGGCGGGTTGAACTCGCGGGTCGGCAACTGGCCGAACGCCGTGATCAATGCGATGGAAGAGTTCAAGCGCGACTTCCGCTGCATCACCATGGACCAGCGCAATGCCAATGGCGGTGAGTCGACCGGCCCGGTACCGGTCGAGAATGCGTGGGAAGCGTTCGCCGACGACCAGCTCGGGCTGATGGACCATCTCGGGATTCGCGAGTTCCTCTTCATGGGCTATTGCATCGGCGGCTGCTTCGCAGGAAAGCTGCTGCAGCGCGCGCCCGAGCGCGTCGTCGCCGCCGTGTTCTGCCAGACCGTGGGCCATCGACCCGAGGACCCCGACGTCATGGTCCGGCATAGCACGGACAACTGGCTCCCGGGTTTCCAGGCACGCCGTCCCGAGGTCTCGGTGGGAACGATCGAGCAGTATTTCCACAGCCTGTATCGCGAGCAGCCCGATTTCCTCTACAGCGTGCCGCGCTCGTTCATCGCCGGCTGCAAGACGCCGATCCTCGTCCTGCCGGACGACACGTCCTCCCATCCGCTGCAGACCTCGATCGACGTGGCATCGCTGGCCCCTAATGCAGAGATCACCGTCTTCCCGTGGCGCGAGCCGCCGGACCTGAAGGCGCGCACCATCGATCGCGTGCGCCGGTTCCTCAATTCGCATGTTCCGATGCGCAAGGCTGCGGAGTAGCCCACGATTCATCCGGGAGATTCATCGCCATGGACCGCCTTCAATACGAGAAGCTGCATCCCGAGTTCGGCGTCACCATCCGCGGCATCGACCTCGGCCAGCCGCTCACGCCCGACCTGATCCGCGAGGTCAACGCGGCGATCGATGAATACTCCTTCGTCCACTTCCCCGATCAGACGATGGACGACGATCGCCAGCTTGCCCTCACGCGCCAATTGGGCAGGCCCGAGCCGAGCCACACCGCTCTCGGCAGGACCGAGTATTTCGGCACCATCGGCAACGTCCAGCAGGACGGCACGGTGCTGGGCAACTCGCACAAGAAGACCATCTTCCTCACCGGCAACAACATGTGGCACTCCGATGCCTCGTTCAAACCGGTGCCGGCGTTCCTCTCGATCATGTGCGCCTACGAAACGCCGGCCGAGGGCGGCACGACGATGTTCGTCTCCCTGCGCGCGGCCTACGAGCGCCTGCCGCCCGAGCGCAAGGCCGAACTCGATCCCCTGATCGCGATCCACGACTACGTCTATTCGCGCTCCAAGGTCGCCCCCGACGCCGTGTCGCCCGAGCTTGCCGCCTCGCTGCCACCGGTGCGCCAGCGGCTCGTGCGGACCAATCCGGCGACGGGCGCCCGCAACCTGTTCCTCGGCTCCCATGTGCGGGAGATCGAAGGCATGAGCCCGGCGGTCGGGCGCGCCCTGATCGACGCGCTGACCGAAGACGCGATCCGGCCCGAGCACGTCTACAACCACGTCTGGCAACCCGGCGACGTCGTCCTCTGGGACAACCGCTGCCTGCTCCACGCCGGCAGCGGCTACGACGCCGACCGCCACCGCCGCTACATGCGCCAGACCCGCGTCAGCGGAACCTGCTCGACGCTGGAGGAGGGTGCTTAAGACTCCGAGTCCCGGCGGTGGGTTGAGCCTACCGTTCGACCTTGATGTCGTTCTCCTTCACCACCCGGCTCCACTGCTCGGTCTCCGACTTCACCCGCTCCAGGAACGCAGCGGGCGTGCTGCCAGTGGTAACAAGGCCCAGCCCCGCGAGCTTCTTCTTTACGGCCTCGTCCTTCACGACCTCCAGGCAGATGGCATTGAGGCGCGACGCCACTGCGTCGGGCACCTCGGCCGGAGCGACCAGTCCGTAGAATGCCGCGCCGACCAGATCCGGCATGCCGAGCTCGACCACTGTCGGCACATTCGGACAGATCGGCGAGCGTTCGGGCGAGGCCACGCAAATGCCGGTGAGGCGCCCCTGGTTCACGTGCGGGCCCGTCGGCATGACGACGTCGACGAAGACCGGCACATGGCCCGCCGTCACGTCGCGCAGCGCGTCGGCCGATCCCTTGTAGCCCACCACCTCCATCTTGAGCTTGTTGCGCGTGCGGAACAGCTCGCCCCACAGATGAGGCTGGTTGCCGATGCCGGAGCAGGCGAAGCGCACCGGTTGCGGCTGGGCCTTCACCCAGGCGGCGAACGAGGCGTAGTCCTTGACCGGCAGGTCCTTGTTCACCGCCAGCAGGTCGTGGATGTCGGCGATCGTCGAGATCATCCGGAAATCCTTCAGCGGATCGAACGGCTGGGTAAAGCCTAGCGCGACATTGGTCGCCATCGTCGTGCTGCCGAGCAGCAGCGTGTGACCGTCGGGCTTCGCCTTCGCCACCGCGTCCATGCCGATGATCGTGTTGCCGCCGGCCTTGTTCTCCACGATGACCTGCTGGCCGAGCAGCGTCGTCATCTTCTCCGCCACCACGCGGCCAAGGGCGTCCGATGCGCCGCCCGGGCCGTAGGGCACGATGAGCTTCACCGGCTGACTCGGCCAGGCCTGCGCCCGAACCGCGGCGGCGGGCACGATCATCGAGCCGGCCAGGCCGGCGATCAGGGTGCGACGTTCGAGCATCTTTCAGTCCTCCATCGGGGTCGCCGAGCTATCGCCGTTCATTGCGGGACAACATGTCGTCGAGCAAGGCCAGAGACCGGGTTCGATCGAAGAAACGCGCGTGCAGCATCTGTTTGTTCCGTGCCGCCGAGGTCAGATAGAACCGCTCGTAAAGAAAGCCGCGCCCGCCCAGGGTCGACCCGACGAAATCCCACGCCAGCCGGAACACCGCGGCGCGCGCGTCGGCCGGGGCGCCGTCGGCCCCGTGCAGCATCTCGTCGATCAGCGGCCGCAGCGCCGGATCGTCGAGCTGGGCGCGGCTCGGCGTCGTCAGCAGGTTATGGCTGCCGATCAGGGTGATGATCTCGGCCACCCTCGGCATCCAGACCGGCAGCATCGAGCGCATCGGCTCGAGCACGGCGCCGTTGGGAAACCACACCCCGTCCGCCCGCTCCCACGCCTGCTCGAGCGACAGCTCCAGCGCGTTCGCGGTCAGGCGCACGTAGCAGGCGAGCTCGCCCAGCATCTCCGTCGTCGCCGGCGAATGGTCGCCGATCAGCTCCGCCATGCGCGTGGCGAGGCCATAGGCGAACTCCAGCTTGGTGAGTGCGCGCACGGTCGACTGGGTCGTCATGTGGATGGCGTAGCCGGTCGCGCGCATCGAGTTGTAGATGGCGACGTCGCCGTCGATGAACACACGGTCCCACGGCACCACCACGTCGTCGAAGATGCAGAAGGCGTCCTGCTCGTCGAAGCGCGACGACAGCGGCCTGTCGAACGGTTCCGCGCCCGGCGCCGCCGCCGAATCGCGGCACAGGAACTTCAGCCCCGGCGCGTCGAGCGGGAGAGCGAAGGCCACGGCATAGTCCTTGGCGTCGGGTGGAATCGGCTGGCCGGGATAGACGGCCGTCTCGTCGGCGTAGGGCGCGAGCGTCGCCAGCACCCGGGCGCCGCGCACGACGATGCCGTCGGCGGTCTCGCCGACCTTTCGAATGGTGACCTTGTTGCCGACGATCCTCGAGTCGGTCCGCTTGTCGACGGTTGGCTGGATGATCGTGTGGGTGAGCGAGATGTCGTCCCGCGCGATCCGGCGCTGGAACGCCACGACGTTGCGCGCGCCGCGCTCATTGCGCCCGTCGTTGCCGGCCCACACGGCGGGCGCCGAAGCAAAGGCGGAGAACTTCATGTTCATGTAGTCGGGCGTGCGGCCCATGATGCCCATGGAGCCCTCCGACAGCCGGACGAGCCCGGCATGGCGCCGAATCAGGTCGTCGCGCGAGCGCGGGATCATGTGGCTGACGTTGGTAAGCCCGCCATTGTCCGGGTCGTCAAACAGGCAGTCGCCGGCGAATTCGTGCTGGCGGTCGAACATCGCCGCGAGGCTTTCGGCGCCGCCGCGCAGCTTCGGGTGCGCCGTGACGTCTGCGATTCGCTCGCCGTCGACCCAGATCTCCCGCTTCGTCCCGCGCAACCCCTCGAGAAACTGCGCCCCTGTCCGTGCCCCCAATGCCGCCTCCTCCGCTTTTCCTTCCTCCCTGGCGAAGCCGGGGAGGAATCCTTGTAGCAGCATTACCTGGCCTGGGCTGGTCACGGCCCTTCCGGTCCCCTAAAAACCGGGGCGCCCACCAGCCGACGGAATCCGCCCAATGAAATCGAAAGACGTTCTCATCGATCGCCACCCCGGCCGCTCCACCCAGACGATCGGGCTGGCACGCGCGATCGGCACCGATCCGGACCTGATCCACGAGCCGTCGGTCGGCGTCGTCGGCACCAAGGGCGACAGCCAGTGCTATCTCGGCGTCATGGCCAAGGTCGAGGCGATCCAGGCCCAGCTCAAGAGCCGCATCGGCCAGGGGCAGGGCCAGCTCAAGCTTCGCCTGGTCCAGCCCGAGTACACGATCGCGACCTCCGACGGCATCCGCAATGGCACGCGCGAGATGCGCTATTCGCTGATCGGCCGCGAAGTGACGAACGATGCCCTGTGCGAGCATCTGAGCGCCACGGGACTGGCCGGCACGATCGCGGTCGTCGCCTGCGACAAGCCGCCGGTAGGCACGCTGGCCGCGCTGCTCGAGCACAACCGGCCCTCGATCATCATGTCGGACGGCCCGATCCACCCCGGCACGGACCCGAAGACGGGCGAGACGATCGACCTCGTCACCGCCTACCAGGTGGCCGGCCATCCCGATCCCGAATATCGCCATCACATCGCCTGCCACGCCTGCCCCGGCATCGGCAGCTGCGGCGGCATGTTCACCTACAACACGATGCAGACCTTCATCGGCGTGGTCGGCATGCAGCCGCTGCACATGGTGGCGCCGCCGTCGGACGATCCGCGCCGCACCGGTCCGTTCGCGGCAGAGCTCGTCGATCATCTCGCCAACCTCATGGAAAAGGACCTCAAGCCGCGCGACATCGTGGGGCGCGACTCGCTGCGTAACGCCGTGATCGTTGCCATGGCGATCGGCGGCTCGACCAACGTGACCCTGCACACCCCGGAGATCGCGCGGGCCGCGGGCTTCGGCGATTTCTGGAAGGACATCATGACGCCGGAGGAGTTCAACTACCTCTCGCAGCATGTCGTCCCGGTACTCACGGATGCACGGCCTTACGGCAAGTACTCGATGGTCGACATCGACAATGTCGGCGGCGTCCAGGTGATCGTGCGCGAACTGCTCGAGGCGGGGCTGCTGAACGGCGACGTGCTGACCTGCACCGGCGAGACGCTCGCCGCCCAGGTCCAGCGCCTCGGCGCCAAGCGGGCCGACGGCAAGGTCGTCTATTCCGTCGACAAGCCGTACAAGCCGACCGGCGGGCTGCGCGTGCTGGGCGGCAACCTGTCGCCTGACTTCTCGGCGATCCTCAAACTGGCGGGCGTCGAGGGCGGACTGGAGAACAACCTGTTCCGCGGCCGCGCACGCGTGTTCGAGGGCGAGCAGGGTCTGCTCGACGCCCTCGACCAGAGGCCGGAGACCTTCCAGAATCATGACATGATCATCGTGCGCTACGAAGGCCCGAGCGGCGCGCCGGGCATGCCGGAAATGCTCGATCCGACGTCGCGCATCACGACGCTCTGTCGCGAGCGCGGCATCGTCGTGGCGCTGATGACGGACGCGCGCTTCTCGGGCGGATCGGTCGGCCTCGTCATCGGCCATGTCGGCCCGGAAGCCGCTCTCGGCGGGCCGATCGCCCTGATCGAGGAAGGCGACGAGATCGTCGCCGACCTAAACAAGGACGAGCTGAACTGCACCGCGCTCTCCGATCCGGCCATCCGCGCCAAAAGACAGGCGGCCTGGGACAAGGTCGTGGCCGACAATGGCGGCATTCATCCCAACTGCGGTGTCGCCGACACGCGGCTGCTGCGCCGCGCGCGCCTCAGCGCGGTGCCCGCCACGCGCGGCGGCGGCCTGCATCCGAACCGGGAGGTCTGGGTGCGCAACCCGCGTTCGGCCGACCGCTCCGGCTTCGTGCTGCGCAACAAGCACCGGCCGGACGCGAACAAGACGTTCTGACGCTGGGAGCGCGGCTCTCTAAGGTGCCAACTTTGGCTACACTCGCCACCTCACCCTGAGGAACGGAGCGAAGCGGAGTGTCTCGAAGGGTGGCAACAGTCGCGGTGCCGATGCACCTCATGATCGGGGCGGTTCTGACCTTCGGGTTGCCATCCTTCGAGACGCTTCGCTTCGCTACGCTCCTCAGGATGAGGATTATGTTGCCCTTCCGATCAAAGTCAGCGCCTGTGAGCGCGGGCTCTCCAGAGCCGCTCTTCTTCGGATTGCTCCGTCCCATGAGCGGCCCCGGAGAGCCGCGCTCCCAGCAACGCCATCCCTTGGGAGAGCTGATATGACCAAGGCCGAAGCGATCGCCCTGGAGGAGTACCGCCGAGCGCACGTGCCGCTGTACAACGACCAGAAGCTCAAGCTCGGCGTGTTCGGCGCCAACTGCAGCTACGGCGTCAACATCAGCCACGCGCCGACCAGCTACAAGGTGACCTGGGAGCACACGTCGGAGATCGTGAAGCGCGCCGACGCCATGGGATTCGAGCTCGCCCTCCCCGTGGCGCGCTGGCGCGGTTTCGGCGGCACGACCGACTTCAACGGCGAATCGTTCGAGACCTATACGTGGGCGGCAGGGCTTGCGCAGGCGACCAGGAACATCATGGTCGCGGCTACCTCGCACGTGCCGACGGTACATCCGATCGTCGCCGCCAAGCAGGCGGCGACGATCGACCACATCTCGAACGGCCGTTTCGCGCTCAACCTGGTGATGGGCTGGTTCACGCCCGAGATGGAAATGTTCCAGGGCAGCCAGCGTGCGCACGACGACCGCTACCGCTACGGCGCCGAATGGCTCGCCATCGTGAAACGCCTGTGGACCGAGGAGGAACCTTTCGATTTCGAGTCCGCGGACTTTCATATCAGGCAGGCCCAGGCCCATCCCAAGCCGGTCCAGAAACCCCATCCCGTCCTGATCAACGCCGGCCATTCCGCCGCAGCGACGGAATTCTCTGCCCGCGAGGTCGATTTCAGCTTTGTGGGCTTCGACAGCATCGACCAGGTACGGGCTGTGGCTGACCGGATGCGCGCGAAGGCCCGCGCAGACCATCAGCGCGACATCGGCGTCTGCACGTCGGCGCTCATCGTCTGCCGCGAGACCGAGGCTGAGGCGCGCCAAGTCTATCGCAGCATCATCGAGCATGGCGACTGGGTCGCGGCGGGCAATCTCATGAAGGTGCTGGGCATCGAGAGCCAGTCCTTCAACGACCGCATCGACAAGCATCGCGAGCGGATCGTCGCCGGCTGGGGCACGAACCCGATCATCGGCACGCCCGAGCAGGTCACAGCCCAGCTTGCCCAGGTTTCGGCCGCCGGAATCGACGGCGTCGTGTTCGGCTTCCTCGACTACAACGAGGAACTCAAATACTTCGACAGCGCGGTGATGCCGCTGCTGCGCCAGGCGGGGCTGCGCCAGTAGGCAAGTTTTTGCCTTGGCCCCGAGCAGATCCCGTCTAGCATGGCGGTGGGGAGAAGCACGGCCGTGGCAGTACAGGAACGGACTCAAGTCGGCATCATCGGCGCCGGGCCGGCAGGGCTTCTGCTTGCCCGCCTGCTGAAGCTGCACGGCATCGACAGCGTGATCCTCGAGGCGCGCGACCGCGACTACGTCGAAGCCCGCGTACGCGCGGGTGTCTTGGAACAGGGCACTGTTGATCTGTTGGAAGAGGCCGGGGTGGCCGAGCGTCTGCACCGCGAGGGGTTGGTCCACGATGGAGTGGAGATCGCGGCCAACGGCCGGCGCCTGCGCATCGATTTTCGCGAGCTGACCGGCAAGACCGTCACCGTCTACGGCCAGACCGAGGTGACGCGGGACCTGATAGCCGCGCGCCTCGCCGGGGATGGTCCGATCGTCTGGGAGGCAGCGGACGTCGCGATCCACGACATCGAGAGCGCTCGCCCATACCTCCGCTACCGGGTGGCAGGCCTCGAGCGCGAACTGGTGTGCGACTACATCGCCGGTTGCGACGGCTTCCATGGCGTGAGCCGGCCGGCGCTGCCAGAGTCAGTTGGCCAAACCTTCGAGCGCACCTATGCGTTTGGCTGGCTCGGCATCCTCGCCGATGTGCCACCATGCTCGGAGGAGCTGATCTACGCCAGTCATCCGCGCGGCTTCGCCCTCGCCTCCATGCGTTCGCCGACCCGCAGTCGCTACTACATCCAATGCGGGCTCGACGAGAAGATCGAGGAATGGCCAGACGAGAGACTCTGGGACGAGCTGAAGCTGCGGCTGGGATCGGATACGGCGCCGGATATCACGACCGGTCCGTCGATCGAGAAGAGCATCGCGCCGTTGCGCAGCTTCGTCTCGACCCCGATGCAGCACGGGCGGCTCTTTCTTGCCGGCGACGCCGCTCACATCGTGCCGCCGACCGGCGCCAAGGGACTTAATCTCGCGGCGTCGGACGTACACTACCTCGCTCGCGCGCTGGCCGCGCACTACAGCAAAGGCAATGACGATCTTCTCCGCGCCTACAGCGACACCGCCCTCGCCCGCGTGTGGAAGGCCGAGCGCTTCTCGTGGTGGATGACCATGCTACTGCACCGGCTTCATCCTGAGGCCAGCTTCGAAGCCCAGATGCAGCGTGCCGAACTGGACTACCTCGCCAGCTCGCGAGCCGCCCAGACGGTGCTTGCCGAAAACTACGTCGGCCTGCCGTTCTGACGGAAGACTCTTCTCATTCTCTCCCGGACCGCGAGCTTCCAGCTCGCTCGGATTCTGAGCGAGCTGGAAGCTCGCGGTCCGGAAGACGGCGATGCCCAGCAGACCTACAGATACTTCGCCGGTCGGATCATCGCGCGCCACATGTGCGCGACGGGGCTGTTGTCGTAACCCAATCCCTGCTCGGGCTGGCGGAAGTTGCGGCCGATGACGTCGGTGAACTCCTCGAGCTCGACATGCACGTTCGGATCGAACGAATAGATGTCGTGCACGGTGATCTGGCGACCGTACATGTACCACTTGTGGGCACGCATCCGCTTGTAGTCTTCCTCGATGTAGGGGTCGGGCCTGTACTCGGGCCCGAACATCGTGATGTAGGATTGCGGGTACTCGTAGCCGGCGGCTTCATCGGCATAGAACCGCAGCACCTGATGGGCGCGGATCGCCCAGGTCACCTCTTCGTCGACATAGGGTTCGACGAGCTGCGCGCCCCAGTAGCCGTGGTCGCCGCGGATGAAGCCGACGCCGGCGATGTCGTGCAGCAGGCAGGCCAGCACCATCTTCTCGGGAAGGCCGCCCTTCACCGCGTGGCGGGCGCTCTGCAGCAAGTGCATGCTGGGGCCAAAGCGCAGCTTGAAGAAGTCGACCAGCGTCGGCTTCTCCGGCATCGGCGGCAGGCGCGGGTCGTCGATCATCAGCATGCGGGCGTTCGGATTGCCCTTCATCAGAGACGACGCGCTCGGCGGCGGGCTGAGATCGCCCTCGGCCAGGCTGTGAAGCCGCGACTTCACGACGTGGTAGTCGAGCTCGCGCGACATCTTCTCTTCGTACGCGTCGGCACGCTGTGACAGGGTGGCGAAATCGTTCATGGCGTTCCTCCTACGGCCTCTGGGTCCCGGGCTCGCCGTGCCAGTCTAGCACGAAAGCGCCGCCCGGATTGACACTGTGCCGGGACGGTCAGGCCGCCTGGCGCCGACACAGGCAGGAGGCCCGCACCGGCGTGTCGGCCCGCGCCTGTGCGAGATCGAGCCGCGCCTTGATCAGCGGTGCCTCGAGCGTATCCCCGCGCCGCGTCAGGCATTCGTGCAGCCCGTGCAGGCTCCAGACATTGTCGGGATGCCAGCAGGCCCGACTGATCGTCTTGTCGAAGCCGAGATCGGCGCGATAGACCGCCTCCGCCTCGGCCAGCCGACCCTGCTCCAGCAGGAGGGCGCCCAGCGCATGACGCGTCGGTTGCATCCAGCCCCACGGCTCGTCATACGGCAGGGAGTCCTCAAGCTCCACCGAGCGCCGCAGATGGGCGAAGGCCACGTCGAAATTGCCGCGCCTGTACTCGAGCTCGCCATTCAGCATCTGCTCGGCAATGTCGAGAAGGCTCACGATGGTGTTGTTGTGCACCAGGCGCGATTCGGGAACACGCTTCCTGGCCTCGAGAAAAGCCGCCCGTGTCCGTTCCGCCTCGGCGATCTCTCCCAGCACGGAATGCGCCAGCCCCTTGGCATAGAGCATCATCGCCGTCGTCGAGCAGTACACGTCCCGATCTGCCGGAAGCTCCTGGGCGATGATCTCGCGCCACTTGCCGAAGCGTACCAGCACATGCTGCTTCATCGAGATGTAGCCTTCGATGAAATCGGCCATCGGAGGCGATTGGATCCGCAGCAGCGCGTCCGGCGTCGTCGCGATCAGCTCTTCCGCCGCCCGGATCGCGGGCTCGTACTGGCCCAGGAACATCGCGCCGTAAATGATGAAGTGGTGGTTATGCGTGCGGTACATCGCGTAGATGTTCATCGCCCCCTCGCGCGCGAGGAACTTGCGATCGGCCACCACGGCCTTCTGGTTGTAGACGACGACGTCGCGGTAATTGCCGCACAGAACATCGATGTGGGTGGGCATATGGACCAGATGGCCGGACTCGGGCACCAGATCGCGCAGCCGGTCGCCCTGCCGGAGCGCGCGCTGCGGGAACGGCGACATCTCCATCAAGTGAACGTAGAGATGCAGAAGGCCGGGATGATCCCAGGCCGCGGGACGCTCCTCGAAGAGCTTGTCGAACAGCGCGAGCGCCTCGCGGGTGCCGGCACCTTCGGGAACGCCGCCGGTGTCGATGTTCCACATCTCCCACGGAGTCTCGTCCATGATCGCCTCGATGAAGACGCTCGCGACCTCGAGATCGTCGGGGAAGCGCGCGAACACCTCGCGCATCTCGCGGGTGAAGGCCTTGTCCCATTCCGACTGATCATCGATCGGCGTGCGCTGCGGATAACGTGCCGGCAGGGCTCGGATGAACGCCTGCTCGACCGGCGTCGCGCGATCGGCGACGGCCAGAGCGGCGGTCATCGCATCGTAGGAGGCGGCAAGTGCCTTTTCCTTGCCGGCCGGATCGTAGCGATCCCACGGCAGGTTATAATTCGGACCCGAGGCATAGGAGATGCCCCAGTGGGCCATCGCGCAGGCGGAATCGTGCTCGATAGCCTTGGCGAAGCACTTGATCGCCTCTGCGTGATTGAAGCCGAACAGCCAGTTCAAACCGCGATCGAACCAGACCTGCGCCGCGGCCGACGTCGTGGTCACGCGCCGCGAGTAGGTGCCAAGATCATAGTAGTCCATGGGTCGTTCCCCTTCAGAACCGCGGTGGCCCGGCATTCTGGTCCCAGTCCGGATCGCTGCTGGGGTTGAGTGGTGGATCGCTCGCCAGCAGACCCTTGCCGGGAATGTAATTCACCTCGAGGCGAATCCCGTCGGGATCCTCGAAGACGAAGAAATAGTAACCCGGGGCCCAGGCGCCCTCCAGCGGGCCGCGGTCGATGCGGCCGCCGATGCTGCGCACCTTCTCCGCCGCCTTGTCGACATCCTCGCGGGTCCGAGCGCGCAGGCAGAGATGATGGAGCCCGACACGGTTCTGCTCGAAGCGCACTCCCTCGTGCTCCGGCGCGCAACGCTGGATGCCGACCGCGGTGCGCCCGCCGACGTGATAGAGGAAGTTGTTGCCGTCGAAGACCTTCTTCAAGCCGAGAAAGGGCAGCAACTCGCCGTAGAAGGTGCGCGCCTTTTCCCAGCTGCTGACGGTGAGGATGACGTGGGCCATCCCGTTGATTTCGATCATTCCGCTTTCCTCCCCTTGCCCTTACGTCGCTAGATTATCGAGGCGTCGTGCGCGTAGAGCCAGCCGATGTTGGCGATCGAGCGGTCACCGGATCTGCCCATCGCCTCGTCGCGCTTCTGCTGGTCGGGTCCATCGTGCAGATGGAAGCGCGTGCGGTTGTTGGCGCTGGCCTCCTGCAGGCGCGTCGCACGCGGCTTGCGGATCTCCTCGTAGCGGCGCAGCGCGGTCGGCACGTCGTCCGGCGTGGACTTGAGAAGTGCCGCCAGCGCCGCGCCGTCCTCGATCGACTGCGCGGCCCCCTGAGCCATGAACGGCAGCATGGGATGGCAGGCGTCGCCCAGCAGCGTGGCGCGGCCGGCGGTCCATTGCGGTAGCGGAAGGCGGTCGTGCAGCGCCCAGATGTAGGTCTCGGGAAAGGCCGAAATCAGGCCACGCACCGTAGGATGCCAGCCCTCGTAGCGTGCCAGCGCATCGGCGACATTGCCCCTGTCGGTCCAGCTGTCGGACGTCCAGTCGCCATGCTCGACGACGCAGACGACGTTCATGAAGCGACCGGCCGACACCCAGTAATGAACCACGTGCCCGTCCGGCCCCATCCAGTTGTTCGACGCCACCTTGATGCCGAGATGCGCGACCTGCTCGGCCGGTACCAGCCCGCGCCAGGCGACGCACCCGGTGAAGCGCGGCTTCTCCGGGCCGAACAGGAGATGCCGTACGCGGCTGTGGATGCCGTCGGCACCGATCAGCAGGTCGGTCTCGACCGCTGCGCCATTCTCGAAACGAGCCGTCACGCGCTCGCCCCTCTGCTCGAGGTCGATGAGCTTGTGTCCGACATGCAGGCGCTCCGCCGGCAATGCCGCTGCCAGCAGGTTGGCCAGATCGGCGCGGTGAAGATGGTAATAGGGTGCGCCGAAAGTGGTCTCGACCTCGGACCCGAGCGGCGCGCGCTGCAACGTGCGACCGTCGTCCCAGCGCCGCTGATGCACGGCCAGCGGCCGCACACCGGCCGCATCCAGCGCAATCTTCAGCCCGAGCCGGATCAGCAGGCGCGAGGCGTTGGGACTCATCTGGATGCCCGCGCCGATCTCCGTGATGCGCGGCGCCTGCTCGTAGACATGGACGTCGAACCCGGCGTGCAGGAGGTGCAGCGCGGCGGAGAGGCCGCCGATACCGCCGCCGATGACCGCAATCTTCATTGCAACGCCTGCCGCATGCTCAGGCCCCCCGGGCTTCTTTCATCCCAATACACCTTGCCATACCGCCTCGCCGTCGTCGCAATGGTTGCCGCGCCAGGCGACGTGGGTATCGGGGCGGACCAGGACGAGCTTGGCCTCGTAGATCGGCGCAAGCGAGGCATCGTCGACGACCACCGTTTCGAGCGGCACTGGCGCGGCGTCTATCAGGGATGACGGGTCCGCGTCGCCGAAACGCAGCAGGGTGAACCACGGGCCGAGCCGGTCGTAGAGGGCGGATCCATCGCGCAGGAAGGTGCTCGGCAGGCGCGCGCCCGGGGCAGTGGTCGGCGTGTAGACCAACGGGTCGCCCTCGACGCCGTCGTAGCGGTAGCCGAACTCGATGCCCCAGCTTTCATTCTCGGCATTGCCCAGGGCCGCGATGCCGCGCGCCAGGGCATCGGGGTCGCGTTCTTTCTGGTAGAGCTCGGCGATCTTGATACGCACGCCGGTGTGGCGCTCGGAGGCCAGCCGATTGCGATATCCGAC
Source organism: Enhydrobacter sp. (assembly GCA_026126105.1). GTDB lineage: Bacteria > Pseudomonadota > Alphaproteobacteria > Reyranellales > Reyranellaceae > Reyranella. The sequence goes on from JAHCJV010000045.1 coordinate 38,607, forward strand.
CGGCCGCCTCTCGCGCGCGTAGCTCTCGAGCAGGCCCCTGCCCGCGAAACCCCTGAGAGTCGCGGCGAGCTTCCAGCCGAGATCGACGGCATCGCCGATGCCGGTGTTCATGCCGTATCCGCCGGTCGGGATGTACTGGTGGGCAGCATCCCCTGCCAGGAACACGCGACCATCCTGATAGCGCTCGGCCAGCAGCAGATGAGTAAACCACGGGTTGGCGACGAGGATCTCACGCTCGAACGGCCGGCCCGCCCAGGCATCGAGTATCGCTCCTGGATCGATGGCCGCCGGGTCGACGCCCGGCGGCGGCCGTGTCTGCAAGGTCCAGGTGTCCTTGTCGTCCTGCGCGATCAGCGTGCCCTTGTCGGTCTGGTAATGCCAGGCGACGCCGAAGGCCTGCAGCAGGTCGCGCGCGTCGGAGCGGAAATGAATCATGTAACGGTGCGCGACCGCCGCCTTGCCCTCGCAGGCGATGCCGAGCTGCTCGCGCACGGACGAGGAGCCGCCGTCGCAGCCGGCGAGGAAGTCGCAGCGCACCGTCTCGGTTGCGCCGGTCTCGACGGTCCGGAGCATGACGGTCACGCCGTCTTCATCCTGGACGAGCTCGTCGAATGCCACACCCCAGCGCGCGTCGACCAGCCTGTCGCCGACAATGGCATCGCGCAGCACCGGCTCGATCATGACCTGGCTCACCCGCATCGCCGGCTCGCGCGGCTGCGTGCCGTCGTTGCGGGCGCGGATCTCGGCCCGCTTCTCGATGACGGACGGGTAGCGGAAGCGATGCAGCTCGCGGCCGGCAAGCGACGTGATCCAGGAAATGTCGAAGTTGTTCGCCTCGGGCACTCCGACGGCGCGCAGCCTGTCGGCCAGGCCCAGCCGCCGGAACAGCTCCATCGATCGGCCGTTGGTGATGTCCATCTTCGGGTGCCGGGTGGTCGTCGCATTGCGCTCGACCAGCATGCAGCGGACTCCGAGCGAGGCCAGCGTGCGGGCCAAGGTCATGCCGACCGGACCGCCGCCGGCGATCAGGACCGGAACGTGCCTCACGGCATCAGGGCGTACACGCATATACCTCCCCAGATCAGGATGCAGGCGATCAGCGGCCAGTCGGTCAGCAGCACGTCGGTCGGCGTCTCGCCACCTTCCCGCGTCTCGACCACGTACCAGTAGCGGAACATGCCGAACAGCACCAAGGGGATGGTGGCGGCGAGCTTGGGGTTCGTCGACATCACATACAGGCTGTAGAAGAGCAGCGCGCCCATGGCCGACATCTCGGCGTAGCGATCGACCAGGGTGACGGAATAGTCCTTCAGCACCTTGCGCCCGCCGGCCCCGGCGGTGGCGAGTTCCGTCCGCCGCTTGATGGACGCCAGGAAAAGCGCCAGGCAGAGCGTGGTGATCGCCATCCAGCTCGACAGCGGCACACCGAGGGCGGCCGAACCGCCCCACACCCGGATCACGAAGCCGCTGGCGATCGAGAAGATGTCGATGACGGGCTGGTCCTTGAGGAAATAGCTATAGGCGAGGTTGAGCGCGATATAGCCCAGGATCGGCAGCGCCACCGGCGGCAGGACGAAGAACCCCGCGATCAGGACGGCATAGAGCGCCACCAGCAGCAGCAGGGCCGCCCGCACGGAAACATGGCGCGCCGCCAGCGGCCGGCTCCAGCTCTTGACCGGATGGGCCCGGTCGCGCTCGATGTCGCGGATGTCGTTGACGATGTAGCAGGCCGCCGACGCGACGCAGAACAGTCCGAAGGCGACCAGCGCATTCTCGATGGCGCCAAGGTCCGAATAGGCACGGGCGAAGATCAGGGGCGCAAGCACGAAGCTGTTCTTGATCCATTGCTTGGGTCGCGTCAGCCGCAGCAACGAATACGCCGAATTCGGAATTGACCCGCTCCCCGTCCCCAGTTGGCCTATAGTAGCAGAAACATGCGGCCGGTCTCCTCCTGGGGTCGTCTGGAAGCCCCGCTCCACGATATCGTCGAGCTGACCGACCGCGACACGGTGGCAGCGTCGCTCTTGCGCGGTCGCGGCATCGCCTACGGGATGGGCCGCAGCTACGGCGACGCCTGCCTCAACCCCGGTGGGATCCTGTGGCGAACCGCAAGCCTGGACCGCCTCATCTCTTTCGATCCCGCCACCGGCCGGCTGGCGTGCGAGGCCGGCGTGGTACTGCGCGATATCCAGAAGCTCATGATCCCGCGCGGCTGGAGCCTGCCGGTCGTGCCGGGCACGCAATTCGTCACCGTCGGCGGCGCAATCGCCAACGACGTGCACGGCAAGAACCATCATGTGGTCGGAAGCTTTGGCGAGCATGTGCGCCGGATACGGCTCGTGCGCAGCGACGGGGAACGGATCGACTGCGGCCCGGACCTGAGGCCCGACGTGTTTGCCGCCACAGTGGCAGGGCTCGGCCTCACCGGCCTCATCGTCGAGGCCGAGCTGCAGCTTCGGCCTAGCGGCGGGCCGTGGCTAGAAGCCGAGACCGTGCCGTTCGACGGCCTCGCCGATTTCTTCGCCCTGTCCGACGAGTCCGAGGCGGGATGGGAGCACACCGTGGCGTGGATTGACTGCACCTCGGGCAGCGACCTGCGCGGTCTCTTCATGCGCGCGCGGCCCGCCGGCGGGCGCAGCGGCAAGCCTTGGCGCGAGCGCTCGCGGCGCATGCCGCTCACGCCGCCGGTGTCGTTGGTCAACCGGCTCTCGCTCAAGCCATTCAACGCGCTCTACTTCCGCCTGGGCCGCCGGCGGATTGGCGTGCAGCTCGTGCACTACGAACCCTTCCTCTTCCCGCTCGATTCGGTGCTCGAGTGGAACCGGCTCTACGGACCCAGGGGCTTCTACCAGTATCAGAGCGTCGTGCCGCGCGCGGCGGCGCTCGAGGCGACGCGCGACATGCTCGCCGCGATCGCCCGATCGGGCGAAGGCTCTTTTCTCGCCGTGCTCAAGATGTTCGGCGACCGGCCGCCGACCGGACTGCTGAGCTTTCCGCGCGAGGGCGTGACACTGGCGCTCGACTTCCGCTACAGCCGGCGACTGCCGCCGCTCTTCGCCCGACTCGACGACATCGTGCGCGCGGCAGGCGGCCGCCTCTACCCGGCAAAGGACGCGCGCATGCCCCGGGCTCTCTACGAGGCCACCTATCCCAACCTGCCCGTCTTCGCCCGCCATCGCGATCCCGGCATGACCTCCGGGATGTCGCGTCGCCTGATGGGACGCTGAAAGGAGCCGCCATGAAGATCGTCGTCATCGGAGCGACATCCGGCATTGCCGAACATTGCTGCCGGCTGTGGGCAACCGAAGACGCTGCCGACTTCGTGCTGATGGCGCGTGACACCGTCAAGCTGGAGAAGATCGCCGCAGACCTGACCATCCGCGGCGCACGTTCGATCTCACTTGCCAAAGCGGAGTTCTTCGACCCTGCAGCAATCGCCGCGTTCGCCGACGAAGCTGTCACAGCCGGGCCGATCGATCTGGTGCTGATCGCCCATGGCTGGCTCTCGGACCAGCAGAGCTGCCAGGACGAGCTCGCCGTCTGCCGCGAGTCGGTGGAGGTGAACGCCGTGTCGCCGGTCCTGTTCGCCGAGGCCTTCGCCCGCCACTTCGCCAAGGCCGACCGCGGCACGATCGCGTTCCTCGGCTCCGTCGCGGGCGACCGCGGCCGCAAGGTCAACTACACCTACGGCGCCTCGAAAGGCTTTGTCGCGCGCTATGCCGAAGGCATGCAGCACCGCTTCGCCGGCAGCGGCGTGAAGATCGTTCTGATCAAGCCCGGTCCGACCGACACGCCGATGACGGCTGCACAGAAGGCGAAGGGCAAGAGGGTGGCCCCGGTCGCTCAGGTCGCGCGCGAGACGGTCAACGGCATCCGGCGCGGCCGGCCGATGGTCTACACGCCGGCGATCTGGTGGCCGATCATGCTGATCGTGCGCCACATCCCGCGCTTCGTGTTCAATCGACTATCGATCTGACGCGCAAGCCCTCATTCTAGGCGCTCTTCGCCAGCGCTTCCTTCTCGGCCATCTTTGCCTTCAGCTGCTCGGGCGTGAGGCGGACGATGTGCTCGTTCTGGTGGCTGTAGATGTCGTACTTCTGGACATCGAGGTCCTCGAGCACGATCTCGCGGGCCAGCACCTTCCGCTTCCACTCCGTGTGCTCGGCCTCGGCCGCGTGGAATTCGGGCATGACTTCCGTTGCGAAAAGCTCCAGCGAATCGCAGATGTCCTGATGGCTGGTCTTCCCCGCCTGGTTGAGCAGGATCACCTGGTCGACCCGGCTCGCCTGGAACTGGCGCAGCTTGCGGCGGATGGTTTCCGGCGAACCGATCAGGCCCGACTCGAGCGCCTTCTTCTCCTCGGGTCCGCCCTTCCAGCTCTGGTACTCCTTCCAGAGATCGGATGTGCCCGGCGCATCGACGCCCTTTCGACCGTAGTAGGACAGCGCGAAGATGAAGAAGGTCCAGCCGGCGGCCTTGGCCTCGGCCTCCTCGTCGGTCGCCGCGCACATGAATCCCGAGACCATCGCGACATTGGGATTGCTCGGATAGTCGGTGAGCTTCTGTTGGTTGTTGAGCAGGTTGTTGTAGTACTTGTGCACCCAGGCGCGCGCCGCCTCCGGCGTCACGAAGGTGAAGCCGAGCGCCCCCATGCCCCATTCGCCGGCCTTGCCGATGGTGGCGATGTTGGAGCAGGCGACCCACAGCGGCGGATGAGGCTTCTGCAGCGGCTTGGGAATGACGTTGCGGGCCGGGAAGTCAAAATACTGGCCGTGGAACTCCCAGCTCTCGCGCGAGAACATCGGGATGATGGCCTTGACCGCCTCTTCCCAGCGGTCACGCTTGTCGCGCACCCGCACGTTGAACGGATGCAGTTCCGCCGGACCTGCCGCCTCGCCCATGCCGAGATCGACCCGCCCGCCCGACAGCAGGTCGAGGGTTGCCACTTTCTCGGCGACGCGATGGGGCTGGTTGGTGGTGAGCTGGATCACGCCGTGGCCGAGCCGGATGCGCCTGGTGCGCTGGCTGGCGGCGCCGAGGAACACTTCCGGCGCGGAGGAATGCGAATACTCCTCGAGGAAATGATGCTCGACTTCCCAAGCGTAGTCGTAGCCGAGCCTGTCGGCGAGCTCGATCTGGGTAAGCGAGTCCTGAAGCAGCTGGTACTCGCTTGTCGGCCCCCAAGGGCGCGGCAGCTGGTGCTCGTAGAAAATGCCGAACTTCATGGCTTGCCCCTATGGCTTTCCTTGGCAAAAAGCGGCGACGCGGTCGATCACTCTGGGGACCAGCGCCTTCGGGAAATCATGGCCCCAGCCGGGCCAGGTCTCGATCTCTGCACCCGGCACCAGGCGGGCGACGTCGCGGCCGCACTCCACCGGCAGCAGCGGATCGTCCTCGCCGTGCAGCACCAGAGTCGGCACCTTGATCGTCTTCAGGAGCTCGACCCGGTCACCCGAGGCAATCACCGAGAGATACTGGCGCGCCGCCCCCTCCGGCCACCAGCGCCGGTCGACGTTCTTCTCGACGAAGGCCCGCATCTCGTCATCGGGCGTGGGATAGCCGGGGCTGCCAATGGTTTGGCGCAGCTTGATGCCGTGCCTGACGAGCTGCTCGCGCGCCGGCCCCTCGGGCTGCGCCGACAGCATGGCCAGGGCCTCGGGTTTGCCCACGGGAAGGCCAGGTCGGCCGCTGGTCGAGTAGATCGACACCAGCGAGCGGGTGCGCTCGGGATACTGCGCGGCGACGATCTGCACGATCATCCCGCCCATCGAGGCGCCGACCATGTGCGCGCGCTCGATGCCGAGCGCATCGAGCAGGCCGATCGCGTCGGCGGCCATGTCCTTCAGGAGATACGGCGTGTCGACCTTCTCGCCCTTCATGACCTTCTGCACCGCCGCCGGAATGTTGGGCACGCCCCACGCGTCGAAGCCGGTCGACAGGCCAGTGTCGCGATTGTCGAAGCGGATGACGTAGAAGCCACGTTCGGCCAAGCCCTGGAAAAGCGAGTCCGGCCAGATGGTGAGCTGGGCGCCCAACCCCATCACCAGCAGCAGGGCCGGATCGGCCTTGTTGCCGGCGGTCTCGTATTCGATCTCGATGCCGTTCGCCTTGACCTTCGCCACAATTCCTCCGTCCCTTGACTTATCGCCGTGCGCCCGCCGCCAGCGCTTCGGAAAGCCAGCTCACCGCCCCAACCGCGGCCGCCATGGCCGCCTCTTTCGAGGCATAGGCGGCGCCGGAATGATATGCAACCGCCGTCCAAAGGCCGGCGTCCTCGACATCCCGGCGGAATGCCTCGAACCCGAAGCTGCCGTCCGGCCGGCGAAACAAGTCGACACAGCGATCGTGCTCGCCGTTCTCGATGCTCTCCAGGACAAGCCACGACTTGTCGATCCGCGTGGACATGCTCCTATCTCGTTCGAGCTTCCCTTACCTCGTTTGCAATCGATTCATACTCGGCGGCAGAAAGCTCATCGAGAACCTCGATTTCAAGCACGGAGTCGGTGAGAACAGGAGGAACGTCCCGCCCGGCCGTCAATACGAAGACGTGC
>JAHCJV010000046.1 GCA_026126105.1 Enhydrobacter sp.
TCGCGTGACCGCACGACTGACTGAGACGGTTGGGATCAGCCATGGCGGTGGCGTGTTAGGGACAATGGAATTATTGTTCTAGACATCGCAGTCATTCTGATCCCGTGGATGTTCTTAGGTATCGGATGGTATCGCAACCGCACAGCCCGGCAACCGCATGTGAGTTAGCCACGAAGGCGCAGCCACACTATCCGCATTTGTGGTCTTAAATCCTGCCTACCGCTGCATTCTCTGTGTCACCGGAGCGCCGGATTGATCGGCAGCGACGCGCCGGCGGCTTCGCCGGCGTCGTAGGCGTCGGGGGATACCATGCGCGTGGGGCGCTCGACCGATTGGAGCTTCAGGTCGAGCTTTTCGAACTCGGTCTCGACGACGGCGGCCTTGAGGACGACCAGGCCACGGCCGGTGCTGCTCTTCACGTCGTCGCGCGCGGCCTTCATTGCCATCAGCTTGTCGGCGATCGATGCGACCATGCCGAGCGCGAACGATGCATTCGCCAGATGCCGCTCCTGGTGGCGGAACTGCCGGTACTCGGCAGAAGTCTTGTAGCGGCCGAGCTCCGTGCGCACCGCCGAGTCGATCAGCTCGGTGAGGTAATGCGCGACCTCGATATCGGCGCGCAGGCCGAAGAAGACGTAGCGCACCTCCTTCGCCGCATTCTTCTCGCGCCAGACGCGGCAATGGCAAAACTCGGCGATCGCGCCAATGCATTCGTCGAGCGGGATGCGCTTCCTGCTCCGCGTCTCGTACGCCCGCCGCTCGCACGGCGCCTCGCGGACCTCGACGTCGGTGAGCGACAGGTCGTAGCGGTCGAGCAGTTCGGCAACCTTGGCGGCAGCGGCCAACGCCTCGCCTTCGGTGCAGCCGTTGGCGATGGTCTTGGCGCGCAGCCCCTGGATGCGCGCCTTGAGCTTATCGAGAGCCGCGGGATCGCTCAGGGCTTGATGCCCATCAGTCTCTGCGCCGTGCCCCCCAGGATGGCGATGCGGTCCTCGTCGCTGAGGCCCGGCGTCGACATCACGAGGTCGACTTCGGTGCTGGTCCACGGGAATGGATAGTCGGTGCCGATCATGATCTGGCCGACGCCGGACTCGACGATCAGGTGGCGCAGCGCCTCGGGCGTGAACACGATCGTGTCGAAGAACAGCTGACCGTCCTTGAGGTACGCCGTCGGCGGCTTCTTGGGCAGCGGCCCCACCCGATTCGGGAAGGTCTTGATGACCGCATCGGAGCGGTTGGCGTATGAGCCGAGGTAGCCGCCGCCGTGGGCGGCGCAGATCTTGAGGCCGGGAAAACGGTCGAGCGTGCCTTCGAAGATCAGGTGCGACAGGGCGATCGTCGTCTCAAGAGGATTGCCGATCGTGTTGCTCAGCAGGCCGCTGCCGTTGAGCCGGCCACTCGACTCCAGCTCGCGCGTGCCGGTCGGATGCAGGAAGACCAGCACGCCGTGCTCCTCGCACTTGGCCCAGAACGGATTGAACTTCGGATCGGCCAGCTCGAGCCCGGCGACGCTGCCGCCGACGCTGACGCCGCGGAAACCGAGCTTCTTCACCGCGTGCTCGACCTGCTCCGCCGCCAGCTCGGGATGCTGCAGCGCTGCCGTGGCGAAGGCGACGAATCGGTCAGGCTGCGCGGCGCAGAACTCGACCAACGCCTCGTTCTGCAGGCGGATCAGCTCAGCCGACTCGTCCTTCCCGGCCCGGTACCAGTAAGGATTGACGCTGAGGCATTCGACGTCGATGCCCTGCGCGTCCATCGCCGCGAGGCGCGTGCCGGTGTCCTCCATCAGCAGCCCCGGCGCTTCGAGCGGATGGTTGATCACCGCCATCGCCTTGGGCACGCAGCAATGGGCGTGAATGTCGACGGTCTTGACCCGCTTGCCCGCGACCACGACCTCGCGCCGCCGCGGATGGCTGTGATCGTGCCCGTGCCCGGCGGCAGCGGCGGTCACGGCGCAATGGGTGAAAGTCAGGCCGGATTGGTTGCTCATGTCGAAAACCTCAATGGAACGTGCGGCCGGAGTCGATGACGATGGTCTGGCCGGTCATGGTGTTGGTGCGGCACATGGTGACGACCTGGTCGGCGCAGTCGTCCTTGTCGGCCGCAACCCCCAGCAGCGACGCCTTCTTGTTGATCTCGACCGCCTCCGGTCGAAGATTGGCCGTCGCGCGCGTGCCTTCGAGCAGGCCGGGCGCGACGCAGTTCACCAGCACCTCGGGTGCCAGGGCAACGGCCATGCATTTGGTGAGATGGATCAGCCCGGCCTTTGACACGGCATAGGCGATCGACGAGCCGGTCGGCCCGAGCCCCGCGACCGAGGAGATGTTGACGATCCGGCCGCTGCCCTGACGCTTCATCACAGGCCCCACCGCCTTGGTGGTCAGCATTGGCCCGGTAAGGTTGATGTCGATGATCTTGGTCCATTCCTCGTAGGTGAGATTGTCGAGGTCCTTGAAGGGGATCGACTTGTTGTAGGCCGCATCGTTGATCAGGATGTCGAGCCGTCCGAAGCGCTTGACCACGTCGTCGACCATCGCCTGGACCTGGTCGCGCTGCGTGACATTGCAGGCGAAAGACGCCGCACCGACCTGGTGCTTCTCGAGATCGCGCACCACGCCGTCGGCCTGATCCTTGCTCTGGGCATAGACGACCGCGATGTGACAGCCTTGCGCCGCAAGCGCGTGACAGATGCGCTGGCCCAATCCGCCATTCCCGCCGGTGACGACGGCGACCTTGCCCTTCAGATCCATTGCTTCCCCCGATGCGCGATAAGCCGGCATCGTGGCACGTTCAGCCGGCGCGGTGAAACGCGCTCTCCGGCCGTGCGAGGCCGTAATGGGCGCGCAGCGTCTCACCCTCATACGCTGTGCGGAAGAGCCCACGGCGCTGCAGCAGGGGAATCACCTCGGCGACGAACGTGTCGAGCATGGCCGGCAGCACCGGCGGCATCACGTTGAAGCCGTCCGCCGCGCCGTCCTCGAACCAGTCCTGCATCAGATCGGCAATCTGTTCCGGCGTACCCGCGGCCGTGTAGTGGCCGCGCGCGCCGGCGAGGCTTGCCAGCAGCTGACGCAGGGTGGGTTTCTCGCGCCTTACCAGGCCGACGATCACCTCGGTGCGGCTGCGCGCGGCCTCCACGGTATCGGGATCGGGAAAGTCCTCGGGCGACAGCGGCTTGTCGAGCGGCAGGTGCGAGAAGTCATGGCCGCCGAAGCGGCTCGACAGGCGCCGCCGGCCGACCTCGGGATCGGTGAGATCGTTGAGCTCGCGCACCTGGCGGTGGGCCTCCGCCTCGGTCGAGGCAATCAGCGGGCTGAGCCCGGGCAGTATCTGCGCCTGGTCGGCCGGCCGCCCCTCGGCTTTCACCAGCGCCTTGAGGTCGGCATAGAACGCCTGCGCCGTCGCCTTCTCCATCTGCGCCGTGAACACCGCCTCGGCATGACGCGCGGCGAAGCGTCGGCCGGTGTCCGAGGAGCCCGCCTGCACGAACACCGGCCGGCCCTGCGGGCTGCGCGGCATGTTGAGCGGTCCGGCCACCTTGTAGTAGGTGCCCTCGTGATCGATCGGGCGGATGCGATCGGCCTTGGCGTAGTATCCGCCCGCGCGATCGTCGATCACCGCATCGTCCGCCCAGCTGTCCCACAGGCCCTTCACGACCTGCATGAACTCCTCGCCGCGGGCATAGCGGTCGGCGTGGCTCACCTGTCCCTCGCCGCCGAAATTGCGCGCCGCGGTGGCGAGCCACGAGGTGACGATGTTCCAGCCGACACGGCCGCCGCTGATATGGTCGAGCGAGGCGTACTGGCGCGCGAGGTTGAACGGCTCGGTGTAGGTGGTCGATGCGGTGGCGATCAGCCCGATTCGGCTGGTCCCCCGCGCCAGCGCCGCCAGCACCGTGATCGGCTCCAGCCAGGTGCGGCCGGCGCGGCCGACGTCGCCGTCGAGCGCGAGCTGGTCGGCGAGGAAGATCGAATCGAACAGGCCGGCCTCGGCGCGCTGCGCCATGTCCTCGTAGAAGCGGATATCGGTCAGCGCCAGCGGCGAAGCCGAAGGGTGCCGCCACGACGCCTCATGGTGCCCGCGACTCTGGATGAACAGGTTCAAGTGCATTTGCCGCTTCATGGCGCGACTATCGCGAAAACCCGCGGCGGAGGAAACCGCCATGCCGACCGGTCGGACCGTGTGGCGAACCGCGCTGGGCATCGCCGACGGGGCCAGATCGTACCGCACACCCGGTGTCATCCCGAGCGCAGCGAGGGATCCATGTGGCGCCGACCATAGATCCCTCGCTTCGCTCGGGATGACACGGTGCGTGGATGATGCCGAATAGCCCTGAGAGGCAGGCGGCGGAGAGTCAGGCCGGATCGCGGCCCACGGCCCGACGGTAATCCCGCAGAGCAGATCCGAATGCCTTGAACAGGGTGCGGTTGATCGGGTTGGTTTGCGGGTCGTACTCGGCGTGCCATTGGACGCCCAGTGCGAACGCCGGCGCGTCGGCGATGCTGATGGCCTCGATCGTGCCGTCCTCGGCGATGCCTTCGATCACGACGCGCTTTCCGGGATCGAGAATGCCCTGGCCGTGCAGCGAGTTCACCCGAATCGCCTCGCAGCCGAGCAGCTTCGCGAAGGTGCCGTCGGCCCGCAGCCTCACCTCGTGGCGATCGGCGAACACAACAAGCGGATCGGGATGAACCTCGCCGTTCTCGAGCCGCGGCATGCGGTGGTTCATGCGCCCGGGCAACTCGCGGATTTCCGGATGGAGCGAGCCACCGAACGCCACATTCATCTCCTGCAGGCCGCGGCAGATCCCGAACAGCGGCACGCCGCGCTCGACGCAGGCCTCGACCAGCGCCAGCGCCGTCGCGTCGCGCTCCTGGTCGTAGGGCTCGTGCGCCGCACAGGGGTCGACGCCGAAGTATTTCGGATGGACGTTGGCACGGCCGCCGGTCAACAGGATACCGTCGACCGTGCCCAGCAGCGCATCGATGTCCGTCACGTCCGGGAGCGCGGCGAACATCAACGGCAAGGCCTCCGCCACGTCGGCCACGGCGCGCATGTTGCGCTGCCCGACGACCTGCACGTTGTGCCGGTCGTTCACAACATGCGCGTTTCCGATGACGCCGACGACCGGCTTCCTCATGCTGACCACACCGACACTACAGCTCCTCCTCACGGCTCTCAGGCAAGACGCGTGCCTTCCGCCGCCCGGGCCCGCACCTCATCGCTCGGCCGGACGTCCGCCACGCGGCTGTAGATCGACACCGCGACCAGAAGCACGGCGCACATGAAGCCGAACAGGCTGCGATAGGCCAGCTCGGACCGGGCCCCGTCGGCCATCGGCTCGAAGGCGCCCAGGATGATGCCCGACACGGTCTGCATGCAGGCCACCCCGAGCATCACGCAGGTGTTCATGGTCGCTATGCCGCGCCCGATCAGCCGGTCAGGAAAGGTAGCACGGCCGTGCGTCATGATCATGGTGCTGGAAGCGCTCAGGAAACCGATCCCGACGATCGCCCCGATCGCCAGCCACGCCGGAGCCTGGCTGACCAGCGCCAGCGCTCCCAGGATGAGGGCGATGGCCGTCGTGCCGAAGATGGCGATCCATTTGCGGGTGTCGAGTATCCGGTCGAGCGGCCCGAAGGTCAGCATGCCGACCTGATAGGCGATCACCGCCGCCAGCAGCACGTTGCCCGATTCGATGCGGCTGAGGCCGTGCACCTCGCGGAGGAACGGGCCGCCCCACAGGCCCTGAATGGTGAAGGTGCAGGCGTAGTTGCAGAAATTGAGCGTCAGGATGAAAGGCAGGCTGGGATTGCGCAGCACCTCCATCAGGCCGCGCAGCATCTCGCCGGCCGTCTCGGTCTTGCGTGCCAGGAAGGGATGGCCGGGCGGCGCGTCACGGACCACGAGCCAGACCGTGATCGTCGCGAGCGCGGTGAAGCCGACCATCAGGCCGAACACGCCGCGCCAGCCGATCTGCTCGGTGCCCCAGGCGAGCGGCGTGGTCGCCGCCAGATTGCCGAGCAGCCCGATCGACAGGACCATCGCCGCCATGGTGGAGAACCGGTCGGGCGGGAACCAGCGCGAGATCACCACCATGCTGCCGATCAGCATGACGCCGAACCCTGCCCCCATCAGCGTCCGGCCGCCGAGCAGGGCCAGCCAGTTGGGCGCGAGGGTGAAGACCGTTGCCCCCACGACGGCGACCAGCAGCATGCCGCAGATCGTCCGGCGCGGGCCGAAGCGGTCGAGGAAGAAGCCGCACGGGATCTGCATCGCCGAGAAGCCGAAGAAGAACGCGCCGGTCAGCGCGCCCAGCGCTTCCGGCCCGATCTGCAGGTCGCGCATCAGGTCGAGCCCGATCGTGACGTTCGCCGCCCGGAAGAAATGGCTGGCGACATAGGCAGTCGCCAGGGTGGCCACGATGATTAGGGCCTGGCGCCGGAGAGATGGTGACACCTATCCGCCCGTCATCCCGAGCGGAGCGAAGCGAAGTCGAGGGACCTCTTCATGCTGCGGCAACATGAACAGGTCCCTCCACTGCGCCTCGCTTCGCGAGGCTCCGGTCGGGATGACGGGGGCTTTTTCCGGGACACGTCATGCCGACTACACCACGCAGCCGTAGTGCGCGGACGACACCAGCTTGATGTACTTGTCGTGCACCGAGCCCGGCCGCACCCGGCCCGCCACAGCCGGGGGCCGCCAGTCGGCCATGCGGCGGGCGATCTCCGCGTCCGGGACGTCGAGGGTCAGGGTCCGTGCGCCGGGATCGATGACGATCGTGTCGCCGTCCCGCACCGCCGCGATCGGTCCACCGCGTGCCGCTTCCGGCGAGATGTGGCCGATCAGGATGCCGTGGCTCACGCCGGAGAATCGGCCGTCGGTGATCAGCGCAACGCCCTCGCCGAGGCCGCGTCCCTGGAGCTGGATGGTCAGCATCACCATCTCGGGCATGCCGGGCCCGCCGACCGGCCCGACGTTGCGGACGACAATCACATTGCCCGGCACGATCTCGCCGGCGCGAATCGCCTTCATCGTCTCCGCTTCCGACTCGAACACCCGCGCGGTCCCGCGGAACTCGCCCTTCTCGAGCGTCTTGCCCGACAGCTTCAGCACGCAGCTCTCGGGCGCCAGGTTGCCTTTCAGCACGCTGATGTGATTGTTCGGCGGCGCGACCGGCCGGCTGACCGGTCGGACGATGTCCTGCGCCGGGATCTGCTCCAGCGTCGGAACGTCGGCGAGGTTCTCCGCCAGCGTCTTGCCGGTGACGGTCATCACGTCGCCGTGCAGGAGGCCCGCACGCAGCAGCTCCTTCATCACGACCGGCACGCCGCCGATCTCGTGCAGGCTCACCATCGCGTAGGGCCCGTGCGGCTGCAGGTTGCCGATCAGAGGCACCCGCTCGCCGATCGCCTGGATGCGCTCGATTGTGATTGGAATCTCGGCCTGCCGGGCGATCGCCAGCAGATGCAGGTACATGTTGGTTGAGCCGCCCATCGCATAGACCGTGGTGATCGCGTTCTCGAAGGCGCGTTCGGTCATGATATCGCGCGGCCGGATGCCCGCCTCGATCAGCCGGTAGAGCGCGTCGACCGAGGCCCGCGCCTGGGCCCGCACGTCAGCGTGGATGTCGCTCTTGGCATCGTAATCGGCGGGATGCGAGGCACCGTGCGGCAGCATCATGCCGATCGACTCGGCGACCGTGCTCATGGTGTTGGCGGTGAACATCGCGCCGCAGGTGCCGCTGCCCGGCATCACGTTGCGCTCGAGCGCGAGCAGCTCGTCGGCCGTAATGCGACCCGACTCGTGCGCCGCGCGGCCCTCGGCATAGTCCATGATCGTGAGGTTGTTGCCTTTGGCCGCCCAGGCGCCGAAATCGACGCGGCCCGGCGAGCTGGTGCCGGGATAGAGCACCAGTCCGAACGCGTTGGTCCGGGCGAGCGGCATCAGCGCAGCCGCGCCCGTCTTGTCACAGCCCGAGATCACGATCATCGCGTCGCCGTGATGGGCGTAGTGGCCGATCTCGAAGCAGTCGGCGACGACATCGCGCGACACTAGGCTGTAGCCCGCCGTGGGCGTCCCTTGTGTGAGCGCATCCGACACCGCCGGCGCGCCGACGATCAGCCCCTGCCCTCCCTTCTCGGCAAGGATCTCGACCAGCAGGTCGGCGATCCCGCGGACCCGGTTGTTGCAGCGATGGGCGTTGGTATGGGCGGCCGCGATGGTGACGACGGCACTGGTCTTCGCCGACCGGTCGGGATCGAACCCGGCTGCGCGCAGCTCAACCCGTGATTTCTTCCAGAAGGTGCTGCTGTCTTGCGTCATGCCCATCCGCCGTAAGTGTGGTCTATTGCCCGCCGCGTGCCTGTGGAACAGGGTAACCGATCCCGCTTCTCGTGCCACCGCGGATCAGCGTTTCACTACGAAGAGCGAAAACGACAGAGGCGGCCAACGTCACTCCCAGACGCGGACGCCATCATGATGCGCACTATCCCTGGGCAAGGCGCCGTCGCCGGCCGCGCCTTCGAGCAACCATCGCCGCGCCGCGTGCAGGCTGCGAAAGAGCTGAATCGGCCGCTCGCCACGCGTCACATCCGCGAAGGCTTCGGCAAACCCTTGGCGGCCGGGATCGACAACGAATGCTACCGCGCCGCGTCTTGTGTCTCGAGGATCGCCGCGCAGCAAGGCCGCCACTTTCTCGACCTGCTCCCGGGTCAGATCCGACTTCGACGCCGTGACGTCGATGATCTTGGCATACGCCGGCACATTGGCGGCCACCAGTTTCTTCGTGTTCTCGGCAATTTCTTCGGCAGTGACGTGGCCGCGGGCAACGATGACGACCAGCCGATCGAGCGGGAGGATGTCCATGTGGATCGGCATCGTTCTACTCTGTTCATTGACCCTGCGACGCATTTTGCAACGGTCCCGGAATCGCGTCACGCGAATGCGTCCGCATTGGCGATTAAGAGATTTCGTGAGCCGCAATGCTTGCGTCGTGGCCGACCGCTGCAAGTGTGGTTTATTGTCCGCCACGCATCTGTGGAACAGGGTAAGCGATCCCGCCGCTGCGGGTCGACGGTTCGGAATGAAGAGCGAGAACAACAACAAGGCCGACGCCCCGTTCCGATCCGTCCTGCAGGCGATGCCGGCCGATTTCTGGCGGCTGTGGTTCGTCGGCATGATCGCCTCGACCGTGCGCTGGCTCGAGACCGTCGTCGTGGGCGTCGTCGTCTATCAGCAGACCGGCTCGGCCTTCGTGGTCGCCATGATGACCATGCTGCGCCTGCTGCCGATGGGCCTGTTCGGCGCTTTCCTCGGCGCCTTCGTCGAGCGCTTCGATCGCCGCCTCACCCTCGCCGCCGTGCTCGCCGTGATGACCACGACATCGGCGGCGCTAGGCATCATTGCCTGGAACGGATCGCTGCAGGTCTGGCATCTCGCGGTCGGCAGCTTCGTCAACGGCTTCGGCTGGACGACCGACAACCCGCTGCGCCGCATGATGATGGGCGAGGCGGTCGGTCGCGACCGCATGGGCACCGCGATGGCTTTCGATGTCGGCGCCGGCAATGCCGCGCGCATGGTCGGCCCGACGGTCGGAGGCCTGCTGCTCGTGGGCATCGGCATCGAGGGTGCGCTGCTGCTGGGCGCGGCCCTCTATTCCCTCGCGATCGCCGCCACGCTCGCGGTGCGGAGCCGGTTCGCGGTCGCGCCCGAGGCCGGCGCGGTGCTGGCGCGAACCTGGGAAGCGGTGCGCATCGTCGCCGCCGACAGGCGGCTCAGCGCGATCATGGTGGTGACGATCATCTACAACGTCTTTGCCTGGCCGTTCACCAGCATGATCCCGGTGGTCGGACGCGACCGCCTTCTGCTCGGCCCGGAAGGCGTCGGCATCCTGACCAGCGTCGACGGCGTCGGCGCCTTTGCCGGCGCGCTGATCCTGGCGCTCTGGCTGACGCCGGGCTGGCACGCCCGCGCCTATGTCGGCGGCGTCGCGGCCTACCTGCTGGCCGTGATCGCCTTCGCCCTCGCCCCGACACCGTTCCTGGCCGGCATCGCCATGCTGGCGACCGGCCTGAGCGGCGCCGCCTTCGCCACCCTGCAGGCCACGCTCGTCTATCTTGCCGCTCCGATCGAAATGCGCTCGCGCATCCTGGGCGTCCTGTCGGTCTGCATCGGCACCGGCCCGATCGGCTTCGTCTGGCTCGGCTGGCTCGCCGACCGGATCGGCGCCTCGCACGCGACGGCGGTGACGGGCGTCATGGGCCTGCTGGCTCTGGCGACGACTTGGCGGATGTGGCGGAGGATCTGAACTGGCCTGCCGGTGGCGCGCCCACGTGGGGCGACTCGGGTGCCACAAGAGGCTTCGATGTCGGCGGCGGCGTTGCATACACGCTCGCATTCAGCGGAGCCCTAAGCTCGGCGCCACGAGCCTCGGCTTCCCGAACGACCAAACCGCGCGCCACTGCGCCGTTGAAGCGGAATGAGGAACCGCATCACCCACATCCAGGGCACGCGATCAGCACCGACAGACCGGTCGGCCAGGACGTGATGCTGATGTGCTATGTCTGGAACTGCCGAACGATCTTACGGTCAACGGCCGCCACGCCGCCCCGTCTTCGCCGCCCATACCTTCTTGCTGCGATGCTCGCGATCCTCATGCTGAGCGCATCGCGCCTGGCTTTGTCGAAGGCAACCTGCGCGACGCCGGCTTCGTCATTCCGGGGCAGCGCGTCCATGCTCGTCGAGATCACCCAGCTCACGCGCGCGCCGGCCTTGAAGCAAGGCCTGCCGGCCTAGCTCCGGGCCTTGGCCCGACCGCTAGCCATTGCCGCCTCGAACTCACGCTTCAGTTCTTCAACGGTATGCATGCCGGGCCGTACCGGAAACTTGGCGATCGCCGCGCTTCGTCTGTTTTCCTCGGGCCACAGGGCCCGACGCGCCCGGGAGCGCGCCTCGTTGGCCCGGCCGCCACGCAGGCTGGTGATCGCCGCGGCAAGGCACCGGCGTTCCCAATCGCCCAGCGGACAGACGCCGCTCTCGATCGCATCGAGGATCTGACGGATGACGGCCTGGGCCACTTGCTTGGCGGCTTCCGGGGCAAGCTCCTCGACGGTATCGGCAAGAGAGCTGCGCAGCGCAATGAGTTCGGGGGAATCGGGCATCGCCCAACATAGCGTGAATATGAAGCGGAGTCGTTCCTCGTTTCTTCGACCCGCGCTGCTCGATCCCCGTTCACTTGGTGGCGGCCGAGCCGATCGTGCGCCACAATGGTTGAAACGCCGAAAGCACGACCTCGGAAGGACCTGCACGATGATCCCGTCACGACACGCCGCGACCCGGCGGGCGCTTACCCGGCGGCAAGCGCTGGCCGGTGCCCTCCTGCTCGTCCCCGGGACGGCGGCGGCCGCCGACTGGCCGGAGCGCGCGCTTCGCATGATCATACCGTTCGCGCCGGGTTCCGGCGCCGATACCGTCGGACGCACCTTTGCCGATGAGCTTGCCAAGGGGCTTGGCCAGCCGGTCGTCGTCGACAACAAGGGCGGCGCGGGCGGCCTCATGGGGACGGCGGAAGGCGCACGCGCACCGGCCGACGGATACACCCTGCTGCTGACCTCGCAGGGCACGACGGTATTCAATCTCGGCCTCTACAAGACGCCGGGCTACGATCCGCTCAAGGATCTCGCGCCGGTCATTGCCGCCGGCATCCTCACCAATGTGGTCGTCGTCTCTGCCGCCAACCCGGCCAGAACCGTAGCCGACCTGATAGCCCAAGCGCGCGCCAGGCCGGGCGAGATCACCTACGGCTCGAGCGGCGTCGGCAGCAGCCTGCACATGTCGGGCGTGATCCTCGAGCAGCGCACAGGCATCCGCCTGCAGCACGTGCCCTATCGCGGCGCGCCTGCCGCCGTGCTCGCCGTGATGAACGGCGAAGTGACATGGGGATCCTTCAACGCGCCGACCGTTCTGGGCCAGATCGCGGCAGGCAAGCTCAGAGCACTCGCCGTCACCACCAGGGAACGCTCGGCGCTGCTGCCCGATGTGCCGACGATGATCGAGGCCGGCGTGCCGGACTTCGTGGTCGCCACGTGGCTGGGCTTCGCCGTCCCGGCGGGCACGGCGCCGGCAATCGTCGCGCGGCTCAATGCCGAGCTCAATCGCGTCGGCCAGCTCCCGCAGGTGAAGGAGAAGCTCCTGGTTCAGGGCTTCGAGATATTGCCGCCTGCGCCGCCCGACTCCGCCCGCAAGCTGATCGAGGCCGACCAGGCGCTCTGGCTGCCGATCATCAAGCAATCCGGCGCCAAGGCCGAATAGCCTTTCGTTATCGATCAGTAGCTCGGCCTGGTCGAGAACGGCGTCAGCTGCAACTCGTGCGTCCAGCACGACCGGTCCTGCGTATGAAGGTAATAGAACGCCTCGGCAATCTTCACCGGATTGATCAGGAGGTCGGGGTTCTGCTTCGCGCGCGGCAACTCGTGGGTTCCGGGCGAGTCGATCAGACCGTCGATCACGACATTGGCGACATGCACGCCGTGCTCGGAATATTCCTCCGTAAGGACCTGCGCCAGGGTGCGCATCATCACCCTCGGATAATAGAGCGACTGGCCGGTCATGCGCTTGCGCCCGCGTAGCGAGCTGGCATTGTTGGAAAAGAAAAAGGAGCCCTCGCCGCGCTTGCGCATCGCCGGCAGGACCTCCTTGGCGACGAGGAACGGACCTCGACTGGCGATATGCTGGGCGGTGTCGAACATCTCGATCGGGATGTGCTCGAGCAGTTCTTTCTCCGGCGGCAGATCGCGGCCTTCGAGGTAGCCCGCGTTGTAGACCAGAACGTACGGATCGCCCGCCGCGCCGCGGATCGTCGCGAAGGCCGCGGCGATCGACTCCTGCCGGGACAGGTCGAGCTCGACGATCATGCAATCGCCGCCCTGCTCGCGGATGGCCGCGGCCAAGCCGGACGCATTGCCCTCGTTGCGGGTCGTGAGCACGACGAAGAACCCTTCACGCGCGAATTTCTGCGCTATGGCGCCGCCGACGCCCCAGCGGATGCCCACGGGCAGACCGCTGTCGTCCACCGGCTTGCCGTGGGCAAGCCGCGTGTTGCGGCCGTCGGACTGCCACTTCGATGTGGCGCCCACGACCACGGCGACCGGCTTGCCCTTGCTACCTCTCCCGCCACTCGCGGCCATGTCAGGATGCCTCTCAGTTCCGTGGCGTCATGGGCGCATTGCCCGTCCAGTCCGCTGGCTGAGGCTCAGATGGATCGAAATCGATCTCGACCTCGACTCCGTTGGGATCGGGGAAGAACAGCTGCCACGTCCGGAAGGGATCGGGCGCGCGGGTCAGCCGGTACTGCACGTTTCGCCCCTTCAGCCAGTCCAGCGTCGACGCCATGTTCTCGCCGCGGAACGCCATGTGGTCGAGCGCGCCGCGCCGCGGCGTCGGCATCGTCTTGACTTCGATGACGTGCAGGATCGGCTTGCCCTCGGAGGCGTAGAGCCAGAAGCCGTTGACGGCGAAGTTCGGCCGCGCTCCGGGATGAAGCCCGAGCTCTGCATAGAACGCCTTCGTCTCGTCCGGCTTGTCGGTGACAATCGTAAAATGATCCATTCGTTGAACGATGCTCATCGTCTTCTCCCTTTGCTTCGAGCAATGGTGAGCGATGAGCGGTGGAGCGTCAACGAGCCGACGACGATCGATCAGACGCGCACGTGTCGCCTGACGAACGCGACCATCCGGTCGAACATGTCGCCGGTCTTCGACAGGTCCGGCGCGTGCCCCACGCCGCGGCTCATGTCGATATAGTCGAGCGAGATGGACCCGCCGGCGCGGGCGTAGTTGGCGCAGAAGCGCTGCGGTTCATTGCCGTCGAAGGTCGACTCCGTATCCTTGTAGTCGTGCAGGATGTCATCGCGTCCTTGGAACCACACCGCCGGCGGCGTGACGACCGGCTCGCCTCTTTCGAGCGCCAGCAAGGGATTGCCCTCCTCCATGTTGGCTTCCGTGCGCCAATAGGAATCGTGTCGCGCCATGATGGACTTCGGCCACTCCGGCGGAGTTGCGCCCATGAGCGCGCGCCTGGCATGCCGGTAGCGGCTCAGCGGGTTGATCACCGGCCAGGCCATCACCACGCAGCGCACGCTGGCGTCATGGTCCGGCGAGCCTGCCGGCAAGGCTATGGCCGCGTAGCGCGAGTCGCGCGGCCGCATCGCGACGAGCATCGCCAGATGGCCGCCGCTAGACTGGCCCGATAGCCCGATGAGATCGGGCCGTGTCTTCAGCGCCGTAGCGTTGAGCTTCGCCCAGCGCACGGCATAGTTGATGTCCTGAACCGACGCCGGATAAGGGTCTTCGTTGCCCGACCGGAAGTCCAGCGCGATCGAGGCGATGCCGTGCGCCGCCATGTGTTCGTGACGCAGCCGCTCGGTCAGGCGATCGCTCTGGCACCAGGCGCCGCCATGGCACTCGACCATCGCGGGGAACGGGCCCGCTCCGCGCGGCTTGTAGATCCGCGCCAGCAACGGCTTGTCGCCATGACGTAGATACTCGACCTCATCGACGTCGAAGTCGCCCGCCTTGGCTTCGAAGACGGCAGTCGTCATGGCTAATTCCTCCGCGTCCGGGTTCCCGGAAAGGGCAGTTTAGCGTATCTCCGCCGCCGCCGGGCGTCAGATGTAGCCGCCGCGGAAGCTGATCATCGGCTCGCGCCCCGAGGCCGTGTAGGCGACCACCTTGCCGAGCGCGATGACCGCCCCATGACGCTCGATCAGCTCGTCGAGCTGGCAGTCGATGACGCCTACCGCATCGACAAGCGTGGGGGCGCCGCTCTTCAAAGTGGTCCATGCCCCGGGCAGGAACCGGTCGGCACCCTTGAGCGTGCCGCCGCCACCGAATTCCTTGACCAACGCGTCGCTGCCCTTCGGTACGTAGTTGATGGCGAAATGATTGCCTTGCTTCACCGCGCCAAGCGCCGATGTGGTGAGGCCGATCGAGACCATCATCATCGGCGGGCTCGCCGACAGATGCGTCGCCGACAAAGCGAGGAAGCCGGCCGGCCCTTCCGTCCCCTGCGCGGTCACGATCGCCACGCCGATCGCCCGGCAGCCGATCGCTTTCCAGAAGGTCTTGGCGTCGATTTCGGTGTCCATGTCGTATGCTCTCCTCGGTTCGCGAGCACCCTAGCAAAAGGAGCGCCGGAACGACGATGCAAACGCCTGCCTATTCCGCCGCGGCGAGCCGGTGGCCCGGCAGTCCGGCGATCTCCTGGATCAGCTTCTTGGTCAGGGCGCGGCCGAACGCTTCATGGCCCTCGGCCACGACGGTGAACGAGCCGGAACCGCCGATGACGTTGTCCCGGAAGTACTTCTCCAGGCCGCCCGGCGGGTTGGTGTGCTCCGGACGGAACGACTCGGACAGCAGCGTCAGGATCACGAGCGCGTTGATGGTGATGCCCTTCTCGATGGCATCATCGCGGGCGTCCGTGACCGCGCGGCCGGAGTTGTTGTTGCCATCGCCCGAGATATCGATGACGCGCCGGTCTGAAGCGAACGGCGCGCGCTCGAGCTGGCCCACCGAGAAGTCGATCGCGCCGCTGATCGAGGTGCTCCCGGCGAACGAACGCGGTGCCTCGATCAGCCGGTCGCCGAAGCTGCGCGCTTCGGCGGCGCCGCCAATGGCGCTCCAGTCGACGACGACGCTCTGCTGGCCCGCTGTCGCCCATTCCACGAAACAAACGGCAATGCGCCGATGGGTGCCCGATGTCATCGCCTTGACCACGTCGGGATGGGTGATGGCGGCGGCGGCCCCTTCGCGCTGAAGCCGGAACTTGGCCTCGGTTACGCTGCGCGAAACGTCGGCGGCGAGAACCAGCAGCATGTCGACCGCTTCCGCAGCCCGCGCGACGGGCGCAGCCAGCACCAGCGCCAAGCTGAATAACGCCGCAATTCTTGTCAGCGCGTTAGCCATCGTCGCTCCTTGGCGGGGCAGCGGCCCTTGGCGCAACCTCGCATCAAATCAGGAACATGACACCTCGCCGCCCGGGCGTGGAAGGACGCTATCCGTACCTCTCCTGCAGCAGCGACATCGCGACATCATCCTACAACGTCCTCGTCACCTTGTTGAGGAAAGGCGGGTTGTCGGGATCCATCCCCATGCGATGCGCCGCCGCCTCGATGGCCCGATAAGCGGGCAGGAGCATAGCGATCGGGTCGCACACGGGATGATCGTCGTCCAGCCACGGAAGGGTGGCAGCAGGCCCGCCTGCCGAGAAAACAGTGCTTCCGCCTCGGAAAAGGTCGCGCACGAGATCGTCCGCTGTGGCCGAGGTTTCGTCGCCCTGGCGCAGCACGAGCACCGGCGTCTCCCGGCCGATCGCCGCCCAGGGGCCGTGTCTCAGCTCCGCCGTGCTGTAGCCGAGGGCCGGCAGCCGCAGCGTCTCGGTGACCTTCAGAGCGATCTCGCGCGCCGTTCCGAACCCGTAGCCGCGCGCCGCGACGAAAGCCGCCGAGGCCGTGCCCAGGCTGTCGCCCCACGCCGACCAGTCGCAGGTCAGTGCGCTCGCAAATCGCTCGGGCAAACGCCGAAGCGCCTGCTCCACCTCGTCGTCGCGCGTGAGCGCCGCCACGATTTGCGCCCCCGCGATCATCGACAGCGCCACGGTCTTAGTGGCGGCGACGGCCTTCTCGGGGCCGGCGCGGATCGGAAAGACCAGTTCGGCCGCCCGCGCCGCCGGCGACGCGTCGTCGTTGACGAGCGCAAGGGTCAGCGCCCCGAGGGAGCGAGCGACCGCGGTGGCCAAGACGATATCCGGGCTGCGTCCAGACTGGGATATCACGACGAAGAGGGTCTCCCGCATATCGGGACGCTGACGATAGGTCGTGATCACCGATGGCGCCGCAGCCGAGACGAGGACGCCATATCGCGCCTCGAACAGATAGCGCAGGTAGACTCCGACGTGGCCGGAGCTGCCTCGCCCGCACAACACGACGATGCGCGGCCTCGCCCGGGCGATTCGAGCAGCAACTCCGGCCAGATCCTCGCGGCGCGCCAGCAGGTGCTCGGCGAGAGCCGGAATCTCGGCGATCTCCCGCGCCATAGCGGTACGAGTCGCTTCATTCATGGCTCGGCACAGAGTGATTGATCGCCGATCGCAGATTTCCGTCATGTCGCTGCAGCACCTCCACAGCTTCAGCTTCGCCCAGGCCCAGGCCGAGAAGGACGGCGACCTTCACGTCCCCCGCGCTTCGTTTCACCAGCCCTGCCGCCTCGGTCTCCGAACATCCCACGATCCGGCTCACCATCCCCTCGGCGCGCCGCCGCAGCTTCACGTTGCTCGCGCGCATGTGCACCATCATTCCGCGATATATGCGGCCGAGCTTGACCATGATCGTGGTCGAGAGAAGGTTGAGCACGATCTTCTGCGCGGTGCCCGCCTTCATGCGCGTGGAACCCGCAATCACTTCCGTGCCTGTTTCCGCAACAATGGGGTGGCGCGCCACCGACAGCAGCGGCGCTACGGGATTGTTGGCCAGCGCGATGGTCACAGCTCCTGCGCCACTCGCTGCCCGCAGCACGCCGACCGTGAACGGGGTGGTGCCGCTTGCCGCGATGCCGATCACGACGTCATCGGCACCGACGCCGGCGCGCTCCATCGCACGGACGCCCTCGTCCTCGTCATCCTCCGCCCCTTCGACGCTGCGCACCAGCGCTCCCAGCCCGCCAGCCACGACGAAGACCAGCCGATCGGCGGGCCAGCCATAGGTCGGCAGCAGCTCGCTTCCGTCCTGGACGGCAATGCGGCCGGACGTTCCTGCGCCCGCATAGATCATGCGACCGCCGCGCCGCAGGGCGGGCACCGCATCGTCGACTGCCCCAGCAATGTCGGTGAGCGAATTGCGGACGGCCGCCGCGGCGGAGAGCTGCCCCTCGTACATCGCCTCGATCATCTCGGCCGAGGACCAGGAATCGAGATCGACGTAGCGTGGGCTGATGTGCTCGGTCGCCATGCGCACTCCTGGGGAACCCCTACGTGCAACATTCGCCGGGACCTGCGGTTCCATAGACGCGCGAAGCCAGGCTCAGAAGGACGCCGCCATCCCTCTTGCAAGCTGAAGCGCGCCGTCCAGTGCATCGCCGCGGGCTGGAAAGAGAATGCGCTGTACGTCAACAGCAAGCCACGGCTGGACGTGCGGGGACAGCCCGCCGAGCAGGGCTATTCGCGGAGCCCCGGCCTCGACCAGCCGCATGACGAGCGCGCCGATCTCTCCGGCGGCTTGGCGCAAGATCTTGCCGGCGACAGGATCGCCGGCGTTCGCATGTCGCACGACGAGCGGTGCGAAGGTCGCGTAGTCCGTCGCTGTCGCCCGATCCATCCAGGCCACCGCTTCGAACGGATCGTCGCCGAAGCGGGACATCATCTCCCGGGTGAAGTCCGTGGCGGGGCTGCGTCCATCGTGTGCCCGCAAGGCCAGCCGAAGCGCCTGCAGGCCAAGATCGGCGCCACTGGCTTCGTCGGAAATCGGAAAACCATAGCCGCCCACCCGGACGACACGACCTTCGACCCTGGCGACGCCCGCGCTGCCCGTTCCGATGATGACGATGCCCCCGTCCGCGCCGCCGTGCGCGCCGATACATGCGATCACGGCATCATCGACGAAGCGGACAGAGCGGAAAGGATGGGCGAGTGCCGTTAACTTTTCGGCCGCACCCTTGCGGCTCAGCCCGGCAAGGCCGATCGCCGCATCCATTGCGCCGAGGGAGTCTGGCGGAAGGCGGGCCGCCGCCAGCGCGGCGTTGCACGCCTGCAGCACCGCATCCATGGACCTTTCGCTGCCGAACCTTACGGCAGCGGGCCCGCCGACCCCGGTCCCGAGCACCCGCCCCTCACCGTCTTCGACACGCGCACGGCACCCCGTGCCGCCGCCGTCGACGCCAATTACAAGGTCACGCCCGGTCTGGTTTGGAGGCAACATTCCCGTCGAAGCTGCGAAGTCGAAGCCGAAGATTGGCATCTTACGCGGATCTTGCTAGCCCGGACCATGAGCACGCCACATTCTGTCCACGAAGCGCCCGGCACACACGCGATCGTCTGCGACCGGCTATTCGACGGCCGGCAATGGCACCAACCCGCTGCCCTGCTGATCGACAATGGCCGAGTTCTCGTGATCGCACGCCCCACCGAGGTTCCCGATAGTTGGTCGCAAACGCGATTGCCCGCGGGCGCCTTCCTCGCCCCCGGCTTCATCGACCTGCAGGTCAATGGCGGCGGCGGGGTTCTGCTCAACGACAGCCCTACGGCGGACTCGATGCGCGCGATCGCCCGCGCCCACCGACGCTTCGGAACGACAGGGTGCCTGCCGACTATGATCACCGACACCCGCGACCGGATGCGGTTGGCGATCGAGGCCGCGCAGAGTGCGGCCGGCCGGGACGGCGTGATCGGAGTCCACCTGGAAGGCCCGTTCATCAGTCCAAACCGGCCCGGCATACACCGCAAGGATCTGATCGCGCAGGCGAACGACGGCGATCTGGAGTGGCTGCTCGGGCTCGCCGATATCGGGCGCTCGGTCGTGACGCTCGCCCCGGAATGCGTGCCGGCCGGCTTCGTGAAGCAGCTGGCTGCCGCCGGCATCAGAGTATCGCTGGGCCACAGCGAGGCGAGCGCGGAGGCCGTGGGTCGCGCCGCGGACGACGGGCTGACCGGGGTCACCCATCTTTTCAATGCCATGCCGGCGATGGCGGCCCGGCTTCCGGGGGCCGTCGGCGCGGCCTTGGCTGACCGACGGCTGACCGCGAGCCTTCTGGTCGACGGGATCCACGTCGATCCGATCGCCGTTCGCGCCGCCTTTGCCGCCAAAGGCGCCGAGGGTATCGCGCTGGTCACGGATGCAATGCCGACGGTCGGCGCGACTGTGACGCAATTCTCCCTCATGGGGCGCGAGATCGCGCTCAGCGGAGGCAGCTTGAGGAATGCCGACGGGACGCTGGCGGGCGCCCATCTCGACATGGCGTCCGCAGTACGCAACGCCGTTGTTCTGGCCGACATCGAACTGGGGGACGCCCTACAATCGGCGTCTCTTACGCCCGCGCGGTTCCTGGGCCTGGACCACGAGCGCGGCGCCCTGTTCCCGGGCGCCCGCGCCGATCTCGTGGCACTCACTCAGACGCTCCATCCACTCGCGACCTGGATGGATGGGCAAGAAGAGCAATGCCTATGAACCCATGTAAGTGACCAGCGTGCCGTGGTTCGGGGTTCCGTCGTCGGCGAGGACGAAGCCGACGAAGCCCGGGGCAGGCGCGGTGGTGAAGCTGTTGGCATATTGGCCGATCAGCGTGAGCTGCGCGCTGTCGACACCGTCGCTCAATCGCAGTCTCCCGGCGGTGGACGTGCCGTCGTCCTTGAACGAGGCCACCACGCTCGCGAAGTCGATGTCGCTGAACACCATCTGGCTCAGGTTTTCGCCCGCAAAACCGGCCACCGATCCCCGGAAAACATCCGAATCGTCCACCTCGAGAGTGCCGCCATTTGCGGTGAACGACACGGAAATCCTCGCAGAAGACTGGAACTCGAGCGTGCCGCCGTCGACGACGCCGAATCCGCGTCGCTCCACGGCGCTCGCGACGAGCAGGTGCCCGCCGTCGCTGGCCTGCAGGGTCCCCTGGTTCGCTATCGCGTTGGAGCCGGTATCGACCAGCAAGGTTTCGCCGCTGACATTGGCGTCGATCACCCCGGCGGCCCGGTTGACCAGTACGAGGTCCGCGATCGATCCGGCCCCTTCGATCGTGCCATCGACATTGTAAAGGCGCGCCGATGGGTCGAAGCCGCCGATCATGGTGGCCGCGGGAGCCCCCGCCAGGACATAGCTGCCGCCGCCTTGGAGGTACGCGTTCGTGACCAGAAGCTCAGAATTAAAGGACGTAGACGGATCGCCGGTGTCCACGCCGGCGAGCGTCACCACCCCCTCGTTGGTGACGGTTCCCGACAGCACGAGAAAAGTCGGGCAGGCGTCGGCCGCGGCATCGACCATGACTGCGCCGGAGATCCGGGTATTGCCTTCGAGGAAAGCCTCCTTGACCGCTATGGCCCCGCCGCCGCTCGCGTCGAGGTTGGCGTCCCGGAAGGCGACTCCATCCAGCACGGCGGAGGAGGTCGCGCCGACCGTCTTGACGACGCCGGTCGAGCCGAACCTGAGGACCCCCAACATATCAAGAGTGGCGCCGTTGCTCGCCTGGATCGTGCCGCCGTTGAAGCTGCCGTAGCCCGTGGTCAGCCACATCGTGCCGCCGTCGACATTCGCGTCGATCGTTCCGCCGACCTCGTTCACGATCGGCAGGAACCCGTCACCGATGAAGCCCTCGCCCGCGATCGTATTGTCGACGTTGGTCAGCTTGCTGTATGCCGAGGTCGAGAACAGCGCCGCGCTCTCTCCGGAGAAGACGACCGAGCCGCCGCCGAGCAGCGTCACCGGGCCGGCGCATATCGACAAGGCACCCAGAGGGTCGCAGCCGCACGGATCGTCCGAGCTCGTCACCGCGATGGTTCCGGAGTTCGTGACATTTCCCTTGAGCATCAGCTCGGTGTCGTCGCCATTGGCGAGGGCGTCGACGGTCACGTCTCCGGAGAAGGAGATGTTGTCCTCGAGCGACGCCAGCCCGGCCGCGACAACGATGGCGCTGCCGGCATCCGCCTCCATCGCCACGTCGCCGACCAGCAGGACGTTGTCGAGGACGATGTCGCCGCCGCTCGCCTTGAAGACGCTGCCCGTCTGGGCCTTGATGAAACCGCGCAGCGCCAGAGTCCCGCCGTTCGTGGCCTGCATCGTGCCACGGTTGATGACGATGTCCGGGACGTCGACCAGCAGCGTCCCGCCGCTGACATTGGCATCGATTGTACCCCCGGCCTGGTTGACCAGCCGGAAAGGGTCCCCGAAGAAGCCTTCGCCTATGTAGCCGGCGCCTTCGATGGTGTTGTCCTCGTTGATCAGCCGGCTGTTGAAGGTGGTCCCGACGATGCCGCTGTTCTCGGCCACACCTGCCAGCACGATGCGGCCGCCCCCGGTCAGCCTGACGGTCGCGTCGCACACCTGAAGCTGCGCTGAGTCGGGGTCGCCGCCCGTCACCGTGATCGTGGCGGTGTTGACCGTCGCCCCCTCCAGCATCACCGCGGTATCCGCGCCATTGCCCGCCGCATCGATCGCCAGGTCGCCGTTGATCGTCAGATTGCGGTCCATCGTGGTCAGTCCGGCCGCCACGGCAAAGCTTCCCCCCGACGACGCCTCGAGCGTCGTGCGGCCCCACAGTCCCACGCCGTCGAACACCACCGTCGCACCGGCCCCGACGGCCTCGAACGTGCTGTCACGCTTCGAGAACACGTCGCTGGCAACCGTAAGGGTGCTGCCGGCCGCCGCCCGCATCGTGCCGGCATGGACGATCTCCTCGACGCTGCTCACGTGGAGCGCGCCGCCCAGGGCTTCGATCGTCCCGGCACTGCCGACGAGGAGGCCGCCCACGCTCAGCACGCCGGCCCCCGAAATGAGATTGTCGACGTTGTTCAGCACCCCGGCGCCGTCGATTGCGGCATCGGACCCGTCGAGCAAGACGCTCCCGCCGCCTTTCAGCATCACCCCGCCGGCCCCGATCGAGAGCGTGGCCGGCATTCCGCCGGCCAGGGTCATGGTTCCCGAGTTGTCGGCCTTGCCCGCGAGCGCGAGAGCGGCGTCGGCCGTCCCGTCCCCGACGACGATCGATGCTCGATTGACGAGCTGCAGCGTGGAGAAGGTGCCGCCGGCGATCGCCAGCGTCGCGGCCGCATTGCGAATCTCCAGGCGGGTCAGCGACTGATCGCTGGCGCTGACGACCGTGTAGGTTCCGGCCTCCTTGATCGCGGCGGTGTCCCCTGCTCCCGGCGCGGCGCCCTGGGCCCAGTTGGCGGCGGTGCCGAAGTCGCCGCCCGCGGTATTGCTCCAGCTGAAAGTCGACGCCTGCACGACGATCGCCGACAGGCCGGTGGCGGCGTTCCCCCCGCTCCCCCAGTTGACGAAATCGACCGTGTCTCCGGCCTCGAGCGACAGCACCAGCGAGAACAGGGCGCTTTGACCGAACGAATCGATGAAGCCCTCGAAGTAGGTGCGGCCTTTGGCGATGACGTCGACGAGGTGCGGCGCCTGCGCGTTGTCGATCCCGACGAAGCTCCCCGTCACCGCATAATGGCCCTTCGCCTGCGCCGTGAAACGGACGGTCGAGTCGATGTCCGCGCCGGGATCGAGCCCGAGCTGATCCGTAGGCAGGGTTATCGTCCCGATGTCGAGCGGCGCGCCGCTGGTGTTGAACAGCACGGCCGCGGCACCGGCCGCGCCGTCGACGGCCCAGTAATCGTAGCCCGTTTCCGTCGCGCTGAACGTGTAGGGCACGTCGTTCGTCTGATAGGTCCAGACCCCGTTCGGATTTTGAACAATGGAAAAATCGGTTACCGCATTGAACTCGACCGCCATCGCCCCGTTCCCCCACTCGCTCTTCCCGAGCGCGTCCATCCACTGGCTTGCAGCCGCACGACCTGCGGCATCGCCCTGGCTCAATGCAATTTATTTGCGTGCCGCAGTCAAGGCCCGTGGCGTCCCGACGGCTGCAACAGGCGCGCAGCCTGTCGCGCCTTCATGTCTGCCGGTAACTCCACGGCGCTCGACTTCGCTACGCTCCGGTCGGGATGACGGAACTTTGGTTAGCGCGGCGGCGGATCGGCAGGTGTCAGCGAGATCGGCAGGCGATGGACGCCCGGTCCCTCGCCGGGACACCCGGCGCCCTCGACGGTGAGGGTCCGTTCGCCGACGAAGCTGCCGTCGGGTTTCGGGATCAGGTAGTCCGCGCGCACCGATTTCACTGCGCTGTCCGGGTTCATGCGTTCGCACAGGTAGGAATAGGGCCCGCTGGTTTCCCAGCGGTCGTTCTTCCAGCGGTACTCGAAAGCCGCCGGCGCGGCGGGATTGCGGGCACGGTCGCCCGAATTGTCCATCCTGGCCACGCAGCCGTTCACGTCGCAGTGGGTCGTGAACTCGACGGGGAACGTCCGGGAGTCCATCGGCGTCGGCACACCGTTGAACGTCTGCTTCGAGAAGTCGACGGACGCGCTGTAGAAACCGTAGAGCGGCGGCGGCCGGGGTCGCTCCGCGTGAGCGTTCGAGATCAGCGTCGACAAGACCACCGCAGCAGCGCAAGCTTCCAGAAAGTGGACGACCAGCACTGGATCCTTCCCATCGCGGGACGCCCGCGCTCTCGAGCTATTTGCTTCATTGGCTTCACCACGTCCAGCGCGGCCACGACCGAAATCCACGGCGGCCGCGGGCGCGTAGACAACACCAGCCGTTCGTCCACTTGTGTCATACCGATCGAAGCAACCCCGTCATGCCGAGCCCATGCCTCTCCGGATCGCTCGTTCTCGCCATCGCTATCGCCGCTGTTCCCTTCTCTGCAACGTCGGTCCTCGCCCAGGCGTCCGAGCGCGTCGCCATCGGCGCCTTCGCCATCGACGGCACGGAGGTAACGATCAGTCGGTTCCGCGCGTTCGCGACGGCGACCGGCCTGACCACGGCGGCGGACCGCGACGGCGGGGGCTTCGAGTACGCGGGCGGTTGGGTGCGCCGCCCGGGCTGGAACTACGCGCACCCGCAGGGCCAGCCCGGCAACGACGACGAGCCGGCCACGCACGTCAGCTGGCACGAGGCGAGCCGATACTGCGCGCATGCCGGCGGGCGTCTGCCGAGCCTGGCCGAGTGGCGGGCGGCGGCCTACACCGAGAGCCGCGCCCAGCCGACGGACGGGTTCATCGCGGGCCGCACCTACGCCTATCCCGTCGGCGATCGACCGGACGGCATGAACAACAACCGCCGCGCCCATGTGGCGGTCGGCACCACGGCGCGCGGCGTGAACGGCCTCTACGACATGGGTGCCAATGTCTGGGAGTGGGTTGCCGACCGGCGGGGCGACGACGCGCTGACCGCCGGCGGGTCGTGGTGGTATGGCCCGGAACAAGCGCGCGCCGAGGGGGCGCAGTGGAAGGCGGCCGACTTCTATGCGGTCTATGTCGGGTTCCGCTGCGCCTACGACGGGAGGGGCTGAGCCGGATGCGAACCTCCCTCTCCCGCCGTCGGGCCGTGATGCTCGCTGCCCTGCCGTTCGTCGTCGCGGCGGCTTCCTCGACCGCGTCCGACTCGGAGGACGCCGCCTGGACGGCTTTGCGCGCCGGCGGCATCGTCCTGTTCCGCCACGCCAATGCGCCGGGCGGCGGCGATCCGGAGGCGTTCCGGCTGAACGATTGCACCACGCAGCGCAATCTCGACGACGCCGGTCGCCGCCAGGCAAGCCGGATCGGGGAGGCCTTCCGGGCGCGTGGCGTCGCCGTCGGACGCGTACTGACATCGCAGTGGTGCCGCACGCGCGAGACGGCCGAACTCGCCTTCCCCGGCCGGATGCAGGACGAGCCGGCGTTCAATTCGTTCTTCGGCGACAGGTCGAGAGCTCCCGCGCAGACCGCAGCCGCCATCGGCGTGCTGCAAGGCTGGCGCGGACCCGGCGCGCTCTTCGTCTCGACGCACCAGGTCAACATCACGAGCCTGACCGGGATCGTGCCGGCCTCCGGCGAGGGCGTCGTCGTGACTTTCGACGGAGGTGCCCTGCGGGCGATCGGACGAATACGTCCGTGACGGTCGCGGGGTGGCTTCAAGTTCGCCGTTCGACGGTTGCGCCCACCCGGACGCGGTGCATACAATTCCTCAAGACAGGGGGGAAGAATGCCGGCCTTCAACACGGTGCGGTTCCGGGTAAAACCCGGGCGCGATCAGGAATTTCTCGATGCTCACCGGAGTATTCACGAGACTTGGCCTGGCCTGACGCACGCCAACATCATCAAGACCGGAGAAGGCACCTACTGTCTGATCGCGGAATGGCGCGACATGGACGCCTGCATCGCGGCGCGCCCGCAGATGATCGCCACGCTCAATTCATTTCGCGACACGCTCGAAGACCTCGGAAACGGTGCGGGTGTCACTGACGCCGTTTCGGGTCCGGTCGTTTCGGCGCTCAAGTAGACTTGGCGAGCGCCGCCAGCGCGCGGCGGATCGTCGGCGGTGTTGCGTCACGAGCGGCGGTTCGGCGTGAGCTGGTCCATGCCGACGAAGCGAGCAATGAGAGGGGTAGTCAAATTCTGGTCCTCGTCCTGGGTTACATGTAACCACTCGGAGGACTTCGCATGGCCTCGACGTCAAAGCCCAAGTCTCTCCGGCACCGCCGATGAGGGGACTGTCGGAAATTCCGTGTGCGATCGGGCATCCCGTGCAGGGCCACCTACTCCCCGCCTGTTGACCGGCCTCCATCAAAAATGGCCTGCAGCACTTCCAACCGGATCCCCGGCCCGGCCGACGCGTTCCTCGCTCGTAGCGACCGCTGGCGCATTGGCAGCAGAGCCGCCTCGACGCACAGGACCACAGTCCGATATTCTCGGATCTCAAGAGCCTCGCAGGCCATGAGCAGATGCCAGCTTTCCCAGAAATCTGGCTCACGCCCACTTTTCTCGAAGCGTCTCAAGCAGGCATCAACAGTCGCGCGCGCCAAGGCGGCACGGCAGTCGCTGTCCTCGTCAGCAACGTCTTCCACGTTTCGGCTCCCACCCCACCGCAGCCCGAGCCGTCCGACCCGGTTCCCATCCGCGATACTATGCACGGTGCCACAACCTCAAGATGCCGGCAATAAGCGCCTTGCCTCCGCCGCGGTGCTTGGCTCAATGATGGCGCCCGTGCTCTCGAATTTTGACGAATGCAGACGCTCTGGCGTTCGCGACCATGTATTGGCCGATGTCGCGGCCGTTAGCCTGGACTGTCGTCGCTGTGCTGGGCGTCTTCCCGGCCGACTATTGCGTCACTCGGGGGTAGGCGCAGCCAGAAACGATGCCGGGAGGCCGCGCCGCGTGAGAGCGACGCGCTCGTCGATCACCGCACGTCATCAACCACGGCCTTCATCGGCAAAACCGCGGCGGGCCGATCAATCGCGCCGTGTGCGTCAGCCCAACTTCCACGGTTCGAGCGATGCAACTTATGGGCGACGCGCTTGCGATACGAACCAAGGATCGCGTCCGGTTGCGTGACGGTGGCGATGTCGGCCAGGACCTTGCGGCCCAGGCGATGACCGATCTCGCCCAGCACGCCTCGCTCGGCGTTCGACAGCCTCGGCCGGCGTTTGAGTAGCGGCTTGAGGATGCAGTTCCCGGCGGCCAAATGCTCGTTCTGCGCCAAAAGCTCCTAGTCTACCGTGCCCGTTACGTAGGCCAGGACGCGCGCCCAATCCATAACTGCTGCATCTACGCCGCGATCCTTGGCGAGTTGCTGCATGTCACCGTCTAGGCCAACAAGAATCGCTTCATTTGCCTCGACTGTGACGCACACAAACGTATCGGGTGAACCCGTCGCGATTCCGCTCTCCCGCAGCAAGGTTACATGGTGGCCGGCCTGTCTGAGAACCTCGCTCACCGCGCCCGCGCAGTCGAAGTTCCTGACGGCGGAAGGCGGCCACGAGCTGCAGGGCTACCTTTTCTCGAAGCCGCTGCCGGGAGGAGCGTTCGAGGAGTTCCTGGCCTCCTGCCGCATCCGCCCGGAAACGATCGTCTGCCGAACCGCGCAAGCCGTCCGCAGTCAGGGCGCGACGGATTGTCGTCCGCGCGCCTTCACGTGACGTCGAAGATGCTCACCGTGTACATTCCGGTGGCATTCTTCACCCCGCTGACGTCGAGGTAGTAGGTGCCGGTCGCTTCCGCGACGAAGCGCATCTCGGGATCGAGCGTCCCAATTCCATCGTCGTTGTAGCCGAGCAGCGTGCCGGCGCCGTCGAAGAGCTGCAATTCGCCATCGGTCAGAAGGCCCGCGCCGGCGCCGCCCTGGGCGCTGAGCGAATATTCATGTCCCGCCACGAGATTGAACCGGAACACATCCGAGTCGCCCGCCGTCTCGATGGTGCCGCTGCGCGACTGACCGGCTGCAATGACCCCCAGGGGCGAGGCCGGATCGGTGATCGTATCGGCGAGATCGTCGAAACCGGCCTTGGCGGACAATTGATAGGTGCCCGTCACGGCAGACGTCGCGCCCTTGACCTCCAGGTAGAAGGTGCCGCTGCTTGTCGCGCTATATACGATACGCGAATTGCTGCTGTTGAAATCGTCATTGGTGAGCAGCACCGTGCCCGAGCTGTTGAGCAGGCCGAGATAGGCATTGGACAGGGCCGCTCCGCCATTGTTCGAGGCCGTAAGGTCGAAGGTGTAGCTCTGCCCCGCGGTGAGCGTGACCTTGAAGATGTCCTTGTCGCCGCTCTCCTCGATCGCGCCGTAAATGACCTCGTTGATGCCGATCGAACCGAGCGTGCCGGCGCCGTTCCAGGTGTCACGCATATCGTCGAAATCGGCCCTTGCAACCACAGAGTAGTTGCCGGCGAGCGCGGCCGTTGCGCCCTTTGCCTCGAGGTAATAGGTGCCGCTGCTCGCCGCCGTGTAGACGATGCGCGAATTGTTGCCGTTGAAATCGTCGTTGGCGAACAGCACCGATCCCGCGTCGTTGAGCAGGCGGAGATAGGAATTGGACAAGGCGATCCCGCCGTTCGTCGAGCCGGCGAGCTCGAAGCTGTAGCTCTTGCCGGCGGTGAGCGTGACTTTGAAAATGTCCTTGTCCCCGCCCTCCTCGACCGCGCCGAAGCTCGACTTGTTGATCTTCAACGACCGCAGCACTCCTGTCCCGTTATAGGAGTTGCGCAAATCGTCGAAGTCCGCCTTGGCGGCGACCAGGTAGCCGCCGGTGCCGCTCGATGTCGCGCTGCCGGTCTCGAGATAGTAGGTGCCGCTCGATGTCGCGGTGTAGACGATGCGCGATTCGACGCCGTTGAAGTCGTCGTTGATGAGCAGCGCCGTGCCTGAGCTGTTCAGAAGCCGCAGAAAGGGATTGGCAAGCACCGCTCCGCCGTTGGCCGAGCCAGTCAGGTCGAAGGTGTAGTTCTGGCCGGCCGTCAAGGCGACGGCGAAGATGTCGGTATCGGCGCCCGTCTCGATCGTGCCGTAGACCGCCTTATTGATCGCCACCGAGCCCAGCACGCCGGCGCCGTTCCAGCTGTCGCGGAAGTCGTCGAACCCCGTCTTGGCGGAAACGGCATAGCTGCCCGTCAGCGCAGATGTCGAGCCCTTGACCTCCAGGTAGAAGGTGCCGCTGCTTGTCGCGCCATAAACGATACGCGAATTGCTGCTGTTGAAATCGTCATTGGTGAACAGCACCGTGCCAGCGCTATTGAGCAGGCTGAGATAGGCATTGGACAGGGCCGCTCCGCCGTTCGCCGAGCCGGCAAGGTCGAAGGTGTAGGTCTGGCCCGCGGTGAGTGCGACGGCAAAGACATCCTTGTCGCCGCCCGTCTCCAGCCGGCCGAGGCTCGATCCGTCGATACTGACGGTACCGAGCGTTCCGGCGCCATTATAGGTGTTGCGGTAGTCGTCGCCGGCCGAAACGCCGGCCGAAGCGGTGAGCCTGTAGGTGCCGGTGCCGATGCCGCCGGCATCGACATAGTAGAAGCCGCTCGCGGTCGCGGTGTAAGTCAGACGATCATTGGTGCTGCCGCCGCCAATGCCCGTGGAGAACCCGACCGCCCCTCCGGCGCTGTTGCGCAGGCTGAAGGAGGGATCGCCGAGGGTGAAGCCCGAGGATGCGCCCTTGATGTCGAAGACATAGGTCTGGCCCGCAGTGAGGCTGATGCGGAAAATATCCTGGTCGCTGGCAAGCTCGCGGTTGCCTTTTGCGTTGCCGCCCGCGCTCAGCGTGCCGAGAGCTTCGACCGTATCGTTGTAGGAATCGCGGAAATCATCGACGAAACCGTTGTCGACAAGCACTTTGTAGGTGCCCGTTCCGCCGACGCCGAAAGCATCGATGTAGTAGGTTCCGCTTGTCGAGGCGGTGAAGATCAGACGGTCGTCCGTGCTCGCGCCGGCCGTGTCCACCGGAAAGCCGACCGCCGAACCGGCACTGTTGCGCAGGTAGAAGGACGGGTCGGCCAGGGTGTAACCGGACGAGGCGCCCTGCATGTCGATGGTGTAGGTGCGGCCGGCGACAAGATTGACGGAGAAGATGTCCTGGTCGTTGGCACTCTCGATCGTACCGGTTGCGTTGCCGCCGGCGGACACGGCGCCGAGCGCCTCGTTCGTGTCGTTGTAGGTATCGCGGAAATCGTCGGCGAAGTTGCCTGGCGCGACGATCCGGTAGGTTCCCGTGCCGCCATTGGCGAAAGCGTCGATGTAGAAGGTGCCACTCGCCGCCGCCGTATAGACAAGGCGATCATTGGTGCTTCCGCCGCCAACACTCGACGAAAATCCGACCGCCGAACCGGCACTGTTGCGCAGGTAGAACGAAGGATCGGCGATCGTGAAGCCGGACGACGCGCCCTGAATTTCGAAAGTGTAGGTCTGGCCTGCGACAAGACTGACCTGGAAGATGTCCTGGTCATTGGCGATCTCGAAGCTGCCGTCGGTGCTTCCGCCGATGGTCAGGCTTCCCAGCGCCTCGATCGAAGCGTCGTAAACGTCGCGATAGTCGTCCACGTAGCCGTTGTCTGCGAGCACCTTGTAGGTGCCGGTTGCACTACCGCTGAAGGCGTCTACATAGAACGTGCCGCTGGTCTGGGCGGTGAAAACCAGCCGGTCGTTGGTGCTGCCGCCGCCGATGCCCGATGAAAACCCGACCGCCGAGCCGACGCTGTCGCGCAGATAGAAGGAAGGATCGGCGACCGTGAAGCCCGACGATGCGCCCTGGATTTCGAAGGTGTAGGTGCGGCCGGCGACGAGATTGACGGCGAAGATGTCCTCGTCATTCGAGACCTCGAAACTGCCGGTCGTGCTGCCGCCGGGAGCCAAGGTTCCCAGCGCTTCGATCGTGTCGTCGTATCTATCGCGGTAATCGTCGACGAATCCTGCATCCGCCAGGACCCGGTAAGTGCCTGTCCCGCCGCCGCCGAAAGCGTCGATGTAGAATGTGCCGCTGGTGCGCGCGGTGAAGATCAGCCGGTCGTTGGTGCTGCCGCCGCCGATGCCCGATGAAAACCCGATCGCCGAGCCGACGCTGTCACGCAGATAGAAGGAAGGATCAGCGACCGTGAAGCCCGACGACGCACCCTGGATTTCAAAGGTATAGGTGCGGCCGGCGAGGAGATTGATGGCAAAGATGTCCTCGTCATTCGAGACCTCGAAGCTGCCTGTCGCGCTTCCGCCGGGCGTAATGCTGCCCAACGTGCCACTGCCATTGTAGGTGTTGCGATAGTCGTCAGCCATGCGACGCGCTCCCTGTCGGACGCTCTGCGTCCGCTTCCCATGTTATTCGCCCAACCCCTTAGGCGCGCAGCTTCGCTGCCTATGCTCACTCATGCGCCGATGTTCGCGCAATCAAGGACATATTGGAAAGCTGGCCGATTGAAAAGAACCGTCCAGTTTGAATGATCAACTGCGCGAAGCTTCGCACGGCGCGAACGCCGCCGCCGGCGGTCGAAAGCGAAAGTCTCGACAGTCGATGTCGTCACCGATCGAATTCCAGCGGAACGGTCGACTGAAACTGTCGGACTACGATCGAGGTGTACGTCCTGCTGTTTCCTCGGAACACGAGTCGCCGCCGCGAGGGGCCGGTGCAGTGTCGCGAGAAGTTGAGCGGGCTTCCGCGCTGCCATCATCGTGAGGCGGCGTGCTGGAGACAGTTGTCCCGGGCGGTAATGGCGGAGGGAAAGAACCTGAAATCCAACGTTCTCTGCTTTTTCCAACGGCACCATCCTCGGCGACAGGGCGAAGCCCGGAATTTGGAAGCCAGTCTCGTCCCCCCCAAGCCCTCTCCAACCTTGACAGGCGCATGAGCTGCTGCACGGCCGCGAGACCGTGGCGTTCGGCGATGCCGGCTACAGCGGCGTCGACCAGGGGCCCGAGCGCAAACGGCGGATCGAGTAGCATGTGGCGATGAAGCCGGGCAAGCGCCGGGCGCTACGTAATAAGGCGGCGGGTCGGCTGCGTGACAGGATCGAGCATCTCAAGGTGCAGGTGCAGGCCCGCGGCGAGCACGCCTTCCCGGTGATCAAGCGCCAGTTCGGCTACGTCAAGGTCCGCTATCGCGGCCTGACCAAGAACACCGCCCAGCTGCACACGCTGTTTGCGCTGGCGAATATCTGGATGGTGCGCCGGCAACGGCTCGCTACAGGATAGCTACGCCCGAAGAGGGGCGAACCAGCGAGAACGCCGGCACCCCACCCCAAATATGGAGCCCTCTGCGCCCGTTCGTGACGGCTTCCGACGGAAAATAAGCCGACCACGAGACCAAGGACAGGGCGACACCGCCATTGCCCGACTTGCTCAGACCTTCCTTAGCTTAGCCTGACACAAGCGCGCCCCGTGCGCGGGGCAAGTTCTTCGACCTGGCCCGCCTCAGGCGCCGATCGCCGTCTACGCGGTGGCCCGCATCGCTGTTCGCCGTCGAGCGCGACATCAACGGCCTGCTGCCTGAGGAGCGGCGCCAGCGCATGCGAGTTATCCATCCTCCCGTCGCCATCGGCCCGTCACCCGGCGGCGGCCTTGAGTTCGGCCTGTTCCGGTCCGCTCGTAACATCGTCGTCCGCTGCCCTCCGCGGCAATCGCCAGCTCTTCACCAGCCCGTAGACCGCCGGAATCACGATCAGAGTCAGTACGGTCGAGGACACCATGCCGCCGATCATCGGTACCGCGATCCGCTGCATCACCTCTGAGCCGGCGCCCGTGCTCCACAGGATCGGGACCAAGCCTGCCATGATGGCGACAACCGTCATCATCTTCGGCCGCACACGCTCGACGGCACCCACCATGATCGCCTCGTAAACGGCAGTCCGCGTGAAGACTCGTCCTTGGCGGGTCCGCTCCGCTTTCACCTCCGCCATCGCCTGCTGAAGATAGATCAGCATGACGACGCCGGTTTCGGCGGCGACGCCGGCGAGCGCGATGAAACCCACTGCCACCGCGACAGACATATCAAAGCCGAGCCACCACATCAGCCAGATACCGCCGACCAAAGCGAATGGCAGCGACAGCATGACGATGAGTGTTTCGGTGAGCGACCGGAAGTTGAGGTAGAGCAGCAAGAAGATGACGAGCAACGTCACCGGCACGACGATCTTTAGCCGTGCCTCGGCGCGCTGCATGTATTCAAATTGTCCGCTCCATGAGACATAGGTACCAGGCGGCAGCATCACCTCCTTCACCACCGCTCGCTGCGCCTCGGCGACATAGCCGCCAAGATCCTGGCCAGCAATGTCTACAAATATATATACCACGAGCCGGCCATTCTCAGTGCGGATCGAGGTCGCCCCGCGTGTGAGCTCGACCTTGGCAACCTCGCCAAGCGGCACTGTGCCGCCATCCAGCAACGGTACCTGCACATCGCGGGCGATCGCCTGCGGATTGCTGCGGAAATCGCGCGGATAACGAATCGCGACGCCGTAGCGCTCGCGACCCTCGACCGTGGTCGTCACGGTCTCTGCGCCGAGCGCGCTCGCGATCACCCTTTGTACGTCGCTAATGGCCAGACCATAGCGGCCGAGCACATCCCGATCAGGCACGATGTCGAGATAATAACCACCGATCACCCGCTCTGCGTAGGCGCTCGACGTCCCTGCTACGGACCGCAGCACCCGCTCGATCTCGCGGGCGGTTTGCTCCATCTGCACCAGATCCTGCCCGAATACCTTGACGCCGACCGGCGTGCGGATGCCGGTCGCGAGCATATCGATGCGAGCGCGGATCGGCATGGTCCAGGCGTTTGAGACGCCAGGGAACTGCAGTGCTTGGTCCATCTCAGTCTTCAGGCTGTCGATCGTGACGTGCGGCCGCCACTCGCCCTTCGGCTTCAGATTGATGATCGTCTCAAACATTTCGAGCGGCGCCGGATCGGTTGCTGTGAGAGCGCGCCCCGCCTTGCCGTAAACCGAGGCGACTTCCGGGAAGCTCTTGATGATCCGATCCTGCATTTGCAGGAGCTCAGCCGCTTTGGTGACGGAAATTCCCGGTAGCGTCGTCGGCATATACATCAGTGTTCCCTCATCGAGGCTCGGCATGAACTCGGAGCCGAGCTGCCGCGCCGGCCAGACAGTGACGCCAAGCACGACGAGGGCGATAAGGATGGTTAGGATCTTCGCTTGGAGAACCCATCGGATTAGTGGCCTGTAGATCCAGATCAAAAAGCGATTGATCGGGTTTTTGTGCTCGGGAACGATCCGCCCGCGCACGAAGACGACCATCAAGGCCGGCACCAGCGTCACCGAAAGGAGTGCCGCCGCCGCCATGGCGAACGTTTTGGTGAAGGCAAGCGGACCAAACATCCGCCCTTCCTGAGATTCCAGTGTGAAGATGGGCAGGAAGGAGACGGTGATGACCAGCAGGCTGAAGAACAGCGCGGGCCCAACCTCGCCCGCCGCCTCGATCAGGATCTCAACACGCGGCTTGTCCGGCGGCGCGCGCTCGAGATGCTTGTGGGCGTTTTCGATCATGACGATCGCCGCGTCGATCATGGCACCGACGGCGATAGCGATGCCGCCGAGACTCATGATGTTGGAACCGAGACCTATGACTTTCATCGCCGCGAAGGCCATCAGGATGCCGACCGGCAGCATCAAGATGGCGACAAGCGCGCTGCGCACGTGTAGCAGGAACACGACGCAGACTAGCGCGACGATGATGCTCTCCTCGATCAGCGTGCCCTTCAGCGTTTCGATCGCCCGGTCGATCAGCGCCGAGCGGTCGTAGACCGGCACGATCTCGGCACCCTTGGGCAGGCTCGCCCCGATCTCCACGAGTCGCGCCTTGACGTTCTCGATCACGCTCAACGCGTTGGCGCCGAAGCGCTGCAGCACGATGCCGCTCGCTACCTCGCCTTCGCCGTTCAGCTCGGTAATGCCGCGCCGCTCATCCGGTCCGACCTCGACGCGGGCAACATCCTTCACCCGCAGGGACACGCCCCGCGCGGTCTTCAGCACCACGTTCTCGATGTCGGCAACGTTGCGGAAATAGCCGCGGCCGCGCACCATGAACTCGAATTCGGAAAGTTCGACGGTTCGCCCACCGACGTCAGCATTGCTCGCCTTGACGGCCTCGCGCACACGGTCGAGCGTAATGCCCAGCGCGCGAAGCCGGTTCGGATCGACCACGATCGAGTACTGCTTCACGAATCCGCCGACGCTGGCGACCTCGGCGACACCCTCCGCCTTGGAAGCAGCGAAGCGGATCACCCAGTCCTGCAGCGAGCGGAGCTCGGCGAGTGTCATCTCCCTGGCAATAACGGCGTATTGATAGACCCAGCCGACGCCGGTGGCATCCGGTCCGAGGGTCGGCGTCACGCCAGCCGGCAGGCGCTGCGTGGCCGCGTTGAGGTATTCC
Source organism: Enhydrobacter sp. (assembly GCA_026126105.1). Taxonomy (GTDB): domain Bacteria; phylum Pseudomonadota; class Alphaproteobacteria; order Reyranellales; family Reyranellaceae; genus Reyranella. The sequence continues at coordinate 35,435 of JAHCJV010000046.1, forward strand.
AGCACACGGCTCCGCGCCCAATAAGGATCAGTGCCGTCCTCGAAGATCACATAGACGAAAGAGACGCCGAAGAAGGAGAAGCCGCGCACCACCTTCGATTTCGGCACCGTCAGCATGGACGTTGTAAGGGGATAGGTGACCTGGTCTTCCACTACCTGGGGCGCCTGACCACGGTAGTCAGTATAGACGATCACCTGCACGTCGGAGAGGTCGGGGATGGCATCGAGCGGCAGCGTCCTCAGTGCATAGACGCCGGCGGCGACTGCGAATATCGTGCCGACGAAGACGAGCACGAGATTGCGAGCGGACCATCCGATGAGGCGGGCGATCATGGCTGTGCCTCCGGAGTTGTCAGGCTGCGTAGCGCCGCCTTCAGATTGCTCTCTGCGTCGATTAGAAAGTTCGCCGCCACAACGACGCGGTCGCCCACGGCAATCCCTTCGCGGATTTCGGTGAAGCCTTCGCCGCGGAGCCCGATCTGGACAACGCGAGGTTCGAACTTGCCGTCGCCCTGATCGAGTAACACCACCTGCCGCGTGCCTGTGTCGATGACAGCATCGTCCGGCACAGCGACTACGGGGGTCGCACCTGCGGTGCCGATCTCCACATCTGCATACATGTTGGGAAGCAGCATGCCGCCGGGGTTCGCGATCTCGATACGTACCCTTGTGGCCCGCGTCGCCTCGCCCACTTGCGGATAGATCAACGACACGTGCCCTTCGAAGCTACGCCCAGGCAGACTTCGGATCCGGATAGTCGTCGGCGCACCAGGCCGTACGAGACCAAGGTCGAACTCCGGCACATCCGCAAGCACCCAGATGGTTGAGATGTCGGCAATACGAAAAAGCACCTCCCCGGGCGCCGCTTTCATGCCGTCAACGACATTGCGCTCGAGCACAATGCCATCGCGGGGTGCGTGCCACGTCACCGATAGTGGCACCTTGCGCGTCCGCTCGATCTCGTCAATCACCCGAGGCGACAGCCCAAGGTTTTCGAGGCGCTGGCGGGCGCCGCCGACTGCGCCGTCGCGGCGGCCAATGCTGAGGTCGGTGAGAAACTGAGCGCCCGCTGCGGCAATGTCGGCTGAATAGAGCCGGAGGAGCACCTGACCCTTTGTCACCTGGTCACCCGTCGTCACGCTCGCCACCTCGTTAACGAAGGCGTCACTTCGCGTTGCGACAACCGAGATGCGCCGCTCGTCGAGCTGAACCGTTCCCGGTACCCGAACCAGCCGGCCGACGGCGCGTCGCTCCACTACCTCGGACCGGACGCCGGTGCGCTGCAGCCTGCCCGGCGAGAGCTTCACGACCGAGCCGCTGTCGTCCTCTCCCTCGTAGACGGGAATGTAGTCCATCCCCATGGAATCTTTCTTCGGCGTCGGCGAGGTGTCGGGCAGGCCCATTGGGTTGCGGTAATAAAGGATGCGCCGCGCGCTTGCCGGGACGGTCGCCTCCGCCATGTTTGGCGCTTTGAACTCGAAACTTACGTCCTCGCTGGTGCGAACGGCGCGGAAAGCCCGGCCCTCCTCTGTGTGGCGCGGAGTCGCCGAATAGAAAGGCTTGCCGTCCGGATCGCGATAATAGATCACCATGCCGGTGCCGGCCGGCTCAGCAGCCGCAAGCGTAGGCTCGACGCCGAACCATGCGCGGACGCCCGGCGCAGGAAGACCCCGGATATCCGCCAAATTGCCTACGGCACCCGCCAGCACAACGGCGGCCAGGAAGAGGCCTATAAGGACGATCCGTTTCATGGCAGCGCCCTCAAGACCAGCTTGTTCTGAAGCGTGCCGGCCTCACCTTGAATTTTGGCCCCCAGCGAGAGCTGCCAGTCCCCCTCCATCGTCAGGTTAGTTTTGAAACGGTAGATGCCGGGTTGGGTCGAAGGCAGGGGCTCGATCCGAGCGGTCATGGTCGGCATGCCGTCAGGCGCCATATCGATCCGCATGGCAAAGATGACCGCGTCCGGAACCGCCTTGCCCGTCCGCTTGTCGACGAGCCGAACGGAGATCATCGCATCGTCGCCTTGCCTTAGAATCGTCTGAACGAGACGAAATTCGTAGTCGGCGATGTCGGCGCGCGCCGTCGAAACAGCCAAAATGGAGAGCGCGGCTGCGAGCGCCGCCATTGCGGCGCGCTTGATATGAAAGGTCGTCATGGTTTGAAATCCCAGATGCATCGGAGTGCCGTGCGCACAGCCCGGCGTTGCGTGGCCTATGGCCACGCACTCTCGGCCGCCTGAGCCTCGCTGGGGCGGCGCGAGCCGGCGTGGAAACGCCGGCGATGTTCTAGGTTCGCGGAGGTCGGGCGGGAGGCTCTACCGCGAGCGCATCGCCCGCAACGTCGCTTCCAGGGCGAATAGCGTCACTCTGCCCCCCATACACGAAAACCAAGCCCGAAAGCAGCGGCGTAATTGAGAAGCACTTTGCCATACATGTCGTCGCCAACAGGCAGGCCTTCTGGCAGTCCGGAATGGTGGGCTTCTCAAGCGGGCAGCAAGGCATGCCGTCCGGCATTTCGGACATTGTCGATGCAGCCGCCATCATCGGCACGCTCATCGTGGTGACGAACGGGCCAGCAATGAGCCCCACGATCGCAAGGATCGGAAGCGCCCTACGGAGCCACACGCCGACTTTCATGAATTGCACAATGCCACAGGAGCAAGCCTACGGGAAGTTGCGCACCGGAGGCGGATTGTCACAAGCTTCCAACGTTGTGCAACCACATCCGGCAGTATTGATGATGAAGGCTGTCGGGGATCGGATGAGCAGCGAGCTGGCCGAGCCGTCGGAGAGGCGGAAGCGTCGGCGAATCCTTGGCGAGTGACAATGCTGGCGTCGATCCCGGAGGCCCATGAAGGGTACGTGAGCTGGGAGGGAGCAGAGGTGATCCGCCCGACGGTGAGCGACAACGTACCCACGGGTGGGCATCACGGCGCGTCCAAGCAGGGTGAACGCTCTACTCGCCGGCCCTGTTCGCTGCCGACGTTGCGGCCGCAAGCTGATGTCCGCTACACGGCACCACCCCGCTACTCCTGCTGCTGCGCCTGCTCGACCATGGCGCGCCGCGCTGCTTCGCCTTCGGCGGATTGCGCGGCGGCGACGCCATTGAAGAAGCGCTCCTGCAGGTAGTCGAGCCAAGAGCCATCGCGGAGGCGGACGATCTGATTGCCGACATCCTCAATCGCAACGGACTGGTGACTGGCTACGAAAACCGCTGGCCACGCGAACGCGCCACTGTAGCGGGCAGCCTCGAGATCGCCTATGAGCGCCTCGCGAACTTCGTCGCGGCGCCGGGTTGCCCTCAGGCCGTCATGAAATCCGCCGGTTCCAGCCAGCGACGGACGGGCAAGAGCCATGGCTCAATCTGAGCAAGACGGCAGGCCTGCTGGGCATCGCGGCCAAGATCCTCAGGCTTGCCGCCGACGCTGCGAGATCGCCGAATGCCAGATTTCTTCTCCGCACCCGCAAGCTTCGCGAGTCAAATGGCTTGCGATGCGCTGAGGATCAATACTTCAACGTGCGGCATTGAGTCGGCTTTGTCGGGCCCTAATGTCGGGCGGCCACTGACTTTTAATAAATGCCAATATCGCAGCAATCTCTAGATCGGAGAGGATTTGCCGAAAGGCGGGCATGTCCGTCTGGTATCCCGCCGGGTAGGCCTTGGGACCGAGCTGGGTGACGCGCATCAGGAAGGCGTCCGAATGGTGCCACGTATGCCCGCTTGCGTCATGCGGAGGGGCAGGCAACCGGCCACTGGGGAGGCGGCGCTGCCAGTCCGGTTGACCCTCAAGCGCCGCTCCGTGGCAGCTCGCGCATGCAGCCGCGTACAACCGCTTGCCTAGCGCCACCTGCTTGTCATCGCTCGCGTCGATGCGGACGGGCGTCGCCCAGAGCAGGACGACAGCACTCCCCGTGAGGAGGACAACGAGCAACGCGCCGGCGAGTCCGATCACGCGCCACCCACGTCGCGGTGCCGCGAACAATCGTTTACGCATGGATCGGTCCTGCGGTCATACGGCTTTAGTTGTCCTGTGGCTTCGGCTGTAGGCGACAATTTGTGTCCACGCACACGATGGTGAGGACGCGACCCGACCCTCTGCAGATGACCTCGTATGCGGTGACAGCCGGAGACAGCTCCGTCTGATTGGTGCTGCCGGGGACGCAGCCCTGTTTGGCTAGTATCGCCTGCAACTCGCGGTCGTCGGCGGCCGCCGACGACGCTCCCACGCTGCTCAGGCCCGCCAGGCAAGCGATAGTGGCCATCGTTGCTTGTTTCATCATGGGACCGTCAGTGCCCCTTGCCGATCTTGGTGACCGTGATCGCTCCGTTGACGCGATCGGCCTCGAACTCGATCCGGTCCCCCGCCTTCACCTTGTCGAGCATGGTGGGATCGGCGACGCGGAACACCATGGTCATGGCGTCCATGTCGAGGTTCTTGATGGGGCCGTGCTTCAGCGTGATCTTTCCGGCAGGCTTATCCACCTTGACGACCTCGGCCTTTACCATGTTGCCGTCCGCCCATGCGGGAATCGAGAACAGGATCGCGGCCAGGACGGCCGAGACAATCTTTTTCAGCATTTGATCGCTCCTTCTCTTAAGTTGTTCACTCGACGACGATGGTGCCGAACATGCCGGCCTGGCGATGTCCGGGAATGAGGCAGGAGAAGTCGAAGGTGCCTGCCTTGGTGAACTGCCAAAGGATCTCCCCGGTTGCCTTGGGCTTCAGGCGCTTCGCATTGGGATCGTCGTGCTCCATGTCCGGGTTCTTCTCCATCTCCTTCATATGCTTCAGATTCTCTTCGACCGTGCCGACGACGAACTCGTGATCGATTTCGCCGTTGTTGCGAAGCTGGAAGCGAACCTGCTCGCCCTTCTTGAATCTGAGCTTGTCGGGAAGGAACAGCATCTTCCCCTCGTCCTCACGGAAGACGATTTGGATGACGCGCGCGGGTTTCTTGGGGTCACCTGGTTTGCCGTATGCCGTGTCTTCGGGGTGCGAGTGCCCTTCGCCCGGCTTGTGGCCGGGGGCGGCGGCTGCCGTACTTGTGAGCAGCGCGGCAGCGATTGACGTAGCGAGCAACGTTCTAGCTTTCACCATTGCCTCCTGAGTTGGGTTACTTGTGTGAGCCATGCGACGACGGCTTCACCACCCGAACCGGCGCGCTGCCAGGCCTTGCCGCCGGCGTGGGCGTAGGTGCACGGGTTGCGGAGGGCTTTGGCCCCTTCCATTCCCAAGCCACCGTTCCGGGCGGGTTCTGGTACCAGCCAGGATCCTTGTAGTCTCCCGAAGCCAACCCCTCGCGCACTTTCACGACCGAAAACATGCCGCCCATTTCGACGGCGCCAAACTGCGCAAACCCGGTCATCATCGGCAGCGTGTTATCTGGCAGCGGCATCTCCATCTCGCCCATGTCGGCCATGCCCGCACTACCCATCGGCATGTAATCAGGCACCATGCGCTTCATCTGTCGGGCGAACTGCTTCTTGTCGACGCCAATGAAGGTTCGGATGTCGTGTCCCATCGCATTCATGGTGTGATGCGACTTGTGGCAGTGAATCGCCCAGTCGCCGGGGTAGATCGCGTCGAATTCGTAGGCACGCATGGCGCCCACCGGAATGTCGATCGTCACCTCGGGCCAGCGCGCCTCCGGGCGCACCCATCCTCCGTCGGTACACGTCACCTCAAAATCGTAACCGTGCATGTGGATGGGATGGTTGGTCATCGTGAGGTTTCCGACGCGCACCCGAACGCGGTCACCCTTGGCGATCACCAGCGGGTCGATGCCGGGAAAGACCCGGCTGTTGAATGTCCACATGTTGAAGTTCAGCATCTCGGCGACCTTCGGCACGTAGTTGCCGGGATCGATGTCGTAGGCGCTGAGCAGGAAGACAAAATCGCGGTCGACCCTGTGCAGCTTGGGATCACGCGGATGGACGACGAAGAACCCCATCATGCCCATCGCCATCTGCACCATCTCGTCGGCATGCGGGTGATACATGAAGGTGCCGCTCTTCATGAGCTGATACTCGTAGACGAAGGTCTGGCCGGGCTTGATGTGCGGTTGGCTGAGGCCACCGACCCCGTCCATGCCCGAGGGCAGGAGCTGACCATGCCAGTGGATCGTCGTGTGCTCGGGCAGGCGATTGGTAACAAAGATCCGGACCTTGTCGCCTTCGACGGCCTCGATCGTCGGCCCGGGACTTTGCCCGTTGTAGCCCCACAGCCGGGCGATCATGCCGGGCGCCATTTCGCGTTCGACAGGTTCGGCGACCAGATGGAACTCTTTCCAGTCGCCGTTCTGCCGCCAGGGCAGCGTCCATCCGTTCAGCGTAACGACGGGCTGGTAGTCTGGTCCGCTGGTCGGATAGAGAGGCGGCTGCATCGTGTTGGTGCTGGTCGTCGGCGCTTCCGGGATCGATTGGGCCTGGACGCGACCGCTGACCGCGGCGGCGCCGAGGAGGGCGAGGCCGGATGCTCCGACGAGATTGCGTCTGGAGATGCTCATGTCGTTCTCCTTCCTAGAGTCCGAGTGGGATGGTTTCAGGTGGCGGGGTGGTGTTGATGACGCCTGACGGTGGGACAGTGCCGCCCACGATCAAGGCGGCCTGCAAGTCGGCGACAGCGAGGTGGTAATCGCGAAGCGCATCGAGCGACGCAATGTTCGCAGTAATCCTCTCACGCTCCTCGATGAGAACCTCGAAAACATCGACGAGCATGCCGTTGTATCGAAGCAAAACTTCAGCTGAGATTTGACGACGGAGCGGCACGATTCGCGACTGGTAGAACCGTGCGATGTCATAGGTCGCGCGATAGGTCGTGTAAGCGACGCGCGCCTCGGAGCGGGCATTCACGGAACGCTCGACGAGCCTGTTGACCGCGCGCATGTAGATCTCGCGAGCCGTGACCATGCGCGCTTCTCCGGTGTCGAAAATCGGTATTACGATACCGAGGTCGAGCCCGTAGCGGTTCTTCGATGTCTGCTCGCCGGCGTCGTTGGTCTCGACCTCGTTTCTCAAGCCTAGGCCGAGTTCCAGGAACGATAGGTAACGCGTGGCTTTCACGAAATCCGCCGATTTCGCAAGCGTTACGATCTCGTAGCGAAGGATGATGAGGTCGACCCGTCGCTTCATTGCCTCGACTTCGACGTCGGCCAGGGCGTCAACGGCTGCCGGCAAGGCTGGAAGGCGGGTGGGCAGCTTGTAGTTTAGATCGCCTCCCCAAACGCCCAGCAGGCGATTAAGGGCTTCACGCGTGCTGGCGATGCTCAGCCGCGCCTGGGCAACCTGGGCGCTGAGGTCGGCATAGAAGGCGGCAACGCGCGCTTGGTCGAGTTTGTTGGCGGCACCCGTCTCGCCGAGCTGCTTCATCATTTGTGCGGACGCGTCGGCGGTCTGGCGGGCCTGCTCCAGCAACGCGAGGCGCTGCTGGGCTGCAATCGCCTTGATGTAGGCCCGACGTACGTCGATCGTCAGGCTGAGAGTGGTGGCGACGGCGCGGTAGCGTGCTTCCTCGAACTCCCGCTTTGCAATCTCTGTCTTCCGAGGCAAGGTCGCGACCGCAAGCAGATTGCCGACGAGCTGGAATCCGAACTCGACGAAGTTTCCCGTGCCGAAGGTGCGGCCCACCGTGATTGCTGGATTCGGCGGCAAGCTGGTTTGCACGTATTCAGCCTCCGAGATCCCGAGATCGTTGTAGGCGGCCTGAAGTCCCCGATTGTTCAGCAGCGCGATCTGAACGGCCGATTCTTCCGAAAGCGGCTCGGTGAGCAACGCCTGCACGCGCTCGCGCGCGCGACGCATGTCCTCCGGCGACGAGAGCTTGACCGCATCACGGCCGATTTCGCTACGAATGCTGTCGCTGACCGGCGCCATGCCACCATCGTCCGTGAACTTCGCGCAGCCCGCGGCCAACAAGCTCACGAAAGCAACCGTCGCCGTCGTGATCGAGTTCATTGTGACCGCCCGGTGCCGGGAGCGACCCGATCGTTGAGTTCCCGCCATGGCTTCAGCGCGACGGGCACGTGGGACGCGGTGCCGGACATCACGGGCTGGTACGGCGCGGCAACCGTTGGAGCATCGAAACTGGACGCATCGGTAGGCGACAACTCGGGCAAAGGCGGTGCAGCGCAGGCGGTTACGCCAAGCAAGAGCGCTGCTGAAACCAGGAATTTCATGACGGCGACCCAAACGGAATTGACGTGAACGCGACGGACCGAGAATCGCCCGCGGGGTGGCGGCGACCTCTTGGCGTTCGCGCAAGTCAGGCGTCTGGAAGTGTTGAACCGCTCAGCGGCTCACGACCGGACACGCGCCTTGGGCGCGAACGTGGTCAGACGAGTCTGGGTGGACGTTCCGAACAATCGCCGCAGCGGCCCTCGAGCATGTCGCTCAGGGCGACAAGAAGGGAGCATGCCGCTCTGGAGCCAATCCAAGGATCGATAGCAGGGGCAGCCATCGCAACATGGCATGCGACGGTGCAGCAGTTTCCGGCGTGTTTTGCCGGGTTGCCGGTTGGACATGAACTTTCGCCGAGGTCGACGAAAACCGCTGTCCCGCCTGCCCGTTCAGCTCCACCCGTCCCGAGGAGTTCGTGCGAGGAAGCGGGCAACGGTGCTTCTGCCGCAGGCCGCGTGTTCATGCCCCCATGACCGCCGTGAGCCGACGCAACACCCGCGCTGAGCATCCACGCCGCAAGCACAAACAGAATTGCCTGAGCGAGTTTCCTAAGGGAAAGAGCGGCGATCATCGCAGTATAAATGAGCAGGGGCCGTTGAGTTGTCAATTGGCAGAATCGCCAGGGTCAGCGCCGGCGACTGTCGAGGACTTCCAGGATCTCATCGATCTTGTCCTTCCTGTCTTTCTCCGAGCCCGCATTGAAGGCATGA
>JAHCJV010000047.1 GCA_026126105.1 Enhydrobacter sp.
TTTTGCTGCATCCCATGAGCGGCTCTGGAGAGCCGCGCTCCCAGCCACGAGATAAAGTCTAAACGCCCGACTTCGTGGCCTCGACAGGAACCGGCTCGGCGATCTCGTCGCCGATCACCTCGTCCAGCACCTGATCGAAGCGCTGGCCGCGCCACAGCTCCACCGGCGCGCGGTGATAGAGCTTGATGTCGTGGAACGGGTCGGTGGCGATCTTGGTCGCCCACACAAGGCCGGTGCGGACATCCTTCAGGATGAACAGCTGGACCACGCGGAAGGCGATGCCGCCGAGGCCGACCACCAGCCAGATCTCACCGACATGGGTGATGAACTCGGCCGGGCCGGCGTGGGGGGCGAACGTTCCGAGCAGGGTCGGATCGGCGACCAGCAGCAGCGGCGAGGCGGCCCACAGGGCGAGCAACACCAGCTTGCGCTTGATGTTGTAGCCGACCTTGATCTCTTCCTTGTACGCGTCGGTCGCCTGGTTGACCCGGTCGTAGCCGCGCGGCTCGAAGAACAGGTGGCCGACCTGGCGGCTGGTCATCGCCGCCAGCCAGCCGATCAGCGCGGCCATGGCGGGATCGGAGAACGCCACGACATAGGCGACCAGGAAGCTCGTCGCGCTCAGGAAGTGGAGCGCCTGGTTGACCTTGCTGTGATGGTAATAGCGATGATCGTCCCAACGTTGCACTTTCAGTTCATTGAAAAAGCCGTTCATGCGCGCGTTTCCTTGATGAGGGGACGAATCATTTCACGCCAGTGACCTTGATATCGCGTTGCAGTTACAGGAAAGAGACTGCCCAGACGATTAGCCCGCCGATCGCCGCGAGCAGGCCGGCGACGAAGGAGAGCGGGATCAGCGGATGGATGTTGTTGAGCCGGCGGAAGAGGTTGCACAGCAGCCCGACCGCGACCTGGAGCGGCGTGCGCGGGCTCTTCGAATATTCCATCGCCGCCTTCACGACGTAGAACACCGTGGTGTTGGCGGCGCGCGCGCCCCATTCCGCGAGGACGGCATTGGCCGGCGTCACGAGATAGTTGCACTTCAGCAGGATGCGCTGGCCGTCGGCCGGGTTGTACTCGCCTTCGACCCAATGCAGCTCGCGGTGAAAGTCGAGCAGCCCGAACTCGTAGGTCCCGAAAGCCTTCTGGACGCCGCTGTCGCCGAACACGACCGTGTAGGTCGCGTCTGATCGCAGATAGATCAGGGCGCGCACGACGACGCTGGACGACAGGAAGCGCAGATTGCCGTCGTAATGCTTGTCGAACAGGCCCTGGTCGCCGCCGCGATCCTTGTTGTAGTGCGAGATATAAATCTCGTCGGTGTGCTTCATCGGGGCGATGACGCTGCCGGCCGGGACATGCCGCGCGATCAGGTCGCGGATGACCGGGCTGTCGCGCAGGCGATCGACCTGCTCGACCGTCGCGGCCGGCAGGGTGCGGATATAGACGTGCTTGGACGGCCGCTCCTGCAGGTCGGCGCGATAGCGATCCTCGACCCAGCGCACGAGTCCGTCGATCACGGCACGCTCGGCGGTGGTGTCGAACCGGCCGACCGTAGCGGGAAAGCGCTGCGCCGGACGGGCCTTGGGGGCGACCTCCTGGACGATGGTGCTCACGGGTTCTCCTTGTTGCGGCCTGGACGACTACGCTGCGGGCCGGCCCGCTCCATGACCAGCAGCCCGACATTGGCCGCGACGTGCAGGCTCGCCAGCGGCCACCACTGCTCGCGGAAACCGGCATTGAGCAGCGTGCCGCCGAACGCGGCGACATTGCCCAGGATCATGGGATGGGCGGTCAGCGAATAGGGAAAGGCCGTGATGCGACGCGGCGGCAGGCCCGCGACTTCGTGGCCGTAATAGGTCCGGTCGACGCCCAGCACCGCGGCGGCTCGGGCGTTCAGGAAAATGCCGCCGGCAATGACGGCCAGCGACAGCGGGTCGAGCGGGAAGCGCAGATAGACGAGCGCGAGGGCTGTGACCGATACGATCTTGAGGACGATCGCCTTGCGCTTGAAGCCGTCGAAATCCGCCGTGCCGTACGCGAACGTCCGCCAATAGAGAGCATAGTGCCAGAAGCTCAGGAGGTAGATTGCGAGCGGCAGGAGCAGCGGGTCAGGCACTGCCGCGTGCGATAACGCGCTTCCGTTGCAACAGCATGAAGGATCGGAGTCAGCTCTGTGCCACCGCACATGCCACCGCGCCCGATGTCCCGTAGCGGATCAGGGCGGCGGGATCATCTCGTCCGGGCAAAATCCGGTCGGGAGGCCGTCGATGCTCCGCATGTTCTTGAGGCCCCAGTACTTGCGAAGGTTGTCGAGCCCCTGCGCCATCCAGTAGCGGACGAGGCTACCCCGCTCTTCCTTGTAGTCGAACAAGGGAACCCCCATGCCGCACGAGGTCTGCACGAGGTCGACGGCCAGCCGCACGATCTGCCGCGCGCCCGGGACCTCCTCGAAGTGCGGCAGCAACGCGCCGTACTCCGAGGTGCCGCGCATGAGCGACTGGCCCTGGCCATAGAGGCGCAGGATTACGGGAGCACCGTCGAAAGCGCAGAACATGATGGTGAGCCGTTTGTCGACCGAGGCCAACAGGTGGGCACGGGTCTCGCTGCCACTGCCGGTGCAGTCGAGATAGGCGACCTCGTTGTCACCGAGGACGCGCAGAGACGACAACCCCTTGGGCGAGACGTTGACGCGGCCGCTCGGTGCGGCGCTGGCGACGAAGAAGATCTTTTGCCGCTCGATGAAAGCCTTGTGGCTCGACTCGATCCTTGTGAACTGCTTGCCCATGACGACCCGTCTCCCGTCGTGAAGCCGATCGTTGACGTTAGCATCGAGTTGATACCAGTTTAAGGGTGCACCTCATGCTGGTATAAAGAGTACCATGAATGTCCGGGTCTCAGAGAATCGGGCCGTGTCGCTGGGCGCCTTTCTCCGTGCGATGCGCGAGCGACAGGAGCCGGCGGACCATGGGCTTCCCCGCGGTTCGCGACGGCGCACGCCCGGGCTAAGGCGCGAGGAAGTGGCCCAACTCTGCGGATTGAGCGTGACGTGGTGCACGTGGATCGAGCAGGGGCGCGACGTGTCAGTGTCGGCCCAGGCGCTTGCCCGGCTCGCTCGCGGGCTGCGCTTGTCGCGGGCGGAGCGAAGCTACCTGTTCGAGCTTGCCGGCAAACACGATCCCGACCGGTGGGGCAGCGTCGATCAGCCGTCCGATGCCATGCTGGCCTGCGTCGACGCGATCAATGGGCCAGCCTACGTTCTCGACCGCAACTGGACCGCGCTCCGCTGGAACGCCAGGGCATCGAGGTTATTCGCGGGCTGGCTTGACGCCGGAGGCGAGCGAAATCTGTTGCGGTATGTCTTCCTGCGGCGGCAGTCCCGGTCGCTGATCGTCGATTGGGACTCGCGTGCCCATCGCGTCGTTGCCGAGTTCCGGGCGGCCACGACCGGCCGTGTGGGCGATCCCGAGCTTCGAAGCCTCGTCGACGAACTGAGCGTGAAGAGCGCCGATTTCTCGCGCCTCTGGTCGGCCCACGGTGTGCTGGCGCGCGAGGGAGGCGAGCGCACGTTCCGTCACCCGGTCGACGGGGTGCTGCACTACCGGCAGGTTTCGATGTCCTTTGCCGGATGGCCCGACTATCGCCTGACGATGCTGCTGGCGATGCCGGGCACTGCGCGAGTGCGCAAGACGAAGCCGAAGCCGGGGTCGGTTCGCACGATGGGCTGAGAGGCGGATCGGGGAGCTGAAAAGCGGACCGCTTGCTCTGCGCAACGGAATGGCGCGACGAGACGTTGATCTCGAAACGGAGGAAGTTTCATGACGATCGCACCACCTCCAATGCGCCGCTCCCATGTCTGGATTGCCGCCGCCGTGGCGGCCGGAGCGACAATGGCCATGCTGAACGCCGCACCCGTCGCCGCCGCGGAAAGCTGCCTCGATCAGGTGCGCGACCTGGCGAGCCAGCAGGGCACACCCAGCAAGCCGCCGACCGCCTCGGCGAAGGGCTCCGCCGACGTCACGACGCAGGATCTCGCCCGCTCAGGCGGTGTGATCGCCCCGCCCCCGATGGACGACAAGTCCGTCATCAAGCCGCCCTCGACCGGCGTCAGCCGCATGCCGACGATTCCGGATGTCGCCCCGCAGACTCAGAACCAGCAGGATACTCCGGCGGCAGATCGGACCGGGCTTCAGGCCGCCCTGACCGCTGCGCGCGCGCAAGCCGAGCGCGGCGACGAGAAGGGGTGCCAGGAAGCGCTGGCCCGGGCGCGCACGCTCGCCGAGCGCAAGGCGCAGCAATAGACTGAGCTCGCACCCTGGCCGGCAACGCAATCGTCAGAGGAACTCTCGCGCTTTGTCGATGGCCTCCTTCAGCCCCACGCGTTCGACCGACACCCCTGCCGGAAACGCGCTCAGCAGTCTCGTCGGCAGGCGCGAGTCCAGCATCACGAACACGCCGCGGTCGTCGGCGCGGCGGATCAGCCGGCCGTAGGCCTGCTTGAGCCGCAGCCGCGCCAGCAGGTCGTCATAGGCGGTCGCGCCGGCGCCGGCCGCCTTCCACGCCGCCTTGCGGGCGCGGTGAAGGATGTCGGGGCGCGGCCAGGGCACGCGGTCGAACACGATCAACCGCAGGCTGCGGCCGGGCACGTCGACGCCGTCGCGCACCGCGTCGGTGCCGAGCAGGCAGGAATGCTCCTCGGCGCGGAAGATGTCGACCAGGGTGGCGGCATCCATGCCGCCGACATGCTGGGCATAGAGCGGCAGGTTGGCGTCCTCGAGCGCCGGGGCGATGCGCTGATGCACGGCGCGCAGCCGGCCGATCGCGGTGAACAGTCCGAGCGCGCCGCCGCCCGAGGCCAGGAACAGCTCGCGGTAGGCGGCTGCGACCTGGTCGGCATCGTCGCGCTGCACGTCCTTGACGATCAGGACCCTGGTGGCCGCGGCGTAGTCGAAGGGCGAGGCCATTGCCGCGCGCGTGGCGGGCGCGAGGAGGTGGCGCGTCCCGGTGCGCGCCTCTGCGGCGAACCAGTCGGCGGAGGCTGCCGGGAGATCGTCGTTCGCCGCCTGTGGCACGCCCAGGCTGTCGCGCAGGGTCGCCGACGTGATCACCGCGCCGTGCGAGGGTTTGACCACCGCATTCATGAACGGCTCGGTCGGATCGAGATAGTGGCGAAACATGCCGACATCGTGCTCGCGGCCCTGGCTGCGCTCGATGGCGAACCAGTCGACGAAGGCGGGGTCCGCGTCGTTGTGCAGGCCGCGCAGCATCGCCCGCCAGGCCGCGAGGGTCATCTCGCAACGGTTGGTGAGCGAGCGCATCACGCCCTCGATCCGGCCGCGCTGGCCGGAGTCGAGCTTGTCGGCCTCGCTCTCCAGCTTGGCCTTCATCGCCTGCTTCAGCCGCTGCACCGGCAGCAGCATCTGCTCGAACAAGGCGGCGAGCTGGTCGGCCGCCTCGATCAGGCCGGGATTGAGCGGGCGGATGTCGCATTCCATGCCGAAGCCCTGGTCGTCGCCGGTTGCGCGGGCGCGGACCTGGACGCGGACCAGGGCAAGGAACTCCTCGGCCGGGCCGATCACCGTGCCGTCGGCGAGTCGCGTCTGCCAGTTGGGCGAGGGCAGGCGGCGGCTGAGGTCGAGCAGACGGCGCAGCGCGTTCTGCGCCTCGACATCCTCGCCCAGCAGGTCGGTGACCCGGCGCTCCAGTCCGCGCGCGCGGCTGCCGCGCCGGCCCTCGGAACCGAGGATCCAGCGCCGCAAGTCGGCCGCTTCTATTCCGCTCAAATGCGCAGCAAATGCGGAATCGGCGGCATCGAACAGGTGATGTCCCTCGTCAAATACGTAGCGAAGCGGGCGGGTTGCGTCGTCCAGGCCGCCCATTGCCGCCTGAACCATCACCAATGCGTGGTTGGCGATCACGATATCGGCCTGCCGGGCGCGGCGAATGGTGCGCTCGACGAAGCACTTCTTGTAGTGCTCGCAGGCCGAATAGATGCATTCGCCGCGCCGGTCGGCCAGCCGCGTGATGCGATTGCGGCCGAGCAGGTCGAGCAGCCAGGCGGGCAGGTCGCCGCCGATCATGTCGCCGTCGCGGCTGGCAAGCGCCCAGCGCGCGATAAGCCCAAGACCGACAGCGTTTTCGGGGACCAGCCCGGTCCGCATCACCGCCTCCTGGAAGTTCAGCAGGCACAGGTAGTTTTCACGCCCCTTGCGGATCACCACGCGACGGCGCTTCTCGGCGGAATCGCGGTGAAGCCGGTCCAATTCAGTGTCGATCTGGCGCTGCAGGTTGCGGGTGTAGGTCGCGATCCAGACCGGCGCGCCGTTCTTCTCCGCCCACAGGCTGGCGGGCGCAACATAGCCCAGCGTCTTGCCGACGCCGGTGCCGGCTTCGACCAGCACGACCCTCGGCCTGTCCTCCGCCTCGCGCGGTGCGAAGGCTTCTGCCGCGGCGGAGGCGTAGTCGCTCTGCGTCGGCCGCGCCTCGGCGATGTTTGGACCGGCCGAGATCATCTGCGCGAGCCGCAGGCGCGCCTCGCGTGCCTCCACGGGCCGGCTGCCCGGAGGCGTTGCCGGTGGCGGCTCTTCCCAGGCGGGCAGGCTCTTCCACACGTCCAACCCCGCGCCGGGCCGGAAATTCGGCCGTGGCCTGTCACCTGCCTTTTCGTTCCGGGTCTGGTCGAGGCCGAGCGCCGCCAGTACCTCGCTGCCCCAGGCCCAGTTGCCGCGGGCCATGGCGGTTGCGACGGCCCTCATCTCGGGCGAGGCGACGGCCGCCATGTCTTCCAAGGCGTCGATCAATGCGTCGCCAATGCGCGGCAGCAGCGTGAGCTCGTCGTCCCCGAAGATGTCGAGCGCGGCCGCCAGCCCGCGCGGTGTCGGCAGACAGAAGCTTGCCGGGCGCACGAAGGCGTAGAGCTCCAGCAGGTCGCGTGCGGCGATCGAGTCGAGCCCGAGCCGCGCTGCCGTCGCGGGCGCGTGCACGACAAGTGGCAGCGTCGCCGCTGCCCGCAGGCCGGCGTCGGGACCGGAGAGGCGCTCGATCTCGCCGTCAGCACTCAGCCACAGCGCGCCGCGCGCCGTCGCCAGAAGGGAGGGAGTCATCACGGCGCGCTCTCCTCGGCCCCACTATGGGGCGAGGGTGCGGGAGGAGGTCGCACGATATCGTCGAGCACACCAGCCCGATAGCATACAATCATCCGACAATGAGGCACCCGACAATGAGGCTCGGCCGACGTCGCCTCCTGTCCGGCGCCCTGGCTGCCGGCTTCGTCCATCCCGCCTCGGCCGCCGATCTCGACGTCATCGTCATCGGCGCCGGCATCGCGGGCTTTGCCGCGGCGAACGCCTTGATCGGTGCGCGCAAGAACGTGGTCGTGCTCGAGGCGCGTGAGCGGACCGGAGGAAGGGTCTTCACCAACACCAGCATCGGGCTGCCGTTCGACGAGGGAGCGCCGACGCGCGCCCCGTCGGGTTCCGCCATGCTCCTGATCGACGGCCGCGAGCTCTCGCGGCAGGAACGTGCGCGCTACTCGAAAGTGACCGCCGAGCTGGAGCGCATGCTCGCGAGGCTGCGGATCGAGCTTCCCGGAGTCGACCCTCGATGGGTGATTGAGGGTGACGATCCACTCGAGAAGCTCGCGATTGCCGAGTTGTTCCGCCGCCTGCCGTTCGCGCCTTATGCCGCGCTACCGGTGGCCGAGGCCAGGGTGCCGGTGCGGACTGGCACGCGGGTGATGCGGATCAATTCGACTGACGCGCTCGTGCGGCTGGTCACCGGTCGGGGCGAATTCACCGCGAAAGCGGTGATCGTGACCGTGCCTGCAGGTGTTCTGGGCGCGGCCGGTCTCACTTTCACGCCGCCGCTGCATCTGGAGAGACGCGCGGCGATCGACTCGTTGCCCATGGTCCAGGCGGCCAAGACGTTCGTCACCTTCTCGCGCCGGGTGCTCGACGTGCCAGACGATGCCCGGCTGGTCGCGTCGATGGCGACCGGCGGGCTGGTCGAGGCCCTGTTGCGGCCGCGCGGACACGAGGCCGCGGTGCTGTACTACCGCGACGAAGATGCGCGACAGCTTGAAGCAGACGGTGCGACGGCCGCAACGGCGGGCGCCGTGTCGGTGCTCGCCAAGCTGTTCGGCAAGGAGGTGCGGACAGCATTCCTGCGCGGCGCCTCGACCAAATGGGGGCAGGATCCGTTCGCGCGCGGCGCCTGGGCGGACGGTCCATTGGTGGCGCGTCAGGCGCTTGCCGCGCCGCACCACGAGAGGGTGCTGTTCGCCGGCGAAGCGACCGATCCGATCGGCGGTGTCGTGGGGGCGAATGCGTCCGGGCTGCGGGCGGCCAGGGAGGCGCTGTCGCTTCTCGGATGAGGCCGAAGCGAGATCATGCTCTCCGACTCCGGAAAGAAGTAAGGAAACCGGCCACCACCAGCGCTGCTGCGGCGACCCACGACGGCCCCGAGAGGCTTCCGGTCAGGTCGTAGAAATAGCCCGCGAAGCTAGGACCGATGATCTGCCCGGCGCTGAACGCGGCAGTCATCAGCGCGATGCGGCTGCGTGGGTCGCCGCCGCCCTCCCGCGCACCCATCACGCCCAGCGCCGTCAGCCCCATCAGCGTGCCGCCGACCAGCACGGACGTCACGATCACGCTGACCGAGGTCAGCCATAACGCCGAGACGGCCACGCCGAGCGCTTCGATGAATGCCACGATGGCAAAGGTGCGGCGGATTCCCCATCGCGTGGCAAGCCCTGTCCAAAGCGCGACCGAGGGCGCGGCGCTCACGCCGAACATCGCCCAGATATAGGGCTCGAGGCTGGCAACCTCGCGGTTGTCGCGCACCATGGCGACGATAAAGGTCGCGGTGATGATGTAGCCGAACCCGAACAGGCCATACGCCAGCGCGAGCGGCAGGAAGCCGCGCGGCAACGGCCGGCGCGGGCCCGATGCCCTGAGCTGCGAGCCGTGACTGTCGGGCGGCACCAGCAGCAGCACGGCGAAACCGGCCGCAAGCGCCAGCACCCCGCTAGCGTACCACATGGTGCGCCAGTCGTGCAGCATCGCGACGAGCGCGGCCGAAATCGCGATGCCGATGCCCACACCGGCGAAATGCACCGCTCCCAAGCGCCCGCGGCCGGCTGCCGCCAAACGGTCGAGCACAAGCGCGGACGCGAAGATGAGGGTGACGGCGCTCGCAATTCCGGCGGTGAGCCGCAATGCCAGGAACGCCGCGAAAGAACTCGTCAGGCCCATCGCCGCCAAACCCGTCGCATTCACCGCCAGTGCACCTATCAGCCAGCGGCGGCGCGATCCGGGCAGACGCACCGCCGCCAGCAATGCGCCCAGGAGGTAGCCGACGAAGTTGGCCGAGGCGATAAGTCCCGCCTGGCTGTTGTTGAGCCCGAGCGCCTCGACCATGGGCGGCAGGATGGGGGTGTAAACAAAGCGCCCGATTCCCAGGCCCGCGGCCATCGCGAGCATTCCGCCGACCGCGAGGGAGAGAGGCGAATTATTCATGTCTGGCCCGCAGTCTGGGCTGGTGGCTTTGCTGTCGCAAATGCCCTAATTTCCAAGGTTCCCTAGTCTTAATAGGCCATGTCCCAGATTGATCGTTCCCTTGCCGAGGCTGCGCGTGCGTGGCCATTCGAAGAAGCCCGCAAGCTGGTCGCCCGCATCGGTGGCAAGACTCCCGCGAAAGGCTATGTGCTGTTCGAGACCGGCTATGGACCATCTGGCCTGCCGCACATCGGCACGTTCGGCGAAGTCGTGCGCACCACCATGGTGCGCCGCGCTTTCCAGCGGCTGAGCGACGTACCCACTCGGCTTTTCTGCTTCTCCGACGACATGGACGGGCTGCGCAAGGTGCCCGACAACGTGCCGAACAAGGAGATGCTGGCGGCCCATCTCGGCAAGCCGCTGACCTCGGTGCCTGACCCGTTCAGCAACGAGCATCCATCGTTTGGCGCGGCAAACAATGCGCGGTTGCGGGCGTTCCTGGATTCCTTCGGCTTCGAATATGAATTCCAGTCCGCGACGGAGTGGTACAAGTCAGGCCGCTTCGACAAGATGCTGCTGACCATGCTGCAGCACTACGACGAGGTGCAGGCGGTGATGCTGCCTACCCTCGGACCGGAGCGGCGCGCCAGCTATTCGATCTTCCTGCCGATCTCGCCGAAGACGGGCCGGGTGCTGCAGGTGCCGGTGATCGAGACCAACGTCGACGCCGGCACGATCGTCTATCGCGACGAGGACGGCACCAAGGTCGAGACTCCGGTGACGGGCGGCAACGTCAAGCTGCAGTGGAAGGCCGACTGGGCCGGCCGCTGGTTCGCGCTCGACGTCGATTACGAGATGTACGGCAAGGATCTGATTCCGTCGGCCGAGCTGTCGGCGAAGATCGTGAAGATCCTGGGCGGCCGGCCGCCGGAGGGCTTCAACTACGAGCTGTTCCTCGACGAGGAAGGCAAGAAGATCTCCAAGTCCAAGGGCAACGGCCTCTCGGTCGAGGAGTGGCTGCGCTATGCGCCACCGGAGTCGCTCGCGCTGTACATGCAGCAGCAGCCGCGGCGGGCAAAGCGCCTCTATTTCGACGTGATTCCCCGTGCGATCGACGACTATCTCGCTGCGGTCGAAAAGCTGCCCTCGGAGGAACCGGCGAAGGTGCTCGAAAATCCCGCCTGGCACATCCACGACGGCAAGGCCATCGACCACCACGCAGGTGGCGTCAGCTTCGGCATGCTGCTGAACCTGGCGAGTGTCGCCCATACCGACGACAAGGACGTGCTTTGGCAGTACCTGCGGCGCTACGTTCCCGGGGCGACGCCGGAGAGCGCGCCCTATCTCGACCGGCTTTTGCAGGGCGCCGTTGCCTACTACCAGGATTTCGTAAAGCGCACGAAAACGTTCCGGCTGCCGGTCGGCAGGGAGCGCGCTGCGCTGCAGGACCTTGCCGACAGCTTGCGGAAGATCGCGGAAGGCGAAAGCGCTGAATTCATACAGAACGAGGTGTACGAGGTGGGCAAGCGACACTTCGCCAAGGAAGAGTTGCGGCAGTGGTTTTCGACGCTCTATGAGGTGCTGCTGGGCAGCTCGCAGGGCCCCCGCATGGGGGCTTTCATCAAACTCTACGGTCGTGACAACGTCGTGCGACTGATCGAGCGTGCGTTGGCCGGCGAAGACCTTGGACAGGCGGCCTGACCGAGCGCTCCCATGTTGGTTGGACGTTGCTCTTCGCGCCACGGCAGGTTGGCTGGAAGTCTCGCGTGGAACCGCCGTGCTATTGGACCGTATAAGACGGGGCGCCTCGACGCGTCCTGAGGGCCGGAAAGTACCATGAGCATCGACGAACGACCGATATCGCACCCCTTGCCCTTCGTCCGGGGCTGGCTGCGGGATCCCGTCGGTGTTGGCCTCCCTATCCCCAGCAGCGGTGCCACGGCCCGACGGCTCGCGCGGGCGGCGTTTGAAGCGGCCATTCCGGGAGCAGGACCTGTCCTGGAAGTTGGTGCTGGCACAGGGGCCGTCACGCAGGCTCTGATCGAGTGTCGGCGCCCGGGCGACAGGATCATCGCGGTCGAGCGCGATGTCGAGCTCTGTCGGGCGCTCGAGCGGCGATTTCCAGGTCTGGAGGTGTTGCAGGGCGATGCCATCGAGATCGGTGCCGTGCTGCGGAAGGCGGGTCTCTCCTCCGTCTGCGTGGTGGTGAGCGGCCTGCCCATGCGCGCGATACCTTCCGATGCCGCCTCCCGGTATTATTCGCGAGCATTCGAGGCGATGCCGCCGGGCGGCGCGATCATCCAGTACACCTACGGCCTTCGTCCTCCGGTCGATCCGAAGGTGACGAAGCCGGCACTCGAGGCGACGTTTGTCGGACGCGAGTGGCGCAACTTGCCGCCAATGGGCATCTGGCGTTACCGCCTCGCCAGGTAACACCCTGCTTTGCGACGACGACGACCTTGATTATCGGGTGAGCCGGACCCGGTTCATCGCAGGCGCTGGCTTCGCGCTCGATGAGGCCTATAGGCTCGCACATCTGCCGCTGGTCGCGCCGCATCATCCGAAGGTGATCGCTCGAAAGGCAGGCGCGGAGTACGAGATGGGCCGGCATGGCAAGGCCCTCTCGCTTGTGCTCCCTGTTCCCGATGTCGGCCATCTGCTCGAGCCAGAGCTGAAGGCCGCACCATTTTCTTCAAAGATCGCCTGGGACATCGCCGAGCGCCGGCGCGGCAAGCTGCATGCCACACTCTGCGGTCGCCCCAGTATCGATCACGCGGCCTTGGCTGCGATCGGCCCGATTGGGGTCGAGGTGCGGGGTCTGTTCTCGGGCAACATCAATCACGGCCGCCTCTATGCCCGCGTCTACCCCGAAAAGCGTGACGGCGAGAACCAGCTCAAGCGCGTCCAACGCCTGGCCGGCGGCCGCGAGACCGGCCTCTATCTCGTCGGCCTGTTCAATTTCACCGACGATCTCGACGCGCACGAAGCAGCCGCGCTCGCAGCACTGATCGAGCGCTGGTGGGACCGCCCCATCCTGCGCTGGCAGGCCGATGTCCTATGGCTGCTCGCGGCATGGGACGACCTCGTGCTCGACGGCAGCGTGGAGGAGACGATATCCTTGGTGCCATGACTCGCCTCCTTGATGTTCCGATCATTCGCGCGACGCCCGAGAGTCTTGAGGGCTTAGGCGAGATCGTACGCGATCCGAAGACCCATAAGGTGCAAATCGTGCCGTGGCCGGTGAAGGGCCACCGCAAGCTCGACCCCGGTACGGGAGACGAGGGCGGCACCACCGAGGGCATCTTTGCCTGCGAATGGCAGGGTAACGAGCTGCGCGGCAATAACGCGGCCGTCGGCGGCGATTACGTGCTGGGCTATCGCACCGCGCCGGGGCACGTCCATCTGTGGCACATCAACTATCATCCGGACGGTGGCCAGTTTTTCTGGCCGGTCGACGGGCAGCCGTTCGTCGTGCCGGCCGGGCCGCCGGGTGAGGATCCCGTACCGGAGAAGTTCGTCGCCTTCTGGTCGGACGGCAGCTTCGGCATCTACCTGCATCCCGATGTCTGGCACGAGGGTCCGTTTCCCACCGCGCCGAGCGGCCGCTATTTCGACAAGCAGGGCAAGGTCCATGGCCGCATCAGCTGCGACCTCAGGTCCGAACTCGGGCTGATGCTGAACGTTCCGTTGCCGACGTCTCTGTAACCGTGCCTGACGATGTGCGGCTGCTGATCGGTCGCGGCTGCTATGTCGACGACCTGGTCCTGCCGAACCAGGCGCGCGGGATCATATTGCGCTCGCCTCATGTGCATGCTCGGATCGTATCGATCGACACCAGCGTGGCTTCGAGCATGCCCGGCGTGCTGCTGATCCTGACTGGAGCGGACATCGCGACGGACAAGCTTAAGCCCATACCTCTGATGCCGCACGCGCTGAGTCCGCCCGACATCGCGCTCTATAACCTCGACGGTTCCGACTTGCTGGTCGAGCGGCCGATGGCGCTTGCGACCGAGGCGGTGCGCCATGTCGGCGAGGCTGTGGCTTTCATCGTCGCCGAAACCGTCGCGCAAGCCAAAGACGCCGCGGAGGTGATCACGGTTGTTTACGAACCGCTGCCCCCGATCTCCGTCATCGCCGTCGACGCCCGCACTGGCCAACCGCCGGCGACGCGCGCGGGCTTCGCCGAAGCAGAACATGTGGTGCAGCTCTCGGTGGCCATCCCGCGCGACGCGGGCGCATCGGTCGAGCCTCGCGGGGCGATCGCCACGTCCGATGCGATGACCGGCCGCTATGCGCTCGATATCGGCGGTGGCGCCGTCGCGCGGCCGAAGGAGCTGGCATGGGTCTTGGGCGTCGAGCCCGAGCAGGTGCGCGTGACCACGTGCGAAGCCGGAATAGGTCAGGGCCCTCGCAGTTACGTCGACCCGGAAGTCGTGCTGGTCGCCTGGGCCGCGCGGAAGCTCAACCGACCGGTAAAGTGGATCTGCGAGCGTGGCGATGCATGCGCGGGCGATGATGTCGGCGCCTGCATAGAGATCGAGGCGGAGCTGGCCGTTTCGGCGGACGGGCGCTTCCTGGGGCTGCACGGAACGAACACCTGCGATGTCGGTGCTTATACCGTGTCCTATGTTCCGGTCACCCGGAGTACGGAGTTGACGACCAGCCTATATCGTCTGCCGGCGGTGGTTCGGGCACGCGCCATCATGAGCAACACGGCGGCCGACATACGCCGGTACGGTATTCGAGCGCCCGAGACACTGCTGTTGATGGAGCGCATGATCGACCTGGCCGCGCGCGAGACCGGCATCGATCGAGTCGAGCTGCGACGCCGCAACTTGATCGCCGCGCTGCCGCACCGCAACATTTTCGGAGTCACGTACGACGCAGGCGACTACACCGGCAGCCTGGACGAAGCCCTTTGCCTGTCCGACTGGGACGGATTCAGCGAGCGAGTGCGACGATCGGCGGCGCGCGGCCTGGCCCGTGGCCGCGGCCTCGCTGCTCATGTCCATTCGGAAGCAGCCTTCGACTCGACGGCGCCCGCCGCTTATGCCTCCGGCTGGCAGGTCTGCGAAGTCGAGATCGATCCGGAGACAGGCGAGGTTCGGATCGACCGGCTCACACTGGTCGACGAGGCGCAGGGTGCGCCGGCCGCGCTCGTCAACGCCATTGTCGACGCTCTCTCCGACTATGGCGTCACGCATGTCGAGATGCCTTGCACTTCAGAGCAGGTGTGGCGGGCGATACGGGGCTTGCCCGATAGATGAGTAGCGTCCTATCTTTCCCGGATGGCGCCTGAACGGCACACCGAATTCGGCTTCCTCGTTGCGCGCATCGCTCGACGCATGCGTCAGGCTGTCGATGCCGAAATGCGGCTGATCGGCCTGACAGAGGCCACCTGGCGACCGCTGATGTATGTCCGCGCGCTGGGCGACGGCGTACGCCAGAAGGAACTCGCGACGGCGATGTCGATAGAGGGCCCCTCGCTTGTACGCCTGCTCGACAATCTCGAGCGCCGCGGCTTCATCGAACGGCGGGAGGACGAGGCCGACCGCCGCGCGCGCGGCATTCATCTGACAAGATCCGGCCGGGAACTGGCGGTGCGCGCCGCCCGGATCGGCAATGGATTTCAGGCCCGGTTGCTGGCGGGAGTCCCGCTCGCCGACCTCGAGACCTGCGAGCGGGTGCTGGAAACCCTCGAGCGCGAAATGGAAGAGCCGCAGCATGCGGCCGAGCAACCATCGAAAAGGAGGAAGCGATGAACCAGATCGTCGTCAACGAGCCGAACCGCTGGCGCCTCGAGTCTCCGGGAGCTACCAGCTGGCCGCGCAGCGCGCGGCCCGACGCGGCGAGGAAGTACTTCATGGTCTCGGCCGACGGCCACGCCAACGAGCCGTCCAACCTGTGGGTCGAGCGGATCGAGGCAAAATACAAGGAGCGCCTGCCGAGAGTCATCACCGACAAGGACGGCGTGCAATGGCGGGTCAGCGAAGGCCACCGGCCCGACCGGCTGCGGCTTTCGACCCTCGAAGGCGAGGACCAGGCGCGCAGCAAGGCAGGTGCCGATCCGCTCGGCCGGCTGGCCGATCACGATCTCGACGGCATCGATGTCGAGCTGATCTTCCCCAACAAGGGTCTCGCCATGTGGGCGACGCCCGATCCGCAGTTCGCGATGGCGCAATGCCGGGTGTGGAACGACTGGGCCTGGGAGCAGTTCGGGAACCATCGCGACCGGATGATCCCGGCCGGTGCCTTGGCTACCGCCGATCTCGAAGGCTCGATCGCCGAGGTCCGGCGGCTGGCCAAGCTCGGCTTCAAGTGTCTGACCCTGCCCTGCAAGCCGGTGTGGGGAGGCCATGACAGCAGCCACGTGAACTATAACCTGCCGCACTTCGATCCGCTGTGGGCGGCGATCACCGACGCCAACCTGCCGATCACCTTCCATGTCTCGACCGGCCGCGATCCGCGTGCGGCGCGCGGCAACGGCGGCGCTGTCGTGAACTACGTCTCGCACTCCCTGTCGCCGACCATCGAGCCGGTGGCGAACCTGTGCGCCTCCGGCGTGCTCGAACGCTTCCCGACGCTGCGTTTCGCGACCATCGAGGCCGGTATCGGCTGGGTACCGTGGCTGATGGAGGCAATGGACGAGGCCTACAAGAAGCATCACTTCTGGGTGCGGCCCAAGCTCAAGCATCTGCCCAGCGAGTATTATCGCATGCACGGCTTCTCCTCCTTCCAGGAGGACAAGGCCGGGCTCGATCTCGCCGAGAGCCATAACCTGGCAGACAACTTCATGTGGGCGAACGACTATCCGCATCACGAAGGCACCTGGCCGCATTCGGCCGAGGCGATCGAGCGCACGATGGGGCAGCTTTCCGACGGTTCGCGCGCCAAGGTCCTGGGCCTGAACTGCGCGCGGTTCCTGAGTATCGACGTGCCGGCGAAGTATCGCCAATGAGCAAGCGCACGCTGCGCGGCAAGGTCGCCGTCGCGGGCGTCGGGGAGACGCCCTACTACAAGCATGGCAAGGCGCCGGTATCGGAGTTCACGTTGGCGCTGCAGGCTATTCTCGCGGCCTGTGAGGACGCCGGAATCGATCCGCGCCGCATCGATGGCTTCGCATCATACTCCAACGATCGCAACGATCCCTCGCGGCTCGCGGCGGCGCTCGGCCTTCCGGCGCTGCGCTTCTCCAACATGAACTGGGGCGGCGGAGGTGGGGGCGGCTCGGCAGCGGTCGGCAATGCGGCCGCAGCGGTCGCGGGCGGCATCGCCAACTGCGTCGTGGTGTTCCGCGCCCTGGCCCAGGGCCAGTTCCAGCGTTTCGGCGCGGCGCCGCCGGGCGGCACCGCCTCGGGCGAGAACGCCTTCAACGCGCCCTATGGCGTGATGTCGCCTGCGCAGCGCTATGCGATGCGGGCGATGCGTTTCCTGCACGAGAACAAGATCGCGCCCTCGGCGCAGCGCGCCATTGCATTGGCCTCGTATCATCACGCCCAGTCCAATCCACGCGCGGTGATGCATGGCCGGCCGCTGACGGCGGAGGCGTACGACAACTCGCGCTGGATCGTCGAGCCATGGCGGCTGTTCGACTGCTGCCAGGAGAATGACGGTGCGGCCGCGCTGATCATCGTGCCGGCCGAGGAGGCCAGGGACTTCCGGCACAAGCCGGCCTATCTGCTGGGCTCGGCGCAGGGTTCCGAGCATCGCAACGCGGCGCGGGTGCACAACGCACCGCTCTACGGCACGTCGAGCTTCACGACAGTCGCACCGCAGCTCTACGAGATGGCTGGCGTGAAGCCGTCCGATATCGACGTGGTGCAGTCTTACGAGAACTTCACCGGCGGGGTTCTTATGAGCCTGGTCGAGCATGGCTTCTTCAAGGCCGAGGAGGCGAACGAGTTCCTCACGCCGGAGAACCTGATGGCGCCGTCGGGCAAGCTGCCGCTCAATACTTCCGGCGGCAATCTCGCGGAATGCTACATGCACGGGCTGGAGCTGCAGGTCGAGGCGGTGCGCCAGTTGCGCGGCCAGTCGACGGCGCAGGTGAAGGATCCCGACGTCGCGATGGTGATCTCCGGCCCGATGGTGACGCCGGTGTCGAGCATGATCCTGGGTTCGGAGGCCACGCTATGAGCTACCTGCCGAACGGCCTGCCGGCCCCGGTGCCGGAGAATGACGGGCTGGACAAGCCGTATTGGGAGGCAACGCGCCGCGGCGAGCTGATGGTCCAGCGCTGCCGCAAGTGCGGCACGTTCCAGTGGGGGCCGGAATGGATCTGCCACAAGTGCCTTTCCTTCGATCTGGATTGGCACAAGGTGTCGGGTAAGGGCCGCATCTACAGCTGGGAGCGTCCGTGGCATCCGGTGCACCCCGCGCTCAAGGGCCACGGCCCCTACATCGTCGTGCTGGTTGAACTGCCCGACGCCGGCAACGTCCGCATGCTCGGCAATCTGTTGGGCAACCCCCATCAGGAGGTCAAGATCGGTGCCGAGGTGCAGGCCGTCTTCGAGCCGCACGATGACGCCACGCCCCCCTTCACCCTGGTGCAGTGGACGTTGGCGTAGATCCAGGAAAAACCTTCCCGACAGCGCTGCGCGATATCGATTGCATCTATGTATTCCATGGAATATGTCTATATTCCCTGGAATATATGGAGCGCTCGATGGCGATTTCTAGAAAAACGTTTCTTCGCGTGCTTGGCGGCGGCGGAGTCGTGGTAGCGGCCGGCGCTTTCGCCGTGCCCAAGCTGGATGCGATGCCGGCGGTCGCGATAGAGGCGTGGCGCGGCCCCGAACCGTCGGAGAAAGATCCGCGGCGTCGGGCGTTGGCCTGGGCGCTCCTGGCGCCGAACCCGCACAATCTGCAGTCGTGGGCGGTCGACCTGTCCCAGCCCGACGCGATCGTTCTGTACGTCGATCGGGCGCGGCTGCTGCCGCAGACCGACCCCTTTTCGCGCCAGATTCTGATCGGTCATGGCTGCTTTCTGGAATTGCTTACGCTGGCGGCCGCAGCGGGCGGCTATCGAACCGAGACGGCCCTTTTTCCCGAAGGCGAATGGGCGCTCGACAAGCCGGTCGCGCGTGTCGCGTTGTTCAGGCAGCAACCCGGTGTCCCCGTCGATCCGCTGTTCCCCCAGGTGGCGCGCCGGCGCACCGTAAAGACTGCGTTCGAGCCTCGTCCGCTCGAGGCCGCGCATCGTACGGCTCTCCTCGCGGCTGCCGCGCCTGGGTTAACCGTCGACATCGCCGAGCGGCCGGACAAGGTCGATCGCCTGCGCGCCCTGGCGATTGCGGGATCGGAACTCGAGATGAGACTGCCGCGCACCCACAAGGAGAGCATCGACGTCGCACGTATCGGGGCTGCCGAGATCGCTGTGCACCGCGACGGCATCTCGCTCAAGGGGCCAATGATCTGGGTCCTCCGACAGGCCGGACAGATGACGCCCGAGAAGGCGATGGCGGAAGGAACGTTGGCGTGGAACGGCGGGCGCGACTACGCGCTCGCGGGGTACGCCAGCGCGCAGGCTTTCGGCTGGATCGCCAGCACCGCCAACGACCGGGCGACACAGGTTGCGGTGGGCCGCGCGTTCCTGCGCTTTCATCTCAAGGCAACCGAGCTCGGCGTCGCCCTGCAGCCGCACAGCCAGACTCTTCAGGAGTATCCGGAAATGGCAGCCCTGCGCGGCGCCATGCAGCAGGAGACCGGGACTCCGCCGGATCGGACGCTGCAGATGTTCTTTCGGTTGGGCTATGCTGCCGATCCTGGCCCGTCGCCTCGGCGGGCACTGACGAGCTTCATCATATCGTGACCCAGCCGCCGCTCCCGTTTCGCATCGTCAACTGGATCGGCATCGTCGACCAGCTGGCCTCCACCGAGGCCAGCCGGGTGCTCCGACCGCTCGACGTTCCGCTGCCGCAATTCATCCTGCTCAATCACTTCAGCCATCGCCCCGAGATGGAGCGCACCGTGACGGCGATTGCCCGCGCGCTGCAGCAACCGCAGCCCGGTGTCACCAAGACAGTCCAGAAAATGGTCGCGCGCGGCTGGCTGAAGGAACAGGCCAGTGCCGAGGACGGGCGTTCCAAGGTGCTGCGGCTGACGGCGGCGGGTCAGGCCAGGCATCGCGCCGCGCTCGAAGCGCTCATGCCTGGGCTGTCGCAGGCATTCGACGGTTGGCAGGAGGAGGACAAGCAGCACCTGTTCGAATTGCTCGACCGACTGAAAGTCTGGTTCGACGCCAGTCGAGACCTGCCGCGCCGCTGACTTGCCCCATGTCGAGCTCCCTCATCCCCAGTTGCTTGCCCGGAAATCGACGACGAACGATTGTGCCGGCCGCCACTTGTAGTCGCGGCGCTTGGCGGTGAAGGTCGCATTCTGGTGGATGACGTTGAAGGCCGGGTCCTCTCGTTCGAGGATCGTCAACATGCGCCGAAAGACATCCCGGCGTGGCGTGAGGTCGACCTCGCTTTGTAACCTTGCCATCAGCTTGACGATCTCGTCGTTCTCCCACTGGCCGGCTTCCCAGGTCTGCCCACCCGGCGCGTAGGCCGCGAGAGAGGCCACGGGATCGTTGAACCATGACGAGTTCGAGTTCTCGCAGATGCCGCGGCCGGGAAAGCGGCCGAGAATCTGGGCCCAGTTCTCCTTCATCTCGATCACGACGTTGAGACCGACCGCCTTCCACTGCTCGACCATGATCTGCGCGGTCTGCAGCTGATTGGTGTAGTAGTTGTTCAGCATCTGGTAGGGGATCGGCGCGCCGTCGTAGCCGGCTTGCTTGAGGAGCTTCTTCGCTTCGGCCGGATCGTAGGCCGGTGGCGCCCAGTCGCTAAGCAGCATCGGGCCGAAGAAATCCCATTGCAGGCCCTTGGGCACCTTGGTGCGCCCCGACCACAGGGCATCGACGATCGCCTGCCGGTCGACGGCATGGGTCATCGCGCGGCGCACGCGCGGGTCCTTCAGCACCGGATGGTGCTTGTCGAAGATGGTGAGGCGGATGTTCATGATTGGCCCACCCACGACCTCGAGCTTAGGATTGGAGTCGATGGCGGCGATCTGGTCCGGCGGCATGTCACAGGCGAAGTCGAAATCGCCCGATCGCAGGCCGTTCACGCGTGAGGCGACCTCGGGGACCTCGACGAAGCGCAGCCGCTTGATCGGCGGCCGGCCGCCCCAATAATCGTCGAACGCCTCGAGGACGAGCTCGACGTCGGGCTTGTACTCGACGATGCGGTAGGCGCCGGTGCCGACCGGCTTGCGCGACCAGTCGAGCCAGGTTGGCGCTTCGGCGAAGGCGCGCTGCGAGAAGACTACGCCGGTGTTACGCGTCAGCCGGCCTTCCAGCGTCGCGTCCGGGACGCGGTTGACGAACCGCACAGTATATTTGTCGACGATCTCCATGCGCTCGAAGCCTGGATAGGCGGCCATGGCGATCTTGGGAGCTTCCGGCGGCGGCACTTTGCTGGTGAGGCCGGGCGTGGTGTTGGTCCACATGCCGCGCGTGTCGACCGAGCTGCCGGTCCACATCCGCTCCGGGCCGAAGCTGAAAGCCACATCCTCTGCGGTCATGGCGTCGCCGTTGTGGAAGCGCACGTTCTGGCGAAGCTTGAGCTCGAGCGTCCGGCCGTCGATCCGCCTGAAGCTCTCGGCGAGGCCGGGCTGCAGCGACAGGTCGCCGGTCCAGGCGTGATCGGTCAGCGTCTCGGCGAAGGTGTAGAAAATGCGCTGGCCGACGTTCGACTGCTCGCGCATCGGCTCGAGTGTGTTCGACGTCGAGATCTTCTGCACCGCCACGGTGAGGCTCGGACGATTGTCCGATTGTGCGATGGCGAAGCGCGGCAGGGAGGAGGCGCCGGCAAGGCCGAGCGCAAGACGACGGGACAGCAGCATTCCGGTTCTCGCAATTGTTGCGAGCCCTCATTGCGCCAGTCGTATGAAGCTGCGATGTCGCCGTCCGCAAGTCCGGATGAAAAGGGTGGATATCGCCGAATTGGGCCTGGCCGCGCCTCCGCCTAGAACAGGCCGACGATCTTTCCTTCGGCGTCAACGTCGATGGAGTCTGCAGCCGGCACGCGGGGCAGGCCGGGCATGGTCATGATGTCGCCGCACACCGCGACGACGAACTCCGCACCGGCCGACAGGCGCACCTCGCGCACAGCGACTACGTGGTCGACCGGCGCGCCCTTGGCGTCGGGATTGGTCGAGAAGCTGTACTGCGTCTTGGCGATGCAGACCGGGACCTTGCCGAACCCCATCGCCTCGAACGAGGCGAGCTGGTCGCGAACCGGCTTCGGCACCGAGATGTCCGACGCGCGGTAGATCTCCTTGGCGATCGTGCGGATCTTCTCCACCAGCGGCATTTCGTCGGGATAGAGCAGTTTCATGTCGCTCTTGCCGCTCTCGATAACCTTGACCACGGCGCGGGCGACATCGGCAGCGCCCTTGCCGCCCTCGGCCCAATGGTCGGCCATCACCGCCTCGACGCCGAGCTTGGCGCAGGCCGACTTGACCAGCTCGATCTCGGCATCCGTGTCGGCGCTGAAGCGGTTGATCGAGATCACCGGCACCAGGCCGAACTTCTTCACGTTCTCGACATGGCGTTGCAGGTTGGACATGCCGGCTTCGAGCGCCTTCAGATTTTCGGTCTTGAGATCTTCCTTCTTCACGCCGCCATGCATCTTGAGCGCGCGGATGGTCGCGACCAGCACGACCGCATCGGGCTTGAGGCCGGTCTTGCGGCACTTGATGTCGATGAACTTCTCGCCGCCCAGATCGGCGCCGAAGCCCGCTTCGGTTACGACGTAGTCGGCGAGCTTGAGCGCCGTGGTCGTGGCCAGCACTGAATTGCAGCCGTGCGCAATGTTGGCGAAGGGACCGCCATGGATGAAGGCGGGTGTGCCTTCGAGCGTCTGCACGAGGTTGGGCGACAACGCGTCCTTCAGCAGCACGGTCATCGGACCGTGTGCCTTGAGGTCCTTGGCATGGACCGGCTTGCGGTCGCGCGTGTAGGCCACGATCACGTTGCCCAGGCGCGTCTTGAGGTCCGCGAGGTCCTTGGCGAGGCAGAAGATCGCCATGACCTCCGACGCGACGGTGATGTCGAAGCCGTCCTCGCGCGGGAAGCCGTTGGCGACGCCGCCGAGCGAGGACACGATCTGGCGCAGGCTGCGGTCGTTCATGTCGACGACCCGGCGCCACGCCACCCTGCGGCCGTCGATGCCGAGCGGATTGCCCCAGTAGATATGGTTGTCGATCAGTGCGGAGAGGAGATTGTGAGCCGCGCCGATGGCGTGGAAGTCGCCTGTGAAATGGAGGTTGATGTCCTCCATCGGCACGACCTGGGCGTAGCCGCCACCCGCCGCGCCACCTTTCATGCCGAAGGAGGGGCCGAGCGAGGGCTCCCGCAGGCAGAGCATTGCCTTCTTGCCGATGTGGTTCAGCGCATCGGTCAGGCCGACGGTCGTGGTGGTCTTCCCTTCGCCTGCGGGGGTGGGCGAGATTGCCGAAACGAGGATCAGCTTGCCGTTGGGCTTGGACTGCAACGACTTGATGTAGTCCATCGAGACCTTGGCCTTGTAGTGGCCGTACGGCTCGAGATTCTCCGGCGCGATGCCGAGCTTCTCCTTCGCCAGCTCCATGATGGGCCGCTTCTTGGCCTCTTGGGCGATCTGGATATCGGACTTAGGGCTGGTGTGCTGCGACGCGGGCATGGCTGTTTCTCCCCCGATGGCTTCTTCTCATGTTCCTCTCCCCCTAGAGGGGGAGAGGAGGAAGATCCCGAGACAAGTGAATCATGTGAACCGCATTCCAACCGCGAGGCCGCTCGCCGTGGCCCATTCGCCGGCACCGACTTTTGGACCGTCGGCAGGCTTCACGCGGGTGACTTTGATGCGGCCGTCGGGGCAGACCACCGTGAAGCCGTCGGCATCGACGGCGACGACGTCACCGTACTTGCCGCCTATGCCCTTCGGATCCTTGGCCGGCAGCGGCGTCACCTCGAAGATCTGCAGGGTCTTGCCGTCGAGCGTCGTCCAGGCGCCGGGCACGGGATTGCAGCCGCGCACCAGCGGGTCGATCTGACGCCAAGACTTGCCCCAGTCGATTCGCGCGATGTCGGCCGTGGCGCGGCCCTCGTAGGTGGCCTTCGACTCGTCCTGCTTCATGCGCGGCGCCTTGCCGGCCTTCACCAGGTCGACCGCTTCGAGCATGGCGTCGACTCCCATCGGGAACAGGCGCTTGAAGTAGAGATCGCCCATCGTGTCGGTCGGGCCGAGCGGCGTCGTCTTGGTCAGGAGCACATCGCCCGTGTCGAGTCCGTTGTCCGGCCAGAAGATCGACAGGCCGGTCTCCTTCTCGCCGAGGATGATCGGCCAGTTGATCGCCGACGCCCCGCGATAGGCCGGCAGCAGCGATGGGTGATACTGGATCGAGCCGTGCGTCGGGATGTTCAGGAACTCCTCGGGCACGAAGAGCGTCACGAAGGCCATGACCTGCAGGTCGGGCTTCAGCGCCTTGAACTCTTCCCACACCTCGGGCTTGCGGTAGGAGGCGGGCTGGAACACCGGGAGTCCGGCAGCGACCGCCGCTTCCTTGAGCGGATCGGGCTTCTGCCCGGGCTTCTCCGGCGCCACATAGACGCCGACGACGTCGTCGCCCCGCTTTAACAGCGCTTCCAGCACCGCCTTGCCGAAGGCCTGCTGGCCATGAACCACGATGCGCATGGGGCTACTCCGCTGCCTGGGCCTTCGGGGCTTCGCCAGTCGCGCCGGATGCTTTGATCTCGGCGATCTGGCGCGGCGTGAACTTCAGCACCTTCGACAGGATCTCGTCCGTGTGCTCGCCCAGGAGCGGCGAGCGGGCCACTTCGGTGATCGAGTCGGAGAGCTTGATCGGGTTGCCGACGGACAGGTATTTGCCGCGCGTCGGATGGTCGACCTCGACGACAGTACCGGTGTCGCGCAGCGATGGTTCCTCGGCCAGCTCCTTCATCGACAGGATTGGGCCGACCGGAATATCAAGCGCATTGCACTCGTTCATGACCTCGAACTTGGTCTTGGTCATGGTCCACTGCTCGATGCGCTCGAAGATCTGCTTGAGTCGCGGCAAGCGCGCCGGCGGCTTTGCGAAATCGGGATGGGTCTTCCACTCGGGCTCGCCGATCATGTCGCAGATCTTCTCCCACACCGGCGCCTGGGTGATGAAGTAGATGTAGGCATTGGGATCGGTCTCCCAGCCCTTGCACTTCAGGATGACGCCGGGCTGGCCGCCGCCCGAATCGTTGGCCGCGCGCGGCACCGCCTCGCCGAACGGGATGCCTTCGCCGTACTGCGTATACTCCTTGAGCGGACCCGCCTTCAGCCGCTGCTGGTCGCGCAGCTTCACGCGGCAGAGGTTGAGCACGCCGTCCTGCATGGCGCACAGCACCTTCTGACCGCGCCCCGTCCGATTGCGCTGCATCAGGGCGCAGACGATGCCGAGCGCGAGATGCAGGCCGGTGCCCGAATCGCCGATCTGCGCGCCGGTGACCAAGGGGATGCCGTCGCGAAAGCCGGTCGTCGAGGCGGCGCCGCCGGCGCATTGCGCCACGTTCTCGTAGACCTTGCAGTCCTCGTAGGGGCCGGGGCCGAAGCCCTTGACCGAGGCCACGATCATGCGCGGGTTCAGCGCGTGGATATGCTCCCAGGTCAGCCCCATGCGATCGAGCGCGCCCGGCGCGAAGTTCTCGACCAGTACGTCGCAGGTCTTCACCAGGCGCTCGAGTACGGCCATGCCCTGCTTGCTCTTGGAGTCGAGCGTGATCGAGCGCTTGTTGTGGTTCAGCATCGTGAAATAGAGGCTGTCGGCGCCCGGCACGTCCTGCAGCTGACCGCGCGTGATGTCGCCCTGGCCCGGACGCTCGACCTTGATCACGTCGGCGCCGAACCACGCCAGCAGCTGGGTGCAGGTCGGGCCCGATTGGACGTGGGTGAAATCTAGGATCTTCACGCCGTCCAGCGCCTTGCCGTCTTGTCCAAATGGCTTCTTCGACATCTTTGGCGCTTTCGATGTCGATTTGGCGACAACCTTCAGCACCGGCTTCTTTACCGACTTCACAATGGCCTTAGGAGCTTTGCCCCTCGCCGGCTTCGCCACCACCTTGGCCTTCGCTTTGCCCTTGGCCGGCGCCTTCTTTGCGATCTTCTTCGCCATCGTCGTCCCCTACTTCTTCTTAAGCTTGCTTTGCGGATTGAGATTGCCGATGCGGCCGCTCTCGCTCCCGGCCGCCGGATCGATCACCGCGTTGATCAGGGTGGGCTTGCCGGAGTCCATCGCCGCATTGACGGCGCGCTTCAGCTCGTCGGGGGTGGTGGCGTTGACGCCGACACCGCCGAACGCCTCCATCATCTTGTCGTAGCGCGAGCCCTTCACGAATACGGTCGGCGCCGGGTCGGTTCCGACCTTGTTGACGTCGGTGCCGCGATAGATGCCGTCGTTGTTGAACACGACGATGCAGACCGGAAGGTTGTACCGGCAGATCGTCTCGACCTCCATGCCAGAAAATCCGAACGCCGAGTCGCCCTCGATCGCGAGCACCGGCTTACCGGTCTCGACCGCGGCGGCGATGCACTGGCCCATCCCGATTCCCATCACGCCCCAGGTGCCGACATCGAGCCGCTTGCGTGGCTTGTACATGTCGATCACGCCGCGCGTCAGGTCGAGCGTGTTGGCGCCCTCGTTGACCAGGATCGCGTCGGGTCGTTCCTTGATGACGGCGCGCAGCACGCCGAGCGCGCCGTGATAGTCCATCGGGTTGTTGTTGTTCATGAGGCGCGGCGCCATCTTGGCGACGTTCTCCTCGCGCTTGGCCGTGACCGCGCCCATCCAGTCCGCTGGCGCCTTGCTCCAGCTGCCGCCCATGGCTTCGAGCAGGGCCGCGACGCAGGAGCCGATGTCGCCCACCACGGGGCCGGCGATCTCCACGTTGGAATCCATCTCCTTGGGCTCGATGTCGATCTGGATGAATTTCTTGGGCGCATCGCCCCATGCCTTTCCCTTGCCGTGGCTCAGCAGCCAGTTGAGGCGGGCGCCGATCATCATCACGACGTCGGAATCCTTCAGTACGGTCGACCGCGCTGCGCCAGCACATTGCGGATGGGTGTCGGGCAGCAGGCCCTTGGCCATGCTCATCGGCAGGAACGGCACGCCGCTCTTCTCGACCAGCGCCTTGATCGCGTCGTCGGCCTGGGCGTAGGCCGCGCCCTTGCCGAGGATGATCAGCGGCTTCTTCGCGCCCTTCAGCACGTCGAGCGCCCGCCTTATCGAGTCGGGCGAGGGGATCTGCGCCGGGGCCGGATCGATCACCTTGACCAGCGACTTCCTGCCGGCTTCTGCGTTCATCACCTGGCCGAACAGCTTGGCCGGGAGGTCGAGATAGACGCCGCCGGGACGGCCGGAGACGGCAGCCCGGATGGCGCGCGCGAAGGCGATTCCGATGTCGGCGGCGTGCAGCACGCGGTAGGACGCCTTGCACATCGTCTTGGCGATGGCGAGCTGGTCCATCTCCTCGTAGTCGCCCTGCTGCAGGTCGACGATCTCTCGCTCCGACGAGCCCGAGATCAGGATCATCGGGTAGCAGTTGGTGGTGGCGTGGGCGAGCGCCGTCAGGCCGTTCAGGAAGCCCGGCGCAGAAACGGTGAGGCAGACACCTGGCTTCTTCGTGAGGAAGCCGGCGATCGCCGCGGCATAGCCGGCGTTCTGCTCGTGCCGGAACGACAGCACGCGGATGCCGGCGGCCTGCGCCATGCGACCGAAATCGGTGATCGGAATGCCGGGAACGCCGTAGATCGTCTCGAGGCCGTTCAGCTTCATCGCGTCAATGATGAGGTTGAAGCCGTCGGTCAATTCCCCAGTCTCGGCGTCGGGTTTCTCGAGTGCCGCTGCTTCGGCCATGGTTTCCTCCGGTTTCGATTCAGTCGAGATAGTCGGCGTGCTTGGCGACATGCGCGGCCAGGCCGAGCGCATGCTGGCGCACCAGGTCTTCGGCGCGTGCGGTGTCGCGCGCTTCGAGTGCCTGGATGATGTTCAGGTGGTCGTGGATCGAGCGGTCGGCGCGGTCATCCTCGCCGATCGTCTGGCCGCGGATCATGCGCATGTGAGTGAACAGGTTCTCGGCCAGCCGGATCAGCACCTGGTTGCCGCTGAGCTCGATGATGGCCTGGTGAAAGGCGATGTTGACCTCGGAATATTCGTCGAGTCGGGCGTGCAAAGTGTCGCCGTCGAACTGCGCGAACATGCGGCGCAGCCCTGCGATGTCCTCGTCCCGGGCGGCCTCGGTGATGAGGCGCGCGGCCATGCTCTCCAGCGCTGCCCAGGCGGTGATCATCTCGATCACCTCGCGCTTGGTCTTGCGCACGACGTAGACGCCGCGGCGCGGGACGGAACGGACGAAGCCCTCGCGCTCGAGCTGCGCCATTGCCTCGCGCACGGGCGTGCGCGATACGCCGAAATCCTGCGCTAGCTGGCGTTCGTCGAGCCTGATGTCGGTGCGCGACCGATACACGTCCAATGACACGATGACGTTGCGCAAGGCGACATAGGCCTTGTCCTTGAACGTTTCCTTGCTGTCGATCGGAGCGACTAACAGGCGCGCTTCGCTCATGAACCGCTTTCCCCCTCGAGGCCGCCGGCTGCTGAGATACATTATTCATTATTCCACGGCGGCGAACGCGTCCAGCGGCTGGCCATGCCCAGGCTTCACAATCACGCGGGGCTGCGCTGCCGGAAGAGTCGGCCGAGGAGGTTGGAGACCGCCGGCCAGAACAGGGCCACGAGGCCAAGGGCCATGATCGTGCCCACCAGGCCGCTCGACCAGAAAACGGAGACGCTGCCACCGGAGATCAGCAGCGACTGGCGGAACGCCTCCTCGGCCTTGTCGCCGAGCACGATCGCCAGCACCAGTGGCGCCAGCGGGTAGTTGCACTTCTTGAAAAAGTAGCCGACGACGCCGAACACCAGCATCATGATCACGTCGAAGCTGTTGTTGTGCACGGTGTAGGCGCCGATGGCGCAGATCACCAGGATGATCGGGGCGATGATCCCGAATGGCACCCGCAGGATCGCCGCGAAGACCGGCACCATGGTGAGCACTACGGCCAGACCGACGATGTTGCCGAGATACATGCTGGCGATCAGGCCCCAGACGAAGTCCTTCTGCTCGACGAACAGCAAAGGCCCGGGCTGAAGCCCCCAGATCAGCAGGCCGCCCAGCAGGACGGCCGCGGTCGGAGAGCCGGGGACGCCGAGCGCCAGCATCGGCAGCAGGGCGGAGGTGCCGGCGGCGTGGGCGGCGGTCTCGGGAGCGATCACGCCCTCGATCTCGCCGGTGCCGAACTTGCCGCCGTCCTTGGAGGACCGCTTGGCAATGCCGTAGCTCATGAACGAGGCTGGCGTGGCGCCCGCCGGCGTGATGCCCATCCAGCAGCCGATCAGGCAGGAGCGCAGCATTGTGAGCCAGTAGCGCGGCAACCCCTTCCAAGTCTGCCAGACTACGGTCGGATTTATCGCCGCGGCCTTGCCCCGGAAACTCAGGCCTTCCTCCATCGTGAGCAGAATCTCGCCGATGCCGAACAGCCCGATCACGGCGATGAGGAAATCGAAACCACCGAGCAGCTCGGTCGAGCCGAAGGTCAGCCGCAGGCTGCCGGTCACCGTGTCGGTGCCGACGGCGGCGAGCGCGAAGCCCAGCATCATCGCGGCGATGGTCTTGGCCGGCGGCTCCTTGCCCATGCCCACGAAGCTGCAGAACGCGAGGAAAAAGACGGAGAATTTCTCCGCGGGGCCGAACTGGAGCGCGAAGCTGGCGACCAGCGGCGCAGCGAGCGTAATGACGATGACAGCGAACAGGGCACCGATGAAGGACGAGGTGAAGGCGGCGGTAAGCGCCTCGCCGGCTTGCCCCTTCTGCGCCATCGGATGGCCGTCGAAAGTCGTGGCGACCGACCACGGCTCGCCTGGGATGTTGAACAGGATCGAGGTGATGGCGCCGCCGAACAGGGCGCCCCAATAGATGCAAGACAGGAGGATGATGGCGGAGGTCGGCGGCATGCTGAAGGTGAGCGGCAGCAGGATCGCCACGCCGTTGGCACCGCCCAAACCTGGCAGCACACCGATGATCACGCCGAGGATGATCCCGACCAGCATGTAGAAGAAGTTGGTCCAGCTCAATACGACGGAAAATCCGTGCAGCAGATCGCTTATGCCTTCCATCGACCCTCTCCG
Source organism: Enhydrobacter sp. (assembly GCA_026126105.1). Classification (GTDB taxonomy): domain Bacteria; phylum Pseudomonadota; class Alphaproteobacteria; order Reyranellales; family Reyranellaceae; genus Reyranella. Next base: position 29,754 of record JAHCJV010000047.1, read on the forward strand.
CTTGCGGACGCTAGAGCCCGAGCCAATCCTCGATCGGACCCTTGGGCAGCGGCACCAGGAACCACCGTTCGAATGTCACGTAGGTCAGGACCGGCAACGACAGGCTGATGCAGAGTGTCAATGGCCAGCCATAGCGCCCGAGCCAGCGCATGAAGCCCGCGATCAACAGCGCGGACGAGAGATAGATGCCGAGCCACGGCACCGCCGAGACGTAGATCGCCATCGGGACGACGATCTTGCGCACTTCGGCGAGCTGGCTCCATTCGGCGAACAGTCTGCGCGGCGAGATGGCAACCGCTCGCACGAAATTCACGACGCTCGCGAGCACGACGATCAGGCCCACCCAGAACGGGAAGAAGCCAGACTTCGGCCCTTCCTCACCCCAGCCGATGCCGGCCTGCAGGCTGCCGATGATGGTGATCGTGCCGAGCGCCAGGACGAAGAGGGCGACACATGCTTCGACAGTGCGCTGCCGTGGTCCCGGCGTGCCGGATGCTTGCGGAGTATTGGACATGGACGGTTCCCGCGACGCTACGAAGTGGTGCCTGATTGCCGAAAAGGTCCCGTCCGTCTCACTCTCAATTGGCCAGGAAGCCAGCTTCCTTCATCAGCTCGCGATGGCGCTTCTCTTCGTTTTCAACCCACTTGGCATACTCGCCGCCAGCCATGAACGTCGGGTTGAAGGCACCGTCGTGCATGAGTTGAGCCCATTCCGGCGTGGCACGCACCTTCTGCATGAGCTGCACATAGTAGTCGACGGCGTCCTTGGGTACGCCGGCCGGCATGAAGATGCCGCGCAGCATCAGGTATTCGATGTCGAGACCTTGCGATTTGCAGGTCGGGATGTCGGCCCAGGACATGTCGCCCGCGATCTTGTCCTTGATCGGCAGCGGCTTGCCGTCGAACACGCACAGCGGCCGCAGCGCCCCGGCGCGCCACTGCGCGACCGCCTCGATCGGATTGTTGACGGTCGCGTCGATATGCTTGCCGACCAGCTGGACGGCAACCTCGCCGCCACCCTTGTAGGGAATGTAGGTCATCTTCTTGCCGATCGCCCGCTGCATCGCGACGGTGATGATCTGGTCTTCCTGCTTGGAGCCCGTGCCGCCCAACTTGAACTTGCCGTCAGGAGAGGCTTTCACCGCCGCGACGAACTCCTGCGCGCTCTTGAACGGGGTCTCTGCATTGACCCACAGCACGAACTCGTCGAGCGCCATCATCGAAACAGGCGTCATGTCCTTCCAGGAGAAGGGAATGCCGGTTGCGAGCGGCGTCGTGAACAGGTTCGACAGCGTGATCACGAGCTTGTGCGGGTTGCCTTTGGCGTTCTTGATGTCGAGGAAGCCCTCGCCACCGGCGCCGCCCGCCTTGTTGACCACGACCATGGTCTGCTTCATCAGGCCGTGCTTGGCGACGATGCCCTGGATCATGCGCGCCATCTGGTCGGCGCCACCGCCGGTCCCCGCCGGGACGATGAATTCGACGGTGCGGGTCGGCTCCCAAGCCCATGCGGCGGGAGAAAAAAGGCTGGCTGCCAAAGCGGCTACCATCGCCGTGACTCGCGAACGCCACCGGAAGTCGGTCATTGCCATGTTATTCCTCCCAAGGCCGTTGAGGCCTATCCCCGTATTTTTTGCGGTAATCTTGGGCGCCATGGGCAAGCCCGTCAAGGTCGCCGGCCATTCGTTGCGCTTCGTTGGCGAGACAGGCAAAGCACGGATATGGGCTTGGAGCGCGCGCCATGACGACGAACGACCTCACCATTGTTTTCGACGAGAAGGGCGGCGCAGACGCTCAACTGGTGCGCGAAAGGCTCGATATGTACAACGTCGGCGCGACCGGCGTATCGACCTACTATCCGATGCATTTCTTCGTGAAAAGCAGCCTGGGCGAAACCAAGGGTGGCGTCCTGGGCGGCATTTGGGGCGGTTGGCTGCACATCACGTTCCTATGGGTGGACGAGTCGGTGCGTGGGCAGGACTGGGGCACGCGCCTTATGGACCGTGCAGAAGCCTACGCGCGCGAGCGCGGATGCCACTCGGCCACGCTCGATACCCACTCCTTCCAGGCCCGGCCGTTCTACGAGTCCCGAGGCTACGAGGTCTTCGGCACGCTCGACGACTATCCCAAGGGGCACAAGAAGTTCTTCCTTAAGAAGCGGCTTCAGCCATGAGGTCCTGCCTCATAAGCGCAGGAACATTCGAATGTCCGCGATCGTGCCATAGACGAAGGCCGCCGAGAGCAAGACGGCAAGAAACGCAAATCCGCGCTGTACCGAGAAGGGTCCGAGGGTCGAGCGCGGCTCGCGGAATGTGCGGAAGGCGCTACGCACAATTCCGACGACGGCCCAGATTTCCCAGAGCATCCATATGAAAGGCCAATATAAATAAAGATTTGAGATCTAATGAGCAGACCAAGGCCAGGAAACGCCATCCCGAGCACGATGAAAGCCAGTACGCCGTTGACGAGGAACGATTTCACGAGCGACAGCTCGCCTCGCCAATGTGCGAGGAGATAGTTCTTCACTTTGGTCCGAGTTCCTTCAGCTTCTTGTCGATGGCCAGCAGGTCCTGCCAGCTCTGGCGCTTGCTGGCGGGGGTGCGCAGCAGATAGGCAGGATGGAAGGTCGGCATGGTGGGAATGTCGGTGCCGTCTGTGAGGCGATAGCTCGTCCATTTGCCGCGCAGGCGGGTGATGCCCTCGGTTGTTTCGAGCACGGCCTTCACGGACGTTGCGCCGGCCAGCATCAGGACCTTCGGCCGGACCAGCTCGATGTGGCGGCGGGTGAAGGCGAGGCACATTCCCTGCTCGGCGAGCGTCGGCGTGCGGTTGCCCGGCGGACGCCAGAACAGGATGTTGGTGATGTAGAAGCCGCCCTCGCGCGTCAGCCCGATCGCGGCCATCATGCGGTCCATTAGCTGGCCGCTCACGCCGACGAACGGCTTTCCCAGACGGTCCTCGTCGGCGCCTGGCGCCTCGCCGACGATCATCACCGGCGCGTCGGGCGAGCCGTCGGCGAAGACGGTGTTCTTGGCGGTGCGCTTCAATGCGCAGCTGTCGAAGCCGCGAATCGCGGTCTCGAGCTCGGCAAGCGACTTGCAGCCTTCGGCGAGCGCGCGTGCATCCTCGACGAGCTGGGGCGACTCGAGCGGTACCGGTGCACGTGGCAATGGCGGCGCCGACGGTGCCGGTGGCGGGCGTAGCGGTGTGGGTGTCCGGGCTGCCGGCGGAGGCGCGACAGGCGTTGCGGTCGCCGGTGGGACGGCGAAGCGGTCGATCGGCTCCTCGCCGATCGCCTCGTCGACGCCGTTGTCGACGTACCAGCGCAGGAGGGCGGCGGCGCCCTCCATCAAAGACCTTTGATGAAGGCTGCCAGGATCGGCGCCCACATCGCCGCATCGGCATGGCTCGCCATGTGGCCCTTGTTCGACGGCAGCTCGACATAGGTGATGTCCACGCCCGCCTTGCGCATGTCGCTCACGTACGCGGGGCAGTCCGCGATGTCGAACAGCTTGTCGGTCTTGGAATTGACGTAGAGCACCTTCGTGCCCTTGAGCTTGTCATACTCCTTCGTGATGTCGAACGAGCCGATCGCGCGGCGCAGCGCCACCAAGGAATGGCCGTCGTAAACTTCAGCCCATGCCCTGGCGTTGGCGCGCATCGCCTCCTTGCGCTTTTCAGGGTCGGCGATCGTCTCGGCCAGAATCTCGTTCTGGCCGTAGTTGCTGAGGGTATCGAACCGGATCTCGGCCAGCACCTTCTTTATGCCGCCATTCTCGTAGTACCAACCATCGTTCCAATTGGGGTCGCTCGCCAGCCGCTTTTGCAGCGTCTGCAACTGCTCGAGCCCGCCGGGCGAACGCGGCGCGGTGACCGATGCCGCGATGCCCTTCATGAACCCGGGATAAGACGCCGCCCACTGGAACGACTGGAAGCCGCCCATCGACGGACCGATCACCGCGACAAGGCCGGGAATGCCGAGCGAATCGACCAAGCGCTTCTGGCTCGCCACGATGTCGCGCATCGTGATCTCGGGAAAGGTCGGGCCGTAGGGCTTGCCGGTCCTGGGATCGGTCGTGTTGGGGCCGGTGCTGCCGTGGGCGGAACCCAAGGCATTGACCGAAATCACGAAGTATTTGTCGGTGTCGACCGCCTTGCCCGGCCCGATCAAACCGTCGAACCAGCCCGCAGTGCCCTCTGCGACGCCTCGACCCTGCTTGCCCGTGGCGTTCTTGCCGGCAGCGTGATGGCTCGACGTATAACCATGCACCGCCAGCACGGCATTGTCGCGCTCTGCACTGAGCGTGCCGTAAGTTTCGTAGGCGAGCTCGAGGACGGGCAGGACTTGGCCGTTCTCGAGCTGGAAGTCCTTGGAAGTGAATATCTTGCTTTCGATATCAGTCAGAGCCGGCACAGGTCCCCATTTCCGCCGGTGGCGATCCGGCCTTCGACAGGCTAATTAGAGTTGTCGGTTTGGCAAGGCGAGAAGGCAATGGCACGCGAGGCAATGGAATACGACGTGGTGATCGTCGGCGGCGGCCCAGCCGGGCTCGCGGCGGCGATTCGCCTCAAGCAGCTGGCTGCGGAGCGCAATCACGAGGTCTCCGTCTGCGTGCTCGAGAAGGGCTCGGAGGTGGGCGCGCACATCCTGTCCGGCGCGGTAATCGATCCGATCGGCCTCAACGAGCTCATTCCCGACTGGAAGGAGAAGGGAGCGCCGATCGAGACCCAGGTCAGCGACGACCAGTTCCTCTGGCTGACCAAGACCGGCTCCTTCCGCTTCCCCAACTTCGCGATGCCGCGGCTGATGAACAATCACGGCAACTACATCGTGAGCCTCGCTGACGTCTGCCGTTGGCTGGCGACGCAGGCGGAGGCGCTGGGGGTCGAGATCTATCCCGGATTTGCCGCCGCCGAGGTGCTCTATACGGAGGACGGCGCGGTCAAGGGCGTCGCGACCGGGGACATGGGCATCGGAAAGGATGGCAAGAAGAAGGACACTTACACCGAAGGCATGGAGCTGCATGCCAAATATACGCTGATCGCCGAGGGCGCGCGCGGCTCCCTGTCCAAGATGCTGTTCGCCAAGTTCGACCTGCGTGCGGGCGCCGATCCGCAGAAATTCGGCATCGGCATCAAGGAACTGTGGGAGGTCCCGGCCGAGAGTTTCAAGAAAGGCCTGGTGGTCCATACGCAAGGCTGGCCGTTGTCCGAAACCGGCAGCCAAGGCGGCTCTTTTATGTATCATTTTGGGGAGAATCTGGTCGCCATTGGACTCGTGGTGCATCTGTCCTACGAGAACCCGTACCTCTCGCCGTTCGACGAGTTCCAGCGCTTCAAGACCCACCCCGAGGTCGCCAAGTACCTCAAGGGCGGCAAGCGGCTGGTCTATGGTTCGCGTGCGATCAACGAGGGGGGGGTGCAGTCCGTCCCCAAGCTCACGTTCCCAGGCGGAGCGCTGATCGGCTGCTCGGCCGGGTTCGTGAACGTGCCGCGCATCAAGGGCAGCCACAATGCGATCAAGAGCGGCATGCTGGGCGCCGAGGCGGCGTTCGAGGCGCTGGCCGCGGGCAAAGCCGGCGGTGACGAGCTGACCGCCTATCCGGCGGCGCTGAAGTCGTCCTGGCTCTGGAAGGACCTGGACAAGGTGCGCAACGTCAAGCCCGCTCTCAAGTGGGGCTCGGTGCTGGGCACGATCTATGGTGGATTCGACATGTGGTGCCATGATCTCGGGATCCGCCTGCCCTGGACGTTTCGCCATACCAAAGCCGACCACGAGACCCTGCGCCCGGCGGCCGAATTCCAGCCGATCCAGTATCCCAGACCGGACGGCGTGGTGTCGTTCGACAAGCTGTCGTCGGTCTTCCTGTCCAACACCAACCACGAGGAGGACCAGCCGGTTCACCTCAAGTTGCGCGATCCCTCCATTCCCATCGCGGTCAATTTGCCGCTCTATGCCGAGCCGGCGCAGCGCTATTGTCCCGCTGGCGTTTACGAAGTCGTCACCTCAGACAGCGGCCAGCCGCGCTTCCAGATCAACGCGCAGAACTGCGTTCACTGCAAGACCTGCGATATCAAGGATCCGGCGCAGAACATCGACTGGACGGTGCCGGAGGGCGGCGGCGGGCCCAATTACCCGAACATGTGACTGGTATGCGACCCATTTCCTTTGTGCTGCTGTCCGCGGCGCTCATGCTTTCGGCTCCTTTGGAGAGCTATGCTCAAGGCGCAGGCGGGGGGCAACCTCCTCGGGTCTCGTCCCGGCATCTCGCTTCAATCTCGCTCAGTGGGCGATACCTCGCCGGGCGCGTGGCCGAGCAGGATCACGATTACGACAGCGGGGCCGACCAGCTCGACCTCGCCTTGGCGCAGCGCCCTGGCGACCTCGAGCTGCTCTACAATGCTTTCCGGCTGCGTACCTACGCCGGCAGGATCGACGCTGCCGCGCAGCTCGCACCGCAGGTCCTGACCGTCAAGCCCGGCGACGGGATCGCCAATCTCGTGCTGGCCATCCAGCAGATCAAGCGCGGCGAATACCGCGCCGCAGAGCAGCAGCTTGCCCGGATTGGAGGGGAAAACCAGCTCGGTCCCTTACGCGAGTTCGTCGTTGCCTGGCTGCGCGCCGGACAGAAAGATTTCGTCTCGGCCCGCGCGACACTCGCCCGGTTGAAGACCCAGGATGAGCGGTCCCAGGCGCCGGTGATGGCGGTGGAGGCGCAGATCGAAGAGATGGCGGGGGACAAGGCTGCGGCGGAGGCGAAATACCGCCGCGCTGTCGAACTCGATCCCTCGGCCCTCCGGGTCGTCATGACCGCAGCCGACGGTCTGCGACGTCTCGGCAAGCCGGACGAAGCACGCGCGCTCCTGAAGGCCTTTGGCGACAAGTACAGCGATTCCGTGCTGATGGACGGGGCGATGGCAGCCGATGCGCCGATGCCCAAGCCGCCGACGCCCGCGTCGGGAATTGCGGAGATCATGTTCGATATCGGTACTGCGCTGAATGGCGACGCGCGCAACCAGCGCGGCGACCTCGCCCTTATCTTCGAGCAGTTCGCGGTCTACCTGAAACCGGATCACGACTTCGCCTGGCTGACCATCGCCAGCCTCTACGAGCAATGGGGCAATTCGACGAAGGCGCTCGCGGCCTACGGAAAGGTCGCGCCGACGTCGCCCCTCTACTGGCAGGCGGGCCTGCGTGCGGCCGCGTTGGACGCGCAGGAGGAGCGCTTCGACGCAGCGGTGAGCAGGCTGCGCGCACTCGTGGCAGAAAAGCCCGACCGTATCGATGCCGCACTAACCCTGGCAGACCTGTTGCGCAGCAAGGAACGGTATGACGATGCCGTCGCTGCTTACGACATCGCGATCCAGCGGATACACACGATCGACGAGCGCCACTGGCCGGTGTTCTTCGGCCGCGGCATGGTGCTCGAGCGCACGAAGCAGTGGCCGCGGGCGGAGGCGGACATGAAGAAGGCGCTCGAGCTGTCACCCGAGCAGCCTTACGTGCTGAACTATCTCGGCTACAGCTGGATTGATCAGGGCCTCAATCTCGACGCAGGCATGAAGATGCTGAAACGCGCGACCGAGCTGCGACCCGACGATGGCGCGATCACCGACTCGGTGGGCTGGGCCTATTACCGCCTCGGCCAGTTCGACAAGGCGGTCGAATGGCTGGAGCGGGCGAGCGAGCAGAAGGGCGACGACGCCACCGTCGTCGAGCATCTTGGTGATGCCTACTGGCATGTCGGCCGCCGCCGCGAAGCGCGCTTCCAGTGGGCGCGCGCGCTGAACCAGAAGCCCGACAAGGAACGAATACCGGTGATCCTCGACAAGATCAGCAACGGGCTGAACGCGACCAACGACAAGCCGTCCGTCTATGAGAAGGCGGCCGACAACAAGCAAGGCGGCTGATCGCGCGCGCTGCCGCCGACGTGCTTGCGCCAGCCAAGATCAATCTCTGGCTGAACGTCCTCGGCCGGCGCGCCGACGGCTATCATCTGCTGGACTCACTCGTCGCCTTCACCGACCTCGCCGACGTAATCGAAGCGGCGCCGTCCGATCGGCTTTCGCTGACAGTCGAAGGTCCGTTTGCCGCGACGCTGAACGGTGAAGGAGACAATCTCGTACTGAAAGCGGCACGTCTGCTGGCCGACCGGGCAGGCATTTCTCCACGCGTCGCTCTGCGTCTTCACAAGAACATTCCCGTGGCTGCCGGCCTCGGCGGCGGGTCGGCGGATGCTGCGGCAGTGCTGCGGCTGTTGACCGAGCAGTGGCGCGTGGCGCTGCCCGTCGAAGAGCTGTTCGACCTGGCGGCGCGGTTGGGCGCAGACGTGCCGATGTGCCTGGCCGGCCGCGCGGCGCTGGTTTCGGGCGTCGGGGAACGGCTAGCGCCGGCGCCTCCCTTGCCGCCATGCACGATTCTCTTGGTCAATCCTGGCAATCCACTGCCGACATCCCAGGTCTTTGCCAAGCGGCAAGGTGCATTTTCTCCTGCACGCACCCCGAGACTCTGGAGGAATGCGGCAAGCTTCGCGGCGGTCTTGGCCGAATACGGCAACGACCTCACCGACGCGGCGGTCGCGCTTCGGCCGGAGATTGCCCAGGTGCTCGCCTTCCTCGGGACGAGCGAAGGGGTGCTGCATGCCGCCATGAGCGGCAGCGGTGCGACCTGCTTCGCACTTTACGAAGACTTTCCACTCGCGGAGCGCGCCGCGGCAGGCGTGCCGGCGCAGTGGTGGCGATACGTCGGAAAGCTTGTCGCTGGCGATCCATGAGTTCTGGTCGCAGCGCTCTCCGGGGCCGAACTTACAAGTGGGCTGGAATCGGGCGGTCTAAGGTTTTGGTGGTTGACTGGGAGGCGGAGGCGGCAAGGGTGACCTTGCAACGGCATCGTGCTGCGCAATCGCCCTGAGTGCGGCCACATAGACCACGCGTGACGCCTCACCGGTTTCGCGCAGCCCCACACTCCTTTCGAAGTCGATGATCGCTGCGCGCGTCGCTGGCCCCAGAACGCCGTCGGCCTTGCCGTTCAGGCGCTGCAAGTCGATCAACACCTGCTGGACCGTCCGCACTTGTTCGGCAGCCGACCTGGGCCACCCGATGGCTTCGTCGTCCTCTGGGGGCGGTGCCGATGGCGCCGGCGGTCGCGGCGGCACCGCAAGCCCCGTGGATGGTGGAGCGGTCACGCCCGGCCGAGCTTCGGCCTTCGGCGGAGCACGCGCCGCGAAAAGCTCCTGTAATTCGGCTCGGCCGATCATTTCAGCGCGATCGAGTTCCGCTGGTGTAAGTGCGCGCCGAAGGCTCTCGACCCTCTGTTGGGCCAGCTTCAACAACGGCGTCTCCGCCGCGTGATTGGCTTGGCGCTCGAATTCGACGGCAATGGCAAACCAGGCCATCGCGAGGGGCGCGTCCTTCAGGTCCACATCGCCACGCTCGTAAATGTCGCCCAGCAGGAACATCGACCCCGTCATGCCCTGTCGCGCCGCCGACTGAAGCAACTCGATCGCCTTCTTTCCATCACGCGGCACGCCTTTGCCGTCGCGCAACATCAATGCGAGATTGTGCTTGGCGACTGCAACGTTCCCGTCGACGGCCTTCTGATACCATTCGATGGCCCTTGTCGGATCGCGCTCCACGACGAAACCGCGCTCGTACATGACACCGGCATTGAAGGCGGCGGTGGGTGATCCGCCCTCCGCCGCGCGTAGCAGCCAGCCGGCGCCGGACTGCGTATCCTGCGGGACGCCGATGCCGGACACCAGCCGGCGTGCGAGTTCCTCCATTGCACGCAAGTCGCCGCTGTAGGCGAGAGCACGCAGCTCGTCGATTGGCAGGGCAAGCCATTCGGCGGTGCCTGCTGGCCTGGCGGAAGTCGGCACCGGTAGTGACGCTGGTTCAGCAGCGGCTTCGGCCGGCGGCGGTTCCGGCGGCGGCGGCAGCCTGATCGTGGCGTCGGTTGAAGGAGCGGGTACCGGCCGGACGGCGGGTACGGACTCCGGTGGCGATGCCTGCGGCTCGTTCGTGGAAAGTATTATCAGCGCGGTGGCAGCGACAGCGACGAGCGGCATTGCGACCAGCAGAGCCGGACGGAGGAAGCGCCATTCGGGCTTGCCGGTCATGCGCGCATGATAGCCGGGAGCGACCGAGGCGGTGAAGGGGTCCCGCGATGACGCACGACAAGCAGGGTCGTCAGCAGAAGAACCGCGCCGGCCTGATGCGCCGCCGCAAGCGGGATGTCGATGCCACTCAAAATAGTGGCAATGCCGAGGCCCAACTGAACGCACGCCATTGCGCCGGCAGCCAGCGTCTCGGGTCGCCGCGTACGTATCGCGAGCACGACTACGCCCAGCACCAGAATCTTGGCAAGCCAGCGATGGATGAACTGGATGGTCGTGCCGTTCTCGAACGGATTGATCCACCATGGCGACAGGTCAAATAGCCCGGGCGGGATCCAGTAGCCCGACATGGTCGGAAAGGTGTTGTGCGCAGTACCCGCGCGCAGGCCCGCCATCAGGGCACCGAACGTCACCACGACAAGCAGGAAGGCGATCATCCCGGTCGCTTCGCGGCGGACCTTGGGATCGTCTTGGCGCGGCGCAGAACCAAGCTCGAGCACCAGCCAGACGGTGTAGCCGTAGAGCACGATCGCCAGCAGCAGATGGGCGGCCAGCCGGTACTGACTGACCGAGGGTCGATCGACCAGGCCCGAGGCCACCATCGCCCAGCCCAGTGCGCCCTGCAGACCCCCGAAGATCAGCAGGGCAAACAGTCGCGGCTTGAGCCAGGGCGAGAGCTGTCCACGCAGCCAGAACCATACGAGCGGCAGCGCGAACGCGAGGCCGATCAGCCGACCCCACAGCCGGTGCAGGTACTCCAGCCAGAAGATCTGTTCGAAATCGGCGACGTTGAAGTCATGATTCACCAAGCGGCCCTGCGGCGACGACAGATACTTCTGCAGCTCCGCCTGCCAAGCTCGTTCGCCGAGCGGCGGCAGCCACCCGGTGACGGGTCTCCATTCGACCATCGACAGGCCGGACTCGGTCAGCCGCGTGAACGCGCCGAGCACGATCATGAGAAAAATCATGGCGGCTACGATGGCCAACCAGTTGCGCACGGAGACGGAGGCGGGTTGCATGCGCGCCGGACCATGCGCGAAGCCAATCGCCCCGTCATCAGCATTAATGTCGCGAACACGCGTCGCCTTGCGCTGTCCGGCCGGCTTGTCTAATCGGTTCGCGCACGAACGATCACCCTCCGAAAACTGGACATTTCGACGATGAATGCGCCCGCGCTCGCCCTTTCGCTTCCTCATGGGCTGAGCTTCGACGATCTTCATGACCGCGAGGGTCTGGCCCGGCTCGACGCCGCTTTCGTGGCGTGGCTGCAGGACGCCAATGTCGAGGCGCACGCGCGGCTGATGGTAGCGCGCTCGGCACCGGACAGTCTCGCGGCAAAGGAAGAGTCGAACCTGTTGATCGACATCGCGCGGCCGCTCGAGGACTTTGTCGCCGCGCTGTTCGGCGTGACGGAGCAGGCGGCTGCCTTGCGCGCCGCCCACGTGGCGCTGGCGCCGCTGTACGACTGCAAGCGTCTGTTCGTGCAGCGCTATGTGACTCGCGCCATCAAGCCCGACGCCGCTCTGGCCATTGAGCCGCCGGCGGTCGAGCTGCCGGTGCGGATCGAGGACGATCTCGAGGCCTGGGAGCTCGCCTTCGCGCTGAGAGTCCGTGAGCTGGTCGGCGCGGAGTTCAAGGTCGAGGCGCCGACGCCCGAGATCGAGGCGCTAACTCGCTATGCTGCGTGGGCGCTGCATCATCCCGAGGGCAAGCGGCGTCATCGCGACGGGCCGCTGTTCAAGGTGCCCCACAAGCTCGACTTCGAGCACCTGGTGCCGATCGAGACCGAAGTCGTCGACGGCGTCACGCGCATGACGCTCCCGCGAAAGCTCCTGCGCCACCGCGAGGGTTTCGCGCTGACCGATGCGGGCTACGATCTCGTGCGCGCTCTCGATCATACCTACTACTGCATCTGGTGCCACAACCAGGGCAAGGACTCCTGCTCGCGCGGCCTCAGGGATCGCAAGACCGGAGCGTTCCAGAAGTCGCCCTTCGGCGTCACCCTCGCGGGCTGCCCGCTCGAGGAGAAGATCTCGGAGATGAACCTCCTCAAGAGCGAGGGGTTCTCGATCGGTGCGCTGGCGATGGCCGCGGTCGACAATCCGCTGCTCGCGGCGACCGGGCACCGCATCTGCAACGACTGCATGAAGGCCTGCATCTACCAGAAGCAGACCCCGGTGGACATTCCCCAGGCGGAGACCCGCACCCTCAAGGACGTGCTGGGCCTGCCCTGGGGTTTCGAGATCTACAGCCTGCTCAGCCGCTGGAATCCGCTCAATCTGCAGCGCCCGCTGCCGCGCCCCGACAGCGGCCGCAAGGTGCTGGTGGTGGGCATGGGACCGGCCGGCTTCACCCTGGCCCATCACCTCATGAACGACGGCCACACAGTGGTGGGGATGGACGGTCTCAAGATCGAACCCCTGGATCCGGCGCTGTCCGGCGTCGACGTGCAGGGACGGCGGGTGCCGTTCCAGCCGGTGCGCCACGTGGCGGACCTGCGCGAACCCCTGGACGACCGGGTCAACGCCGGCTTCGGCGGCGTGGCCGAATACGGCATCACGGTGCGCTGGGACAAGAACTTCCTCAAGCTGATCCGGCTGCTGCTGGAGCGGCGCAGCGAATTCGCGCTGTTCGGCGGCGTGCGCTTCGGCGGCACCCTGACCCTGGAGGACGCCTTCGCCCAGGGCTTCGACCACGTGGCCCTGTGCGCCGGCGCCGGCCGGCCCACCATCCTGGACCTGCCCAACGGTCTGGCCCGGGGCGTGCGCACGGCCTCGGATTTCCTCATGGCCCTGCAGCTCACCGGCGCCGCCAAGAGCGACTCCATCGCCAACATGCAGCTGCGTCTGCCGGTGGTGGTGATCGGCGGCGGCCTCACCGCCATCGACACGGCCACCGAATCCCTCGCCTACTACCCGCTGCAGGTGGAAAAATTCCTCAGCCGCTACGACACCCTGGTGGCGGAACGCGGGGTGCAGGCGGTGCGCAGCCGCTGGAGCGAGGAGGAGACCGAGATCGCCGAGGAGTTCCTGGCCCACGGCCGCGCCATCCGCGCGGAACGGGCCGCCGCCGCGGCCGAGGGCCGTGAGCCGCGGGTGGTGGAACTGATCCGGTCCTGGGGCGGTGTGCTGCTGGCCTATCGCAAGCGCCTCATCGACAGCCCGTCCTACACCCTCAACCACGAGGAGGTGGAAAAGGCCCTGGAGGAAGGCATCGCCTTCGCCGAGAACGTCACCCCCACGGCAGTGGAGGTGGACCGCTT
>JAHCJV010000048.1 GCA_026126105.1 Enhydrobacter sp.
CGCGGCGAGCGAGATGTCGGCCGAGAACGTGCCGCCCGCACCGGTCGCCGTCGCCAGGACCGACTCGCCGCCATCCATGACGCCGTTGTTGTTGACGTCGTCGAACAGCGACACCGTCGCGCCCGTCTCCGCCACGCCGCTGATCGTCAGGCCGGTCGTGTTGTTCGTGATGTTGTCGGTGGCGCTGGCGCCCGCATCGTCGGCAGCCGCCAGGTCGAGTCCGGTCGGTGCCACCACCGTGGTGTCGACCGTGATCTCGAGCGAAGCCGAAACCGAGCTGACGTTACCGGCAACGTCGGTCTGGAACGCCGCAATATGATAGGTGCCCTCGGCCAGGTCGATGTCGGTCGAGAACGAGCCGCCCGCGGCGACCGTGGTCGTGATGACCGACTCGCCGCCGTCCATGATGCCGTTGTCGTTGGCATCGTCGAACAGCGACACCGTCGCGTCCGTCTCCGCCGAACCGCTGATCGTCAGGCCCGTCGTCTGGCTCGTGACGTTGTCGGTGTCGACGTTCGAATCGTCTGCCGCGGCCAGGTCGAGGCCTGTCGGCGCACCCGGCGCGGTGGCGTCGACGGTGATGCCGAGCGCCGCCGAGGCCGCGCTCACGTTGCCGGCGACGTCGGTCTGGAAGGCGCGGATGTTGTGCGCACCCTCGGCCAGCGCGATGTCGGTCGAGAAGGCGCCGCCCGCCGCCACCACTGTCGTGATGACCGTCTCGCCGTTGTCCATCGCCCCGCTGTTGTCGACGTCGTCGAACAGCGACACCGTCGCGCCCGTCTCCGCCGAACCGCTGATCGTCAGGCCGGAGGTCTGGCTGGTGACGTTGTCGGTGTTGACGTTCGAATCGTCTGCCGCGGCCAGGTCGAGGCCTGTTGGCGCACCCGGCGTGGTGGCGTCGACGGTGATGCTGAGCGCCGCCGACACCGTGCTCACATTGCCGACAGCGTCGGTCTGGAAGGCGCGGATGTTGTGCGCACCCTCGGTCAGCGAGATATCGGCCGAGAACGAGCCGCCCGCCGCCACCGTCGTGGTGATGACCGTCTCGCCGCCGTCCATCGATCCGTTGTTGTTGGCGTCGTCGAACAGCGACACCGTCGCGCCCGTCTCCGCCGAACCGCTGATCGTCAGGCCCGACGTCTGGTTGGTGATGTTGTCGGTGTTGACGTTCGAATCGTCTGCCGCGGCCAGGTCCAACCCCGTCGGCGCCGTCGGCACCACCGTGTCCACCGTTACCGAGGTCGCCGAGGAATTGGCGCTCGCGTTGCCGGCGCCATCGGTGATCTTGGCCGTCACGTTGAACGTGCCGTTGCCCTGCGTCGTGATCGTGCCCGACGGTACTGTCACACTGACTGTGCCGGCCACGATGTTGGCGCCGGTCAGCGTATGGGTCACCGTCTGGCCGCCCCAGTTGATCGTCAGCGTATCGCCGGAGATCGCATTGGTGCCGGCGAGGCTCACCACCACGGCCGTGCCGTCCGCCGCCTCGGCGGCGTTGATCCCGCCGCCCGCATTCTCCGCGATCGTCGGCGCCGCCGGCGCCGTGGGGGCCGAAGTGTCGATCACGCTGATCAGGTCACCGGACTCCGAGATGCTGCTCGCCCGGACGTTGACCAGGTCGATCAGCACGCCCAAGTTGTCCGAAATGCTCTCCCTGTAGACGTAGGTATGCGTGACACCGGCGATTGTTGCCGTGAAGGCGACCACCGTGCCGGTGCCAAGAGTTTGGGCCTGCAGGTACTGCACTGCCGCCGCGACGTCGCCCGTCGTGGTCAACGGCACCGCCGACGCGAAAGTGTTCGCATCGTCGAAGGTGATGATGCCGCTCGTGATCGAATGCGACTTGACGGTGGCGGAGTTATTGAGAGTAAGGGTCGAGTCGGTGCCGTTGGTACCGCCGGTGTTGCCAGCGATCGTGGTTCCGCCGAGTGAGGCGGAGAAGTCGATCTTCTCGCTGGTCGCCGCGTCGATGCCCACCTTGAAATCGGTGATTATGTCGAGGCCCGTAACCGTGCCGCTGTTGCCGGCACCGCCGATCGTGAGTTCGCTGTCGCCGGCCACGAACTCAAAGGTGTCGGTCCCGGTACCGCCGGTCAGGTTGTCGGCCCCGACTGCACCACTGAGCGTGTCGTTGCCGCCTCCACCAATGAGCGTGTCGTTGCCGTCTCCGCCATCGAGCGTGTCGGCCTGGCTCGTGCCGGTGATGGTCTCCGCGCCGCTGCCACCGTTGAACGAGATGGAGTCGGTGCCGGTGCCCCAGGTGGAGAACGTCCAATTCTCCGCGCTGAACGTTGCGTTGTTGGCGACATTGACGGTGATGGTCTGGTTCTGGGACGTGCCGGTCACGGCAAGGCTGTCGGAGATCCGGCCCAAGCCGAACTGCGCCGATCCCAGCGTCACGTTCGAAGTACCGGAGGTGTTGACGAAGCTCAGGCCTTCGGTGTTAAGGAAGCCTTGCACGCCGTTCGTCGCCGCCGCCGTCAGGCTGACCGTGACGCCAGCTCCGCCCGAGCCGATCTGAATCGTGTCTGTTCCGGCGGCACCGTTGAATGTGTCGGCTACCTGGATCTGGTTCGTATTGGTGACGACAAAAGTATCGGAGTCGGAACCAGTTCCAGTGAAAGTGTTTGTGGCGGTCGTTGCAGTGAAAGTCGCCATGACATGTCTCCTTCGAGAACCAAACCCAGTAACAAGCGCGCGCAAGAGCGAACGCAGATAACAAAACAACCAGGCGACTCACCGACCTAGATGCCGGCGGCGCCTCAACTGCTCATCGAGCCGAAAAAATCACCCAGCGAGGCGATGCCTCGCGATCTCGATCCCCAGAACCTTGCCCATGCCCACCAAGTTCCCACTCGACAGGTTAAGGCACCTTAGCGAAACACAACCCAACCGCGCGTCCTGCAATTGAGTCGATGTTTCGATGCTATTTGTCATGCGATCGCATGACATGACTCCCGTCGCATCCCTCTAGAAGGCATGCGATCGAATGAGCTATTTGCGGAAAAGCGTAGTCGACGCGATCATTCGGCGGGGTGCCGATGGGGTGAACCCGCGGTAGTGGGTATTGAACAGGCCAAACACATCCTCGACCAAGTTGCCCTTTCTCGTGCGTACGTGCAGCGGCTACTTCGCCACTGCGGCGGTTTTCAGCCTCGGCATCAACCTGCTTTACCTCGCAGGGCCGCTGTACATGCTCCAGATCTACGATCGCGTGATCTCGAGCGGCAGCGAAACCACGCTCGTCATGCTGACCGGCGCGCTCTTGCTGGCCTATATCTGCCTGGCGAGCCTCGACGGCATCCGCAGCCGGATACTGACCCGCGCCGGAGTGCGCCTCGACCGCAATATCTCGGCACGCGTCATGGCCGCGGTGATCGGCCGCCCCGTGACGGCGGGCGGCGCGCGATCGCAGTACCTGCGGGATTTCGACACGTTCCGTCAGTTCATCACCGGCGCGGGCATTCATGCCGTCTTCGATCTGCCCTGGGTGCCGATCTACATTGCCGTCATCTTCATGCTGCATCCCTGGCTCGGCGCCTTCTCGCTCGGCTGCGCGGCACTGCTGCTGATCGCCGCCGTCGTCAACGAATGGGTCGTAAGGCCGCCGCTGACGGAGGCCAACGCCGCTGCGGTCCGTACTTACGGATTCGCGGAGATGAGCCTGCGCAACACGGAAGTGGTTCGCGCAATGGGCATGACGGACGGCCTGTTGCGCCGGTGGTGGCGCGATCGGCACGAGATGCTCGAGCGCCAGACCGTTGCCAACGACCGCTCGGCGACGATGCAGAGCATCATCAAGTTCCTGCGAATGTCGATGCAGTCGGTCGTGCTGGGCCTCGGCGCCTGGCTCGTGATCGAACGGTCCACCACGGTGGGCGCCATGTTCGCCGCCTCTATCCTGCTCGGCCGTGCCCTGCAGCCGGTCGAGCAACTCGTCGGGTCGTGGCGCAACCTCCTTTCGGCGCGCGATGCGTATCGTCGCGTGCGCGATCTGCTCGCTGACAGCGCCGACAGCGAAGAAGGCCTCTCTCTGCCGCGACCGGCTGGCCGGTTGTCGGTCGAAGGCCTGACCTATGTCCTGCCCGGGAGCTCGCGACCCGTTCTGCGCGCCATATCCTTTGCCATCGAGCCCGGCGAGGTGCTCGGCGTCATCGGCCCCTCCGGCGCGGGCAAGTCGACCCTGGCGCGCCAGCTCGTCGGCGTGCTGGCACCGACCTCGGGCGCTGTCCGGCTCGACGGCGCGGACGTCAGCGTCTGGGCGCGCACCACGCTCGGCCAGCATGTCGGCTACCTGCCGCAGGATATCGAGCTGTTCTCCGACACTGTCGCGGCGAACATCAGCCGCTTCCAGGGGGACGCCGACAACGATGTCATCGCGGCCGCCAAGATGGCCGACGTCCACGACATGGTGCTGCGCCTTCCATCCGGTTACGACACCCAGGTCGGCGAGTCGGGCGCCGTGCTGTCGGGCGGCTATCGTCAGCGCATCGGACTGGCGCGCGCCGCCTACGGCAGTCCGAGCCTCGTCGTCCTCGACGAGCCGAGCTCGAACCTCGACGCTCAGGGCGACGTCGCCCTCGCGAACTGCATCGTCCGCCTCAAGCAGATCGGAGCGACGGTGGTGATCATCTCCCATCGGCCGACCACGATCGGCATCGTCGACAAGATCCTGATGCTGAACGACGGGATGGTCGAGATGTTCGGCGCCCGTGCAGAAGTGTTGGCCAAGCTGACGCGTCCCAAGGGACCACCTGCCGTTCAGCCGATAGCGGCGGCCGTTCGCCAGGCCTCGTCATGACGATTGCCGCACCTTCCGTCGTCAGGCCTGCGAACGACACCGCCCCGCTCGCGACACGGCGCCAAAAGCCGGCTGACCGCACCCAGACGACGGGTCCGAGCGACTCGATCAAGGGCCTTTCGTTCGCGGGCTGGATGATTGTCGCCGCCTTCTTCGGCGGCCTCGGCACCTGGTCAGTCACCGCACCGCTCAACAGCGCGGTGGTGGCCAATGCCGTGGTGAAGGTGGAGGGCAACCGAAAGAGCGTTCAGCATCTCGATGGCGGCATCGTCAAGGAACTGCGGGTCAAGGAAGGCAGCACCGTCAAGATCGGCGACGTCCTGATCGTTCTCGACGACAGCCAGGCGCGCGCGGAGTTCGACATCCTGTCGCAGCAGTATGTCGTGCTGCGAGCCACAGAGGCGCGGTTGCTGGCGGAATTCTCCGGCGCGCATACCCTGGCGATGCCCCGCGAGCTCGCGGAGCGTTCGAACGATCCTTACGTCGCCGATATCTGGCAGGGCCAGGTCAAGCAGTTCGAAACCCGTCGCGCCGCGATCGAGGGGCAGCGCAATGTGCTGCGCGAGAAAGTGAACCAGCTGCAGTCGCAGATCAGCGGGACCGAAGCCCAGCTGAAGTCGTTCTCGGACCAGATCTTGTCGGTTCGTACCGAGGCCGAAAGTATCGGGCCGCTCGTGGAAAAGGGACTGCTGCCACGCCCGAGGTTGCTCCAACTCGAGCGCAGCTCATATGGTCTGGAAGGCCAGATCGCCGATGCCCGGGCGAACATCGCCAAGTACCGGCAGGCCGTCGCGGAGCAGGAACTGCATATTGCGCAGCTCGCCAACGACCGGCAGGCAGAAATCACCAAGGAATTGCGGGAGATCCAGGCCCGCGTACTCGAGGTGGTTCCTCGATTGCTGCACGCCAAGGCCGTATTGTCACGCTTGGTGATCCGCTCGCCCTATGCCGGACGCGTCATCAGCTTGAACGCCTTCTCGATCGACGGCGTCATTCAGCGCGGAGAGAAGATTCTCGACATCGTGCCGGAAGAGCAGACCCTGACCATCGACGCTCAGGTAGCGGTCGAGGACATCAGCGAGGTCCACCCCGGCATGCTGGCCGAAGTCCACCTGACGGCCTACAAGCAACGTATCGTTCCGGTCGTCCGAGGCGAGGTTACACAGGTGTCGGCCGACCGGCTCACCGATCAGAAGACCAATGTACCCTACTACTCGGCAACGGTGCGACTTGACAGCAACGAACTCGACGGGCTGCCGAACGTGAAGCTGTATCCCGGCATGCCAGCCACGGTTACGATCCCGACGCAGGCGCGTACTGCTTTCGACTACATAGTCGGCCCTCTAGTGTTGGCTTTTGATCACTCCTTCCGCCAGAAATAAGGGGCAGTTCCGGCGCCGGGCTATTAGCGAATTCAACTATAGGGACTTATGCCGAGGATCATTTGTGCTTGGCGAAAGCAGGAGTTGCCGGCGTGAAGTCTCGGCGTCCAGTTTTACAGTCCAGTCATCTGCCAACACCGCTCCATCGATGCCGTGACGCGGGCGGGAATCAAGCCTAGTGAAATACTCGTGTTTCTCGACGTTTCCGACATCGTCGACGAGTCTCTGTCATACCGCAAAATGCTCGATGGACGGGTGACCGCAGCTTCCGCCCCACAAATCGACGCTGGACTCCGCAGCCTGTTCGGGATCCCGCCCGCCGATAAAGTCAGCTTCATCAGCCGCGACTCTGTCAGCAGCGCGTTGGCAGTCATGCGACGCAACTTGTGCGCTTGTTGGAGAGGAGCGGCAACCGCGAGTCTGCTTTGAAACCGGATCTTCGATGCGGCCGAGCCTAAGGCATTCGGCCGAGACATGCCGGACCAGACGACGATCCTGTACTTCCCGCCTCTGCTTGAGCGTCACGGGCTGGCGCGTCAGCTGTTCGAGGCGATCAATCGGCACCTGCAGGCGAAAAAGCTGATAATGCGGGCCCGCGAAAGCCGTCGAACGTGAGGCGAGCGAATAGACGGCCCTCGCGACCAAGGCCCGAAACAAGTTTTGATACCTCGGCAAAATATGGAGAATGGTGCCCAGGGGCGGAGTCGAACCACCGACACTAAGATTTTCAGATGCAGTGCTTCTTGCGCGTTTTCAATGACTTAAGCTTACCGTCAGGTGATTAACGACCGGGAATGTCGCGGCTCTGTCTGGCGTTGACCGGCACTGGCCTCTCGTCCTTCGGTGCAATGGATGTCGACAGCATCAGCAATCGCTGGAGGACCGGGTATCGGGATCGACAGTCTCCGTTTTCGCGCGCCCGCCGGGTATCAAATTACCGTGGCGCAGATACCACACGTGCAACGAACGCTTGTGGGCGACAGGCTGGCCGTGCGAGGCTATCCCGTCGTCGGATCGTCCCCCTTGGCTCGCTGACTGATCTGGCTCACACCCGAATCGTCGCACCCGCCGGGCATAGGCTACACTACGCGGTACGACAGGATCGAGAGACGACAATGCACTGCAGCGAGTTCAGCACCAGCGATCTGCCCGCGCCGGACCAGCTCCAGGCCTGGCAAGCTTGGTATGGCCGCGTGTTCGAGGCTTCGCCGCTGCATCCTGACGATAGGGGCTTCTCTGCTCGGGCACGCGCCTGGACGCTGAACGGATTCAGTCTCAATCATGTCACGGCGCCGGCCCTGTCGGTCGTCCGCACCAAGACGCTCCTCCGCCGCGAGCCCATCGACCACTGGGCGATTACGCTCAGCGAGCGCCGCGTTACGTTGCTTGACTCCGGCGGCGCAACCCTGGCGGCGCCGGCAAGGCTACCTTTCGTTGTGTCGCTGGGCCAGCCGATGAAGAACGAGCGCGAAGCCGACGAACGCATCCAGCTTTATCTGTCGCGCGATTCCTTTCACGGCATCGCAACCCTCCTCGATGCCTGTTGCCTGACACCCTTGCAGCCGGCGGGGGCCACGCTGCTGGCCGACTACATGCGACTGCTGATGCGCAATCTGCCGAGCCTCGGCGAGCAAGATGCCTTGCGGCTGACCGACGCGACGCGCGCCATGATCGCCGCCTGCCTCGCGCCGACGGCCCATCGCATTGGCGAGGCGCAGCCGCTCATAAACGTGACGCTGATGGAAAGGGTTCGCCGGGCGATCCGCCGGCACTTGCACTCGCCCACCCTGGGGCCTGAGTTGATCTGCCGGGAAGCCGCCACCTCGCGCTCTCAACTCTATCGCCTGCTCGAGGGCGAAGGCGGCGTCGGCCACTACATTCAAAAGCAACGCCTGTCGGAAGCGTTCACGATGCTCTGCGATCTGACGGCCAGCTCGACCATCTCGGCGATCGCCGAGATGCTGTGCTTTGCCGATTCGTCGAGCTTCGCGCGCGCCTTTCGCCGCGAGTTCGGGGTCAGCCCGAGCGATGTGCGCGACGCAGCACGGGGCGGCCTGCCGCCTATCCCGGCCAGCTCGGGCACGAACGAGCAGGCGGCGGGCAGCTTCGCAGCCTGCCTGCGTGGGGCGCCCCCTCAGGCGAGCGCTGCCCTTGAACTGCGCATCTGAAGTCTAGGACGCGCCCGTTTTGTCGGAAATATTCTAGAGCGCGCGCAGGCAGTCCCGGAATTGCCCGGCCCCGCCGTCGTCGCGGGGCGGCGGCGGCGACGGCGGCAGCCCCGCCAGCGCCGCCAGACGCACCTCCTTGGGCGTGACCCCGAACTCGCGTCGAAATGCCCGGCTGAACCCCGAAGCGTCGGCGAAGCACAGCATCTCGGCAACGCGTCCGATGGAAAAATCGTGCGACGTGTCGCAGAGGATGGCGAAACTCTCGCTCAAGCGGCGACGCTGGATGTACAGCGCGACACCGCCCTGATCCTTGAGCAGGCGGTAGAGCTGCGAGCGCGAGGTGGCAGCCTCCCGACACAGTTTCGTCATGCCCAGCGATGGCGAATAGAGGTGGCGAGCCACTGCCCTGCGCACCCGTTGCATCAAGGTTGCCGCTATCGGCCGCTCCGCCCTTTCCACGGCGCAACTCGAGGACGTCAGGCAAGCCGCGAGCATGGCCTGCACCGCGCCCTTCAATCGGGAAGCCTCCTCGTCGGAAAGGGTCGGGAGACTGGCCTTCACCATGCGCATGAAGTCCGCCAGGAGGGCGCCGCGTGGCCCGCCCAACGGGTTACCGACGGCGGCATCGAGAAAAGGCTCCGAGGCGGCGAAGGCGTCGCGCGACAGCAGAAACTGCATACGCGATTCGCCGACCTCTCGGCGGATGGACATCTCCTCGCCAAGCGACAGGAGGAACGGCACCCCGGCTGGTACACGGAACTGGCGATCGCGTGTCGTGACCTCGCTCGCGCTCTGATTGCTGAGTGTCATCACCCAGTGATCAACCGGGTTGCGGCGGACGAAGGGTTGACTGCGAGTGACCGCAAGCGGCGGTGAGGCCACTTCGCTGATGGTCAAGCCGCCGATGATCCAGTTGGAATTGGCGGCCTCGAAACCGCCCGACACCGTGACATCCGTCGTTGTCTCGAAGACCCCGCGGTACCAGTCTTGCCAGGAACCGAACTGATCGCCTTTGGGAAGGTCATGTGTCGTGAAGCGCGTAGTCAGCATGAGACGCCTCGGTCATCCGGTGCTTCGCGGATGACGGCCCATAGTCCATCGCACGCTCGCGGAAAAGGCTACGCTGCGCTTCGGACCCAGATTGAGACGACCGGTATGACGCTGGGATTCTCGATCCGGCAATGCGCGCCTGGCGGACCGGAAGGTGGTCAGCCTCGCAATGCCGTGGCAGCCGCAAGCACGACGACGATCGCCAGCAGCGATACGCCCGCCACCACCCAGGTGCGCGAGCGCAGATCGAACCACACCGCGGCATCACCGAGCCGGTGCAGCGAGCCGAAGGCCGCCTCCAGCGTCGTCAACCAGTCTCCCGCAGGGATGCGGGGCAGGCGATCGAACCAGTGCCGGAAGGCGAACCAAAGGCCGACTCCCGCTGCGACTGGCCAGGCCGCGGCCAACAGGGCTGCCGGCGCCAGCGCAGTTCCCGGGCCGTCTGCAACGATGCCGAACAGCAGCCAGGGCAGGCCCACGGCCGCGACAACCGTCGCGCGCCACGCCCACCGGCCGGCAGCACCCGGCACGGATTCCGGGCGGCCCGCTTCGCGCGCCAGCAGCGCGAGAAAATGCATCATCAGCAGAGTCGTGCCGACGGTCGAGGCCAGCATCAATCCGCCCACCAGGCCATCGCCGAGCGCCGACTTGGCGACCTGCTTGGCCAACGCCCCGCCGGTCAGCGGCAGCCCGCCGAGACCAAGCGCCAGAACCGTGGCCGCCGCGATGGTCGCGCGTCCGCGGTCCCCGGTCCGCCCCGCCATCACGCCGATGGCCAGGAAAAGGCCGCCCTTGGCCAGCGCGTGGTTGGCCCCGTAAAAGGCCGCGTCGAGGCGTACAGTGGCATCCGTGGCGGCCCATCCCATGCCGAGGAGGGCCGCAACGACACCCATCTGACTGATGCTGGAATAGGCCAGCACGGTTCGCGGGCTGGCCTGCGTGAGCCCGACCGCTACGCCGTAGAAGGCGGAGGCCAGTCCCACGAGCACCAATGCCGGGGCCAGGCCCGCGTCGTCGAACGGCAGGAAACGCAGCAACCCGATCACGCCCGCCTTGACCGCCGCCCCGCTCAAGGCTGCGGCTGCCGGTATGGGCGCCGCCGTATAGGTCGGGGGCATCCATACATGCATCGGAACCGCTCCCATCTTGAACAGGAGGCCGCCAGCGGTGAAAGCGATTGCGGCAGTGCGCCAGGGAGACGTCGGCAAGGCCGCCATGACGTCAACGATGTGCAGGCTTCCGGTCGGCATGCCGGCTGCCAGCAGCGCGAAGCCAAGCAGCAGCAAGGCCTCGCCCGACACGGCGAAGGCGATGTAGACGGCGCCGGCGCGCCGGGCGGCGGCCGTATCGTCGTGCACGATCAGGCCGTAGGCAGGCAAGCTGACCAGCGCGAAGAAGAAATAGAAGCCGGGCAGGTCGGCGACGGCGAAGATGCCGAGGCTGCCGGTCATCGTCAGCAGCCAGCAGACGACGAAGCGCAGGCGCCCGTCGCCTTGGCGCTGCCATCCGGCGACCCACAGCCCGGCGAAGCTCCAGAGCAGCGCAGCTGCGCCGAGCAGCAGGGCCCCCGGCGTGTCCAGCCGCAGGCTGAGCCGCAGCGAAGGCAGGTCGACGGCCAGCTCGGGCCCGGACAGAACCAGCACCGCAGCGGCCAGGGCGGGCAGCGGCGCCAGCGCCAGGAGCGCCGGGACGATCGGCCGCGCCGGGCGCATCAGGCACAGAGCGAGCAGCGCCAACGGCGCCGCCATCGCTCCCACCAGCAGCCCCCCGGCCAGCATGCCGCTCATGGCACCGCTCGCCCGATCTGCAGCAGGTCCAACAGGCTCGACGGCGCGAAGCCCAGCAGAACGGCGGCCGCGGCCAGCGCCAGGGCAATCGCCTCCCGGGCGCGGCCAATGCCCGTCCGGACGACGAGGTTTCCGCCCGCCAGTGCGGGCGCGACGATGCGGAAGACATAGCCACCGGCGAGAAGGCCGCCTGCCAGCACGACCGCGGCGTAGATCCATTGACCGCTCTGCACCGACGCTTGCAGCAGCAGCCACTTGGCTACGAAGCCACCGCTCGGCGGCAGGCCCATCAGCGACAGGCCACCGAGACCGAGGGCGAGCACCGTCATGGGCATGGCCCGTCCCAGGCCGCGCAGCCCGGCCAGCCGGTCATGCCCGATGGCTTCGGCGACCAGGCCGGCCGCGAGGAACATGCCGGCCTTGGCGAGCGCATGCGAGAGCGCCTGCATGACCCCGGCGGCCCAGGCGTCGGCGCTCCAGGGATGAGCGCCGGCGGCCAACGGAAACATCAGGAAAAGGTAGCCGAGTTGCGCCAGGGTGGAATAGGCGATGAGTAGCTTCAGCCGCGCCTGGCACAACGCCACCGCGCCCGCGACCAGGACGGCGCTGCTGCCCAAGGCTCCCAGCATGGCCATCGCCGCCCCGTCAGCCAACCCCGGAAGGACGCCGAACCACAGGCGCACGATCAGAAAGAACGATGCCTTGACCACCAGGGCCGACAGCACGGCACTGGCTGGTGCCGGCGCGTTGGCATGGGCCGGTGGCAGCCAAAGATGCAGCGGGAACAGCGCCGTCTTGGCAAGCAGCCCAGCCGTCATCAGACCGGCTGCGACAGCGACGACCGGTCCCGTCCCCGATGAACCACGCAGCCGTTCGGCGAGCAGGACGATGTCGAGCGTGCCGCTGACACCATAAAGAAGGGCCACCCCGAGCAAGTAGAGGACTGAGCCGAGCAGCGCGAACATGAGGTAGCGCAAGGCAGCTTGCAGGGTGCGGGCGCTGCCTTCGAGACAGACCAGCGGCACCGCGGCAAAGGTCAGCATCTCGAGCGCGACGTAGAGGTTGAAGAGGTCACCGCCAAGGAAAACCACGGCCAGACCGGCCCATAGCCCCTGCAGCAACGTCCAGAAGGCGAGCGGCGCGCGCGCCTCGAGCAGTGCAGGCGGCGTGGCGAACGGGTTCCGGCCCGCGGTGCCGGCTGCGGCGATGACCAAGGCCGTGGTGACCAGCATCACCGCCGAGAAGCCGTCGGCGCGCAAGGCTATGCCGAGGGGCGGCGTCCAGGCGCCCACGATGTAGACCAGCGGCCCGCCCTGCCGCCAGACCTCGAGGGCGATGACGAGTGCCAATCCGAGCCCGACCGGCATCACCGCGAGCGCGATGCGCTCGGCGTGGCGACCGCCGGCAACGAACGACAGCACCATCCCAACGACCGGTACGATGACGGCGAGGACCAGCAGGTAACCCGCCGGGCTGGTCGAGAGCGCCGGCGTCATTTGCCGGCCTCATCACCCTCTTCCGGAGACTGTTCGCCGGGCGCGAGGGTCGGCTGGCCGCCGGTCTCGACCAAACGCAGGATCAGGCCGATCGCCAGGGCGGTCGCGGCGAATGCCACGACGATGCCCGTGATCACCATCGCCTGGGGCACCGGGTCGGCGGCGAAGCCTGCAGCCGCCCCCTTGCGCGCGACGATGCCGAAGACCAGGAAGATGCCGCTGCCGAGCAGGTTGAAGGCGAGGACCTTGCGCAGGGGATGGGGATGCACGAGCAGGCCATACAACCCGAGGCCGATCAGCATCGCGCCGGTCAGGCCGGCCAGCGTCCCCGCCGTCATGGCGTATCGCGACCGGCGGGCGGCCGTTGCGGCGGCCCGATGACCAGCAGCGGCAGCGTCGCGGCGATCGACAGCACCATGAAGGCTTCGACAACGAGGATCAGAGGCTTCGCCCAGCCCGCCGGCCAGGCGAGAAATCCCGCGGCGATCGCAAAACCCAGGCTGCCGGCGAGAATGAACGTCGCCGGACCGGCGACGATGACGATGCGGAGCCAGCGGCTGGCGACGGCCGGGGCCTTGACCAGACCGGTCATGACGACGAGCAGCGCCATGGCGGCGAGCAGTGCGCCTCCCTGGAAGGCGCCCCCGGGCTGGTCGGCGCCCGCCCAGGCGATATGGATCCCCACGACTATGCCGATCGGCGGCAGCAGCCGGGTGAGCAGACCGAGTGCGCCGTCGGCCGGCCCTCGCGACAGTGGCCCTGCGCGGCCGCCCCAGGCGCGATCGTCGGCCAGCGACCACACCGCGATCACGGCCATGATCAGCACACCCTTCTCGAGCATCGTGTCGAAGGCGCGGTAGGCCATCAGAACGGCGGTGACAGGATTACCGAGACCGGTCGATGCCAAATGCCCGGCTGCTGCCGGCGCCAGGCTCGCAACGATGTCCACCGGCGCGAGGATCACCGCGGCGAGCGCGCCTGTGACGACCAGGCAGAGAAGCGCGGCAGCGATCCGCGTGGCCGTGCGGAGAGACGCGTCCGCACCGGATTGACTGGTCCGCCGCAGGCGCACCGCGGCCGTCATCAGCAGGACCCCCGTCACGCCGCTGCCGATCGCCGCTTCCGTCAGCGCCACGTCCGGGGCGGACAGCCGCAGCCAGACGAGCGACAGCATCAGGCCGTAAGCCACGTAGCCGACCGCCGCCGCGAAGGAATCGCGGGCGGCAATCGTCCAGCCGGCAACGGCGAGGACGACGAGCGCCAGGGCGATATCGAGAATGTCGATCAGGCTCATGGCCGAGGCCCGTCCCGGCGGCGCAGCGCCGCCGCCACGACCTGGGCCACGGTCACGCCGGACAACTGCACGAGCCCCCAGACGGCGACCAGCTTCAAAGCCGCCAGGACGCTGCCCGCCTGAGGCAAGAGTCCAAGCACGATCAGGCCAAGGCCAAGGTTGTCGGCCTTGGTGAGCGCATGCAGGCGACTCAGCGAATCGGGAAGGCGCAGAAGCCCGACGGTACCTGCCAGGAAAAACAAGGCACCGGCGCAAACCGCGACAACCGTCACGATGTCGGCGAGGAGGCTCATGGGGCGCCTGGCCCGTCGCCGTCGCTCGCGTCGAGACCAGTGACGAAGGCCACCGAGGCGAAGGCGGCGAGCAACGCCAGACCCAGGGCCAAGTCCTCGGCGCCTCCAGCTCCAGTGCCGGCAGCGACCAGCAGAAGCACGGCGATGCCGCCGGTGCCGAGCAATTGGGTCGCCAGTGTCCGGTCGACATCGTCGGGTCCGCGCAGGATGCGCCACAGACCGACCACCACCGTCAGCAGGACGAACCCGGCAATGACCGCCAGGAACTCACTCATCGGCCAACATCCGGCTGAACAGGGCTTCCTCGGCAGCGAACTCGGCGGCGATCGGACGCTCGACATCGAGCCCATGGACCAGCATCACACCGTTCTCGTCGAAGCCGGTCGGCAGCGTGCCGGGCAGCAGGCTGGCAAGCGCGCTGAACGCGTACCGCCGGCCGTCCGCCGGCAGGGCCGTCCGATAGCGCGCGAAGCCCGGCCGCAGGACGAGCGACGGCCGCAGCACCAGGATCGCGACCTGGATCCCGGATTGGGCCGTCTGCTTGAGGAGATTAACCGCGAAACGCAGCGTCGCTGCCGGCCGCAAGCGGAGGCCAGTCGGTGGCATCAGGCGAAGGCTGGCGGCTGTGGCCATACCCGCGGTGACGAGCCCAACCGGCAGATCCGCGGCGTTGTATCCCGCGATCATCAGCCAGAGACCGAAGAACAGCACGGCACGGACAAGCGCGGAACGGCGCCACGCCGAAGCCTGGCGCGAGCTCACCGCCTGCCTCCGCCCGCCGGCTCGCCCGCACCGCCGGGCCCGACAGGCGCACCGCTGTCCGTCCCCGGCGCCTGCTGCTCGAGGCGCGGCGCCGTCGAGAAGCGATTCGACTGGGGAACCGGCGTCGCGCGGTTGGCCGTGCCCAGCAAGGCATCGGTGCGCACCTCGGAAGCGTCGGATTCTGCGCGCCGGCCTTGCGCCAGCGACCGGCGCGACGCGGCGGTTGCGAGCCCGGCCGAGGCGAGGATCGCCAACGCCGGCGCGAGGGCTCGCCGTCTCATGCCGCTGCGGCCGCCGCTGCACCGGCCGGCTCGCGGATACGGAAGAGGGCGACGTAGAGCGCCGGCACGACGATCAGGGTGAGCACCGTGGCCACGAACAGGCCGCCCATGATGGCCAGCGCCATCGGCCCCCAGAACACGTCGGAGGCAATGGGAATGAAGCCCAGGACAGTCGAGATGCCGGTCAACATGATCGGCCGGAAGCGCGAGATCGTCGCCTCGACAACGGCGTCCCACACCTGTGCGCGTTCGGCCCGTTCGGTCTCGATCTGCTCGATCAGGATGACGGCGTTGCGGGCGATCATCCCGAACAGGGCGAGGATGCCGAGGATGGCGACGAAGCCGAGCGGCTTGTCGGCCACGAGCAGCGTGAAGACGATGCCGATGAGGCCCATGGGGATGACGCTGACGACCAGGAACAGCCGGCTGAAGCTGTGCAGCTGGGCCATCAGGAAGAACAGCATCAGCAAGAGCATCAGCGGAACCTTGGCGAACACCGACTCCTGCGATTTGGCACTCTCCTCTTCGCTGCCGCCGACAGCAATGCGGTAGTCTTTGGGCAGGCTCTGGGCGAGCTTGTCGATGGCGGGGGCGAGCGCGGCGACCGCGGTGGCCGGCGCGACGTCCGGCGGCACGTCGGCCAGGACGGTAAGGGTCGGCACGCGCTGGCGCCGCCACACCAGGGGATACTCCTGCTTGAAATCGAAGGTCGCGATCTGGCTCAACGGCACGGTTCGACCGTCGGCCAGCGGCAGCTGCAGGCCGCGCAGCGTGGTCAGCGAACTGCGCTGCTCGTCGAAGGCGCGCGCGATGAGTGGAATCAGGTAGATGTCGTCGCGCACTTGCGTGAACGGCGTGCCCGCCATCATGGTGTTGACGACCTCTGCGATCGCCCGCGAGCTCAACCCCAGAAGCCGTGCCTTGTCCTGGTCGATCGTGACACGCACCTGACGGGAGGGCTCCATCCAGTCGTAGGCGACTTCCGAGATGTGTGGATCGCCACCGAGGATCTCGGCAACCCGAAGGGCGATCGAACGCACCTGGGAAAGATCGGGGCCGCTGACGCGATACTGCACGGGCCAACCGACCGGCGGACCGAGCTCGAGGGGAAACACCCGGCCGACCACGCTCGGCATCCGCTCGGCCATCATCTTCTCCAGCCTGGCCTGCAGGCGGTCGCGCGCGGCGACGTCCTTCGCCACCACGACGGCCTGGGAGAAGAAGTCGTTCGGCAGCTGCACGTTGAGCGGCAGATAGAATCGGATGGCGCCGCGCCCGATGTAGGTGCTCCAGCGCGCCACGTCCGGATCGACGGCGAGGAACTCGTCGAGTTGGCGAGCGATCGCCTCGCTGGCGTAGATCGAGGCGTTCTGCGGCAGATTGAGATCGACCACGAGCTCGGGCCGGTCTGAGGCGGGAAAGAACTGCCGCTGCACGAACGGCGACACGAGGATGGCGGCGGCCAGGCAGGCCAGGGCCGTGCCTATGGTGATCCAGCGCCGGCGCATCGCGACGAGGAGGACGACGCGGAAGGTGCGCATGACGAGGTTCGGCTTGCCGGGCGGCGCGGCAGTCTCGGGCCGCTTGAGCAGTGCCACACCAAGCAAGGGCGCGAACAGCACGGCCACGAACCACGACACGAACAGCGTGATGGTGACCACCGCGAAGATCGAGAATGTGTACTCGCCTGCCGCGCTCTGCGCGAAGCCGATCGGCACGAAGCCTGCCGCGGTGACGAAGGACCCGGTCAGCATCGGGAAGGCGACCGACTTGTAGGCAAACGAGGCAGCGGCCTCCTTGCTGTCGCCTTGCGCAATGCGGGTCGTCATCACATCGACAGTGGTCATCGCATCGTCGACCAGCAGGCCCAGCGCGATGATCAGGGCGCCGAGCGAGATGCGCTGCAGATCGATGCCGAAGGCCTGCATGATCGGAAAGGTGATGGCGAGGGTCAGTGGGATCGAGAGGGCGACGATGGCGCCGGGCCTGATGCCCAGGCTGACGATGCTGACGCCCATGATGATGACGATGGCTTGCCAGAGCGACGTGGTGAAATCGCCGATCGCATGATCGACCACGGCCGGCTGATCGGACACCAGGGTCGGCTCGATGCCGAGCGGCAAGTCGTCGACGGCCTCGCCGATATCGGCCGTCACGTTGCGGCCGAGCGCCAGGATGTCGCCGCCGGGACGCATGGCGATGGCGAGGCCGATGGCCGGCTTGCCATTGACGCGGAACAGGGGTTGCGGTGGATCGGCGTAGCTGCGACGCACCTCGGCTATGTCGCGCAGCCGGATCATCCGCCCGTTCGAGAGGAAGTTGACGTCCAGGATGTCGTCCTCGGAGCGGAAGGCTCCTGAAACCTGCAGCGACAGATTCTCCTGGCTGGTCTGCACGGAGCCCGCGGGGACCACGCTGTTCTGCGCCTGGATGGCGGCGATCAGCGCGTTGCGGTCGATGCCGAGCCCGGCGAGCTTCTGAACGGAGAATTCGACGAAGATCTGCTCGTCCTGGGCGCCGATGATCTCGATCTTGGATACGTCCGGCACGTTCAGGAGACGCGAGCGGATCTGCTCGACGTAGTCGCGCAGCTCGCGATGGGTGAATCCGTCGGCGGTGAATCCGTAGATCAGGCCGAAGGTATCGCCGAAATCGTCGTTGAAGCCCGGCCCGACGACGCCGGCCGGCAGGGTGTGCCGGATGTCGCCGATGTTCTTGCGAACCTGATACCAGACGTCGGGAACCTCGGCCGCGCCGACCGACCCCTTGAGGTTGACGAAGATCGTCGTGCGCCCGGGGGTGGTGTAGCTGCGCACGAAGTCGAGGCCCCTGGTATCCTGCAGCTTGCGCTCGAGACGCTCGGTGACTTGCCGCAAGGTGTCGTCGAGCGTCGCTCCAGGCCACGCCGCCTGCACAACCATGGTCCTGAAGGTGAAGGCCGGATCTTCATTCCGGCCAAGACTGAAGTAGGACGACAACCCGCCGATCGACACGACGATCATGAGAAAGATCGTGAAGGATCGGTGCTTGAGGACCCACTCCGACAGGTTGGGGCCGGTCATGGCGTGGCTCCGAGCAAGCGGACCTTCTGACCGGGATGAAGCGCCTGCACGCCGGCAGTGACGACGATCTCGCCGCCTCCCAGACCGTGGGAAACCAGCACAGTTCCCGGGTCGAAGCGACCGATCTCCACGCGGTGCAGGGCAACCTGCATCGTGGCGGGGTCGACGAGCCAGACGGCCGGCTGGCCCTCGATGCGCGTCAGCGCGCTCGCCGGCAGGGAGATTCCGGCGGTCTTCTCCAGCTCCATGCGTCCCCTGACGCTGGCGCCGAGCAGCATTGACGGCGGCGGCTTGATCAGGCCGATGCGCACGCGAAAGGTCCGGGTGATCGGATCGGCCTGCGGGTCGACCTGGCGAACGCGGCCCTCGGCCGTGATCGAGGGATCGTCGAGCAGCGACACCAGCACCTTGGGATTGGAAGGGGCGGCCCTGATCACTTGCGCCGGAACGTCGAACACCGCGTCGCGCCCGTCCTCGCGTGCGACCTGGAAGACCGTCTGCCCGGGTTGAACCACCTCGCCGGCCTCCGCGGTGCGCGCCGTCACGGAGCCCGAGACGGCCGACTTCAGCTCGGTGTAGCTCACCCGATCCTTCGCGATCTCCAGCTCGGCTTCGGCCTTGTCGAGCTGCGCCTGCGCAGTGCGCAGCGCCTGTTGCGCCTGGTCGAACAGCGCCTTGGTCGTGAAGCCCTGCGGCAACAGCGTGCGCTGCCGGTCGAAGGCGTTGCTCGTCTCGACGACTCGGCCTTCGGCGGCGGACAACGCTGCCTGGGCAGAGCGCAGCGCGTTCAGCTCGTTCTGCGGGTCGAGCCGGGCCAGCACCTGGTCGGGCTCGACCCGATCGCCAACATTCACCAGCCGCTCGAGGATCCGGCCGCCAATGCGGAACGAGAGCGCCGCCTCGTTCTCGGCGCTGATCTGGCCGGTCAGCATCACGGTCTCGGCCGCGCCGCCCAGCTCGGCCGTGACCGTACGGACGGGCCGCGGAACCGCCACCTTCTCCTTGTTCTTGGGCGTGCAGCCGCCGAGCCCGAGCGACGCGGCCAGCAGCAGGCCGGCCAGTGCCAGCGCGCCGATGGCGCGCACAGGAGTGAAAGTCGCCACCAGAGTGTCCCCCGTTGTCGCGCGATCTACTGGACGATGCGCGCCCGCAGGCGTGCATATTCCTGATCGGAGATCGCCTTCTCGGATTTCAGGCGCTCGAGCTTCGCCAGCTCGTCGGCGACGCTGTAGCCGACGACCTGGCGAAGCTCGTCGCGCGCTTGCCGCGCCTGCGTACGATTGCGCTCCGCCATTCCGCCGCCCTGGGTGAGGATGTAGGCGAAGATGCCGATGTAGGGCAACACGATGAGCAGGATCACCCAAACGACCTTGCCCAGGCCCGAGACGTCGCTGCGTCGGAAGAGGTCGCTGGCCGTTGTTATGAACAGCCAGAACCACAGGATGAACACGAAGACCGCGAAGGCGTCGGCAAGGAAGGTGACGAACGTCGATTCGGCCGAGACTAGCATGGCGTCGCTCCCATCGCCGCGCGCCGCGCCGTTCCGGGCGCGGCGGCCGGCGGGCTCCCGATCAGGGGGACTTGCGCAGTGTCAACGCCGCAACGCCGGCTGCGGCGTTCAGGCCGACGCTGCCTTCGATGCTGACCGGTTGCAGCGTCACCTGGTTGGCATTGCCGCTCAGCAGCACGTTGGCACCGGCGCCGACGCCGACCGTGCCTTGCGCGCTCGGTCCTGCGTAGTCGCCGGCCAATGCGCCCGGCGCCAGTGTGCCCGGAGCAAACACCGCCCAGACGATCGTGCTTTCCCGCGTGAAGCCGATGTCGACGCCGTAGCGGTTGATCGTGCCCTGGTAGCGCTCCGCCGTGCCGTCGGTGCGCGTGAACAGGCAAGTGAGGGCGCGCGACGAGCCGAAGACGAAGCCGACCCCGCCCGCGACATTGCAGGTCATGGTGCCTACGTTGAAGCCGCCGCGATTGGGCTGCGGCGTCGCGCCGGGCGCGGCAGCTTGTTGCTGCGCACACCCGGTGGCCAGAACAGCCAGGATGGCGGTCAGACAGATTGTCAATCGAGTCATGTCATTGTCTCCGGCACTTCATTCAACGGGCGATAGCACTCCAGCGGCAGCCGGTGCGCGGCTCGGTGACGTCGAGAGAGCCTGGCGCCTTCGAGGCGTCAGCGACGACGTTGAAGTTGGTGCCTCCCCGGGCGAAGGTCGTCGTAAAGACGTTCGGCGAGCTCTGCGTCATGTTGAGGGTGATGCCGCCGGCCGTGCTCAGCGTCGCGGCATCGCCATTGCGCGTGAATGTATGGACGCGGGACAGATCGGCGTCCCACTGCCGGCACGAAGCGGGGTTGCGGTCGGTGGCCGTAACCCTGAACTCGATCGGGGCATTCTGCGCTTGCGCCGACGCGGCACCGAGAGCGCCGACGGCGCCGGCCAGGACTCCGAGGCCAACCGCCCGCAGACGGATCGACAGGGACTTCTCTCTGTTCACAAACATGATTCTCTCCCTTCGTTGAGTGACGCTACCGTTACGGCGACACCACGTTACATGACGAACTGTCGACGAAGAGCGCCGTCCTCGGGCCCAAGATCACCAATCCCTGGCGAACGCCCGGGCCCGTGCGAGCGACCAGGGCCCGTGTCGTCATCACGGTGTTGGCGCCATTCAGGAAGCGACACTCGATCACCGGATCGACCGCATTCGCGCTGTTGTTGTCGAGATACATGACGATCTGCCAGCGCTGGCCCGGCACCGCTCGCAGGGTAACGCCGTCAAATGCCATGATCGGCACGTTCGGGCCGGCGGTGATCGGCACGGTGCCAAGCGGGCGACCCTGCACACGTTGCTCCGCGACCTTCCCTGGAACGTCCTGAGCGCCCGGATCGAAGGCCTTGTCCTGCGGCCCGGAGGGCGCTGCCGTGCTCTGGCCGACCGTCTCAGGCGTCCAGACCTGCCCGGTCTTGGGGTCGCGGAATTCCGGAACCCCTGCAGTGGCCGGTACGCTGGTGGCCGCGCGGTTGGCCTGGGCCATGGCGCCCGACGCCAACGCCACGCCGATCGCAGCTGCCAAGAACCGTGCCGACAAGACTGTGATGCTGCACATGCTCGCCTCCATCGATTGCAATCTCACCTCGGCATTCTAGCGCTTGACGCTGGCGACGCATCGGCGCCGCGTCCCCTGAGTGTTCGCTACGTCCCAATTCTCCGGCGAATGCCCTGCTCGCGTTGCAACCCCCAGACGTTTGGGACGCGCGGGATAGTTCCGGGACGCGCTGCTCGCGTCGAGAGGCGGGATGGCGCCTAGGATGCCCGCCTAACATGCGGCTCGTGTCACAACCAAAGGGACGCAAATGAAATCGGGGGAAACTGCGGGACAAGCAAGCGCCGGACGCACGCCTCCTCTCCGCATGTGGGCGGTGGGGCTTGCCGGGGCCTGGATGTCGCTGGCCGCTATTCTGCCCGCTCCGCCGATCGCCGCTCAGATCAAGGACATGCAAGAGGACGCCAACGCGGCACGCTATGACGCCATGCTCGGCACGCCCGGCGGTCTGACGCCGGGGCCCCAGAGCAACCTGTTCGCCACAGCGCCCGGTCTCGAGCAGCAGGCGCGCCGCTCGACATTCACAATCAACGGCCTGGTGCCGCTGTTCTTCAATTCGAACGCCGATGCTCTGCCGACGGGCGGCACCAACTCCGCCGAGTTCAGCCCGCTGGTCAACGCCTCGTGGTCGACGCCCGTCTTCGACTTGCCGCTACGCTTCACCGCGGGCGCGCGCGCCGAGGTCGACCGCTTCACGCAGGTGCCGGCGTCCGATTTCGATAAGATCGGCCTGTCGGCGCGCCTGCAGCATATCGATCCGAACAACGACCAAGCCTACTCGCCGTACGTGTCCTATGCACCGCGCTGGGACTTTGATCCGTTTTACCGCTCCCGGTTTGCTACTCGCCAGGACATCAACGCCGGCGTCAACAAGACGTTCAACTACGACGCAGATTTCCGCCGCGTCGCCTTCTCCGGCAACACCATCGCCGAGACGCGGTGGTCGTTCGGCGTGACGGCGGCGATCCAGCGGCGCTTCCGCGAGCCTACGCCGGGTTCGTGGGCGGCGTTCTTCGTGCCCTCGGCTACCTACGTGATCTCACCGCAGTGGAACATCAGTGCCGGCGTCGACCTGGAGCGTCGAGCGTTCGACTCGGTCAACGGCTTCAGCCAGGAAGACTGGCTGATCGAACCGATCGTCACGCTGGAGTTCGTCGCGCCGGCTGAATGGTTCGGTTCTGCCAGGACCGCCACGATGGTTGGCCGGCCAGCGCTCAACTTTCAGGCCGCCTACGAGAACATTTGGTCCAACGCTCCGGGCGCCAGCTTCCAGGCCTGGCATTTCGGGGCCGCCCTCAAGCTCGGCTGGAGATTCTGATGACGACGCAAGCTTCTGACGATGCGGCCTCGACACGCCGGCTGTCGCTGTTCGCGCTGACGATGATGGTCGTCGGCGGGATGGTCGGTGCCGGCATCTTCTCGCTGCCCCGCACCTTCGCCAACGCCACCGGGCCGATCGGGGCGATCATCGCCTGGCTGATTGCCGGCACGGGCATGTACATGCTCGCGCGCGTCTTCCAGTCCCTGGCCGCGCGCAAGCCCAATCTCGATGCCGGCGTATTCGCCTACGCCAAAGCCGGCTTCGGCGACTACCCCGGATTCCTGGCGGCGTTCGGCTACTGGATAAGCTCTTGCATCGGCAACGTCTCGTACTGGGTGCTGATCAAGTCGACAATGGGCGCTTTCTTTCCGGTATTCGGCGACGGCAACACCGTGGTCGCGATCGCCGTCGCATCGCTGGGAATCTGGCTGTTCCATTTCATGATCCTGCGCGGCACCCAGCAGGCGGCAGTCATCAACAGCATCGTCACGGTCGCCAAGATCGTGCCGATCCTGACCTTCATCGTCGTGCTGATCGCCGCCTTTCGCCTCGACATGTTCAGCTACAACCTGTTCGGCGGTGACCTCACCAACGGGATCTTCGACCAGGTGCGCGCCACCATGCTGGTCACCGTTTTCGTCTTCCTCGGCATCGAGGGCGCAAGCGTGTATTCCCGCTTTGCGCGGACACGTGCCGATGTCGGCCGCGCGACGATCCTGGGCTTCGTCATCGTGACCTCGCTGATGGTGCTGGTGACCTTGCTGCCCTACGCGGCCCTGCAGCGCGCCGAGATCGCGGGCCTGCGCCAGCCGTCGATGGCGCAAGTGCTGGAAACCGTGGTCGGACCGTGGGGTGCGGTGTTCGTCAGCGTCGGCCTGCTCGTGTCGGTGCTCGGCGCCTATCTCGCCTGGTCGCTGATCTGCGCCGAGGTGCTGTTCGCGGCGGCCAAGACCAGGGACATGCCGGCGCTGTTCGCCCGCGAGAACGCCAACAAGGTGCCGGCGAACGCGCTGTGGGCGACCAATATCGTTGTTCAGCTCATCGTCGTGACGACCTACTGGTCGCGCGACGCCTTCTCGCTGATGCTGAATCTCACCAGTTCGATCTCGCTGATCCCGTTCGTGATGGTGGCTGCCTACAGCCTGCAGCTCTGCCGCCGCGGCGAGACCTACGATGTGCGTCCCGAGGAACGGCGACGCGACCTGATCATCTCCGTCGCCGCGACCCTCTACACGATCTTCATGCTCTACGCCGGCGGCCCGACATACATCCTGCTGGCGGCGGTTCTCTATGCACCAGGAAGCCTGCTCTATGTCTGGGCGCGCCGCGAGCAGGGCAAGCCGGTTTTCGCCCGGACCTGGGACTGGCTGATCTTTGGCCTGACGATCGTCGGCGCGGCCATCGGCGTCTATTGGCTCGCCACCGGATACATCACCCTCTAGTCGACGGAGCATCACATGACAAAAGCATCGGACAAGCAATTCGGCGTTCATTCCGAGGTCGGCAAGCTTCACAAGGTCATGGTGTGCGCCCCCGGGCGAGCCCATCAGCGACTGACACCGTCGAACTGCGACCAGCTGCTGTTCGACGACGTGCTGTGGGTGGACAACGCCAAGCGCGATCATTTCGACTTCATGCAGAAGATGCGCGACCGCGGCATCGAGGTCGTCGAAATGCACAACCTGCTGGCCGAGACGGTGGCGATCCCCGAGGCACGCAAGTGGATCATCGACAACCAGGTGGTGCCCAACCAGGTCGGGTTGGGCCTGGTCGACGAGATCCGAAGCTACCTCGACGGGCTGACGCCGCGCGAGCTCTCCGAGACCCTGATCGGGGGGCTGTCGACCGAGGAGTTCCCGGAGACCCGCGGCGGCGAGATGCTGAAGCTGGTGAAGGATGCCGCTGGCGTCACGGAATACCTTCTGCCGCCGCTGCCCAACACCTTGTACACGCGGGACACGACGTGCTGGATCTACGGTGGGGTCAGCATCAACTCGCTGTTCTGGCCGGCGCGCCACGAGGAGCCGATCCTGGCGGCGGCGATCTACAAGTTCCATCCCGACTTCGCCGGCAAGGTCAAGGTCTGGTGGGGCGATCCGACGATCGACCACGGCCTGGCGACGATCGAAGGCGGCGACGTCATGCCGATCGGCAAGGGTGTCGTGCTGATCGGCATGAGCGAGCGCACCTCGCGACAGGGAATCAGCCAGCTTGCTCAAGCCCTGTTCCGCCAGGGCGCGGCCGAGCGCGTGATCGTCGCCGCGATGCCCAAGCTGCGCGCCGCCATGCACCTCGACACCGTATTCACCTTCGCCGACCGCGACTGCGTGCTGCTCTATCCCGACATCGTCTACAATATCCACGCCTACTCCTATCGGCCCGCAGACACGCCGAGCGGCATCGAGCTGCGCAAGGACGACAAGCCGTTCGTCGAGACCGTGGCCGAGGCGCTGGGCGTCAAGAAGATGCGCGTCGTCGAGACCGGCGGCACCGCTTACATGCGTGAGCGCACCCAGTGGGACAGCGGCGCCAACCTGGTCTGCGCCTCGCCTGGCGTCGTCTTCGCCTACGATCGCAACACCTACACCAACACGCTGCTGCGCAAGGCCGGCATCGAGGTGATCACCATCGTCGGCGCAGAGCTCGGCCGTGGCCGCGGCGGCGGGCATTGCATGACCTGTCCGATCGTCCGCGATCCGGTGGACTTCTAGGCACTTCTGGCACCGAGGTTTCTCGTCGATGAAAAGGCCCGACCAACCCCGCCCGCCCTCGCCGGCGGAAGCCGTAGTCCCGGTTGCCAGCCTGATCCTGCTGGTCGGGCTCTCGTACTTTCTGTTCGGCGATGCCGGGGCGGTCGGGCCTAATCAGGTCGCTCTCGTCGTCGCGACGGTGATCGCCGGCTTCGTCGGCTGGCGTTGCGGCCATTCGATCGACACTCTGGGCAAGGCGGCGACGGACAGCGTCTCGACCGGCATTGGCGCCATTTTCATCCTGTTCGCCGTCGGTGGGCTGATCGGCACCTGGGCGCTCAGCGGCACGCTGGTTGCCATGGTCTACTATGGCCTGCAACTGCTCAGCCCGAACTACTTCTTCGTCACCGCGTGTGCGATCACGGCCATCGTCTCCGCCAGCATCGGCAGCTCGTGGACGGTCGTCGGCACGATCGGCGTCGGCTTCATGGGTATCGCCTTGAGCATGGAGCTCAACCCGGCGATCGCGGCAGGCGCCATCATCTCCGGCGCCTACTTCGGCGACAAATCCTCGCCCTTGTCCGATTCGGCCAACCTCGCCGCCGCCGCGGCCGGGGTCGATCTCTACCAGCACATCCGCGAAACCCTGCTGACATCGACTGTCGCCCTGGCGATTGCGTTGGCAATTTTCTTCGCCCTGGGGCGGCCAGGCGACTTCGACGCCTCGGAGAAAATGGCGGCGATCCGCGGCGCCTTCGAGATCACGCCCGTGCTGTTCTTGCCGCTGGTCGTCGTCATCGCGCTGGCGCTGTTCAAGGTGCCCGCCTTCACCGCCATCTTTCTCGGCTCGGTTGCGGGCGGTGTGCTCGCCGTGGTCGTGGCGCCCGGACGCGTCGTCACCTTCGCCGATGCCGCGGACCTTCCCGGCTGGCTCGCTCTGCTCAAGGGCACGTGGCTCGCCCTGGCCAGCGGCTACACGTCGACCACCGGCTTCGCGCCGATCGACCTGCTGGCCAGCCGCGGCGGCATGGACAGCATGCTGAACACGATCTGGCTGATCGTCACCGCCCTCGCCTTCGGCGGCGTGGTCGAGAAGGCCGGCGTGCTCGACCGGCTGATCACACCGATCACCGAGAGGGCGAAGTCCGTCGGCGCGCTCGTCAGCTCGCTGGTGGCATCGATTGTCGCCACCAACATCATCACTGCCGACCAGTACATCGCAATCGTCCTGCCGGGCCGGATGTTCAAGACCGCCTTTGAGCGACGCGGGCTGGCCCCGGTCGTTCTCTCTCGCACGGTCGGCGACACGGCAACGCCGACCTCGGCACTGATCCCGTGGAACAGCTGCGGCGCTTACATGGCGGCGACTCTCGGTGTCGCCACCTGGAGTTACGCGCCCTATGCGGTGTTCAGCTTCGCCAGCCCGCTGCTGGCTATCGCCGGCGCCTACCTGGGGTTCAGGATCCTGCGCCGCTCGTGACCGCGGTTTCAGGTGCCGATGTCGTGGAAATCCTCGGCGCCCGCGAAGGCGGCACGTGGTCGATGCCGCGGGTGACGACGATCCTGGGTGGAATGCTACGTCCGACGGGCGACCAGGGCGACCGTGAAGTAGGCCCAGCCGGTGACGCCGAGCGAAACGCCGCCGACAGTTGCCGGCGTGAAGGAGCGGCTATACGGCAGCTTCATCACCAGCAGCGCCGCCGCGAGCATGGCGGCGACACCAGCCAAGGCGAACCAATACCATCCCGGCAAGCGCCGCACCTTCGCCGCAAAAGCGATCTGCGTCAGCCCATGCAGGGCGAAGACCAGCGCCATGACCAGCGTCTTGATGACAATGCCAGGGAAAGGCTCGATGTAGACAAGGACTCCGCCGATCGCCGCCACACCGCCGAGCGCCAGACACCAGGCGAACAAGACGGTCTGCTGCATCTTCCCCGATTGCACGATCTGCGCGAGGCCGACGAGCAGCAACACCAGGCCCAGCACCTCGTTGGGTGCGATCGACGAAAGCGCGGGCACGAAAATGGCCACGGCAGCGCCGATAACGAACACGCCGCCGACGAGCGCGAACAGCAGCCAATGAGACCGGAAACTATCGACGGCAAAGCGTCTGGCCTCGTCCGAAAGATTGGTAGAGATCACGACAGCTCTCCTCGAAGCACGACAATCGCACGCCGGCCCCCGGTTGCATGCGGCACTCTGCAGCCCGGCGACCTTGTGCAGGATATCTCCCCGATTTCAAGGCTGGTGCCGGCGAAGGAGGCTCAGATGGTCCTCTCCGGCCGTCGCCGGGGAGGAGAATGGACCGCCATCTACTCGACCGCAGGCGATCGTAGTCAACTGCGCCCAGCGCACATCGGCGCACCGTCCCACGGCTGTTCCGGAGGTTCCAACTTCCTCCGGACGCGGCCGCAGCCCCTTTGTGTATGGACGGCGGACCGAATTTGCGATTGATTCGAGGCAGTTCCCGGCTCGCAGTGACTGGCGACCGTCGGCTTAGGCAAAGGATGTATGGGTTATGGCGAATTCCAACTTCGGATCGGTCAACCGGGCCGCCGGCGTTATCGACCAGGCTGCATTCGACGCTGGCCTGCGCGCCCACATGGTGCGCGTTTACAACTACATGGCATCGGGCCTCGCCCTCTCGGGCATTGTCGCCTTGGGCATTTTCAGCTCGGCCGAGATCGCCAGCCTGTTCTTCGAGATGCAGGGCGGCAGTGTCGTCGGTCTCAATATTCTGGGCTGGGTTGCGATCCTCGCGCCGCTCGGACTGCTGCTGCTGGTCTCGGCGCGCGCCGCGCAGATGAGCGTCGGCGCGGTCCAGGCGGTCTACTGGGTCGTCACCGGCCTGATGGGCGTCAGCCTCTCCCTGCTGCTGTTCCGCTACACCGGCGCCTCGGTCGCCCGCACCTTCTTCGTGACGGCAGCCGCTTTTGGCGCGCTGAGCCTGTATGGCTACACGACGAAGCGAGACCTCACGGCCGTCGGCAAGTTCCTGTTCATGGGCCTGATCGGCATCATCCTGGCCGGACTCGTCAACATGTTCTGGCCTTCCGGCACTATGAGTTTCATCATTTCCGTCGCGGGCGTGCTCATCTTCGCGGGCCTGATTGCCTACGACACCCAGAAGATCAAGGAGCAATACGCCGGCGCCTGGGGCTCCGACGCAGCGGAGAAAGTGGCGATCTTCGGCGCGCTCAGCCTGTACCTCGACTTCGTCAACCTCTTCCAGTTCCTGATGATGTTCCTGGGGCAGCGCCGCTAGAGGCGTACGGTAAGGCCGAGGATCGTCGGTGCGGCACGACGCCGACGCCGTGACAGGGGGCGACTCAGCTCGTCGGACCTACGTAGTGAACAAGAGTCGGGCCACCTGAAACACCTTCGTCAGTTCGCTCGTCAGCAGACGTCGTGCGCGATGGTCCACGAAGGGCGGTGGCGATGCGGTCGATGCCATTCTCGAACGAAAACCGAGTCTGGACGACGCGAGTAGCCTGAGCGCCAAATTGGGCGCGAAGCGCGGGATCACGCACCAACCTCGAGATCGCGGCGCAGAGTTCGTCGGGAGCGGCAGGGGCAACCAGCAGGCCGTTGACCCCATGCTCGACGAACTCCGCAATGCCGGCGGAGCGTGTGGAAACAATCGCCATGCCCTGGTAGCCAGCCTCCTGAAGCACGTTGGGCATCCCCTCCTGATCTCCATCCGCTGCGGTTTTGCTGGCGAGCGCGAATATATCGCAACGTGCGTAGGCAGCGAATACATCCGCAGATGGTTGCGCGCCGAGCCAGGTGCAACGATCTGCAATGCCTAGACGGTTGGCCTGCACCTTGAGCTCTTCGTCCAGGATGCCGCCGCCAATGTGCTCGAAACGCCAGTGCAGCTGGTCCGGCAGCCGAGCCAGCGCATCCAGAAGGTCGTCATAGCCCTTTTTCGGCACGCAACGGCCAACCGACAGGATGACGACCGGATCTGTAGGATCGGACCCGTCGCGGCGGCACTCGCGAATGGGCGGCACCGGCAGGTGCGCCAAGTCCAGGCCATGATAGACGAGTTGGACCCGAGAAGAGTCGGCAACCAGGTCCTTGAGACGGGCGAATGCGAACTTCGTGCAGGTGATCAACCAATCGGCGTCGGCGAGTTTCCGGCGCAATTCCCATTCCTGACTGGTCCAGATGTCCTTGGCATGGCCGGAACCAGACCAGGGCAGGCCACGCATGATCGCGGCATAGCGGGCCACTGACGCCGGCGTATGAAGAAAATGTGCATAGATTCGCTCGATAGTCGCCGGCATCTCGGCAGCGAGCACCATCGCTTGGCCCCAACGCCGTATCCGATGAAAGGTGCGATCCCGGATCAGATCTTGGAGGAATCGGCGCCGTGCGAGGGAGAAACCCGGAAGCCGACGCACCGTCCACCAGGCGCGCATGACGCGCAGGATGTCGTCTTTCAAGTACTGTGGCAGATAGGCAATGGGTGCTCGGACGCGCGCATGTGCAGGATGGATCGCAGGATCCGTTC
This sequence comes from Enhydrobacter sp., assembly GCA_026126105.1. Taxonomy (GTDB): domain Bacteria; phylum Pseudomonadota; class Alphaproteobacteria; order Reyranellales; family Reyranellaceae; genus Reyranella. The sequence goes on from JAHCJV010000048.1 coordinate 30,010, forward strand.
GATAGCGCAGCGAATAGATCTTCAGGTTGAGGCCACGCGCTTCGAGGCCAGCCATCTCCTGAGCAATAAACGTCTCGGACAGACGCGGCCAGCACTTGACGACGACCGCGATTTGGGCGTCCGGTGCCGGTTGTGCGTCCGAGACAGCGCTGTGCCCCGGCTGACGAGGATTTCGCATCCTTGCGTCTGACATCGCCGAAGTTGCCGAATTACTAACCATCGGGTCGTGCCCCAAGGCGCGGTGGAAAGATCTCCGGGCTAAGCCGGCGACAAGCTTGTCGAAAGTATTGGTTGCACAGTCGGCTGAATACGGCCGCGGGACAGAGAACCCTGGGCGCCGTCCACAACGCTTGCGCCAACATGCTGCCCATCGTCACCTCGGCCGGCTGCGCCAACCTCTTCGCCGGCGCATTCGACTTGGTCCCCTCACGCTCTAGGTGCTGAGCTTGTCGAGCGCGGCGCGCAGCCGCGCTTCCTGTTCGGTCGACAGCGAGGTCTTGAGCACGCGCGGCTTGTAGGGCTCGAGTTCCGGGATCACCTTGTCCTCGGTGACGCTGCGGAATAGCACGCAGAGCGCCGACGAGCCATTCGGGATGGTTTCGCCGATGCTCTTGATGAAGTCGTCGCGGATGCCGTAGTCGGCGAGCGATCCGGAGAGGGCCCCTGCCCCGGCCCCCGCGACGGCGCCGATGGCCATGCCGGCAAGGGGATTGAGGAACAGAAGCCCGAACAGCGTGCCCCACAAGGCACCACGGCTTCCACCCGCCGCCGCGCCCAGGGCGGTGAGATTGACGGCCTGCTTGATGTGCGCCTTGCCCTGGGGGTCGCGCTCGACGACGCAAGCATCCTCGAGATCGATCAGATATTCCTTCTGGAGAGAGCGGAGCTTGTTCAGCACCTCGTCTGCCGTGTGCAGCCCGTCGAATCCAAGAATCACCAGAGTGCTCATCTGCGTTTCCTTCGTGAAATCGCCCAAGAGACGTGGAGTACCAACGCCCGCCACGCAATATCACCAGCACCCCCGGGTGGCTGGCAGTCTACTTGCCGCTCCGGCTTCGCACACCGGCATGTTGTCCCAGGACTGGCCCGGGAGTTCCATTCCGCCTCCTGCCGACCACGAGGAAGGTCAGTCCTCGGGGCTGCTCCCGCGCGTTGCCCGGGTAGTGTGGAGCCCTGGAGGGACGAGGTGCCAAGGGTTGCCGGACCGCGCCTTGGCATAACCGTAGTCGAATAGCGCGCGCATGTAGGCCGGCTCGAACGGCCGCCCACGCCGCTCCGTGAAGTCGGCGCCGATAAAGGCCAGCCTGTAGGCTACGTCGTCGCGCTTGGTGAGGAAGTAAGCCAGCGCCACGTCGCTGTAGCCCGCGGACTGCAGCATGGTGCCGATGGCCCGGCCGGCGATCGAGATGGTGCGACGCTCGACCTCCGAATGCTCCGAATCGAGACGCGCATTGCGAATGAGATAGGCGGTCTGCTGGCTCCGCACCGGCAGCAAGCCGGGGTCGAACGACCCGGGATAGAGGAAAAGCTGGGCGTTGACCCCGCCGTCGACATGCATCTCCTGGTACCGGGTGCCGTCGACTTCGACATCGATCATGACCGGCGGAAAGGCGCCCGGAATGGCGGCGGTGGCCAGCAGGATCTTGCGGAACAAGTCGAGCGCCTGCGGATGACCGCTGGCAGCGATGGCACCGATGTTCCAGATCACCGGGCGCTGCGCGTCGAGATCGGTCGTGCCCAGCATGAGCAGCCGGCCGCGCTCGTACTCCCGGCCGATGGCGGCGAGCATCCGGTCGTCTACGTACCGGTCGATCGTCTCGGCCAGCGGCCGGGTCCCGGCCATGGCATCGCTGAACAACGCGGCCGTGAAGGCGCGCCGCGAGAATACGCTGTCCGGGCCCAGCTCGGTGTAGACCTCGCGCAGCTGCCCGTCGTAGCTCGGGCCGAGAAAGGCGAACGGAGCGATCAGGGCGCCGGTGCTGATTCCGGTCACCATCCTGAATTCCGGCCGCGTACCGGTCGTCGTCCAGCCGTTGAGCAGGCCGGCACCGAACGCCCCGTTGTCAGCACCTCCCGAGATGGCCAGGAAGGACGATGGCGGAATCGGCTGGCTCGGCCGGCCTTCGGCGCGCAGCGCGGCCTTGATCCGTTCGATCGCCAGGGTCGCCTCGGCGATCATCGGGGCGGGATCGCCATCGGCATAAAACCGTGCATGGGGGATGCCGAGAGGAAAGGCGCGCGATACGTCGGCGGCCCGCACCGCCGGTCCCCGCGACGGTGGTGCGCAGGCGGCCAGAATCGACGCCGCCCAGAGCACCACGACGACCGAAGCCAGCGCACGCAAGCTCACCATCCGCTCCTTTGCTCAGAACGACCCGAACAGGCTGCCCAGCAGTATCACGACGATCAGCGCTAGCAGCGCGCCCACGATAGCCGTCACGACGATGTCGCGGTAGCTGCGGGCGTGCGTCGAGCCGCAAACCGCGAGCAGGGTCACGACCGCCCCATTGTGCGGCAGGCTGTCGAGGGTGCCGGCACCGATCACGGCCACGCGATGGAGAAGTGCCGGGTCGATGCCGTGCTCGGCCGCGAGGCGCATGTAGGTCGGGCCGAGCGCGTCGAGCGCGATCGTCAGGCCGCCCGAGGCCGAACCGGTCAGCGCCGACAGCACGTTGGTGGCGACCGCGAGCGAGACGAGCGGACCGCCGCCGATCGACAGCACCCACTCGCGCACGGCCTCGAACGCCGGCAAGGCCGCGACGACGGCGCCGAATCCGACCAGGCTCGCCACGCTCAGCGCCGGGAGCACGGATGCATTGGCACCGGCATCCATGGTTTGGCGAATCGAAGGCAGCCGGCGGCCATTGAGCAGCAACAGGATCGAGATCGCGACGGCAAGCGCGGCCGCCACCGACCACACGCCCCCCACGGCCGATAGCGAGGTCGCCCCCCAGCGCGGCTCGGCCAGGAACTCCGTGTCGAGTTGCGGCAGCACGACAAAGGACATCACGAAATTGGCGATGACGACCGCCACCAGCGGCAGGGCCGCCGTCACCACCGACGGCTCGCTTTCGGTCAACTGCGAATGATGGATCTCCGCCGGGTCGAAGCCCTGGGCGATGATCGCCCGCTCGCGGACGAGCGGGTCCTCGGCGACCTGGCCGTCAGGTACGGGTTCGTCGAAATGGAGAGGTTCTCCGTTCCTTCGGGCCGCGGCGCTGGCGCGCTGCAACCACCACATGCCGAATCCCAGCATTATGGCGGACGCCACCACTCCGAGCCCGGGCGCAGCGAAGGGGGTGGTGCCGAAGAACGGCATCGGAATGGCATTCTGGATGGCCGGCGTGCCGGGCAGCGCCGACATCGTGAATGTCGAGGTGCCGAGGGCGATCGCCGCCGGCATCAGGCGACGCGGGATGGCTGCCGCACGAAACATCGCCTCGGCCATCGGCGCGAGCACGAACAGCGCAACGAACAGGCTGACGCCGCCGTAGGTCACCAGCGCGCCGGCGAGAACGACGGCAAGTATAGCGCGGCCGGGCCCCAGCCGCTCCATCATCCAGCGCGCGAGCGCCGCAATCGAGCCGCTGTCTTCCATCAGCTTGCCGAACAGTGCGCCCATCAGGAAAAGCGGAAAGAACTGGCCGAGAAATTGCGCCGCCCCACCCATGAAGGTCTGGGTCCAGTGGGCCAGCAGGGGCTCGCCGGCGAAGGCCGCCGCTATCAGAGCAGCGACGGGAGCCAACAGCAGCACGCTCCAGCCACGGAAGGCCAGCCAGACGAGGATCGCAAGGCCCAGCAGTATGCCCGCGAGCCCCATCACACCGTGTCCAGCAGCCGATCGATATCGACGGTCGAGCGCCGCCCCAGGTCATCGCCGTGTTTCGTAAGGAAGGCGTCGGCGGCGCGCCGCCCCTCGTCGCGCAGCAGCCGCAGGAAGGCCCATTCGGCATTGAGCTTCGACGAGGAGCCGAGCTCGACCAGGAGCTTGCTGCTGATCAGGTGGATGCGCATGCGGGACCAGTGCCCCGCCTCGCCGTCTCCCGACGGCGCCACCTGCCGTAGCATGGCCATCATGCGCAGCTCCTTCAGCAGCACGGCGTTGAACGACACCTCGTTGAGGCGATTGAGGATATCGCGCGCCGATTTCGGGATGCCCGGGCGCTCGACGGGATTGATGGCAACCAGGATGGTGTCATCCGAGACGCACTCGCGGACCAGCGGCGTCATCGTCGGGTTACCGGAATAGCCGCCATCCCAGTAGGCCTCGCCGTCGATCTCGACGGCCTGGAACATCGACGGCAGGCAGGCCGATGCCAGCAGGACCTTGGGCGATAGCTCGGCGTTGCGGAAAACCCGCGGCCGTCCGGTACGGACGTTGGTCGCGGTGATGAACAGCTTGATGGGCGCGCCTGCCAAGCGGGCAAAGTCGATCGCCTCGGCCAGCACCGCTTCCAGCGGATTGGCTCCGCCGAACGGCAGATCGTAGGGCGAGAACAGCCGCGACGCGAGGTCGAAGGCAACGTAAGCCGGCGACTGGTCGAGCGACCAGCGACCGAGCAGCACGTCGAGCGGGCTGCGCTGCAGCGGGCTCATGGCGGCCGCATCGGAAACCTTTTTCCAGAACCTCTCGAGCGCCGCACGAGCGCCGGCTTTGCCCCCCTCGGCGAAGCCCGCCGCCACTACCGCGGCGTTCATGGCGCCGGCCGAGGTTCCGGAGATGGCTTCGATGGTGAGAGCCGGCTCCTCGAGCACCCGGTCGAGCACACCCCAGGTAAAGGCACCGTGCGAACCCCCGCCTTGCAGGGCCAGGTCGACGAGACGCGTCGCCTGGTGAACAGTCGGAAGGGAAGACGGCTCGGACATTGGTGCTTTCCGACTGTCGCGCCCAGGGGAAAGACGCCTCTGACAGCCTTGACGGCATTGTAGAAGGGCCAAGTTACCCTTTGATTGACCGATCGTCCCCGAATTGTTCAGCTTGTCCCAAAAGCATTCAAGTACCTGGCACGTGACGCTGCGGTTTCCCGGTTCCGTCGCTCGGCACCCCGATCGTCAGTCTCGCCACGCTGCTGCGGGTCTCCCCGAACCTGTCCTGTTGAGCAGGTCGTCGCGTGGAGATGCGCCGGCGCTGAACCGCCCTGGATCGGTCTAACCGCCGGTCTCCCGGACTGACGGGTCGCTCAGCCAGTCCTCGACGTAGAAGCGCAACACCGCAACCCGGATAGTGGCGAAGACAGGCGCAGCGAGCGCGACACCGAGAGCGCCGAACATCGCACCGAAGACGACGATGGCGAACAGGGTCCAGGCCGGCGCAAGGTCTACGGCTCCCTTCTGAATGAGCGGCGCAAGAACAAAACCCTCTATGGTCTGGATCGCGAAGTAGATGCCTAGGACCCAAAGGAGCGTCGGAAGGCCGAGCGGCATGGCGACAAGGGCGACGGGAAACGCGGCGATGAGCGGCCCGAGATAAGGGATGAAGTTGGCAATACCGGCCTGAAGGCCGAGCAGTGGAGCACCGGCAAGCCCCAGCAGATGGAAGACGAGCCCGAGCAGCAGAGCGACGACAGCGCTACGCACCAGTTGCCCCAGCAGCCAGTTACGCAACACCCGACCCATTTCGTCGAGCACCGTTCGAACGCGCGCCCGCGCTGCACCGGGCACAAGTATCACCACGCCGTCACGATAGGCTGCGGGTTGGCCGGCGAAAAACAAGCCCAGGCAGACCACCACGACGGTGTTCATGACCACGCCGTAGGCGCCGGAGACCGCGTACTGGACGTGGCCGAACAGGCGTCCCGGGTCACTGAGCAGATGAGAAAGGTCCTGACGGCCGCCCGGGCCGAACAATTCGATACCGAAGCCTGCCAGTTCCCGCTCCAGCACGGTCAACTGGGACTCCATGACGAAGATCAACCCCTGCACCTGGGCCGGCAGGCTGACAATGCCCCAGCCGAGCGCGATGACCGCGCCGGATCCGAGAACGAGAACGACCAACGCATATCGCAAGGATCGCTGGAGCGGCACGATACGTTCCAGGGCGCGCGTACAGGCATCGAGCAGCACCGCGAACAGGATGCCGGCGAAAAGGAGCAGCAGGCTTGGCGCGCAGTAACACGCGAGCACGATTGCCGATACGACCGCCAGCACGACCATCGGCACCGCAAGGGACCGCCATCCGGCCGACGGGCCAGGCGGCCCGGAAACTGACGCGTCACGCCTTTCGACCATCATCGAGTGCCTCGCCGTCGCGCAAGCAGATCCTGCTTTCGTGCGGAGCGCACGGCATTGCGACGCGACCCGATCGCTCCTGCAAACGGGATCAAACCGGGATGTTTGCCGACGCACAACCGCATTTCCTCACCGGACGTGACATTGGGACTCGCTGGATAGCTGTGGGATTTCATGTCGATGTGCCTTTGCCGGCGCAGGCTACAATACAAACCGTTGCTGCGTTTGGGGGCGAACGTGACATTGGCCGATCCTTCACCCGCGGCGGATTCGATGCTTACCGTCCGCTCGATGGTCACGAGCACTGGCTGGAGCCGTCCGACGTCGAGCCGGGACTTGGGATGCCGAGCACCATGGCTTCCTCGTCAGCAGGACGACCGCGGCGCGGATCGCCAGCCCAGCTTGGTGACCCTCTCCTTGCGGACGGATCGACGATGGGCATGGAGTGCAAGCCCGGCGCCGAGCGGCATGCCGTCATGGTGCGCCATGACAGCGGGGTGCGGCGAGTCTCGCCGCCGCCGACGACCGGACCGCAGCCCCAGGAAAGCGAACGCGCGATCATGGCTCCACCCTTAATGCGACTCTGGCGGTGGGCATACCTGCCCGTGGGTGAATGGCCCGGTGGGCCGATGTCGCCGTCGCTATACGGCTACGTCGTCGAAGTGAGCGGCCGACAGCAGGTGCGTCTCGGCGTGCTTACTCTTGCGCTGTTTCCTCTGTCATTGGCTCCGCTCGAGCTGCAGCGCCGCATCGTCAACTACGCGGTGGCCCATTCCGCCGTCGAGCTGCTGCTGGCCTTCGGCGCGCTTTACCTCGCCGTCTTGTTCGTCCAGGGCGGACTGAAATACCTGCGCGACGTCTACCTGCACAAGACCGCAGAAGGCGTCACACGCCTGCTGCGCGGCAAGTTCGTCGGCGGGCCGCTCGAATCCGGCATCGACCGGGGCACGAAGCAGGCGATCATCTCGGCGGAATCGGAGAAGGTCGGGGGATTCGTGGCTGAGAGCATATCGCTGCCCATGCTGCAGGCCGGTACCGTCGTCAGCATCGCCGCTTACATGCTGTTGATAGAGCCGCTGATCGCGATGGTCGCGATCGTCTTTCTGGTTCCGTCGGTCGTCGCCGTGGGCCTTGCGCAACCCGTCCTCAACCAGCTGTCCCGATCCAAGATAACGATCGTGCGCGCGCTGAGTGACGTCGTGCTTCGCGACGGCCGCCACGACCCCCCACCGCGGACGGAACCTGATGCGCTCGTCGATCGCATCTATGACCTGCGTCTTCGCTTCGCACGACTCAAGATTGCAACAAAATCTTTCAACCAGCTGATAACCGGACTCGGGCTGCTGGGAATTCTCATGGTCGGCGGATGGCTTGCCATTCAGGGCCGGACGGAGATCGGCATCATCGTGGCATTCATGTCGGGATACGAGCGCATGACCGGCCCGGTCCGCGACCTGCTGAATTTCTATCGCCGGCTGTCGATGATGCGCGTGCAGTACCGGCTGGTGGCCGACGCCTTCGACAAGGCCACCGGCTCTCATCCTCCGGCAAACAAACTCCTGAAGAAACCGCGGAGATCGCCACGGCGATAGACAATACTGCCGGATTCTTCGTTCGAGGCGAGTTCGCATACGCCACAGCGAAGGCGGGTCCGGAGCGGATATCGCCGCGGCCATAGAGCGTCAGCATGGCGTCGTCGCCATCCTTCTTGCTGTCTGTCCCGCCTTGCGCTTGTCTCGCAACCGATAGCTCCAACCACTGATCTGGACGATGTGGGTGTGATGCAGCAGGCGATCGAGCATGGCGGCAGTCAGCGTCTGATCGTCGGCGAAGGCACTGGCCGATTGCGTGAACGGCAGATTGCTGGTTAGCACGATCGCGCCGCGCTCGTAGCGCTTGCCCACCACCTGGCAACATTGACGGCTCGCACAAAGCCGTCATCCTTGCCCAGGTGGGTCAATGCTACCTCCGCGCAGTGGGTCAGTTTTCACCCGGCGCCAACACCTCTAAGGTCTCACGCCGTACGAGTGTGTCTGCCAACTTTGGACAAAGGAGCCTTACCGTTCCACTTTCAATCCGCTCCAGCTAGAATGCGGGCCCGCGAAAGCCGTCGAATGTGAGGGGAACCAGTAAACGGCCCTCGCGACGAGGGCCAGAAACAAGTCTTCGGTACCTCGGTAGAATTTGGGAAATGGTGCCCAGGGGCGGGATCGAACCACCGACACTGCGATTTTCAGAAGCGGAGCGAAATCGGCCGATCAAGCACTTAGCCTTCTGAATGATGGAAAAAACGGCTCGATTTGGCCTGTGGATGGCAAATCCCTAGCGTCGCCCGTCATGGGCATGAAGAACTGGCCGCGCGAGCCTGGTACCTGCCGCGCTCTTGTCTGGGCGCTGGGCGCGCATGTCGTGGTTTGCCACCCCTGCCAGCGCTTCACCGACATGCCGCCGCTCGATGTGCCGTTCGACCCCTGCCCTTTCGTCTGCGCCCGCTGCGGCACGCGCGGCTCGATAAAGGATGCTTCCGAGGCCCCATCTGGCTACGCGCATGAGACCCGGATGACCGGGCGCGAGTTCCGGGCGCCCAAGCTGCGCTGGAAGCCGACGCGCTAAGACGCCCCTGCCCGGCCCAACGGTGGCCGGCGTTATTTGGCGTACTCCTCAGCGGCAATGGCAAAGTTCAAGTTCTGCGAGTTCTTGAGCATGAACGTCGTGATTCCGATTAGATGACCATGCGCGTCGAACAGGCCGCCGCCGGACGAACCTGAGGAAATCGGGGCGGACGTCTGGAACATCCGACCGCCGTCGAGCATGCGCTTTGACGCTACAATTCCCTCTGCCAAGGTCAGCTCAAGGCCTTGGGGCGCTCCAATGGTGAAGACGCGTTCCCCCACTTTAACGTCAGCGTAGGGACGGACACGGACCCATTTAGGCAGGGGAGCTGGTTCCGCTTCGCTTATCCGCAACACACACCTATCGGCATCCGGATCGGCGGACACGAGGTTGGCAAGCAGCTTTCGCCCGTCCCGCTCAAGTAGGGCCCATGGCAAATTCTTCATGATGTGACAGTTGGTCAGGAGCTCCCGGTCACTGATGGCGACCGCAGATCCCAACGTATCGAGGGTCTTAACGACGTACACGGCGGCCCCGGCCAACTCGAACACGTCCTGCGCTCGCAAATCCGGACCGTCCGCCAAGGCCAATCGGATTGCAGAGGACTTGCCTGATCGATCCACCTGAAATACCGGAGCTGCTGATATCGGAGCCGGAGCAACCGGAGGAGGCGGCGGGTACGGGTAGGACGAGCCGGATGCGACGCTCGATGGGGGTTGGCCAGCGAGTGCCGCCATCATCGCCTTCGACGCGAAGCCCGTCTCACGTAGACCATTGTCTCTCTGCCATGCCAAGATCGCTTGTCTACTGACCGGCCCAAAGACGCCGTCGATTTCTGCAGTGGCAGGTAGGTAGGACTTCGCCTGCAGGCCGCGCTGAATCGCAATGGTTTCGGCCGGCTCAAGGGCGGCCTCGTCACGGGCCGCTCCGGATAGCCGGGAAATCAGCTCAAAGCGCTTCCGATCGAAGCGAACCTTGATGCACTGGACATTCGCATCTGTCGGCGGGGCCGACAAAGCGCCGGTCTTGGGAATACTGCATTCGTCGTTGATCGCAATGACCAAGGCGTTGGCATCATCCACCATAGCTTTGCGCGCCGCGGCAGGGTTGGTTGCTTCGCGCAGCGCCTCCCGCACTGCCTGGTAGGCAATTACGTAGGACAGCTCGACGTGCGCCAAGACTGGGTTGCGACAAATCATTTGGGCGAGTGGCTGTGAAGCCACAGGTCTTGCGGTGCAGTCGAAGCTAGGTCCTAGTTGGGCTGAATTGCGTTGGTTATCGTTCGCCGGAATGGCCGTGCTCACCACGGCAAATTCCACTGTTACCGCTTCGCCTAGATGCCAAGCGGTGTGGGCTGGGAATACGTCGATAAGTCTCACGCTAACGACCTGTCCCAACCGCTCGGCAATCTGCCGGTAGGCGGCATGGCCTGGCGGAGCAAGCTGGATCTCGCGGACTTGATATCTATTGACGCCCATTGGCCCAGCCAGATCAGCGCACATAGATGCAGGCAGTCTCAACGCTATCCCGCTTAACGGCGTCCCGTTGGGATGCAGTCGTTCCGCCCGGACTATCTCCCCACGAACCTCACTTCCATTCGTGATGCAAGCGTGGGCAGCGACGGACTTCACCAATGCGACCAGCCCAACTAGTAAAAGTCCCCAGCTTCGCCGCATTGTCGCCCCTGCGCGGTCGTGCCCATCTATGATGCTACCACCAAGAGGCGAGGGGGGAGCAATGGATTCTTCGGCCGCGCTGGCCATCGCTGCCGTGGTGCTGCTTGCGTCGCCTGCCGCCGCTCAGGGTATCCACGCGGTCGACGGGGATACGATCAAGCTCGATGGTACGACTTACAGGCTTTGGGGCATTGATTCCGCCGAGGCGCGGCAGGCCTGTGCCGATGGCTGGCCGGCCGGCACGCTGGCTTCGAAAGCGCTCATCGAACTGATGGGCGGTCGGACGATCACTTGTGAGGAGCGCGACAGGGATCGGTATGGCCGGATAGTCGCCCTATGCCGAGCGGATGGGCTAGATCTCGGGGCGGCGATGGTGCGCGCCGGCATGGCTTGGGCGTTCGTCAGATACAGCCTCGACTATGTGGAGCAAGAGAGGGCTGCGGTCGGACAGCGCGTTGGCGTGCATGCGCACGACTGCGCAAAGCCCTGGGACTGGCGGGCACGCACCAGGTGAATGAGGATCATCTCCCCTACGTTTCGCTCCCGCCCGCCAAGGTGGACGAGCATCACTACCGCTGCCCGACGTGTCACCAGGTGGTCGACATTCGCGACCTGGACGAGGTGGCCCGTCATCTTGAGCCCGCCCACATGGCGCCGACCGAGTAGCGCACCGGCGCCTCGCATACCGCAGGCAGCACCCGGCGAAGGAGTGGCGTCGCCCGCGATTAGGCATAAACTCTCCGCTGCTTCCGGCGCGTGTCGCCGGCATTAGGGAGGCACCCATGGGCGATCTGCGCGACCATTGGGAAGGCGTCTATTCAGCGAGGGCCGAAACGGCCGTGAGTTGGTATCAGCGCCATTCCAATCAATCCTTGGCCTACGTCACAGCGACGGCGGGCAAGGCATCCTACGTCATTGACATCGGCGGCGGCGCATCGACTTTGGTCGATGACCTGCTGGAGCGTGGCTATGCGAACGTTGCCGTTCTAGACATCTCGGATGCGGCGTTGGCGAAGGCAAAGGCTCGGCTGGGCGGGCGGGCGTCGCGCGTCACTTGGATTGTCGCTGACATCACAAGGTGGCGCCCGCCGCGCCTGTACGGGGTCTGGCATGACCGGGCGGTGTTCCACTTTCTCACCAGGACCGAAGATCAGGACGCCTACATCACGGCGTTACGCGCTGGCACGGAACGAGGGGCGGCGGTGATCGTGGCGACCTTCGCGCTAGACGGCCCGGAACAATGCAGCGGCCTGCCGGTGCAGCGATACAGCCCGGAGACCTTGGCGAAGCGGCTGGGCGCCCCCTTCGTGCTCGCCGACCAGGCGAATGAAACGCACACGACGCCTTGGGGAACAGAGCAGCGCTTCTCCTACGCCGTCTTCCGACGCGATTGTTGAGTCGGCGCTAAGGCCAGTTTTCACCCCGTACAGCGCCGCCGCCCCGGCTGGGCGCGCGCCTACGCGACGGGCACCCACGCGTTGACTTCACTTCCTGGAGCCAGGTGAGCACCGATTTCAAGTCGTCCCGACCGGCCAGTCGCCGGGTAGGCTGAGTTGCAGTTCCATCGTGACCCCTCACGAACTGCCGG
>JAHCJV010000049.1 GCA_026126105.1 Enhydrobacter sp.
GCTCGGTCGACGCGATCGGGCCCTTGCCGTCGATCGGATTGCCGAGACCGTCGACCACGCGGCCGAGCAGGCCCTTGCCGACGGGAACGTCGACGATGGCGCCGGTACGCTTGACGGTGTCGCCCTCGCGGATCGTGCGATCCTCACCGAAGATCACGACGCCGACATTGTCGCTCTCGAGATTCAGCGCCATGCCTTTGATGCCGCCGGGAAACTCGACCATTTCGCCGGCCTTGACGCTGTCGAGCCCGTAGACGCGGGCGATACCGTCACCGACGGAGAGGACCTGGCCGACCTCGGCGACTTCGGCCTCGTTGCCGAAGTTGGCGATCTGCTGCTTGAGAATGGCCGAGATCTCGGCCGCACGAATATCCATTAGGCAACTCCCTTCATGGCAAGCTGCAAGCGCTGCAGCTTGCTGCGGATGGACGAATCGAACAGACGCGAGCCGACCTTCACGACGAGACCGCCGAGAATGTCCGGTTCGACGCGCGCGTCGATGGAAACCTTTGCGCCGCCCAGGACCGAACGCAGCGTATCGGTGAGCTGCTGCAGCTGGGCATCGGTCAACGGAACGGCCGAGGTCACGGTGGCCGTCGTTTCACCTCGGCGACGTGCAAGCTCGGCCAGGTAACCGGCGGCCATCGCTGGCAGCTCGCGGGCACGGCCGTTCGCGGCGACCGTGCCGATGAAGCTGCGCGTCAGACCCGTGATGCCGGCGGCGTCGAGCACGGCCAGCAATGCCTTGCCCTGCAGATCGCGGCCGATCACCGGGCTGCCGATCAGGCGCCGGAGATCGGCGCTCTCGGCAAGCAGCTTGCGAAAAGTATCGAGGTCCCGCGCCACTGAATCGAGCGCTTTGGCATTGTCAGCCAGCTCGAAGAGGGCGCTGGCATAGCGGCCGGCAACGCCGGTCGTGGCGGTTGTTGACACGATAACAGCCTCTCCCTGCCCATCGCCCGGGCCGGCAAGTCCTTGATTCGCCTTCGCATTTTCCGAGAGAATGAACCCCCATCCCGGAAAAGCGCGCGTTGCTACCATGCGGCCTTGCTCCGCGCAAGGTTGCCAAAACCCGCGAAATACCTGCCTTTTCCGCGCGTTCCGTTAAAGGAATGAATAGGGATCGACGTCGATTTGCAAGCGTACTGAAGCGGGTAGGCCAATTTGCCCGAGCCACGCACGCAGTAGAGGTTGCACTGCGGTATCCCGGCCGGTCTTCAGAAGAAATCGCCGCCGATGTCGCCCGCGCAGCAGAGCCATCGGCGCCACCGACGGGCCGAGCACGGTGATCCCGTCCTTCTGCGGGACATTACGGGCAATTGCTGCGCAGACATTGTCCACCGCCACCGGATCCGGGCCCGAGATGATGAGGGACGCAAGGCGACCATAAGGGGGCATACCGGCTGCGGAGCGGCCAGCCAGCTCGGCGGCCACGAAGCGGTCCCGATCATTGGCAACCAGCGCCTGCATTACCGGATGCTCGGGGGCGTGGGTCTGGATCAGGGCCCGGCCCGGCCTCTCGTGGCGACCGGCGCGGCCCGCCACCTGGTAAAGCAGCTGAAACGTCCGCTCGGCGGCGCGCAGGTCACCACCGTTCAGTCCCAGATCGGCATCGATCACGGCAACCAATGTGAGCTTGGGGAAGTGGTGGCCCTTGGCCGCCATCTGCGTGCCGATCAGAATGTCGATTTCGCCAGCGATCATCCGCTCGATCGCGGCGGTCGCCTCTTCGCGACTCGCCAGCGAATCGGATGTGAAGAGTTCGACGCGCGCCTCGGGAAATGCGGCATGCGCCTCCTCCGCCAGCCGTTCAACCCCCGGGCCACAGGCGACGAAGTGATCGACCGCACCGCACGATTTGCAGGTTGTCGCCGGCGCCTCGCTGTAGCCGCAGTGATGGCAAACCAGCATGCGCCGAAAGCGATGCTCGACGAGCCAGGCGGAACATTGCGGACACTCGATTCCCTTGCCGCAGGACCGGCAGAGCGTGATCGGCGCGTAGCCGCGGCGGTTGAGGAAAAGCAGCGTCTGCTCGCCAGCGGCCAATGCCGTCTGCATCGCGTCGAGCACCGGCGGCGATAGCCAGCGGCCACGTTCGGGAGGCAGCCGCTTGAGATCGACGGCGGCGATCGTCGCGAGTTGGTTGCTGCCGTGTCGCGCCGGCAGATGCAGCGCGCTGTAGCGACCCGAAGCGACGTTCATGATGCTTTCGAGCGATGGCGTTGCGGAGGCGAGCACGATCGGCGCCGCAACCAGGCGGGCACGCACCACCGCCATGTCGCGTGCGTTATAGCACACGCCCTCTTCCTGCTTGAACGAGGTGTCGTGCTCCTCGTCGACCACGACAAGGCCGAGGTCAGCGAATGGCAGGAACAGCGCCGAGCGCGCGCCCACCACGACGCCGATGCGGCCATCGGCGATAGCCCGCCAGGTTTCGCGTCGCTCGAGACTGGTCAGACCAGAATGCCATACCGCTGGCGTGCAGCCAAAGCGATCCTCGAAGCGGTTCAGCCATTGAGCGGTCAGCGCAATCTCCGGCAGGAGAACCAGGACCTGCCGCTCGATCGACAGCGCCGCCGCAATCGCTTCGAAATAGACCTCGGTCTTGCCCGCGCCGGGCACCCCGTCGAGCAGGGTCGCAGAGAAGGCCCGTGCCTTCACACTTTCGATCAGGGCGTCGGCTGCCGCCTTCTGCGCTGGCGACAGTGTCGGGCCATCGCGTCCTCCGTCGGGTCGCGGGAAGGAACGGCGCACGGTGCGTTCCGCGGCGTCAAGCAGGCCTACGGCCGCCATCGACTTGACCACCGAGCCGCCAACGCCGGCGAGCTGGGCGAGCTCCGCCGCCGCCATCGCCGGCCCTCCGCTGAGCGCTTCGAGCACGCGGCGTCGCGCCGGGGTAAGTTTCCGCGTATCGCCCGCGCCGGCTGAAGGCTGGTACACGGTCTCAGTCTTCGGCGCCTCGAGCGCGGAAGGAGAGCTCATCGCCATGCGCAGCACGGCACCCGGCGGCGCGAGCGTATAGGCCGCAACCCAGTCGATGAACCGGCGGAGCGGAGGGGGCATCGGCAAGGCCGGCAGAACTTCGATGATGTCCCGCAGCTTGGCGACGGCCACCTCGCCCGTGCCTTCACCCCAGACCACGCCCAAGGTCTCGCGTTTTCCCAGCGGTACGATTACGAAGTGACCGACCGCAACATACAGGCCTTCTGGAACCTTGTAGTCGTAGGCGTCCGCCAGTGGCAGAGGCAGCAGCACGCGCACCGTCCGAACGGTGTTTTCGGGGCCGTGCCCATCTGCTACAAATTGTACTGCGCGCGCGTCCGAACCACTCGCCATTGGGGTAGTTTATATGAAGTTCTTCGTGGATACCGCGGATGTCGCCGAGATCAAGGACCTTGCGGCGTCAGGCCTGCTTGATGGCGTGACCACCAATCCCTCGCTCATCATGAAGGCTGACCGCCCCATGCTCGAGGTGATCGAGGAAATCTGTGACATCGTCCCTGGCCCGGTCAGTGCTGAAACAGTCGCCATCGATCACAAGACCATGCTGGAAGAAGGCAGGAAGCTTGCAAAGATCGCCAAGAATGTGGCGGTCAAGGTGCCGCTGACGCCGGACGGTCTCAAGACCTGCAAGGCGCTGCGTTCCGAAGGGACAATGGTCAACGTCACGCTTTGTTTCTCGGCGGGCCAGGCGCTGCTCGCGGCCAAGGCCGAAGCCAGCTTCGTTTCGCCCTTCATCGGCCGCATCGACGACAACGGCCATGACGGGATGGCGCTGATCGCCGAGATCATGACGATCTACCGCCAGTATCCGCATTTCAGGACCGAGGTGCTGGCAGCCTCGATCCGCCACACCCAACACATCATTCAGGCGGCGAAGCTTGGCGCCCATGTCGTGACCGCGCCACCAAACGTGCTGCGCGGCCTGTTCAAGCATGTCCTGACCGACAATGGATTGAAGGCCTTCCTCGACGACTGGAAGAAGACCGGGCAGTCCATCCTGTGAGCGGCGAAGGCACCGTAACAGCTCCTGACGGATCGGGGCGGCAGGTCAAGCTGATCACCGCCGACGACGTGGTGGCCTACCTGAAGGCCCACCCCGACTTCTTCGAGAAGCATGCGGAGCTTGCGGCCGAGGTCGCCCCGCGTGCGCAGGGTCCGGGCGTGATCGACATGCAGCAGGCGATCCTCAAGCGCCTGCGCGGCGAGATCGACAAGCTGAAGACCGAACGCACCGAGATCATCGCCAACTCCAAGCAGAACCAGATCGTCCAGAACCGCATCCAGGCGGCGGTAATCAGCATCATCCAGGCGACGACCTTCGAGAAGATGATCCATGTCGTGACGCACGAGCTGCCCGAGCTGCTCGACGTCGATTTCATCACGCTCGCGATCGAAGCCAATGCCGACGCGCCCAAGCGGGCACCGGCCCGCGGCGTGTATGTGCTGGCGCCGGGAGCGATCGATGCCGCGATCGGTCCGGAGAAGCAAGCTCGCCTGCGCAGCCACATCATCGGGGAGGACGCCTTCTTTGGCGACACCGCGCGCTTCGTGAAGTCCGACGTGCTGGTACGCCTGCGTGTTTCCCTGGGCTCGCCCGACGGCGTGATGTGCTTCGGCGCACGGGATCCGGAGGCCTTCGGCCCGGACATGTCGACCGAGCTGCTGTTCTTCCTCGCCAAGGTGTTGGAAAACACCATACGCGCCTGGCTCGATTTGCCCGAGTGACGACAGACCTCCAGACCGGTGGAACTGCAGCCGCGCGCGAGGCATGGCGCGACTGGTTGAAGAGCGAGAGGCGGCTGTCGGCCCACACCTTGATCGCTTACGAACACGACATCGACAGCTTTCTTGGCTTCATGGCCAGGTATCTCGGCACCGCGCCGACGCTCGCCGCATTGAGCAAATTGAAGCCGGCCGAGTTTCGCGCGTGGCTGGCCGAGCGCGCCCGGCAGGGCATGGCCCGCACCTCGACGGCGCGCGCCTTCTCCTCCGTGCGGTCCTTCTTCCGCTTCCTCGACCAGCGCGGCCTGGCTCACAACGCGAGCATCGCCGCCATCCAGACGCCAAAGCTGCCCCGCTCCGTCCCCAAGGCGCTCTCCGAACGCGACATGGAGGAGTTGCTCGATACGCCATCGGAGCAGGAACGCGAGGCCTGGGTCGATCTCCGCGACGCCGCCATTCTCTTGCTGCTTTACGGCGCAGGCTTGCGCATCGGCGAGGCGCTCGGGCTCGCCAAGGGCACGGTCGACGGCCTGCTGGCGCGCGGCGGCGACACGCTCGCCATCACCGGCAAGGGCAACAAGACCCGGCTGGTGCCGCTTCTTCCCCAAGCGATCGAGGCCATGTCTGCCTATAGTGCTGGGTGCCCCTTCATGAATGCGCTGGGGCCAACGCACGCGTTTTTTCTTGGCGCGCGTGGGGGGCCGCTCGATCCGGCGATCGTGCAGAAACGAGTGCGCGAGCTTCGCCGACAGCTCGGCCTGCCCGACAGCGTGACGCCGCACGCGCTACGGCACTCCTTCGCCACGCACCTGCTCGGCGCCGGCGGCGATCTGCGCACCATCCAGGAGCTGCTGGGGCACGCAAGCCTCTCGACGACGCAACGTTACACCGATGTCGACGCCGCGCGGCTAAGCGCCGTCTATCGGGCCGCCCATCCGCGCGCCAAGGCGCGCTGACGGCGCCTCCGGTCAGAGCGGAAGAGTCCGCGCCAGGAAGGCCTTCACATCGGCCACGAACATCTTCCAGGCGGCCTCGTTGGCGCCGTAGTGCGCGCCGCAGCAGCCGCCCGGCTTGCTTCGGTTGCCGACGCCGCCGAGATAGCGCACCGGAAGGCCGAGAGCGTCGAAGCTGTGATGCGCGTTGGGGTAGACGTGCGTCTCGAGCAGATCGCGATCGGCCACGATCCTGTCGAGCAGGGATTGGCATTGCTGGACCGGCGTCCAGTCGTCGAGCGCGCCCATCGCGATCATCGTCGGCAGGCGTGGCCGAAGCTTCGGTCCGATCGCCTCGCCCAGCCCGCAGTCGGGATAGACCAGCACGGCGGCGCGCCACGCGCTCGCCGAGCGGGCATCGGTCCGTGCCGACAGCGCGCGCAGCAACCCCACGCCGCCGCCATAGGAGTAGGCCATGAAGGCATGCTGCGACGGTTTGACGAAATCCTGCCGATCGAGCCACAGACTGGCCGCATCGATGTCGTAGGCGCGCTTCTCCGCATCGGCCTGAGTCGGCCAATTTCGGCCGCAGACGTCCTTCAGCCCGCGCGACGAGAAGCTGTCCACGACCAGCGCAACGTAGCCCCAGCTCTTCAGCAGCCCCGCCATCCGGGCGTTGTTGGCGCCCACGCCGCCGCAGCCATGGAAGATCGCCACTGCCGGTGCGCGTCCCGCCGCGGCGGGACGATAGAGCTGGGCCGGAATGTCGACTCTCAGTTCGGGCGATCCGCCGTCGACCTTCACGCGTACGGACTGCTGGGCGAGCACGGGAAGCGCCGCCAGCAGCACGGATACCAGGACGCTCACGGCAAGACGCATCGCGCGACTATGCCATGGGCGCGCTCTCGATGCGGCGCGAGAGGTGATTACTTTGCCGCCACTGGCTGCTTGAAGACCGGCACGCCCTCGACCCGATCATCGAGCGCCTCGGCGCCCTCGGTCGGCAGGACCTTCACGTAGTTCAGCGCGGCGTTGATGTCGTCCTTCCAGATCTCCTTGGGAAGATCGTAGACGAACTCGACGCCGTAGCCGTTGGGGTCATGGATATAGAGGCTGTGCGTCATGCCGTGCTCGACCCGGCGGTCGAACTTCACGCCCTTCTTCTGAAGGTACTCGAGGTGCTCGAGCCAGGCCTCGCGGCTCGGCATCGTGATGGCGATGTGATTGACCGCAACCGGCATGCCGAACATGGACCAGTTCTCGGGCGGCTTCGGCAGGGCCGTGTTCTCGACCAGCGCGACGTCGTGGTGATGGCTCGTGCCATCCTCCCGGACGCCGCTGTAGAAGCGCATCTTGGGTGGATTGGGGCGCTCGGCCGTCGGCGTCAGCTGCCCGACCTGGCGGAAGCCAACGATCTCGGTCCAGAAGCGGTGGGATTCCTCGATATCGCGGACGTTCAACACGAGATGGTTGATGCCGCGCGGCGTGACCGGCTTGTCCATGGAAAGGTTCCTCCTGTTCGGCGATCATACCCCTTCCTCCTCACCGGGGAAAACGCCCGTCAGACCCGACGCAACAAAATTTCGACCTGGCTGGAATAAGCCGGCTCCAGGGGCGTCTCTCTCTCGGCACATCGCCAGATACGGGAGAATTCATGCTCAAAGCACTCGCCACCACCACCATTGCCCTGGCCCTTGTGGCCGGAACCGCCATTGCCGCCGAGCCGGCCTCACCGGCCCCCACCGCCAAGAACGGCATGTTCGTCACGGCCAAGGGCTTGACACTCTATACGTTCGACAAGGACAGCGCCGGCAAGTCGGTCTGCAACGGCCCCTGCGCTGCCAACTGGCCGCCGGCTCTGGCCGTCGACGGAGCCAAGCCGATGGGCGCCTGGACGATCGTCACCCGAGACGACGGCTTGAAACAGTGGGCCTACAACGGCAAGCCGGTCTATGCCTTTGCCAAAGACAAAAAGCCTGGCGACACGACGGGCGATGGCTTCCTGAATGGCGCCTGGCACGTCGCCAAGCCGTAAACCGGCTTCGGCGCCGGCGAACCCGGCGCCGAGTCCTCTTGGATTGAGCCGATGGCCGACCCTGGCCCGCTGATCGAGCCGCACATCCCGGCCTTGCGCCGCTACGCGTTCGCGTTGCTGCGCGACCACGACCGCGCCGACGACCTGGTGCAGGACACGCTGGAACGCGCCCTGTCGCGCTGGCTGCTGCGCCGGGCGGACGGCGACGTGCGCGCGTGGCTGTTCACCATCCTGCGCAACCTGCATGTCAGCACGTGGCGGCGCGAACGAAGGCACGGCGTCGGGGTGGCGATCGACGATATAACAATCCCTGCGATTGCCGCTCGTCAGGACACCGCGCTGGAAGTGCGCGACGTACTGGCGGTGCTCGAGCAACTGCCGGAGGAGCAGAAGTCGTTGCTGCTGCTGGTCGGCGTCGAGGACTTTTCCTATGACGATGCCGCGCGCATCCTCGGTATGCCGATCGGCACCGTAATGTCGCGGCTGTCGCGCGCACGGCAAAGACTTCGCTCGGCCGTCGAGACCGGCAAGGTCGCGCTGCTTCGGAGAGTGAAATGACCAACGATGCCCCCATCGTTGAGGACGAGCTTCAGGCCTATGTCGACGGACGTCTTCCGACGGCGCGGCGCGCGGCAGTCGAGGCCCACCTCGCGCAGAATCGGGATGCGCGCGAACGGATCGCCCTCGAGGTGCGCCACCGCGCAAGCCTGCGCGGCCAGCTGGAGCACAAGTTCGCCGAGCCGGTGCCGCCGCGTCTCTGGATCGCCAACATCCGGGCCGCCCGCCGCACCACGATGCTGCGCCGTCTGACAGCCCTGGCGGCGGGAGCGCTGATCTTTGCCATCGGCGCGAGCTCGGGTTGGCTTGCCGCCAATCACGAGATTTTCGTATCGGTCTCGGCACTACCGCCCACCTCGGGCGTGGCGCAGAACGCGAACGCGGCCTACCGGACCTTCGTCGTCGAAGTCGCCCATCCCGTAGAAGTCGCCTCGGCGCAGGAAGGCCATCTCCTACAGTGGCTGTCGCGTCGTCTCGGCAAGCCTCTGGTGGCGCCCGATCTCACGCCGTTCGGGTACAAGTTGATGGGTGGGCGCTTGCTGCCCGGCAACGGCAGCGCTGCGGCGCAGCTGATGTATGACGATGCCAGGGGCAAGCGCCTCACGCTTTATGTCCGCGCCGCCGAGGGCAGCGAAACTGCCTTCCGCTATCAGCGCGACGGCGATGCGGCGACCTTCGCCTGGATCGACCGCGGCTTCGGCTTTGCGGTGACCGCGCCGGCAACACGCGAAGAGCTGCTGCCGATCGCCGAGGCTGTCTATCGCGGGTTCGGATCCGTGAGCTCGTCGAAATGACGGAGTTGTTTCGGCGCCCAACGATGATCGCGCGCCGCTCCGATCCAGCGGGAGAGTGCTGGCCACCGGCGACGTGCACGCCTGACCCAATGGCGGCCGGTTTCGAACTCGCTGGCGAAAAGATAAAGGGCAAGCACGAAGAAGATCCATCCCTGCAAGATCGGCAGCAGGCTGCCCACGACCGTGAGGACCAGCAGGGCGATGATCGCCAGAATCATCAGGGGTTTGCGCATGGCCTAGAGATGGATAGGTTTCTCCCAAGCGGCAAGGGCGGCTTCCTTCATGGCTTCGTTGACGGTGGGATGGGCGTGGCATACGCGGCCGATATCCTCCGCTGACGCGGAGAATTCCATCGCCATGGCGGCCTCCGCGATCATCGTCCCGGCTTCCGCGCCGATGATATGGACGCCCAGCACCTGGTCGGTCGCCTTGTCGGCCAGCACCTTCACGAAACCCTCCGTCGCGCCATTGGCACGGCTACGGGGATCGGCAGTGAAAGGGTACTTGCCGATCTTGTAGGCAACGCCCGCGGCCTTGAGCTGTTCCTCCGTCCTGCCGACCCAGGCAACCTCTGGCTGCGTGTAGATGATCGCGGGCACGAGGTCCCAGTTCACATGACCCTTCTGCCCGGCGATGGTTTCGACGCAGGCGACGCCGTCCTCGCTCGCTTTATGGGCGAGCATGGGGCCATCGATCACATCGCCTATCGCGTAGATCCCGGGCACAGCAGTCTGGAAATGGGCATCGACCTCGATGCGCCCGCGCGGCGTGAGCTTCACGCCGACTTTGTCGAGACCGAGACCTTCGACATACGGTCGCCGGCCGATGCAGACCAGCACGATGTCCGCCTCGATCGCCTCGGCCGCACCGCCCTTCGCCGGCTCGACGCTGAGCGTGATGCCGGCACCGCCGACCTCCGCCTTGGTGACCTTGCTCCCGAGCTTGAACTTCAGGCCTTGCTTGGCGAGCGACCGCTGAAATTGCCTGGTGATCTCGTCATCGACGCCCGGCGTAATGCGGTCCAGGAATTCGATCACCGTCACGTCGGAGCCTAGGCGACGCCACACCGAGCCAAGCTCGAGGCCGATGATTCCGGCGCCGACCACGACCAGCCGCTTGGGAACCTCCGCGAGCTCGAGCGCACCGGTCGAGGAGACGATCTTCTTCTCGTCGACCGTGACGCCGGGGAGCGGCGTTACTTCCGAGCCGGAAGCGATCAGGATGTTCTTTGTCGTCAGCGTGTCCTTTATCGAGCCGTCGTCGCCAACGACGGCGACAGCGCCAGCCGATGCGATGCGACCAGTGCCCTGGAAGGAAGCGATCTTGTTCTTCCTGAACAGGAAGGCGACGCCCTTGGTCGTCGCCTCGACGACCTCGGCCTTGCGCTTCATGAACTGGGCGAAATCCAGCGTCGGCGGCGCGACCTTGATGCCGTGCACTGCGAGGTCGTGGCCGGCTTCCTCGAACAGGTGCGAGGATTGCAGCAACGCCTTGGACGGGATGCAGCCGACATTGAGACAGGTGCCGCCGAAGGTCGCGCGCTTCTCGACGACGGCCACCTTGAGTCCGAGTTGGCTGGCACGGATCGCCGCCACGTAGCCGCCGGGGCCGGAGCCGATCACCACGAGATCGAAAAGTTCGTTCGCCATGAGCCCACCGTGATCACCAAGAACCCGGTGTCATCCCGAGCGCAGCGAGGGATCTATTGCGATCGACATAGACCCTCGCTGCGCTCAGGACGACACGGTGCTCGTTGAACTGTCTTATGTTCCTAAACTCCGAGCAGAAGGCGCTCGGGGTCCTCGATGCATTCCTTGACTCGCACCAGGAACAGCACGGCCTCGCGGCCGTCGATGATGCGGTGATCGTAGCTGACCGCGAGATACATCATCGGCCGCGCCCTGATCTCGCCGCCGACCACCATCGGCCGCTGCTGGATCTTGTGCATGCCTAGGATGGCGGATTGCGGCGGGTTAAGAATCGGTGTCGACATCAGCGAGCCGTAGACCCCGCCGTTGCTGATGGTGAAGGTGCCGCCCGTCAGGTCGGCCATCGACAGCTTGCCGTCACGCGCCTTGCGTCCCAGCTCGCCGATCCCCTTCTCGATGCCGCCGAAGTCGAGCATGTCCGCGTCGCGCAAGACCGGTACAACCAGGCCGTTGGGCGTCCCGACGGCGACGCCGATGTCGTAGTAGTTCTTATAGACCAGGTCGTCGCCATCGATCTCGGCATTGACTGCCGGCAGCTCCTTCAGGCCGGCGATGCATGCCTTTACGAAGAACGACATGAAGCCGAGCCGCGCGCCGTGCTTCTTCTCGAAATCCTCTTTCAGCCGATCGCGCATCGCCATGACGTTGGTCATGTCCACCTCGTTGAAGGTGGTCAGCATTGCGGCGGTGTTCTGGGCCTCCTTGAGGCGGTTGGCGATGGTGCGGCGGAGCCGCGTCATCTTCACACGCTCCTCGCGGTCCGCGCGCGGGCGCGGTCCGGCCGGCGCAGCGGTCTTTGGGGCCGGCGCCGCGGAGGGGGTCGGAATGGACGACAGTGCGGCCATCACGTCGGACTTGGTGGCGCGGCCGTCCTTGCCGCTCGGCTGAATCGCGGCAGGGGCGACGCCCTTCTCCTCCGCGAGTTTACGCACGGCAGGCCCCGAGGCGGCAACGTTGGCGCCGCTCGGCGACGACGCGGCCGGAGCGGGAGCAGAGTAGGGATCCGGGACGGTTGCCGTTGCCGGCTTGGGCGTGGACGTCGCAGGAGCCCCCGTTGCGGGCTTCGGCGTCGCGACGGCGCCCCCGGCGTCGATATGACAGAGCACACCGCCGACCTGAACCGTGGTGCCCTCCTCCACAGCGAGCTCGGCGATGGTGCCGGCCGAGGTCGCCGGCACCTCTACCGTTACCTTATCGGTTTCCAGCTCGCACAACGGCTGATCGACGGCAACGCTGTCGCCCACCTTGACCATCCATTTCGATACGGTGGCCTCGGTAACCGATTCGCCCAGTGCCGGAACCTTGATCTCGACGGCCATGACTTGCTCTCCTCAGCCGACCGTCAACGCGCGGTCAACCAGATCGGCCTGTTCCTTCAGGTGCGTACGCGCCGAGCCGGTTGCCGGCGACGCCGATTCGGGCCGGCCGATATAGACCGGTCGGCGTGCACGAACATCGATTGTCGCCAGTGCGCGCTCGATGCGCCGGTCCACGAAGTGCCAGCCACCCATGTTCTCGGGCTCCTCCTGGCACCACACCACCTCGGCATTGGGGTATCGCGAGAGGCGCACGCCCAGCCGGTTGATCGGGAACGGATAGAGCTGCTCGATGCGAATGATCGCGATGTTGCCGATCTTGCGCTTGCGCCGCTCGGCAAGCAGATCGAAGTAGACCTTGCCGCTGCAGAGCAGAACCCGCTCGACCTTGGCGTCCGCCACGAGCTCGTCGGTCTCGGGAAAGAGGCGACGGAACGAGGAGCCCGGCCCGAAGTCGGCGAGCGTCGAGACGCAGTCCTTGTGGCGCAGCAGCGACTTCGGCGTCATCACGACCAGCGGCTTGCGAAAGGTGCGGCGCACCTGGCGGCGCAGCGCATGGAAGTAGTTGGCCG
Source organism: Enhydrobacter sp. (assembly GCA_026126105.1). GTDB lineage: Bacteria > Pseudomonadota > Alphaproteobacteria > Reyranellales > Reyranellaceae > Reyranella. The sequence goes on from JAHCJV010000049.1 coordinate 12,642, forward strand.
GCGTGGTCGGCACCACGACCTGCCAATTGTCCTCGGCCGAGAGCTGCAGATAACGCTCGAGGCGCGCCGAGCTGTGTTCGGGACCCTGACCCTCGTAGCCGTGCGGCAGCAGCATCACGAGGCCGTTCATCCGCAGCCACTTGCTTTCGCCCGAGCAGATGAACTGGTCGATGATGACCTGCGCGCCGTTAGCGAAGTCGCCGAACTGCGCTTCCCAGAGCACCAGGGCATTGGGCTCGGCCGAAGAATAGCCGTACTCGAATCCGAGCACGCCCTGCTCGTTCAAGGGGCTGTCGATCACCTCGAATCGGGCCTGGCCTTCGGCCACGTGGTTGAGCGGCACGTACTTGTTCTCGTTCGCCTGGTCGATCAGCACCGAATGCCGCTGCGAGAACGTTCCGCGCCCGGAATCCTGGCCGCTCAGCCGCACCGGGGTGCCTTCGGCCAACAGGGTGCCGAATGCCAGGGCCTCTCCGGTCGCCCAGTCGATGTCCTTGCCCGTGTCGATCGCCTTGCGCTTCTCCTGCAGGAGACGCGTGATCTTGCGATTCAGCTCGAAGTCCCTGGGCGGCTCGGAGATCGCGCGTCCAACCGATCGAAGCAGATTCACGTCGACGGCGGTGACGCCTTTACGATCCTCCTCGCCCGGTGCGACGGTCATGCCGGACCACTTGCCCTCGAGCCAATCGGCCTTGTTGGGCTTGTAGTTGGTCGCGGCCTCGAGTGCCTTGTCGAGTTTGGCTCGAAGCTCGGCATCCATTGTCTGGACGTCCGCGGCAGTCACCACTCCTTCGGCCTCGAGCCGCGCGGCATAGACCTCTTTCACGGTCTTGTGGCCGCCAATCTCCTTGTACATCAAGGGCTGGGTAAACATCGGCTCGTCCGACTCGTTGTGCCCGTAACGCCGGTAGCAGAACATGTCGATCACGATGTCGCGCTTGAAGTGCTGGCGATACTCCGTGGCGATGCGGCAGACATGGACCACCGCTTCCGGGTCGTCGCCGTTCACGTGCAGGATCGGCGCCTGGACGATCTTTGCGACCTCGGTGCAGTAGGGCCCCGAGCGCGAGTAGGTCGGGAGGGTCGTGAAGCCTATCTGGTTGTTCACGATGAAATGAATCGTTCCGCCGATGCAGTAGCCGCCGAGGTCGGAAAGATCGAGGCTCTCGGCGACCAGCCCCTGACCGGCGAAGGCGGCATCACCGTGCATAAGAATCGCCATGACCTGGCTGCGATCGGTGTCGCCGCGCTGGTCCTGCTTCGCCCGCGCCTTGCCCAGCACGACGGGGTTAACGGCCTCGAGATGCGAAGGATTGGGCGCCAGCGAAAGATGAATCACCGATCCGTCGAATTCGCGGTCTGCCGAGGCGCCAAGATGATACTTCACGTCGCCGGAGCCGCGCATCTCCTCGGGTTGGGACGAGCGGCCCTGGAACTCCGAGAACAGCGCGGTGTAGCTCTTGTGCATGACGTGGACGAGCGTGTTCAGGCGGCCGCGATGGGGCATCCCGAGCACGACTTCCTTCACACCGAGCTGGCCGCCGCGCTTCAGGATCTGCTCGATGCCGGGGATCAGCGACTCGCCGCCATCCAGACCGAACCGCTTGGTGCCGACGAACTTGAGGCCGAGATACTTCTCGAGCCCTTCCGCCTCGACCACGCGCTCCATGATCATGCGGCGGCCGATCAGCGTGAAGTCGGTGCGGTTCTCGATGTGCTCGATGCGCTCCTGAATCCAGGCCTTCTGGTCCGGATCGGAGATGTGCATGTATTCGACACCGATCTTGCCGCAATAGGTCTTGCGCAACCGGTCCATGATCTGTCGCAAGGTTGCGGCATCGCCCAGGCCGAGCGCACCGAAGATCAGGATCGGGCGGTCCCAGTCGCCCTCCTTGAAGCCGTAGGTGTTGGGATCGAGCTCGGGATGGGGCGCCTGGCGCACCAGGTTGAGGGGATCGAGGTCGGCCTCGAGATGGCCGCGAATGCGATAGGAGCGAATCAGCAGGAAAGCACGGGAGGTATCGTACGCCGCGGAGCGAATCTCTTCCTCGGTCCGGCCGGCAAGCGGCATGGCCGCACCCTTGCCGGAATTGACGTTGCGGTTTGCGGCGGCGCGCGGCATCTCGGTGTCGGGCACGTCGATGACGCGGGCACCGTTTGGAGCCCATGATGCGCCGCGCACCTCTGCCAGCACGTCGCCCCGCTCCTCGGCCAGCGCTTCGAAGAAAGTGCGCCAATCGGCATCGACCCGGCTCGGATCATCGAGAAAGCGCGCGTAGAGTTCCTCGATGAACGGTGCGTTGGCGCCGAACAGGAATGACGTCTGCTCTGCTTGCATCGCCCTTACTCCTCTTACTTTCTTCCGTATCGCGACGGTCGAGCTCGCCCGGCAATTCAGCGCGAGCGTTCGCGCACCCGAGCTAGCTTGTAGGCTCGCGGTACGTAAGATCAGCCTTTCATCGCCTTCAGCATTTCATCGCCAAGGGAAGCGGGCGAATCGGCAACCTTGATGCCCGCCGAGCGAAGAGCTTCGACCTTGAACTCCGCCGTATCGTTGCCGCCCGAGATCACGGCACCGGCATGCCCCATGCGACGGCCCGGCGGCGCGGTGCGGCCGGCGATGAAGCCGACGACGGGCTTCTTTGTCCCGGACGACTTGATGTAGTCGGCACCCTTGACCTCGGCGTCGCCGCCGATCTCGCCGATCATCACGATGCCCTCCGTCTCCGGGTCGGACAGCAGCATCTCGAGGCACTCGACGAAGTTGGTGCCGTTCACCGGATCTCCGCCGATGCCGATGCAGGTCGTCTGGCCAAGGCCGACGGCGGTGGTCTGCGCCACCGCCTCGTAGGTGAGCGTGCCGGATCGCGAGACGATCCCGATCTTGCCGCGCTTGTGGATATGGCCCGGCATGATGCCGATCTTGCACTCGTCCGGTGTAATCACGCCGGGGCAGTTCGGACCGATGAGACGCGACTTCGAGCCCGACAGCGTGCGTTTCACCTTCACCATGTCGAGGACGGGAATGCCTTCGGTGATGCAGACGATCAATGGAATCTCTGCGTCGACCGCCTCGAGAATGGAATCGGCCGCAAACGCCGCCGGCACGTAAATCACCGTCGCCGTCGCGCCGGTCTTCTCGACCGCTTCGGCGACGGTGTCGAACACCGGCAGATCGAGATGCCTTGTGCCGCCTTTGCCCGGCGTCACGCCCCCGACCATCTTGGTGCCGTAGGCGATGGCTTGCTCGGAATGGAAGGTGCCTTGACTGCCGGTGAAGCCTTGGCAGATGACCTTGGTGTTCTTGTCGACCAGCACGGCCATCAGTTGGACTCCTTGACCGCTTGGACGATCTTCTGGGCGGCATCGGCGAGATTCTCGGCCGATGTGATCTTGAGGCCCGATTCTTTCAAGATCTTCTTGCCGAGCTCGACGTTGGTCCCTTCGAGCCGCACCACCAGCGGCACGTGCAGGTTGACCTCGCGCGCCGCGGCGACGACGCCCTCGGCGATCACGTCGCAGCGCATGATGCCGCCGAAGATGTTCACCAGGATGCCCTCGACATTGGGATCCTTGAGGATGATCTTGAAGGCTGCCGTCACCCGCTCCTTGGTGGCGCCGCCGCCGACATCGAGGAAGTTCGCCGGCGAGGAGCCGTAGAGCTTGATGATGTCCATGGTCGCCATGGCGAGGCCGGCGCCGTTCACCATGCAGCCGATCTGGCCGTCGAGCTTGACGTAGTTCAGCGCGTACTTCGCAGCCTCGGTCTCGGACGGATCCTCCTCGTCGAGATCGCGCAAGGCCTCCAGCTCGTGATGCCGCTCCAGCGCGCTGTCGTCGAAGTTCATCTTGGCATCGAGCGCGATCACCTCGCCCGCGCCGGTCACGACCAGCGGATTGATTTCGATCAGCGAGCAATCGAGCTCGGTGAAGGCCCTGTAGAGGCCACCGACCAGCGCCACGAACTTGCCCACCTGCTTTCCGCTCAGGCCCAGCGAGAAGGCGATCTTGCGGCCCACGAAGGCCTGAAAGCCCGAAGCCGGATCGATCGACTGCTTGACGATCTTCTCGGGCGTCTCGTGCGCTACCGCCTCGATGTCCATGCCGCCTTCGGTCGAGGCGATGATCGAGATCCGGCCGACTGCGCGATCGACCAGGATCGAGAGGTACAGCTCTCGCTTGATATCGCAGCCTTCTTCGATATAGAGCCGCTTGACGGCCTTGCCGGCTGGGCCAGTCTGCTTGGTCACGAGTTCATGACCCAGCATGGCAGCCGCGCTGGCACCGACCTCGTCGATCGATTTCGCTATTCGGACGCCACCTTTGCCACTCGGGTCGGCCTTGAAATGACCCTTGCCGCGGCCGCCAGCATGTATCTGGGCCTTCACGACGGTGACAGGGGTGGCGAGCTTGCGCGCCACGTCCATCGCCTCGTCTTTCGTATAGGCGACCCCGCCCTTGAGCAGGGGAACGGCGAATTTAGCCAAGAGCGACTTGGCTTGGTACTCGTGGATGTTCATGCGGTCCTTGCGCTGGCCGATCAGCAAAAAGCGTGCACATTGTCAGTTGCTAAATGCAACTGGCTCGCACTAGCGGCACTCTATGAGTGCCGCCTTACGTTGGCAACGACGGACTGGTGACGCTTTTAAGTCCCCTCAGGGACTGTGCACCCTAGCCAGCGGCGACGATCTTCCTGGTCGCCTCGACCAGCGACTTCACGGCTTCCACAGACTTTTCGAACATGCCACGCTCCTTGGCGTTCAGCTCGACATGAACGATGCGCTCGACGCCGCCGGCCCCAATCACAACCGGCACCCCGATGTAGAGGCCCTTGACGCCATACTCGCCGTTCAGCATGGCCGCGCAGGGCAGAACGCGCTTCTTGTCGCGCAGATAAGACTCGGCCATCGCGATTGCCGAAGCGGCCGGCGCATAGAAGGCCGAGCCGTTGCCGAGGAGTCCCACGATCTCGGCGCCGCCGTCGCGGGTGCGCTGGACGATCTTCTCGAGCTTCTCGTGGGTGGTCCAGCCCATGTCGACGAGATCATGAAGAGGGATGCCGCCAACCGTCGAATAGCGAATGAGCGGCACCATGGTGTCGCCGTGGCCGCCCAGCACGAAGGCGGTCACGTCTTCCACCGAGACATTGAATTCCTGAGCAAGGAACAGGCGGAACCGGGCGGAGTCGAGCACGCCCGCCATGCCAACGACACGGTTGGCCGGGAAGCCGGTCACTTCCTGCATCAGGCCAACCATCGCATCGAGCGGATTGGTGATGACGATGACGAAAGCGTCGGGCGCATTCTCCTTGATGCCCTTGCCGACCGCATTGATGACCTTGGCATTGATGCCGACCAGATCGTCGCGCGTCATGCCGGGCTTGCGCGGCACACCGGCTGTCACGATCACGACGTCGGCGCCGGCGATGTCCTTGTAGTTCGACGAGCCTGAATAGCTGGCATCGAAACCGGCAACCGGCGAGAGCTGGGCAATGTCCAGCGCCTTGCCCTTGGCCGTGCCCTCAGCCTGCGGAATGTCGAACAGGACGATATCGCCCAGCTCTTTCTGGCCCGCCAGCAGGGCAAGGGTGCCGCCAATCTGTCCAGCGCCGATCAGCGCGATCTTCTTGCGAGCCATGCGAATTCTCCCAATTCTGAAGGCGGCGCGTGGTAGCGCGATTCGCGCAGACCGGCAAGAAGGCCTGATTGTGTTGCTCATGGACTCACGCCGATCATCGTCGCTTTTCATCATGAGGCTCGGTCGGCACTCTCGGGCACGGAAAGGGTGATAGGCACCGCCAGCGCACATATGACGGCACCCACGATCCACACCAAGCCCGGCCAATCCGCCTGCGATAGCCGGTAGATTCCGCCGAAAATGAGCGGACCGAAGAACGCCGCCAGGCTGACAAAGCTCGCAACAACGCCCTGCAATTTGCCCTGGTCCCTACGCTCGACCGCGTGCGTCTGCAGCGACCTGAGCGCAGGCTGGCCGACGCCGCCGAATGCCAACATCGGGACGGCGGCAAACGCTGCCCAGCTTGCCTGCGCGAATGCGAGGGCCAAAAGGCCGCCGGTATCGCACGCGATCCCGACGAGCAGAGTGCCCCGTTCGCCGAGTCGGCGTGTGAGCGGACCCGTTGCGCAAGCCTGCGCTACGGCGACGAGCACTCCATAAGCAGTCAACGAAAGACCGATCTGGGCGAAGTTCCAACCGAAGCGATCGTCGACAAAAAGCACCCAGAGGGTGCCATAGGTCTGGCTGACAAGGCTGATCAACAGGAGAAGCACGAGCAGCGGGACAAGGGGCCGCAGCGTGAACGCCCAGCGCAGCGGCACCAAAGGGTTGAGCGCCCGCCAATCGATCGGCTTGCGCTCGGGTGCGTGCGATTCGGGCAGGGTGAGGAGCGCGACCGACAGGTTGACGCCATTCAACGCAGCCGCAGCGAGAAAGGGCGCGAGCAGCGAGATGTCGCTCAGCGCCCCACCGATAACCGGCCCGGCTACGAAGCCGACACTGAAGCAGGCCGTGAAAATGCCGAAGCGGCGCGCACGCTCGGCCTCGGGCGTGATGTCGGCGATGTAGGCGACGGCGCAGGCCTGGTTCGCCGACGTCAGCCCTGCAAGAGCGCGGCCGATGAACAGTAGCCACAGGTAGGGCGCGAACGCCATGATCAGATAGTCGAAGGTCGAACCGGCAAGGGAAAGAAGCAACACCGGCCGCCGCCCATAGCGATCGGACAGGACGCCGAGCACGGGCGAGAAAACGAACTGCATGAATGCAGACAGCGCCAGCATCGCCCCAAACACTACCGATACTTCCTGCGAGCCGCTCAGGGAACGGACCAGGCCGGGCAGCATCGGAAAGATCAGCGCAACGCCCATCCCATCGAGCAGGCCGGTGGCATAGATGACGAACAGCGGCCGGCTCATGCGACGCCGGCCGCCACGTATGTCGCGTGGGCCGCGTCCACTGCCAGCGCGACGGCCTCGTCGTCAGCGAGTGTCGCGATGGACGAAGGTAGCAGGTGGGGCCAGCGCCGTTTTGCGGCCGCGAGAAACGGATCATTGGGGATCGGATGCCAAAGCCAATAAGCCGCCGGTTGTTCGGCTACGAAGCCGCCAATATGGGCGGCCAGCCTCTGGGTGAAATCGCACGCAGCGATCCGAACCGACGGCGATCCCGGATAGTCGATCGGGTCGAGGATGTTCATCGAGAAGCCGCTTGCCTGCCGTCGCGAGGCAAAGCCCGGCAGGACCAAAGTTCCGGAACGGGCATACCGGGCCGGGCCGGGCGGATAGTTGAACTCATCGCCGAAGGTCTTGACGTGTATGCCCCTGAATCTGTCGCTCGGATAGACATCCACCACCATCAGGACGACGCCGTTGTTGCCGAGAATCTTCGCAATCTCGGCACCCGTGCTTCTTCGTCCGAACGCGATCGGTGTCGCGCGGGTGGCGCTGCGGCCGCGGTAGATCCACCGTTCGACCGGCGTCGGCCGACTCCCAATCGTGTAGACGAAGCCCAGGTTCAGCCCGCGGTCGCGAAGATGCGCTGCGAACAGTTCGATGCTTCCAATGTGAGGTACCGCGAGAATGCAGCCGTTGCGCGATGTCGATACGGCTCGAACGAGTCGATCGACGGCGTCATCTGGAAGCATTGCCGCAAGGTCCAGGGCCCGCAGCCGGTCGTGCTGCAGGTTGTCGAGATCGAAAAGAACGGTGACCCACGCCGCCATCCCTTCGATCACGTCATCATGCGTGGCGGTCCGGCCGCGAACGATGCTTTGGCGCAGGAACATGTCGTCACGCATCGTGCTTCGCCTGCTGGCGATCACCTGGGCGATCTTGCGCGCGAGACCCGGCTGTCTCGGTACAGGGACGACGGGCGCAAGGTGAGCAACCAGAGCTACGACCGCAGCCTGGATATCTCCGCGGCTGCGGGGAAGGAAGCTCTCGATCATGCATCGCGATCCGCAGTTCAATGGCGCCAGCACCGAGTATGAGCGCTCAATGCTTCGGCGTAGCGATGCGGTTTCGACGCAGGTGGCACCGGGGGATCGGCCCGTCCGTGGCAATGGCGATATGGCCGCATCACGACGGTCGAATCATGCAGCATCTCGCCTGTTACACAGGGTGGCGCGCGAATTGTGCCAGCATCAGTTCGGTCGCTTTCGCTGCCGCCTGGTCCATCACGAAGTGGCCGACGCCCGGCAGCACTTCCATGGCGTAGGGCGCGACCACGAACTCGCCGGTGCCCTTGGCGGCATCGGGCCCGACGGTGGCGTCGGCATCGCCCCATATATAGAGCGTCGGGACCTTGATGGGGCCGAAGTCGCCGGACAGGCCCTTGTTGGAGCGATACCAGGCGAGCGCGGCTTCGATCGCCTCGCGGCTGCCCAGCACCGAGACATGATCCTCGATGGCGGCCTTCGAGACGTCCTGCCCGAACAGTCCCTCGCGCAGACGACGGGCATTGTCCTCGGTCAGCAGCCGCCCGGTCTCCGGCTCGAGGAACTTGCCGTGATGGCGCGAGCGATGCTTCTGGTCGCCGTTCGGATCCTGCAGCGCGCGCCGGAAAGAGAGCGGATGCGGTCGCGACAGGACGGTCAGCGAGGCAAGCCGTTGCGGTTCGGTGTTTGCCACCCCCCACGAGACCTGGCCGCCCCAATCGTGCCCGACCAGGTGGAAGCGATCGGCCTCGCAGCCGGCCGCCGCGGCGATTTCGAGCGCGTCTTTGACCAGCTTGTCGAACGCATAGTTGGAGAGATCGGCCGGATCAGGCCGCGCGCCCGGCGAATAGCCGCGCTGATCCGGCGCAACCGCCCGGTAGCCCGCTTTCGCCAACTCCGGCAGCGCCTCGCGCCAGCTGTGCCGCGACTCCGGGAAGCCGTGCAGGAGCAGCACAAAAGGCCCGTCGGCCGGGCCTGCGACGTCCGCCGTAAATGTCAGGCCCGACCCTGTCGTGAGGCCGATTGTCTCTGCCATTGCAGGTCAGCCGACGCCGTTTGCCTTGAACCACGCGAGCGCGAGCTTCCAGCCATCCTCCGCCTGCTCCTTGCGATAGGACGGGCGGTAATCCGCGTTGAAGCCGTGCGGCGTGTCCGGGTAGACCTTGATCTGCGACTTCTGCGCGGCCGGGCTGCCGGCCTTCAGCGCGGCGTTCATCTTCTCGACCGAGTCGAGGCTGATGCCGGTATCGGCGCCGCCGTACAGACCGAGTACGGGAGCATGCAGGCTCTTGGCGACGTCCACCGGATTGGTCGGCGCCAGCGGCGTGGCGTCACGCACCAGCGGACCGTACCAGGCAACCCCGGCCTTCACCGCCGGATTATGCCCGGCATACATCCACACAATGCGGCCGCCCCAGCAGAAGCCGGTGATGCCGAGCTTGGCGGTGTCGGCCTTTCCTTCGCCCTTGGCGAAAGCGACGGTCGAGTCGAGGTCGCCCATCACCTGTGCATCCGGTACCTTCGAGACGATATCCTTGATGAGCGTGGGGATGTCGGTGATCTTCGTGGCATCGCCTTGGCGGAAATAGAGATCGGGCGCGATCGCGTAGTAGCCGGCCTTGGCGAAGCGGCGGCAGATGTCGGCGATGTGGGCGTGCACGCCGAAGATCTCCTGCACGACGAGAATGGTGCCGAAGCCAGCGCCGGACGCTGGCATGGCGCGGTAGGCCATCATGTCCTTGCCGTCCGACGTCTTGACCGAGACCGTGCCGGCTGTAAGACCGTCGACCGCCGTGGTGATCATGGTCTGCGCCTGGATCGGCTGCGCGGCCAGCGCGAATGTGGTTCCAAACGCGGCCCCGAAGAGAGCCTTGCGGCGCGAGACGCTGTCGTCGAAGGAGATATTGTCGCCGTCCATCATAGGTCTCCCGAAGCGGGTTGAATGCGGCGCGAAGCCTAGGCTGTCCACGCAAGGCCCCCCAATCACAATCAGGCGAGATGGGCCCCTGACGTCAGGCGGCCTCGATGTGCGACAGAGCGAGATATTCCGGGCTCTGCATTTCCATGAGGCGCGATACCGTGCGTTGAAACTCGAAAGCCCCATCGCCCTCGGTATACAGCTTGTCGGGCGTTGCCGCGGCCGAGCAGATGAATTTCACCTTCCGCTCGTAGAAGCTGTCGATCATCGTGACGAAACGAGCGGCCTTGTCCTGGCTGTCGGGCCCCATCTTCGGAATGTCCGCCATGATCACGGTATGGAACTTGTCGGCTATGCACAGGAAGTCGGCGGCGCCCATCGGTCTTGCGCACCAGTCCATATAGTCCGCCATGGCCACGCCCGGCGCAGCGCGCGGCACCGGGACATCGCGGCCCTGCGTGCGCAGCACACGCGGCTCACCGTCGGCGCCGCCGGACAACGTGCGGAACGCCTCGTCGAGCTTTGCCGCCGCCCAGGCGCCAAGCGGCGTGAGATAGACATCCAGCTCCCGGATGCGGTCCATGCGGTAATCGCGGCCGCCGCCCAACTCGAGGATCTCCAGCCGCTGCTTCAGGAGCTCGATGAACGGCAGGAAGCGATCGCGCTGCAGCCCGTTTTTGTAGAGATCGTCAGGCGCGCGATTCGACGTGGCGATGACGGTCAGCCCCTCCTCGAAGAGCGTCTCGAACAGGCGGCCTAGGATCATCGCGTCGGCGATGTTGGTGACCTGGAATTCGTCGAAGCAGAGCAGCCGCGTCTCCCGGGCGATCGCCTTGGCGATCGGCACTATGGTATCGGCCTCGGGCGGCGCGCCTCTGCCTGCGAGTTCCTCGCGGCGGCGGTGAAGGCGGTCGTGCACCTCCAGCATGAATTCGTGAAAGTGCACGCGGCGCTTCTGCGCCACCGGCGCATCGTCGAAGAAGAGATCCATCAGCATCGACTTCCCGCGGCCGACCGGACCCCAGATGTAGAGGCCGTGCGGGCCCGCAGGCGGCTTTGCGGCGGCGCCGAACCCGAGCCGAGCCCAGAAACCCTGCTGCGCCGGTGCCGGAGCCATTGCAGCGAGCTGCTCGTGGATCGCCTGCAGGCGGGCTACGATCTTTTCCTGCACGGGATCGGCGCGCACCTGGCCCGCAGCGCGACGCGCGGCGAGGTTGGCGACAGGCCCCTTGCCGGTCGAGGGGGTATCGGAGTTCATTGAGGGCGCATACCTAGCTCAGCGCAGTGCGCCTGCCTATAAGATGCGGCAATGAAGATCGCGTTTCTCGGCACGTCGGAATTTGCCGTCCCCGCGCTCCAGGCGCTGATCGATGCTGGCCACGACGTGGTGGCAGTCTATTCGCGCGCGCCCAAGCCGGCTGGCCGCGGTCAGCAGGAGCGCAAGTCGCCGGTCCATCGGCTCGCCGACACGCTGGGTCTGCCTGTCCGCACTCCGAAGACGCTCAAGACGGACGAGGAAGCGGCGGCCTTCAAGGCGCTCGACCTCGATGCTGCGGTTGTCGTGTCTTACGGGCATATATTGACCAAGCCGTTCCTCGACGCACCGGTGCTGGGCTGCATCAACATCCATGGCTCGCTGCTGCCGCGCTGGCGCGGCGCCGCGCCGATTCACCGGGCGATCCTCGCGGGCGACACCGAGACCGGCGTCACGACCATGCGGATGGACGAGGGCCTCGACACCGGCCCGATGCTCATGGCGGAACGCACGCCGATATCCTCCGGCGACACGGCAGAAAGCGTGCACGATCGACTGGCGGCGCTCGGCGCGAGGCTGATCGTCTCTACCTTGGACGCGCTGATGCGCCGCTCGATCGATCCGACGCCACAGCCCGCGCAGGGAGTCACCTACGCCCACAAGCTGGGCAAGGAGGAAGGCGTGCTCGACTGGCGTCGCCCGGCCGCCGAGCTCGAACGCAAGGTACGGGCGTTCCAGCCCTGGCCCGGCACGTCATTCTCGATCAATGGCGAGCAGATCAAGGTGCTGGACGCAGGATTGGCGCTCGCCAGCGGCCCGCCTGGCACGGTAAGCGTAGCCAAGGACGGCTTCCCCGTGGTCGCCTGCGGCGTCGGCGGATTGCGGTTGCTCAAGCTGCAGCGGTCGGGCAAGGCGGCACAGGCGGCCGACGCTTTTCTGCGCGGCTTCGCCCTGCCGGCCGGTACGGTTCTGACTTCGCCCGCTGTCGTATCGCTGCCCCAGAGCCCTCCGCGCTGAGCCGTGCCGCGATACAAGATCATCGTCGAGTATGACGGCGGGCCATTCGTCGGCTGGCAGCGTCAGGATACCGGCCCATCGATCCAGGCAGCCCTGGAGGACGCCGTTTTCGCCTTGAGCGGCGAGCGTGTCCACGTACAGGGAGCGGGCCGCACCGACTCCGGCGTCCATGCGCGAGGCCAGGTCGCGCATTTCGACATGGCGGCAGAGAAGCGCGCCGAGGAAGTCCGTGGCGCGCTCACCTTTCACCTCAGGCCGCATCCTGTCGTCGTATTGGCGGCGGAACTGGCGCCGAAGGGCTTCCATGCCCGCTTCTCGGCGACCTACCGACGCTATCACTATCGCATCCTGAACCGGCGCTCGCCGGCGGCCATGGAGCGTGGCCATGTCTGGCACGTGCCGGTGCCGCTTGAGATACAGGCCATGCGCGAGGCAGCATCCGTGCTGATCGGCACGCACGATTTCAACAGCTTCCGGTCGGTGTCCTGCCAGGCGAAGTCCTCGATCAAGACGCTCGAGGAACTGTCGGTGATGCGCTGCGGAGAGGAGATTCACCTCCACGTCGGCGCGCGTTCCTTCCTGCACAATCAGGTGCGCATCCTCGTCGGTACACTCCAGATGGTTGGCCGCGGGCAATGGGCGATCTCCGATGTCGAGGCGGCTCTGGGCGCCCGCGACCGGACGCGTGCCGGACCGACCGCGCCGCCGGACGGCCTCTGCCTGATGGAGGTGCGCTACGATGGCCTCTCAGAGGCCGGCGGTGACCCCGAGCAGACGATTGACGAGAATTGACAGGAAGTAGGACGGCACCCAGTTCACGACCATCAGCACGGCCGCTAACGGCCAGGCAACCCCAAGCGTCATGCGCGTGGCTGTCATGAACCAGTAGAAGAACAGCCCCTGCAGGAAGAGCTGGAGCAGCGCCGTCACGGCTAGCGGCGCAATGACAGCCACGAGCTGGCCTGCCAGGAGCAGGAGCACCGCCGGCAGGTTGATCCAGTTGAGCGACGAAATATAACGCGGATACCGTTCCAGCCAGCCTCGGCGTTGTGCGATCTCATGGAAGAGAACGGGAAACAGCAGCCAGTCGACGACATAACGCAGCGCCTCCACGTACGCGATCTCCCAGCCATCCGCGGCGGTGTTCAACGAAGCGTAGTTTACGAACAGGTACAGCGCATAGAACGGCGCCACCACGAGCATGACCTGGAAAGAGCGCCGGCAGCCCTCTAGCGTGTTGTCGAAATGCGCCGGCGCCGTGGGGTCACGCAGCAGGATCTTAACCGCACCCTGGCTGCCCCGGGCGATCTCTGCTCGGCTCAACATGGCTGCTCAGGCAGCAAAATAGCGGTCGAGTACCGTTTCGTAAACGCGCGCCAAGGCCTTGAGATCGGCGACGGCACTCTTCTCGTCGACTTTGTGCATGGTCTCGCCGACCAGGCCAAACTCCAGCACCGGGCAATAGGAACAGATGAAACGTGCATCGGAAGTGCCGCCGGTGGTCGACAGTTCGCATTCCACGCCCACCACATCGCGCACGGCACCTGCCACCAGCTCCGAAAGCGGGCCCGGCGGCGTGTAGAAGGACTCGCCCGAGACCTCGACCTTGTACTCGATCGTTCCGTTGCCGCCGACAGCCGCCGTGGCGCGCTCGATGCGCTCCTGCAGATGAGCGAGCAGGGTCTTCGACGTCCACAGATCGTTGAAGCGCGTGTTGAAGCGCGCCCTGGCGGTGCCGGGCGCAATGTTGGTCGCCTTGTTGCCGACATCGACCGTGGTGAACTGCAGCGAGGTCGGCTGGAAGTGCGTGCTGCCCTTGTCGATCGGCTCGCGCACCAGCGCCTCGATGATGGCGGACAGCCGATGGACCGCATTGTCGAGCCGCTCGGGATAGGCGACATGGCCCTGGATGCCGCGCACGACGAGGTCGACTGTCATGCTGCCGCGCCGGCCGATCTTCATCATGTCGCCGAAGCGCCTCGAGCTGGTCGGCTCGCCGACGATGCAGGCATCGATCGTCTCGCCGCGATCCGCCAGCCTCTTCAGCATCTTGACCGTGCCGTTGATAGCCGGGCCTTCCTCGTCGCCGGTGATCAGCAGGCTGATCGCGCCACCGAAATCACCCCCGCGCTTGGCCAGGAACCGGGCGCAAGCCTCCGTGAATGCCGCGATCGCCCCCTTCATATCGGCGGCGCCGCGTCCGAAAAGGTAGCCGGCCGACAGCTCCGCCGAGAACGGTCCGATGGTCCAGGAGGAGAGATCGCCCACCGGCACGACGTCGGAGTGGCCGGCGAAGCAGAAATGCTTGCCGCCCTCGTGGGGTCCCTGACCGATCCGGGCATAAAGATTGGCGACGTCGTCGGTGCCGGCCTGGGTGAAATCCATCCGTTCGCAACGGAAGCCGAGCGTGCCGAGGGTGCGCTCGAGGAGCTGCAGGGCGCCGCCCTCGGCCGGGGTCACGCTCTCGCAGCGCACCAGCGCGCGCGTCAGTTCGACCACGTCGGAGACGGAAGAAGTCAGAGTGTCGGGCATGCGCTGACAGTACAACCGCATGGCGCAAAAGAGAAGAGCGCCGGCCTCGTTCCAGGCCGACGCTCAGTCGAGATGAGAGGAAGATAGTCTTGTTGCTTTTACGATAAGTTTGCCATCCCGGGCGCATCCGGCGCGCCGGGCAGGGTCGTTCACGCCACCATGCGGTCGGCCTCCTGAAGGTTGACAGAGACGAGCTGCGAAACGCCCTGCTCGGCCATGGTGACGCCGTAGAGCCTGTCCATGCGCGCCATCGTGACGCGATGGTGTGTGATGATCAGGAAGCGCGTGTCGGTACGCCCGGCGATGTCCTGCACCAGCGCGCAGAAGCGCTCGACGTTGAGATCGTCCAGCGGGGCGTCGACCTCGTCGAGCACGCAGATCGGAGCGGGATTGGTCATGAACACGGCGAACAGGAGCGACAGCGCCGTCAGCGCCTGCTCGCCGCCCGACAGCAGCGACATCACCTGCAGCTTCTTGCCCGGCGGGCTGGCATGGATCTCCAGTCCGGCCTCGAGCGGGTCTTCCGATTCAGTGAGGCGAAGCTCCGCCTTGCCGCCGCCGAACAGCTTGGTGAAGAGTTGCTGGAAGTGCGTGCTGACCTGCTCGAAGGCGACGAGAAAGCGCTCCCGACCTTCTCGGTTCAGGCTCTGGATGCCCTGGCGCAGTCGGCCGATGGCAGCGATGAGGTCATCGCGCTCGACGGTCATGCCGGTGATCTGCTGCTCGAGTTCGCTGGCCTCATCCTCGGCGCGCAGGTTGACCGCGCCCATCGTCTCGCGCTCGTGAACCAGCCGCTCGAGCTTGTGCTCCGCCTTCTCCATCTCGGGCAGCTCTTCGACCGACTGCACCTCGGCCAGTGCCAGCACGCCGTCGATCTCGCAGCGCAGTCGTTCCTGGATGCGGTCGACCACCGCTTCGCGATCCTTGATCGCCTGCTCCATCAGACCTTCGCGCCGCACCCGGCTCTCGCGCGCACCAGCGAGCTCGGCCTCGACCATGCGCATCGCCTTGTCGGCCTGAGCGAGCCTCGTTTCGCCGACGGCGAGCTGGTCGGCCGCCTCCTGGCGCTTCGCCTCGGCCTTGGCGATCTCTTCGCTGAGCGCGAGCTGCCGGGTCTCGATCTCGGCCGGCCGAACCTCGAGCTCGGCGAGCATCTCCGCGATCTGCTCGCGCCGCACATCGAGCTCGCCAATCTGGCCGTCGGCATCGGTCAGGCGCGTGCTCCAGCCCGCATGGTCCCGAGCGATGCGCTCCAATCGCTCGACCCGCATCTCGGCTTCGCGCGCGAGGCGATTGCAGTTGCCTTCAGCCTCGACCAATGCCGCTCGCAGCTCGGCAATACGCGCACGCAAGATACCGGCGGTCGCGCGGTCGGCCTGAGTGTCGGCAATCGCGGAGAGCCGCGCCTGGCGGAAGGTGCGGTGCATCTCAGCCTCGGCAATGTCGCCAACGATCTCTGCCATCGTCCGCTCGGTGCCGAGCTGGCGGGTGCGTAGCTGATCGATGCGGCGCGACACGTCGGCATGCCGGTCGCGCGCCTGGCTGGCGGCCCGTTCCGCCGCCGCGATGGTGCCCTGCGCATTGCGCTCGGCGATGCGCGTTGCCTCGCCGGCTTCCTGCGCCTTTCGCCGTGCCGACTCGGCGACCTGTCGCTCGTTGCGCCTGGCATATTCGATGCAGAGCTTCTCGGCATCGCGTACCGCGGTAAGCCAGCGCCTCTTGTCGTCGACCTTGGCCTGTGCGTTGGTCTGCTCGGCTACGACGCCATCGATCTGCCGACGGATGTCGGCCAGGCGGTTGCGCTGGCTGAGGCGAACCGCCGCCGTCGATGGAGCGCCGGCCCGCATGGCGTAGCCATCCCAGCGCCACACGGCGCCGTCGACCGTGACGAGCTGTTGGCCGGCCTTGAGGCTGGGCTGCAGCGCGGCGCCGGTGGCATCGTCAGCGACGATGCCGATGAAGCCGATCCGACGCTCAAGCTCCGGCATCGCCTTCACGTGGGCGCCGAGCGGCGTCGCCCCTGCCGGCAAGGCCGGCACCTCGGCCAACGGGCCGAGCGGCAACCAATGGGTCGGCGCACCACGGTCGGACGAAGCCTCCAGGTCTTCACCGAAGGCCGCTCCGAGCGCCTTCTCGAAACCGGGCGCGACCGACACCGCGTCGAGCAGCGGCGGCCAGAGCGAGCCGGCTGCCGACTTCAGCGCCGCGGCCACGCCAGCCTCCTCTGCCCGCAGCTTGGTCAGTCGCGCATTGGCCTTCTGCAACAGCTCGTTGGCGACGGCATAGCTCGCCTCGGCGGCCACCCGCTCGGCAGCGCGCGCCTGCTCCATCTCGAAACGCTCGGCTTCGGCACGGGCGACGGCCTGCCGCGCGGCATCCGACTCATAGCGCTCGGCCTCGCGCGCCCGCTCGATCGATTCCGCGCCGTGATGGCGGGCCTCCTCCCAAGCCAGCCGCGCAGCCTCCAGCGCGGCCTCGACGTCCGCCAGGGCCGGCAGGTTCGACAACTCGGTCTCGATCTGGCGCTGCTGGCCGGCGACCTCCGTGCGACGGATCTCCAGCCGCCGCAGGCGCTCCTGCACTTCGGCGATCTCGCGGTTGACGCTGTTGCGCAACGCCTCGTCGTCGGCGATCTGGCGATTCAGACGATCGTGCCCCCCTTCGGCGGCCACCGTGGCCTCCTTCGCCTCGTCACGCGCCTGCTCGGCTGCAGCCGCACGCTCCTCCTCGCCGACCCGCTCCTGCTCGAGCTTCGTCCGCTGGGCATCGAGATCGGCGATCGCGGTCTCGGCATCGCCCTTGCGGCCGCGCTCGCGTGCAAGGTCGCGCTCGGTCTGTTGCAGGCGGGTACCCGCCTCCTGCTGGGCGGCCGCAACGCGCTCGGCCTCCGCGGTCAAGGCATCGTGCGCGACCCGCAGACGCTGCAGGCCTGCCGCAGCGGCAGCCTCTTCACTGCGGAGCGGCGGCAGCGCGGTCGCGGCTTCGGCCTGCGCCGTCGTGGCGAGGCCCACCAGGCGCGTCAGGTCGGCGACCTGCACCTCTGCCTCCTTGAGCCGCTCGCCAGCGTCGGCGAGCTCGCTCTCCGCTCTGGCGAGCTTCAGCGCCAGCACGGACGCTTCGGCGCGGCGAATGTGATCGGACAGGTTGCGGTAGCGACTGGCCTGGCGGGCCTGGCGCTTCAGCCCCTTGTGCTGCTCTTCGAGGGCGACCAGCACGTCCTGCACGCGTGCCAGATTCTGCTCGGCGGCGCGCAGCCGCAGCTCGGCCTCGTGGCGCCGGGCATAAAGCCCGGTGATGCCGGCCGCCTCGTCGATCACGCCACGGCGGTCAATCGGCTTGGCATTGATCAGCGCACCGATTCGCCCCTGGCTGACCAGGGCTGTAGAGCGCGAGCCGGTCGCGGCGTCGGCGAACAAGGTCTGGACGTCACGCGCTCGAATCTCCCGCCCATTGACTGAATAGGCGGAGCCGTGGCCGCGCTCGATACGCCGGGTGACGTCGAGCTGGTCGGCGTCGTTTACCATGGCCGGCGCGGTACGTGTCTTGTTGTCGAGGGTGAGCATGACCTCGGCGATATTGCGCGCCGGGCGGGTGCCGGCGCCGGCGAAGATCACGTCCTCCATTTCGGAGCCGCGCATCTGCTTGGCAGAGGTCTCCCCCATCACCCATTTCAGCGCCTCGACCAGGTTCGACTTGCCGCAGCCGTTCGGCCCAACGATGCCGGTCATGCCGGCTTCGATGGCAAGCTCCGTCGGGTCGACAAAGGACTTGAAGCCGGCGAGCCGGAGCTTGTCGAACTGGACCATCTACACCACGCCTGTCTCTGACTACTTCGCGAGCTTACCGAGGACGGCATCGAGTTCCTCGACGGAACGCGCGCCCTTGAACTGCTCGCCATTGATGAAAAGCGTCGGCGTCGAGCTGACGCCCAAGGTCTCGCCACTGCGATAATCGGCGATCACGCCGTTCTGGACGGCATCGTTGGCCAGGCAGGCCTTGACCTCGGCATCGCCCATGCCGGCGATGCGCAGCGACTTGGCGAGGTCGGCGATCGGATCGGACGCGACGGCCCACTTCGCCTGTGTGGAAAAGATCACGTCGATCACGCCGAAATACTTATCGTTTCCCGCGCATTCGGCGAGCTGCGCCGCCTTCACTGCCGTCTGATCGAGCGGAAAGTCGCGATAGATCAGCTTCACCTTACCGGTATCGACCCACTTCTTCTTGATCTCCGGAAGAACCGCCATGGCAAAATGCGCACAGTGCGGGCAGGTAAAGGAGGCGTACTCGATCACTGTGATCGGCGCCTTGGGATCGCCCATCACGTGATCCCCGGGCAAGATGCCGAGCAGGGCAGACTTGTCCGACGTCTGGGCGACCGCAGTCGGCGCCAGTCCGGTCGAGGATGGGCGGGTTCCAAAGAATACTCCGAGCGCAATCGCTGCCACGGCAACAGCGCCGCCGGCGACGATCAAGATATTCCGCATGACGCCTTCCTCTCCACTACATCTTGGGAATTCTGCCTGTGGGGAGTCAACGACTACCGCCCCACCTGACGCAAAATAGAATCTATGCCTTCTGCCCCGCCAACGGGGTTTCCGTAGTTCTGTTCGTTGATAAACAAGGTGGGTGTAAACTTGACCCCGAGCGCATGGCCTGACTGCACGTCGCCGACGACCTTGTCGAAAAAGCGGTCGTTGGTCAGGCAGGCCTGCGTTGCCAAACCGGCCCGCTCCATGATCGAGACGATTTCCTCTTCGGGCGTCGGTGCCGTCAGCCAATCGACCTGGGACTCGAATAGCGTGTCTATCGTCTCGAAGAACTTCTCGCCGCTGCACTCGGCCAGAAGGCTGCCGCGCGTGGCAACCGCATCCGACGGGAAGTGCCGATAGACGAATCGCAGCCGACCTGCATCGATCCAGTCGCGTTTCACGGCCGGAAGCACAGCGGCGTGGAAGTTCGCGCAGTGCGGACAGGTCAGAGAGAAGTAGTCGATGAGGATGTTGGGGGCGTCGTCCCTGCCCAGCACGTGATCGGTCGGCAGCACGCCGAGCAGCTTGCCGATATCCTGCGCCCGCGTCTCACGTGGCAGCAACAGCGTGCCGATCGCGCCCAGCAACAAGCCGCGCCGGCCGGCCGCGATGTGAGCGCCGAGCCGCACGAGTGCCGCGCGCAGGTCCGGATCCTTCACGGCAGCCGCGCGGCTCGATAGTCGTTCCATGGTTTCGGGACCGGGCTGCGGCAAAGGCGGCGGCACAGGCCGCTGCGCGAGCGTGCCTTGCACGATACGGATGTCGTCGATGAAGCGGTGGCCGAAATAGGTGTTCACCCGCTCGACGACCTGCGCGCCGCGATGCTGGATCTCGAGTGCCGAAGCGCCCTCGACCTTCAGCCGCAGTGCCTTGCCGGAACGGCCGCCGCGGCCGGGCAGCAACGCTTCTGGCTGCGTCAGACGTGCGATCTCGATACCGACGATGACGCTCCACTCGGCCCTGAGACGCGCGATCGAGGCGCCACGTCCCTTGTTGCGCTTCTCGGCAAGGCCCGATGTCAGGCGCTGGGCGACACCGCCGAGCGCGCGGAAGCCATTTTCGCGCATGGACCCTTTCAAACGCTGCTCCTTATGGTAGGCCAAGGTGCTTCGCATGACCACGACCCACGCCGCCCGTTTGCTCACCTGGTACGATCGTCATCGTCGCACCCTGCCGTGGCGGGCGCCACCCGGCGGCCGCACGTCCCCATACCTCGTCTGGTTGTCCGAGATCATGCTGCAGCAGACGACGGTGGCCACCGTCGGCGACTATTTTCACCGATTTGTGAACCGTTGGCCGACAGTCGAAGCGCTGGCTGCCGCGCCACTCGATGAGGTCCTCTCGGCCTGGGCCGGCCTCGGGTACTATGCACGCGCGCGTAACCTGCATGCCTGTGCCAACGCGGTGATGGCGGAGTATGCCGGCCACTTCCCAGAGGACGAGGCGAGCCTGCTCGCCCTGCCCGGCATCGGTCGCTATACGGCGGCCGCAATCCGCGCCATCGCGTTCGACCGCCCGGCCTCGGCAGTCGACGGCAATGTCGAGCGCGTGATCGCCCGCCTTTACGCGATCGAGACACCCCTGCCCGACGCCAAGATCGAGATCGCTGCACGCGCTGCTGATCTGGTGCCGCCGGATCGGCCCGGCGACTACGCGCAGGCGATGATGGATCTCGGCGCCACCGTGTGCACGCCACGCAATCCGAGCTGCGTGATCTGCCCTCTCATGGCCGGCTGCCTGGGCCGTGCGCAAGGCATCGTCGAGCAGCTGCCGCAGCGCCTCCCCAAGGCCGACAAGCCGACCCGCCGGGGTCTTGCCTTCGTGCTGATGCGCAAGGACGGCGCGGTGCTGCTGCGCAAGCGGCCGGCCAAAGGACTGTTGGGCGGCATGGACGAGGTGCCTTCCAGTGTTTGGCGCGAAGGCGAGCTGGCGATCGCGGACGCGCTGAAGGAGGCGCCGGTGCCGGCCAACTGGAAAGTGCTGGACGGCGGCATTCGCCACACCTTTACGCACTTCCACCTCGAGCTCGCGATCGCCCGCGCCATCGCCGCGACCTCCGGCCTTGCCAGGCTGGCCCCGGGCACGGACTGGGTGGCGGTGGACAGGATGACGGAACGAGCCCTGCCGACGGTCATGCGCAAGGTGATAGCGCACGCCATGCAGGCATGACGCCCTCGCAGGAGGGTGGGACGCGCTACAGGCGGGCGCGAACCTGCCGGCGGAGATGGTCGATTGGCCGGCGGCCGCCCTCGGCGTCGAAGTGCCAGAACGTCCATCCGTTGCACGCCGGTGCGCCCTGGACGGCCGCGCCGACCTGATGGATCGAGCCGCGATGCTCGCCTAGCGCATTGGCAGCCGACAGCGTGCCATCGGCCCGGACACGGGCGTGCAGCCGGCCGCTATGGTCGCTGAGCACGGTGCCGGGGTGGAGCAGCCCGGCCTCGATCAGCAGGCCGAATGGGACGCGCGGCTCGCTGCGCTTGCTGGGCTTGGGCGCCACGTCCTCGATCAGCAGCGGCTGGATCGCCTCGATTCGCTTGCGGGCGGCCGCAGCATAGGCCTCATCGCGCTCCAGCCCGATGAAATGCCGCCTTAGACGCTTGGCGACGGCGCCCGTCGTCCCGGTGCCGAAGAACGGGTCCAGTATCGTGTCGCCCGCATTTGACGCAGTCATCAGGCAGCGGAACAGCAGTGCCTCGGGCTTCTGCGTGGGATGGACCTTCTTGCCATCCTCGCCTTTCAGCCGCTCGCCACCGGTGCAGAGCGGCAGGAGCCAATCGGAGCGCATCTGAAGCCCCTCGTTCAGCTCCTTCATCGCCTCGTAGTTGAAAGTGTAGCGCTTGACCTTGCGGTCACGCGCCGCCCAGATCAGCGTCTCGTGAGCGTTGGTGAATCGCCTGCCCCGGAAGTTCGGCATCGGGTTGCTCTTGCGCCATACTATATCGTTCAGCAGCCAGTAGCCCTGGTCCTGAAGCGCCGTCCCGATCCGGAAGATGTTGTGGTAGCTGCCGATCACCCACAATGTGCCTTCGGGCTTCAGCACGCGGCGCGCAGCCCTCAACCAGGCGCGCGTGAAGGCATCGTAGCGATCGAAGTCGTCGAATTTGTCCCAGTCGTCGTCGACCGCATCGACCTTGCTGTTGTCCGGCCGCAGCAGGTCGCCGCCCAGTTGGAGATTATAGGGAGGATCGGCGAAGACCATGTCGACCGAGCCCACTGGCAGGCTGTTCATGAGCTCGACACAATCGCCTACGAGGACGCGGTCCTGAAATTCAGACGGTTCATTCACCTTGGGCAAGTTCCTCCGCGATTGCGTTGCGCACGCCGGGACGCTCGGACATGCGGCGGCGGTGATCGACAACCTTCGGAATCCTGTTCGGGTCGACGCCGTCTGCTTCGAGCCACTGTGCCAGCGTGAAAAGATAGGGATCGCAGATCGTGTAGCGCTCGCCCATCACCCAGGGGCCTTTCAGCATCTCGCGCTCGATCAGATCGAACGCACCACCGACCGACTCTGGCACCTTGCGCTGCATGGCGGCAATCGAGTGCGCGTCGTCCGGATCGACCCAGCGATAGCCGCGCATGCGATGGGCGTGCGCGACATGCAGGTGCGAGCAGAGATAGGAATTGAACGCCTGCACCTGGGCGAAGGCGAACGGGTCGTCGATCAGCGCGAGGTTCGCGTCCGGAAAGCTCTGCGCCACGAAAACCAGCATCGCTGGCGTTTCGGTCAGGACGCCGCGATCGGTGACCAGCGCCGGAACACGTCCCTTGGGATTGATCTTCATATATTCGGCCGAGCGCTGCTGCGCCGAGCCGAAGTCGATGCGCTTGGTCGAATACTCGGCGCCGACCTCCTCGAGCACGATATGCGTGGCAAGCGAGCAGGTGTGGGCGGCATAGAAGAGCTCGAGCATCGCGGCTACGGCAGCAGGCTCGACAGCCGCGACATGAACGGGGCGATCTCGGCAGCCTCTTCCTCGGCCTCGAGGATGAGCGCCTTGATGTGATCAGTGAACGAGCCGGTGGTCTCGGCGTTCTCGAGCTGATGCAGCCGCGCCAGGAGGCGCTCGCGCCGCTCGCCATCGGGACTGGCCTCGATCGAGGCGCGCAACTCGGCGATCAGCGCTTCGTGCTTCTTGCTCTCGGACATGGCTCGACGCCTTTCTTCAATCCGCTTCGAAGGGTTCGCCGTGCGGGGCACGCACGGGCGCGAAGCTCGTCCGATGATGGGGTGTCGGGCCCAGTCGCCGCAAGGCGGCAAGATGCTCACGGCTGGAATATCCCCGATTGGTGTGCCAGCCGTAGCCCGGAAAGCTCTCCGCCAGCCGAGCCATGTACCGGTCGCGCGTGACCTTGGCGAAGATCGACGCCGCCGCGATCGAATAGGAAACGGCATCCCCGCCGACGATGGTTTCGGCCTGGCAACCGAGCTCGGGCGGCACCTGGTTCCCGTCGATCAGCACGAGATCGGGCTGATCGGCCAGTGCCTCCAGCGCCCGACGCATGGCGAGGAACGTGGCCTGCAGGATATTGATGGAATCGATCTCCGCGACGCTTGCTTCGCCGACCGCGAAGCGTACTGCGCCGGAGCCGATCATCGCCTCGTAGGCTTTCTCGCGATCCTCCAGTACCAGCTTCTTGGAATCGTCGATCAGCCGCAGCAGCTTGCGCCTGGCGAGCGTACGGTCGATCACCGCGACCGCCGCCATCACCGGACCGGCAAGCGGACCGCGGCCGACCTCGTCGATGCCGGCGATACGGATCGAGCCTCTCTCCCCCTCGCAGCGCATTTCGTAGCGGAAGTTCGGCATATCCCCCGGCGCACCGATTAGACTGGGCGGATGTCGCCCATCGCCCACATCATTGCGCAAGACCCTGTGGGCATGAAACAGCTACGTGCGGCGCGCAGCCTCGCCCTGCCCGACTGGTGCATCGCCGCAGGATTCGTGCGCAATCGGGTGTGGGACCATCTGCACGGCATCCACCCGCCGCGCGAGCCGGCCGATATCGACGTGCTCTATTACGACCAAGCCGACCTTTCGAAGGAGACCGAACAGGCTCTCGAGGACCGACTGTCGGCGCTCGAGCCCGCGCCTTGGCAAATCCGCAACCAGGCCCGCATGCATGTCTGGAAGGGCCTGCCGCAGCACAAGAGCACGTCGGATTCAATGATCTTTTGGCTCGAGACAGTGACCGCCGTCGGCGTTCGCCTGGAAACGAACGATTCGCTCACAGTCATTGCCCCGCTCGGCACCGATGATCTGCTCGGCCTGCGCTGCTGCCCGACCGCCTACGGCCGCACGCGCCTCGACGAGTACGAGGCGCGCATCGCGAACAAGGGCTGGCGAGAGTTATGGCCAAAGGTGCGGTTCGTCGATTGACCCTCTCTGTGCCCGCAGCGGAAGAGTCACTTGGCCATCAGCTTCGCTGCCTGTTCCTCGGCGCGCTTGGCGGCCGGTCGCTCGAGGTGCGGCTTCACGTAGGCCTCGAACACCGGCTGCTTCTCGATGGCGCCGAACATCATGCCCCAGTGCAGGAAGGAGGCCATGTAGAGGTCGGCTGCCGTGAAGTGGTCCGCGGCAATGTAGCGCTTGCCTGCTATCGCCTTGGCGACAGTGTCGATTGTCTGCTCATAGGAGCCATAGCCGAATCGGCCCTTCAGCTCAGGCGTCTCGGGATTCCAGCCGCTCGCCTTGTTGGCCAATGCCGGCTCGCAGCAGCCGGCGACGAAGAACAGCCAGCGATAATAGGCGTCGCGCATTGCGGGTGGCGGCGCGAGGCCCGCCTCTGGGAAGATGTCGGCAAGGTAGCAGAGGATAGCACCGGTCTCGGTCACGATGCGGCGGCCATGCACGATCGCGGGCACTTTCCCCATGGGATTTATGGCGAGGTAGTCGGGGGTCTTCATTTCCGGTCCGAACGCCTTGACCTCGATCCTGTAGGGACAGCCGATCTCTTCCAGCATCCAGTGGGTCATCGCGCCCCGCGATTGCGGATTGGTATAAAGGACGATCTCGTCAGCCATGGCACTCTCCGGTTACAGAAGCCTCATCTGTCGGCCATCGCGCCTTGCATCGACCAGCGCCGTGCGCGCGGACTCGGGCACCGCGAAGCGCTGCGTGTCGAGGCGGTAGCGGATCTTGTTGAGGCCGAGCCGCTTCACGCCGGCCTGGAAGCGTGCGCTCAGGAGCTGCGCGATGGGCCCCTCGCCCTTCATGCGCAACCCGAACTCTGCCTGGTAGAGCGCGCCGCCGCGCATCTGGCGGATCAGCGACAGGACTTTCTCCGCCCGGTCGGGCCGATGGGTCCGCAACCACTCGTCGAACAGGTCCTTGATCTCGAGCGGCAGACGCAGGACGGTGAATCCCGCGCGCGTGGCGCCCGCTCGGGCTGCCGCCTCGAGGATCGCTTCCATCTCGTGATCGTTGAGGCCAGGAATCATCGGTGCGGCCATCACGCCGACCGGTATGCCGGCATCGGCCAGAGCCTTGATCGCGTCGAGTCTGCGCCGCGGCGTCGAGGCTCGCGGCTCCATATCGCGCGCGAGCTCCTTGTCGAGCGTCGTGATCGACAGGAACACCTCGGCAAGATTGCGCTTGGCCATGTCGCCGAGGATGTCGATATCGCGCGTCACGAGATGGTTCTTGGTGACGATACCGACCGGATTGTTGAACTCGCTCAGCACCTTGAGGATCGAGCGCGTGATCTTGAGCTCGCGTTCGACCGGCTGATAGGGATCGGTGTTGGTGCCCATCGCCACCACGTCCGGCCGATACTTGGGCGCGGCGAGCTCCGCGGCAAGCAGCTTCGCGGCGTCCGGCTTGAACAGGATTCTGGTCTCGAAATCGAGACCTGGCGACAGGCCGAGATAGGCATGCGTCGGACGCGCGAAACAGTAGATGCAGCCGTGCTCGCAGCCGCGATAGGGATTGATCGAGCGATCGAACGGAACGTCGGGAGAGGTATTGCGCGCCAGGATCGTGCGCGTGGCGTCGCGCGTCAGCGTCGTGCGCAACGGCGGTAGCTCATCCTCGATGTCCCAGCCGTCATTCGTGCGAACCTTCTTCTCGTCATCGTATCGGCTGGAGGCGTTGGAGAGTGCGCCGCGACCCTTGCGCTCGGGCTGGGGAACCTCATCGTCAGGATAGAGCGGCTCGCCGGCTTTCTTCATCGTCCGGCAATTCTGAGAACAAAAAGAGAACGAGTCAAGCCACTGCCCCTAGTGGTATAGAGATGCCATGACCACCGTCACCTTGCGCCGGGCTACGGAAGACGACCGGCCTTTCATCGAGAGCCTCTCGCCGCGGCTCTCCAGCGTACCGCGTCCAGCCTGGCATGACCTCGCCGCGATGGAGGGATTTCAGGATAGGCACATGGCCGCTTCCTTCATGCCGGTCGACGGCGCCGCGACATTGATCGCCTGCGGCGAGGATGGGTGCCGGCTGGGCTACATCCATCTGCGGCCTGGAAAGGACGGCGTAACGGACGAGCCGTGCGGCTACATTTCCCTGCTTGCCACGACGAAGGAAGCCGAGGGCTCGGGCGTGGCGACCCGCCTGATGGCAGGCGCGGAAGACTGGGCGCGTCGACGCGGCTATCGTCTGCTCAGCCTCGACGTGTTCGCCGACAATCGCCGCGCCGTGGACTTCTATCGCCGTGGCGGCTTCAAGACCGAGACCCGCCGCATGGTGAAGCCCCTGTAGCCCCTCCGTAGCAGCAGCAACGCCCTCACCCGCTCCTGGGCATCTTGCCTTCGTTGAGGCGCGGCATCAGCTCCGCGAAGTTGCACGGACGAAAGCGGATGTCGAGCTGCTGGCGCAGTATGTCGTCCCAGCCGTCCTTGCAGGCGCCGGTCGAGCCGGGCAGCGCGAAGATGTAGGTCGCATTTGCCACACCGGCGGTCGCACGGCTTTGCATGGTCGAGGTGCCGATCTTCTGGAAGCTGATCCAGCGAAACGTCTCGCCGAAACCCTCGATCTTCTTCTCGAACAGGCCTTCCATCGCCTCGGGGGTGACGTCACGGCCGGTGACCCCGGTGCCGCCGGTGCTGATCACGACATCAACCTTGGGATCGTCGATCCACTTCCTCACCTGGGCACGAATCTTGTCGATGTCGTCCGTGACGATGGCGCGATCGGCCAGCACATGGCCGTCGCGCGCGATGCGTTCGACCAAAGTGTCGCCGGACCTGTCGGTTTCGAGCGTCCGCGTGTCGGAGACCGTCAGGACGGCGATGTTCACCGGCTTGAAAGGCTTCGTTTCGTCAATTTTGTTCATGCGAGCATAGTAACGATCCTCGCTTGCCGAGGCGAGGTGGCCAGCTTAGATCACAAGCATGACCGACTGGAAACATGATGGCGTGCGGGTGATCCCCGCCGGATCGCTCGATACCAACACCGCGCAGACGCCGGGAATGAACAGAGCGGCAGCGATCAACTTCGCCCGGGTAGGCGCGCAGAAACTGTGGGCTGGCACGGTGACCATCCACGCGCACGCCAAGACCGGCGCGCACCACCACGGCCATCTCGAGAGCGTGATCTATGTCGTGAAGGGCAAGGCGCGCATGCGCTGGGGCGACCAGCTCCAGTTCACCGCCGAAGCCGGGCCGGGTGATTTCATCTACGTGCCGCCCTACGTGCCGCACCAGGAGATCAATGCCTCCGAGACCGAGCCGCTCGAATGCGTGCTGGTCCGTTCCGACAACGAGGCGGTGGCGATCAACATCGACATCACGCCGGCAGAGAAGGTCGAGGAAGTGTACTGGGTCGATCCCACGCATCCTCATCCACACAAGCACTGAGACGCGTTCACGCGCACCGCGCCGCGCAGAACAGACAAGCTACCCCGCCGCGCGCACTTCGGAAGAGCGGTCCCACAGGTTGGGAACGACCTTGTTGGTGTAGCCCGAGACGAACAGGCTCTCCTTGCCGGTAGACGGATCGAACGTGTAGCGGCGCACGGCGCCGATATTGCCGCCGTAGACGTGGATGCTGAGCGAGCCGCAGTCGCTCAAGGCGTTCGTCACCTGATGGATGTCTCCAACCGAGGGTCGAAGGATCTCGACGTCGCCTGGCGCAAGGGTCGCGCACGGCCCGGTCGTCAGAGCCCCCGTCTTCTCGTCGCGCACAAAGGCTTGCGAAGTCTCCGAGCCGCGCAGCATGCCGACGAGACCCCACACCTGATGATCGTGCACCGGCGTCTTCGCGCTCGGCGCCCAGACGAAGCTCACCACGGAGAAGCGCTCGAACGGATCGCACCACAGCAGGTTCTGGACGTAGCCGTGCGGCGGACACTCGGCCATCGCCTCAGGCAGCCAGTCGTCGTTCTTCACAAGCTCGCCGAGCAGCTTGGCCC
>JAHCJV010000005.1 GCA_026126105.1 Enhydrobacter sp.
CGGCTCGGGCCTGACCGGCATCGAGGTCGGCAAGGCGATGGGCGCGGTGGTGATCGCGTCCGCCGGCGGCGCCGACAAGCTCGCCGCCGCGAAGGACGCGGGCGCCGATCACCTGATCGACTATCGCACGCAGGACCTGCGCACGACGGTGCTCGAGCTGACCGACGGGCGCGGCGCCGACGTGATCTACGATCCGGTCGGCGGCGATGCCTTCGCCGCCTCGCTGCGCTGCGTCGCGCCGGAGGGACGCATCATCCCGATGGGTTTCGCCAGCGGCACGATCCCGCAGATTCCGGCCAACATCCTGCTGGTCAAGAACGTCACGGTGATCGGCTTCTACTACGGCTATTGGAACGGCTGGGGCGGCAAGACCGAGCCGACGCCGAAGGAAGCCGTCGCGCTCGCCCATCGCCGCGCGATGGTGGCCGACGCGCAGAAGGAGCTGACGCGCTGGTTCGTCGAGGGCAAGCTGAAGGCGCTCGTCGCCGGCAAATACGATCTCGCCGACTGGGTGAAAGCGTTCAAGCTGATCGAGGATCGGACAGTAGTCGGCAAGGCCGTGCTCGTTCCATGAGGACCGCCTCGTGAAGAAGCTGATCAACGACCCGCGCGGCGTCGTGCGCGAAATGCTCGAGGGGCTGCCCGACCTGCATCCCGGCCTGGCGCTGCTCGAGTCGGAGAACGTGATCCTGCGCACCGGCCTGCCGCCGGCGGATCGCCGGCCGGTCGCCCTCGTGTCGGGCGGCGGCTCGGGCCATGAGCCGGCGCACGCAGGCTATGTCGGCGAGGGCATGCTGACCGCGGCGGTCGCAGGCGAGGTCTTCACCTCGCCGAGCGTCGACGCGGTGCTGGCCGGCATTCGCGCCGCCAGCGGACCGGCCGGCGCGGTTCTGATCGTGAAGAACTACACCGGCGACCGGCTGAACTTCGGACTGGCCGCCGAGCTTGCCCGCGCCGAGGGCATCCCGGTCGAGGAGGTGATCGTCGCCGACGATGTCGCGCTCGCCGGGATCGTGCCGAACGACCGGCGCCGAGGGATCGCGGGAACGGTGCTGGTGCACAAGATCGCGGGGGCGGCGGCAGCGGCCGGCAGCGGCCTGGCAGAAGTGGCGCAACTCGCCCGCACCGCGGCCGCAGAAGTCGGCACGATGGGCGTGGCGCTCGGCGCCTGTACGCCGCCGGCTGCCGGCCGTGCGGGCTTCGAGTTGGGACCGGACGAGGTCGAGCTCGGCCTCGGGATCCATGGCGAGGCCGGGGTCGAGCGCGCCGCGATGATGCCGGCCGACGCGCTGGTCGAGCGTCTGCTGTCGTCGATCCTCGCCGACCGGCAGCTGGTTGCGGGCGATCGGGTCGCGTTGCTTATCAATGGCTTAGGCGGCACGACGCCGATGGAACTCGCGATCGTGGCGCGGCACGCGATGGCCGTGTCGCGCGCCCACGGCCTCTCGGTCGAGCGCGCCTGGGCCGGCACCTTCATGAGCGCGCTCGAGATGCCCGGCGTCTCCCTTTCTCTGCTGCCAGTCGACGACGACCGCCTCGCCCTGCTGGATTCGGCGACGACGGCGCCGGCCTGGCCGGGCGCAGGCAAGGTTGCTCCTCGCGCGATCGTTGCTACCCCTTCCCTGCCCCAAGCTTCTCGCCCCGCAGAAGGAAAGCCCGTCGATCCGCGCCTTGCAGAAGCACTCGTCGCCATAGCCGCCGCACTGGAAGCCTCCGAAGATCGACTCGCCGACCTCGACAGCCGCGCCGGCGACGGCGATCTCGGCGCCAGCATGGTGCGCGCAGCCGAGGCGCTCCGCGCGCTCGGCAAGCAGCCATGGTCCGATCCGGCGACACTGCTGACCGCCATCGCCAACGCATTACGGCGCGCGATCGGCGGCAGCTCCGGGCCGTTCTACGCGACCGCCCTGCTGCGCGCGGCGCGCCGGCTGCCGTCGTCGCCTGCGCCCTCCGATTGGACGCAGGCGTTCGAGGACGCCGTCGCCGCGATCAGTGCGCTCGGTGGCGCCAGGCCGGGCGATCGCACGATGATCGATGCGCTCGCGCCAGCGGCGAAGGAAGTCTCGCGCCTGGTACGCAACGGCGCGCCGCTCACTGAAATCCTGCAGGCTGCGGCGCTGGCCGCCGAAGTTGGCGCCACCGCGACCGCAGGAATGGCGCCGCGCCTCGGTCGCGCGAGCTATCTGGGCGATCGCGTTCGCGGCATTCCCGACGCTGGTGCCGTGGCCGTCGCGATCTGGCTGCGCGCCCTCGCCGACCGGCTGTAGTCAGATGCTACCGAAGTCGCCGCCGCGGCCCTTGCCTGCCGCAAATCGGGCAGCACCCTTCTGGGTTTCCGCTTCCAGCGCCGGCATACCGAGCCGGCCTTCGTGCACGAGTGCCGCCGGCAGGTCGAGACTCCATTGATCGTGGGCAGAGCGGCGGTCGGAGCGCACACAGATCTGCGGAAACCTGGCGATCACTTCAGCCAGCGCCTTGGCGGCAGCGAGCGCCTGGCCCTGCGGCACCAGCCGGTTCGCCAGCCCCCATTCGAAGGCCTCGCGCGCGCCCACCTCCCGGCCGGTCAGGATCATATCGAGCGCGCGGCTCTGGCCGATCAGACGCGGCAGGCGAACCGTGCCGCCGTCGATCAGCGGCACGCCCCACCGCCGGCAGAACACGCCGAACTTCGCGCTCTCCGAGGCGACCCGCAGGTCGCACCAAAGGGCAAGTTCGAGTCCGCCCGCCACGGCATAGCCTTCGACTGCGGCGATCACGGGCTTGGAAAGCAGATGCCGCGTCGGCCCCATCGGCCCAGGCCCGCTTGGATCGTGAATTGCCACGCCGCTCCGCGATGCGGCGACCTTGAGGTCAAAACCGGCGCAGAACGTCCCGTCGCGTCCGGTCAGGATCGCGACCGACTGGGTGTCGTCCCTGTCGAACGCGACGAAGGCATCGCGCAGCAGGCCAGCGGTTTCCGGATCGACGGCGTTGCGTGCCTCGGCGAAGCGGTCGATCGAGACTATCGTGATCGCCCCCTCGGTTTCGACCGCGA
This sequence comes from Enhydrobacter sp., assembly GCA_026126105.1. Classification (GTDB taxonomy): domain Bacteria; phylum Pseudomonadota; class Alphaproteobacteria; order Reyranellales; family Reyranellaceae; genus Reyranella. The sequence continues at coordinate 3,035 of JAHCJV010000005.1, forward strand.
CCTTGGCCATGTTCAGCGCCCCTGCATCATCCGAAGCGGCGTATAGACCAGCACCGTCTCGCCCCTCTGGTTCTTCACCTCGTTGGTGGTGCGCACCAGCGCGCGGGTCGGGTTCTTCGAAGTCGGCTTGATCTCGGTAACTTCGATCTCGACGTGGATCGTGTCGTTCACGTAGGTCGGCCCCTTGATGTCGAAGCCCATCGACAGGAACGCAAGGCCGGTCCCCTGCAGGGTGGTCGGGATCACCAGACCTTCCGCCATGGAATAGACCAGCGCGCCCGGCACGGGATGTCCGCCGCGCATGGGAGCATGGCCGGCGATGTACTCCTTGTTGGTGAACAGCTCCTCCGAAAAGCCGCAAAGCGTCACGAAATTCAGGAGGTCGGCCTCGAACAATGTCCGGCCATAGGTAGTGAATTTGTCGCCGATCTGGAGATCGCGCCAGTTCCAACCTTCACCCAGTTGCTTCACGGTCGGGCCTCAGTGCGCATGTTCGTGCAGACGGGCGCCCTCACGCAGCACGTAGACCCGGCTGCAGTAAGGGCATTCGACGCGGTTCTCGGCGCCGAGATTGAGGTACACTTTTGGATGGCCCAACGGGCCGCCGCCGCCGTCACACGCTACGCGGTCGGTGTCGACGGTGATGATTTCGAAAGGCTCGGTCACGATCACACTCCTTGGACGTCGGCGGATGATAGCCGCCGGTTCTCTCCCGGTCATGCTCGCCGCGTGCTCGCCTGTGGTAATTCCCGCAGGACAGAGGACCGCAGCGCCCTACCTGACCGCCGACCGCTATGTCGCAGCCGACGGCGCGGCACTACCGTTTGCCGTCTGGCCGGCCGCCGGGGACGAGGCTCCGAGCGCCGTGATCCTGGGCCTGCATGGTTTTGGCGACTATCGCAATGCCTTCGAGGAGCCGGCCAGGATCTGGTCCGCCGCGGGCATCGCCACCTATGCCTACGACCAGCGCGGTTTCGGCCAGAGCCCGACCCGGGGCCGATGGCCCGGCACCGACACGTTGGCCGATGACGCGATCGCCGTCGCCAGCCTGGTGCGCGCGCGGCATCCTGGCGTGCCCTTTTACGTGGTGGGCGAAAGCATGGGTGGCGCGGTCGCCCTGATTGCCGCCGACCGCGGCCTGGAAACCGACGGCCTGGTGCTGAGCGCTGCGGCCGTGCGCTCGCGAGAATCGCTGGGACCGCTCGCCAGTGCCGGCCTCTGGTTCTTCGCGCACACCATCCCCTGGATGCCGGCGGGCCCGACCTCGATCGACTTCAAGCCCACCGACAATCCAAAGACGATCGAGAAGCTGCAGAAAGACCCTCTCATGCTCCGCCAGCCGCGCTTCGACATGGGTTACGGGCTGGTCGAGCTGATGGACGCGGCGCGCGAAGCGGCCGGGCGGGTGAACCAGCCCTACATGATGCTCCACGGCATGGGCGACCGGCTGGTGCCGACCGAGTCGGTGAAGATTGCCATCGAGGTCATGCCGCCTCGGCGCGATTCCAAGCTCGCTTTCTACAAGAACGGCTACCACCTGCTGATGCGCGACAAGGATGGCCCCAAGGTCGCGGCCGATGTCGCCGCCTGGATGTCCAACCACGAAACCGAGCTGCCGTCGGGGGCCGACGCCGATCGCTCGCAGCCCAAGCTCGCCGCTCTGTGGGGTGCGAAACGCCGACCGCCATCGGTAGTCGAGGAGAGCGTCCGATGAGACGCACGGCTTTCCTGTGCCGGCTCGCCACGAGCGTGTTGTGTGCTCTGCCGTCAGCCGGCCGGGCTCAGCAGGATCTTGCGGCGCGCTGAATCAGCTCTTCACCACGGCCGATCGGGCGTTGTCGGGCCGGAGCGAGGGTGGCAGTGGCCCGCGCCTGACTGGGCAAGGCGCCGGCATCGACTGCCAGAAGGGCCGTTACGAACAGGGTATTCGAGAACTCGAGAGGGTGCTGCGCAACCAGGGTCATGCGGTCCCGCCGCCCGGGCAGGCGCGCTATACCTCGACCATCGCCGTGGATTCGATCTCCACCAGCAGACCAGGCACGGCGAGCTGGCTGACACCGACCATCGTCGCACTCACCACCGAGCCCCTGAGCGCCTTGTCGAGCGCCTTGGAGATCGGCTCCATGTCTCTGATGTCGGTGACGAAAATGGTTAGCCTGGTCAGGTCCGTCAGCTTCGCGCCCGCCGCTTTCAGGGCCGATTCGACCTTGCGCATCGTGACGACGGTCTGTTGCGCGGCATCCTTGCCCTGCACCCGGCCCTTGGCATCGAGCGAAGTGGTTCCGGAGACGAAGACGAACGGACCTGTCTTCACCGCGCGCGCGTAGAATCCAACGACCTCGGTGCCGTCGCGAAACACTTGCTTGGCCATGACTGACTCCCCGGCAGAAAATCGGCTACGCCCATAGCATGTCCGCTCGCCAGAGCCGAACGCCGTCGTTACCGGCGCCCGACCGGCCCTACGGCGGCTCGCAGTTTGCCGGGGAGCGGCCCGGAATTTTCCCGCGGAGTGCCATGACCATCAGCAATCTCGCCGCAATCCTCGACCCTGCGGCGCCCGACATCCAGGACTTCATCATCCAGCTTTCGCCCGAAGGCCATGAAGAGCTTCGCCTCACATACGGCGCGGCGCGCTCGCGCATCGCGGCGATGGCGCGCGGCCTGCTGAAACGCGGCCTCGTGCGAGGCAACGCCGTCGCCATCGTCGCGGCCAACAGCGCCGACTATCTCGTGCTCTACATGGCGACCATGGCGGCAGGGCTGGTCTCGGTCTGCGTCAATCACAAGCTGCCGCGCGAAACCGTGGCGCACATCATGATCGACTCCGGCGTGAAGTTCGCCGTGGCCGATGCCGAACGTGCGCCGCTGGTGCGCGAGCTGGTGCCGACACTCGCGATGGCCGAAATCGGCTCGATGCTCGATCCCGGACCCTTTACGCCGGTCGAGATGGAGCCCGAGGAAGTCGCGATGGTGCTCTACACCTCAGGCTCGACCGGCTTGCCGAAGGGCGTGCCGCTGACGCATGGCGGTTACATCTGGGCGACGACGGCGACGCCTGAGCAACGGCCCGTCATCGACGGCAGGAAAGTCCTGATCGCCGCGCCCCTGTTTCACATGAACGGATTGTTCAGCGCCAAGCTCGTGATGGTGAACGGCGGCACCATCGTGCTGATGACCGCGTTCACGGCCAGAGGCTACATCCGCGCCATCGACCGCCATCGCGTGTCGATGATCACGTCGGTACCGACGATGCTGGCGCTTGTGATGCGCGAGACCGAGGAGCTGGCGAAGTCCGACCTCACCTGCGTGACCACCGCGGTCACGGGCTCGGCACCCTCGACGCCAGAGTTTTTCGAGCAGATGCACCGGCTCTTTCCCAAGGCCGAGACGGCCAACAGCTGGGGCACGACCGAGTCGGGGCCGATCGGTTTCGGCGCCCATCCGCAGGGGATTGCCAAGCCTAGGGGCGCACTCGGCTATCCGCGCAAGGATATCGAGGTCAAGTTCGTCGGCGGCGCTGAGACCGGCTCGACGCAGGGCGTGCTGCACATCCGCACCCCGGCGCTGATGACAGGCTACTACAACCGCGAGGCCGACACGCGGAGGCGCCTGATCGACGGCTGGTACGACACCGGCGACGTGATGCGCCGCGACGAGAACGGCTTCGTCTTCTTCGTCGGCCGCGCCGACGACATGTTCCAGTGCGGTGGTGAGAACGTCTATCCCGGCGAGGTCGAGAAGCTGCTTGGCCAGCATCCCGACGTGTCCCAGGTCTGCGTCGTGCCAGTGGCCGACGAGATCAAGTACCAGATTCCAGTTGCCTTCGTTGTGCCGAAGCCCGGCACGACGCCGAGCGAGGACGCGCTCCGCCGCTTCGCCCTCGACAACGGCCCGGCCTACGCTCACCCGCGGGCTGTTTGGTTCGTCACCGAGCTTCCGCTCGCGGGCACCAACAAGATCGACCGCAAGGCCTTGATCGAGCGCGCGGCGGCCGCCTACAGACGTGAGGCAGCGCGCCAGGTCTGATCAGGAATCGGCGGTGAAGCCGATCTTCCTGACGATCGGCCCCCAGTTGTCATGATCCGCCTTGAGACGCTCTGCGAGCGCCTCCGGCGTCGAGGATCTCGCCTCCAGGCCCATGACCGCAAGCCCGTCGACCACGTCCTTCTGGGCGAGCGCCGCACGCAACGCGATGTTAGCGTTCATGATTACCGGTGCAGAAGTGCCGCCCGGCGCGAAGAAGCCGAACCACTCGCTGAAGATCATGTCCGTCAGCCCCTGCTCGACATAGGTCGGCACGTTGGGCGCAAAGCGGCTGCGCGTCCTGCCCGAGACGCCCAGGATGCGAATCTTGCCGGCAGCGGCCTGCTGGAGAAATTCGCCGACCGGTCCGGACACCGCCTGGACCTGGCCTGCAACGAGGTCCTGGATCGCCGGCTGCGTGCCGCGATAGGCAATATGCTTCAATTCGATGCCGGCCGTCTGGCCAAGCAGCACGCCGATGAAATGCGGCACGGACCCGGCCGCTGGCGAGCCGAAGTTCGCCATCATCGGATTCGCCTTGCACCATGCAAGGAATTCCGGAACCGTCTTGACCGTCGCAGGCACCGCGGGGCCTACGCCCCACGCGAAGTCGAAGGTGCAGGCCATCGTGATGGCCGTGAGATCCGTGAAGGGATCGTAGGCCAGCTTCTTGTAGATGTATGGGTAGATCATGAGCATGGAGGCCGGTGTCTGCAGGATCACACTGCCGTCGGTCGGTGCGCCCTTCATCGCCTGGATGGCGATCTGTCCGCCCGCGCCTGCCTTGTTCTCGACCAGGGCAAGCTTGGTAAAGCTCCCACCCTTCAGCCCCTCGGCCACCCGGCGGCAGAGCGTGTCAGACGTGCCGCCCGGCGGGAAGCCGGTGATGATCCTGACGAGATCGAGGGCCTGGGCGGAGGCGCGGCCGGTGCCGAGCACGGCCAACAGAGCAGCGGCGCCGGAGGCGTGCAGGATCCTGCGGCGGGTATGGTGCGACATTGAACGTTCTTTCTCCCCAGTGAATGCTTCGCCACGCCAATTAGCCAGACATTGCGGCAGAAAGCACGCTCCGCTATGGTCCGCCGCGCTGGACCCGTAGCTCAGCTGGATAGAGCGCTGCCCTCCGAAGGCAGAGGTCGTGAGTTCGAATCTCGCCGGGTCCGCCACGTTTCCCCTGCGCCCGACTACGTCAAACTGCAAGATTCGTCTGGATTAGTTGCTTCGTCAGTGCGAAATAACGGGCTGGGATCACTATTGGGGGTTGTCATGTCCAAGACTGGCAAAGTCAATCGCGCCCGGCGCAATGCGCTGAAGGCAGTGAGTCTCGCGATGGGTGGCATCTTGGCGTCGGCCGTTCCACAGCGGAGGGCTTCGGCGCAAAGCGGTAACGGAAATCCGAATGGCACCGGCAATGGTGGCAACGGCAATCACTACGGTTGGGGCAAAGCCTGCTTCTTGCGCGGCACGCAGGTGCTGGCCCGCGACGGATATCGAGCGATCGAAAGCCTGGCTGTCGGCGAGGCGGTGGCGACCCGTTTCGGTGGCCTGACGCCAATCAAAGCAATCAGCAGCTTCACCCTCTGTCGCGAGGCCGGCTTGTGGGTCGGTCCGTCGCGCCCGGTCCGAATCAAGCGCGGTGCTCTCGGCGAGAACATGCCTGCTGTGGATTTGTGCCTGACGGCATCACATGCGGTTTTTGTCGACGGCTTCCTGGTGCCGGCGGGCGATCTGGTGAACGGCGGCAGCATTGTTTTCGAGACAGCCGAGGGACAGGACACGCTCGATTTCTTCCATATCGCTCTCGAACGGCACGACATCATCGACGCCGGCGGAGCACTGTGCGAATCGCTGCGCGATCCGGCGGTCGAGCCCTGCGTCCCGCTCCTCGGCTTCAATGGAGGCCGGAGCGAGCTACGGTCGCGGCTGCGTAGTGCCCTGTCGCTGGTGGTCGACCGGCGACAGCCGATCGACCTCATCCGCGACGAACTGGAAGACCGCGCGCTCGCACTGGCCAAAGCGGCCTGAGCCACGGCGCGAGGGCAGGCGACCCCGACTTCCGAGGGCATGGCAGCCAAGGCTGCCGACTTACCGAACCGCAGGCGGCCCGGCTGGGTGTTACAGGCGACGTCCAAAGCGTTGCGTGGCGAGCATTATAACCGTGCTACCGAGTTCAGATAGGCGGATCACGATCTTCGTGAACGAAACAGCACCGTCGAATAATGCCGATTCGGGTAACGATCGATCATTATAACCGCGTCGTGGTCGGCGTCGGCGACGGCGTTCTGACAATCCCGGACCTCGTTGCCTACGGCTTGGAGATGCTTCAAGCGAAGGTCGTCCACTACGGCAAGATCATCGATCTCGCGGGAAGCGAACCCGACTTCACCGCTGCCGAGATGGCCGCGTTCGCGCAGGTCTTGCGACAGACCCGGCCCGATACACCGCGCGGTCCGCTCGCCCTTGTCATAGATCCAAAGCGCGGCGACCTCGCCAAGATCTTCGTCGGCCTGGAAATGGGAGGACGACGCGCCGAGGTTTTCCGGAGCATCCACGACGCGCGGCAGTGGCTCTCGGTGGAGATGACAAGGCAAAAGAGCGAAGGAGACCCTTGGAAAGATTGAGCAAGGGAACGTCCTGCCCAGCTCGTTCGCTCATCAAAATCCTGCATCGAGGACTGGCTGCCACGAATCGCTTTCTGCGGCGCGCGATGTAAGATCGCCGCCTGACCGGAAGGAGACGCGCATGAAGTTCGGCATTTTCTACGAGCTGCAACTGCCGCGGCCCTGGAAGGAAGACGACGAACATCGGCTGTATCAGAACGCGCTCGATCAGGTCGAGCTCGCCGACAGGCTGGGCTACGACCATGCGTGGCAGGTCGAGCATCATTTCCTCGAAGAATACTCCCATTCGCCGTCGCCGGAATCGTTCCTCGCGGCAGCCAGTCAGCGGACCAAGCAGATCCGGCTCGGCCATGGCATCATGCAGCTCACCACCAACCATCCGGCCCGGGTCGCCGAAAAGGTCGCCAGCCTCGACCTGCTGTCGAACGGCCGCTGCGAGTTCGGCATGGGCGAGAGCGCCTCGATCACCGAGCTCGAGCCTTTTGGCGTCGACATGGACAACAAGCGGGAGATCTTCGAGGAAGCCGTGCGGGCGATCATGCCGATGTTCAAGAACGGCCCCAGCGAGCATCAGGGCAAGTACTTCAACATGCCGCTGCGCCATGTCCTGCCCAAGCCATTGCAGAAGCCGCACCCGCCGCTGTGGGTCGCCTGCTCGCAACTCGACACGCTGGCCAAGTGCGGCGAATGGGGCATGGGCGCGCTCGGCTTCCAGTTCGTCTCCGCCGATGCGGCGCACGCGTGGGTCCACGCCTACTACAACGCCTTCGTGAAGCGGCAGAAGAAACTCGCCGATTATCGGAGCAACCCGAACATCGCACTGGTCTCGTTCTTCATGTGCGCGAAGACCGACGAGGAGGCCCGCGCCCGCGCCGACGGTGACACCTTCTTCCAGTTCGCGCTGCGCTTTTACGCGGCCGCGCCGGGACGCCGCCGACCGCCGGCCGGCACGGTCAACATGTGGGAAGAGTATCAGAAGTGGAAGGCGGCCAACCCGGAGGCCCACGCCGCTGCGCTGCGCGGCGGGCTGATCGGCTCGCCGGAGACCATCCGGCGCAAGCTGCGCCGGTTCCAGTCCTCCAACATCGACCAGGTCGTGCTGCTCAACCAGGCCGGCCGCAATACGCACGAAGACATCTGCGAATCGCTCGAGCTGTTCGCGAAGGAAGTCATGCCGGAGTTCCAGCAGGCCCATCCGCAGCTGCTGAAGTGGAAAGAGCAAGTGCTGAACCGCGAGATCGACCTCGAGGAAATCGACACCAGCGCTTTCAAGGACCGCTATGGCGGCACGATGAAGGCGATCGCCCCGAAGGCGCAGGCGGCGGAGTAGATGGCAGGCCTCGCCCCCCGTATTCACGAGGCGCCGGACGATCTGCTCGCCGCCATCGACTATTGCTACGAGCAGGGCTGGACCGACGGCCTGCCGGTCGTGCCGCCCGCAGTCGAGCGGGTGAAGGCGATGCTGGTGGCTGACAGCCGGCCGCCGGAGACGGTGATCGCGCGTCATCCCGCGACCGGCCTCGACCTTTCGCTGCATGCGGCCGCGGTCAATGCCGTGATGGCCGGCTGCCTGCCCGAGTACTTTCCGGTGATCGTAGCAGCCTTCGAAGCGATGGACCGGCCCGACTTCAACTTCCACGGCTCGACTGCCAGCACCGGCGGTTCGGCGCCACTGCTGATCGTGAGTGGCCCCTACGCCGACGAGATCGGCATGAATGCGGACGTCAATCTGTTCGGCCCCGGAAATCGGCCGAACGCCACGATCGGCCGCGCGGTGCGCCTGATCCTGCGCAACGTTTTCCAGATGCTGCCCGGCATCTCTGACAAGTCGACGCAAGGCAACCCGGGCAAGTACAGCTTCTGCATCGCCGAGCGCGCCCGCGGCAATCCGTGGCCTCTGCTGTGCGAGGCGCAGGGTTATGACAACGGCATCTCGAGCGTTACGGCCTATGCCGGCGGCGGTTTCTGCAATGTCGAAAACCATGGCGGCAACACGCCAGAGCAGGTCCTCGGCTCGGTCGCCGACGCCATGGCGAACTACGGCTGCATCACCCTCGGGCAGACCGTGGTGATCCTGGCACCGGAGCACATGCTGATCGTCGCCGATGCCGGCTGGTCGCGCGAGAAGACGCAGGACTTCCTGTTCAGCCAGGCCAAGCGCTCCGTAGTTGGGATGCAGGGGGTCGGAAAGTATCGTGAGCGCGAATACGAATCCCAGCATGGCGAGGGTGCGCACGCGCTTGCCACGCCAGGCTTCATGCACCGCGGACTCGGGCCCGACGACATTCTGATCACCATGGGCGGCGGCGATGCCGGCGGCCATTCCTGCTTCATACCGTCCTGGAGCCGCGGCCGGGGCTCGATCATGCAGCATGCCCCGATCGCCATCCGCCCCGCCAAGAGGAGCTGAAACGAATGCGACTCTACTCGCCCCTGTCGACCACGCCGAAGCGCAAGGCGTTCCGAGCGCCCGCACTCGCCAGCGTCGACGGCCTCCGGATCGGAATCCTGGAGAACGGCAAGCTCAACGCCGAGGAAATGCTGAACGAGGTCGCCAACCTGTTCGTGGAGCGCAACGGCTGCGTCGTGCGCACACTCGCCTCCAAACGCAACGCGAGCGCGCCCGCACCGGGCAACACCTTGGTCAATGTCGCTCAGGAGGTGGACTTCCTCATCACCGGCCTGGGTGATTGAGGCTCCTGCTCAACGTGCAGTCTGCACGACGGAATCACCTTCGAGCAACTCGGCAAGCGCGCCGTGGTGCTCTGCACGACGCCCTTCGAGGTCACGGCGCGGAACATCGCCCGGGTCCTCGGACTGCCCGACTATCCTTTTCTCACGGTCCAGCATCCGATCGGGAGCTGCACCCTGCCAGAACTCAAGGCGCGCGCCGAGATCGCCTACAGGCAGGCGCTGCCTATCCTGCTGCAGACCTGACGCCTATCTGGCGGCTTCGGCCGCCGTGATACCGGTCGCCTTCAGGCGCGCCTGCCAGTCCCCGCGGTGAGTGGCGATGAGGGCCGCGAGCTCTTCGGACGAGCTTGTTTCGACCTCGAGGCCAAGTGGCTTCAGCAACTCTACGATCTCGCGGTCTTCGATGACCGAGCGCAGCCGTCGGTTCAGTTGAGCGACCAGTGACGCGGGCGTACGGGGTGACGCGAAGAAGGCGAACCACTCCTCCATGTCGAGCAACGGATAACCGAGTTCCAGCGCTGTCGGAATGCCGGGAGCCGCCGACAGGCGTCGAGGGCCGGTCGTCATGACGATGCGGGCGCGCTGGCCGCGGTGCGGCGGCAGCAGGGAAGTCAGGGTGTTGACTGTCGCCGGGATGCGTCCGTCGCGCAGGTCGCCCAGGATCGGCACGACGCCGCGATAATGTACCGGCTCCAGTGACTCGCCGATCGATCGGCGCAGCAGCGTGTTCAGAACCTCGACGAAGGTCGTGTTCGAGGAGACTGCGATCCGACGGCGGGTCGCATCGCCTTGGCTTACCCAGTCGAGATAGCCCTTGAAGCTGTCAATGCCGAGCGTCGGGGAGATGGCAAAGGCGATCGAGAAGTTGCCGACCTTGACGATCGGCGCCAGGTCCTTGACGGGATCGAATGGAAAGCTCGTCGTCACCAGCCTCGAGATCAGCGTCGTCGACGAAAGCAGAGCCAGCTCGGAGGCCTCCGGGCCGGCCTTCTTGACGATCTCACCTGGCATGGCTCCGAACGAGCCGGTCCTGTTCTCGACCACGACCCGCTGGCTGCTCCGCCTTTGCAACTGCGGCGCAATAGCCCGGGCGACCGCATCGGCTCCACCCCCGGCCTCGAACCCGACGAAGATGCGCAGGTCTCTTTCGCGTTGCAGGCTCTGGCCACCCGCAGTGCGCAGGAGCAACGCGGGGCCGGCAAAAGCCCCCACCGCAAGGCACATCCGACGATTCACTTACTGATCATTTCCAATGCCGCCACGAGTTCGCCCGCCCGCTGCCGCCGGCAACCGACGGCCCCTTGAACACAAGAACAATACTACGCAATCCGAGAGTATCCGTGAGATTTTCGTGCCCATTTGAGGGCACAGCGCCTTTCCACCCGCCCGCCGCGATGGCCGTGCTCGTTGCAGGGAAAGCCGGCCGGTCGCAATAAAGGGGGCGGCGTCGCAGTGGTTGATTGGCGCCTCGGTCAGCCCACCTTGCGGCGCGCTTTCCACAAGGCGGTGAGCTCGCCAACGATGCCGCGGCGAGCGGCGAGCACGATGATCACGAAAATGAAGCCTTGGATGACCAGCACGAGCTGGCCCACGAAGGCGAGATAGTCCTGCATGGCGATGACGACGAAGGCGCCGATCACCGGGCCGATGATCGTCCCGAGCCCGCCGATCAGCGCCATGAGCACGACCTCGCCGGAAACGGCGGCACTGACGTCGGTCAGCGTCGCGAAGTGGACGACCATCGCCTTTGTTGCGCCCGCCAGTCCCGCAAGCGCCGCCGAGAGGACGAAGGCGAGCAGCTTGTAGCGGTCCGCCTCGTAGCCCAGCGACACCGCCCGCTGTTCGTTGTCGCGGATCGCCTTCAGCACCTGCCCAAACGGCGAATGGATGAAACGGTAAATCGCGCCGTAGCCGAAAAGGAAGATCGCCAGCACGATGTAGTACATCGTGTAATCGTCCTCCGTCGGGATGAAGCCCAACAGCGGCTTGCGCGGGATGCCCTGCAGTCCGTCCTCGCCGCCGGTGAACGGCATCTGCACGCAGAGGAAGTAGATCATCTGCGCGAAGGCCAGTGTGATCATGGCGAAATATATGCCCTGGCGGCGGATCGCCAGCGCGCCGGTGACCAGCCCGATCGCTGCGGCACCCAGCACCCCGGCCAAAAGGCCGAGTTCCATCGGCCAATCCCAGACCTTTACGGTATGGCCGAAGAAGTAGCCCGCCATGCCGAAGAACATGGCATGGCCGAAGCTCATCAGGCCGACGTATCCCAATAGAAGATTGAAGGCGCAAGCGAAGAGCGCAAAGCAGAGCGCCTTCATCAGGAACACCGGATAGAACATCCACGGCGCGGCCAGCGCCACGACCGCGACCGCAATCCCGATGAGAACACGGTTGCTCATTTGGTCTGCCCGAAGAGGCCGGCCGGCTTGATCAGCAGAACCAGCGCCATGATGACGAAGATCACCGTATTGGAGGCCGGGGGATAGCAGACCTTGGTGAAGCCCTCGACAATGCCGAGCCCGAAGCCTGTGACGATCGACCCCATGATCGAGCCCATGCCACCGATCACCACGACGGCGAACACGACCAGGACCAGGTTGACGCCCATCAAGGCGGAAACCTGCTGAATCGGCGCGGCGAGGACTCCCGCCATCGCTGCCAGGCCGACACCCAGTCCGTAGGTGAGCGTGATCAGCCGCGGCACGTTGATACCGAAGGCCCTCACCAGGGTTGGATTCTCCGTCGCGGCGCGCAGGTAGGCGCCGAGCCTCGTCCGCTCGATCGCGAACCAGGTCGCCAGGCAGATGACGAGCGCTGCCACCACCACGAAGCCGCGATAGGTCGGCAGGAACATGAAGCCAAGATTGGTGCCACCTGGGATCGGGCTGGGGTAGGGCGCACCCGACGATCCCCACCGCCACTGGAACAGGCCCTCGATAATGAGCGCGAGGCCGAAGGTGAGGAGAAAACCGTAAAGATGGTCGAGATGGTAGATGCGCTTCAGCAGCAGCCGCTCGAGCACGATGCCGAAGAGCCCCACAATGATCGGCGACAAGACCAACGCTGCCCAGAACGGGATATCGAGCTCGGTCAGCATCAGCCAGGCGGCAAAGGCGCCCATCATGTACTGCGCGCCATGCGTGAAGTTGATCACGTTCAGCATGCCGAAGATCACGGCCAGGCCGAGGCTCAGCATGGCGTAGAAGGCGCCATTGATCAGGCCGAGCAGGAGCTGGCTGAACAACAGCTGCGAGGAAACCTCGAATATATTGCAGGCACCCATCCGTCTACACCCCGAGATAGGCTTGCAGCTTGCCGATGTTCTCGGCGACGTCGGCAGCGGACACCATGTCGACCACGCGGCCATCCTCCATGACGTAGTGGCGGTCCGCGACCGTCGCCGCGAAATGAAAATTCTGCTCGACCAGCAGGATGGTGAAACCGCGACTCTTGAGGGTGCGGATCACCTCCCCGATGCGCTGGACGATCACGGGAGCGAGGCCCTCGGTCGGCTCATCGAGCAGCAGCAGGGTCGCACCAGTGCGCAGGATGCGGCCAATCGAGAGCATCTGCTGCTCGCCGCCCGACAGCTTTGTGCCCTGGCTGCGGCGGCGCTCCTTGAGGTTCGGAAAGAGCTCGTAGATCTCGGCAAGGCTCATTCCGCCAGCCTTTACCACCGGCGGCAGCAGCATGTTCTCCTCGACGTTCAGGCTCGAGAAGATGCCGCGCTCCTCAGGGCAATAAGCCAGCCCCTGACGCGCGATCACGTCGGAGGGCAGCCTGATCGTCTCGCGGCCTTCGAACGCCACCGATCCACGGCGCTTTTCGACGATACCCATGATCGACTTCAGCGTCGTCGTCTTACCCGCGCCATTGCGGCCGAGCAGCGTGACCAGCTCGCCGCGGCCGATCTCGAAGTCCACACCATGCAGAATGTGCGACTCGCCGTACCAGGCCTGCAGGCCCTCGACCTTCAGGAGGGTATCAGCCATGGCCGGTCCCGACATAAGCTTCGACGACCGCCGGGTTTTTGGACACCGTCTCATAGGGCCCTTCAGCCAGCACCTCGCCGCGCGCCAGCACGGTGATGGTGTCCGACAAGTCCGCCACGACACTCATGTTATGCTCGACCATCAACACGGTGCGGTTCTTCGCGACGGTGCGGATCAAGGCGGCGATCCGTTTGATGTCTTCCTGGCCCAGCCCCGCCATGGGCTCGTCGAGCAGCATCATCTCCGGCTCGAGAGCGAGCGTGGTGGCGATTTCCAGCGCGCGCTTGCGGCCGTAGGGAAGGTCGACCGCCTGCTGCTCGGCAAACGCCGTGAGGCCGACTGCCTCGACCAGCTCGAGCGCGCGCGCATCGAGCTTCTCCAGGACTCTTTCCGAGCGCCAGAAATGGAACGAGATGCCCAGCCTCCGCTGCAAGGCGACGCGGACATTTTCCCGGACCGAGAGATGAGGGAACACCGCCGAAATCTGGAAAGACCGGGCCAGACCCATGCGGGCGATTGCCGCAGGAGAGGAACCTGTGATGTTACGGCCGTTGAAGCTGATCCGGCCCGCCGTTGGCGTGAGAAAGTGAGTCAGCAGATTGAAGCAGGTCGTCTTGCCGGCCCCGTTGGGTCCAATCAACGCATGGATGGTATGGCGTTGGACGCGCAGATTGACGTCCTTGACGGCGACGAACCCCTTGAACTCTTTGGTAAGCCCCTGGGCTTCCAGGATTATCTGTTTTTCCGCCATATCCTCCCCGTGCGGTGCGAATAAATCGAAGCTTTGTCGAGATGTAAAGCGCCCATGAGCAAGCGCGGCTTCCCGTTAGCTCTTGTTCTTGCCTCAGGCACACCGATCGCCCTTGCGACATGGGCGCTCCTGTCGCCGCCGCTGATCCTCTCTACCGAAATGACATGGGATCTACTGTTTAATCTCGCCGGCGCCTGGCACCTGTGGTTCGGTCATGTGCCCCACGTCGACTATCACGAACCAGTCGGCTTTCTCACATTCCTGCTCACCGAGGCGGGCTTTTGGCTGATCGGCCCCTCTCCGCGCGCCATCCTCGTGGGTATGACGATCGTCGCAGGGGTGCTGTTCACCATCGCCATCCCCGTCGCCGCCCGGCGGCTTACGCTGCTCCCCGCTGCGCTGTTCGTCGTATTCGTCTGCCTGATCGTGCTACGACCCGCCAATGTCGGCGACCATCCCGACGCCTATTCCTTCGCCATGGGCTACAACCGCTACGGCTGGGCCGCGATGGCCGTCCTGGGCCTGATGTTGTTCGAGCCGCCCATACGCCGCTCGTCGGCCGACATTTTCGAGATGGTGTCGGCGGCGCTGCTGCTGGCGACGCTTTTCTACTTCAAGATGACCTACTTCGCCGCAGGCGTGGGCACGCTTGCAGTTGCCCTCGTCTCCAGTCCACACGTGCGGGAGCGCCGGCACGGCTGGACGATAGTCATGGCGGCGGGGTTGACGCTGATCGCATTGCCGTTCAACTGGCCTTACCTGGCCGACCTGATGGCCGCGGCCCGCGCCGGCATCGTGCGCGATGATGCAGCCTTCTTCCTCAACGACTTCGCAGAACATGCCGGGGAATACGCCGTCTGGTTCGCGGCGGCCGCGCTCGCCGCTTGGCTGTGCTGGCAGGGGCAGGTGCCGCTGCACCTCGCCGTCGCCGCCAGCGTCCTTCCGGTCATGGGGTTCGTGCTCCTGTCGCAGAATTCGCAGTCTCATAGCGTGCCCTTGGCCGTGGTCACGGCCTTCCTGTTCCATGCACAGTTGCAGCGGCGCCAGGCACATGCGGCGCTCGCCCTCGCGGTCCTTGCGTTCCCGCTCGCCTCGATCGTGGCTTCCGCGACAAGCATCGCCGGCTATCATGCACGGCTCGGCAAGGGCTACATGCGGCTCGTCGACGAGACGAACCTCAGGGGCCTCGCTGTTCCAATGGAGCCTGAAGGCCTACTCGCCGATGTCGCGACCGGCCGGGATCGCGATCGCCTGTTCGGCCGCACCCGCGCCGTTCGGCCGCGATACGAGCTCTCGCCCTACGAGTATGTCGAGACACTCATGGATGCCGCGGCGTTTTTGCGTGAGAGCGGCATGGTGACGGGTGGCATTGCAGTGCTCGATCAGGTCAATCCACTGCCCTTCATGCTCGGCCTCGAACCTCCGCGTGGCGGCAACATTTGGTCAGGTGCGGGCGCGCCGACGCCTTCGCCCGAAGCCTTTCTCTCTGAAGCCAGCCATGTCCTGATTCCGAAGTTCTCCACCAATTTCGCATGGACCGAGCAGGCCAAGGCCACCTACGGGTCCTACCTTGCCGAACACTTTCCCGTACGGCACCTGGAGCGTGGCTGGACAATTTACAGTCGCCCAACAAGGCGCCTGGGAAACACGGCCGACACCGGTTCGCGGGATGCGCGCTGAACCTCGTTCATCGGGCGCAAGGACCGCTTAGGTTCTCCTGATCACGGACTTGACTGGCCCAAGGCATGCCCGGGCGCTAAGTAATGCACCTCTGCGGCACAGCCGCGTTTGGGAGAGATGTACGCATGAGAACTGCAAGAACGATCCGGTATGCCGGGCTTGTCGCTGCTGCGGTCGGCCTAACGGCGCTCGGGCTCACCGCTATTGCGCAGGCGCAGACGCCGGCGCCGTTGAAAATCGGCGTCATGGAAGGCTTCTCGGGCGTCTATGGTGACCTGACCGCCGGCGAGGTCGAGGCGATGCAGATGGCCATCGAGGATGTCGGCGGCAAGGTGCTGGGCCGCTCGGTGGAGATTCTGTCGGCCGACCATCAGACCAAACCTGACATCGGTTCGGCGATTGCCCGCAAGTGGTACGACGTCGATGGCGTGAAGATGATCACTGGCCTCGGTACCTCGTCGGTCGCACTCGCCGTCCGCAAGGTCGCCCAGGAGAAGGGCCTGATCGACATCAACACCGGGGCCGCCTCGGCCGACCTCTCCGGCCCCGCCTGCTCCGAGACCGGTGCACACTGGGTTTACGACACCTATGCGCTGGCCCACGTGACCGGCGAGGCTCTCGTCAAGGCAGGCGGAGACAGCTGGTTCTTCCTCACCGCCGATTACGCCTTCGGCCATGCGCTCGAGCGCGACGTGTCTCAGGTCGTGAAGGACGCTGGTGGCAAGGTGCTCGGCGGCGTGCGCCATCCGCTCAGCACACAGGACTTCTCGTCCTTCCTGCTGCAGGCCCAGGCCTCCAAGTCCAAGATCATCGGTCTGGCCAATGCCGGTCAGGACACGATCAACTCGATCAAGCAGGCCGGCGAGTTCGGCATCGTCAAGGCCGGCCAGAAGCTCGCCGGCCTGCTCGTATTTGCCACCGACGTGCAGTCGCTGACCCTGCCAGTGGCGCAGGGCCTGGTGCTGACCGAGGCTTTCTACTGGGATCTGAACGACGAGACCCGCGCGTGGACCAAGCGGTATCGCGCCAAGAAGGACCGCCTTCCGTCGATGCTGACAGCCGGCGTCTACAGCTCGACGCTGCATTACCTCAAGGCCGTCCAGGCTGCCGGCACCGACGACGCCAAGGCGGTGATGGCAAAGATGCGCGAACTGCCGGTCAATGACGTTATGACCAAGAATGGCAAGCTGCGCGAAGACGGCCGGCTGGTGCGCGACATGCACCTCTTCCAGGTCAAGGCGCCATCGGAGTCAAAAAACAAGGACGATATCTACAAGCTGATCGCCACCGTGCCGGGCGACAAGGCTTACCGCCCCCTCAAGGACGGGAAGTGCCCGTTCGTGAAGTAGGCTGGCCGTCCCGGATGACGAAGAGGGCGCCAACCGGCGCCCTTTTCTTTGCGCCTTATCGAAACCTGCCACAGCAGCAGCAGGCTCGTAGTCGTCGATCGCACTATAGCCGGCGTTCTCGCAGAGTGACGGATTGCCCGAGAAGCATGCTCGGCTCTCTACTTGCGCGGTACGGGCGAGCCTTGTTCTATGCGCCACCAAGCCCGGCGGAATCGGGCGGAGGGGAGCAACGCCGACGTGACCGCGCTGGATCGCCCGCTCAAGGGCGCATGGGGCATGACCACCCTGCTCTTCCTGTTCATGCTGATCAATTTCGCCGACAAGGTCGTCGTCGGCCTGGCCGCACAGCCGATCATCAAGGAGCTGAATCTCGCCCCAGAGCAGTTCGGACTGATCGGCTCGTCCTTTTTCTTCCTGTTCGCGATATCTGCGGTGGCCGTCGGTTTCTTGTCGAACCGCGTGCAGACCCGCCACACGCTGCTGGTCATGGCGATCGTCTGGTCGCTGGTCCAGTTCCCTATGCTGGGGACTGTGAGCATCGAGGTGCTAATCGCATCCCGCATCATCCTGGGAGCCGGTGAAGGACCGGCCGGCCCGGTTGCCACCCATGCCCTCTACAAGTGGTTCCCCGACTCCCTGCGCGGCCTGCCGACGGCGATCATCGCCCAAGGCTCGGCGCTGGGCGTGATCATCGCGGTGCCGACGCTCAACTGGATCATCGTAACCTATTCCTGGCACTGGGCATTCGGCGCGCTCGGCATTGTCGGCCTGCTGTGGTGCGTGCTGTGGGTAATCTATGGCCGCGAAGGCACGCTGGTCGATCCGCCGGTGAGCGGCACGGGGAGCAACGAGCGCATTCCCTATCGCTATCTGCTGACCTGCCCTAGCATCCTAGCCGCCTGCTGTGCTGGCTTCGCGAGTTACTGGGGCTTGGCGCTCGGCCTCACTTGGTTCACCTCGTACCTCGTCGCAGGCCTCGGCTTCAGCCAGAAGGTCGGTGGCAATCTGACCATCCTGCCGTGGATTTTCGGCCTCATCGTCGTGATGGGCGGCGGCTACATCTCGCAGCGCCTCAAGACCCGGCGCGTGTCGAGTCGGCTTAGCCGCGGGGCCTTTCCGGCCGCGACCGTCATTCTGGGCGGCTGCGCCCTGCCCTTTATCGCTCAGGTCGCCTCGCCCGAAGCCAAGATCGCGCTGCTGGTCTTCGGCGCCGCGTTCGGCAGCACAATCTTCGTCGTGATCCCTATGATCGTAAGCGAATTAACGCCACAGCCTCAGCGCGCTGCAATGCTCGCGATCACCACGTCGGTCGTGACACTTGCAGGCGTCATCGCGCCGCTCGCGATGGGCTCCATGATCGAGACGTCGGCGACGCCCCTCGTCGGCTACGAGCGGGGTTACACGATCCTCGGCGGCCTTCTGATTGTCGGCGGCCTCATCGGCCTGCTGTTCATACGACCCGAAGCCGACCGCAAGCGCCTTGCCGCGCACGCCGTCCTCGCTGGACCACTGCCGATCCAAGCCGCCCGAGCCTGATCGGGAATGTCGCGCCGAGCGAGGGGGCCAGTCAGCTTCTATCCCAGCAATCCCAGCGCTTTTCTGACGCAGATGGCGGCGGCAACGGCGTTGTCGCGCGCGACGTCCCAAGCGATCTTCCTGGCTTCCACCAGGCTACGGGTCTCCCTCTCGACCGTATCGACGATCGTGTCCTTCGTCGGAACCGCGGCCATGGTGGCAGCATAGATCGATTTTCCGTCGGACGTCAGCTGACCGGCGCAGGCTTTGCCGGCTGCACTGTCCGCCCGGGCAGAGCAGCTGCCGAGGAGTGCGAAGGCGAGCACGGCACCTTTGAGAGTCGACATGCGCAAAAATCCCCTCCTGCCAGGCCTCGACCGCAAGCGGAGAGCTACGCCGCGCGCGCCGTATGATAATAGCATTGTGAGAACGACTTCAGCGCGTCAGGTAGAAGCGCAGGCAGCACGATGACGATCGAGGCACAACTTCGCGAAAGGCTTGCGAAGATCGAAGCGCTGTTTGCCGGGGCCGGCACCCCCGGCGAGCGCGATGCGGCACAGGCAGCATTGCAGCGGGTGCGTGCACGACTGGCCGAGTTGCAGAAGAGCGATCCCGCAAAGGAGATTCACTTCTCGATGCCCGACCAGTGGTCGCGGCGCCTGTTCGTCGCGCTCTGCCGGCGGTATGGGCTGTCACCCTATCGCTACCGTCGCCAGCGGCTCACAACCGTGGTGCTGCGTGCGCCGCGCGGCTTCATAGACGAGGTGCTATGGCCGGAATTCCAGGAGTTGAACCAAGCGCTCAGGACCTACCTGAACGACGTCACGTTGAAGGTGATCCGCGAGGAGGTTCACAACGATGCAAGTGAGGCGACCGAGGTCGCTGGCGTCCTGCCGTCAGGTTCCAGCCTTTGACCGCTCCCGCAGCAAGGCCCGATGACATGTACTTGCGGACGGCGCAGTAGATCGCGCCGGCGGCAGGCTCAGAGTCCTCTCGTTCAACAAGAGCAGCAGACCAATCAGCTCGCGACTTCCTTGATGCGGACAATCAGCTCGTCGACAGCCGTGTCGACCGACACCTTGTCGTTCACGACGCGCTTCATCGCCTTCGCCCAGGCGTTCTCCCTGTTCAGTATCGTGAATTTCCAGTTCTTGGTGAACTCGAACGGCGTCGTCCCGGCCTTGAACTGGTCGTAGACGGCTTTGCGATGCCTGTCAGCCTGCCAGAAAGGGCTCTCCTGGCTTTCCCTGGTCACCGGGAACCAGCGGCCGAGTGCTCCCTCGACGTGGGGACGGAGATTGTCCTCCTGCATCAGGAACGCGAGAAACTCCTTGGCCTTCGCTTTGTTCTTCGAGGCCTCGAAGATCACACCGACCTTCACCGCAGTGCGATAGATCATTGGAGAGCCGTCCGGCTTCTTGGGGAAGCCGGAGGTCGCGATCAGCTCGTCGTAGGCCTTGCGACCGGCGGCACGCTGCTCCGCGGTCAGGCTCGCATTGTTGGCATCGTCGAGCCACTTGACGGCGATCGAGATCGAGTCGTCGTGCGTCATTACCGTCGTCTTGTTGTGGAAGGCGACATCGTTGTCGGGGTCCTTCCACGTCGTCGACGACGGAGGCGTGCACCCCGCGATATAAGGCCGAGTGTAGTCCGCAAGTGCCGAGACGAGTCCTTCCTTCACCTTGGGATCGTCCACCAGCAGCTTGCCGCTGTCGTCGACCAGCCTGACGTTGTACGCGTCGACCCAGGTCAGGAATGACTGGAAGGAGTCGGTCGACTCCACACCCATCGGGAAACCGGTACCGAACGGGGGCTGGCCGGTCGCCTTGCGGACGCCAGGCTGCACCTCGTTGCACCAAAAGGACCAGTACTCCTTCCAGGTATCGGGAATGTCGTTTTCCTTGAACCCGGCTTGGCCCAGCATGTCCTTCCAATACTGAACATGGAGCATCCGCTGCTTGATCGGGAAGGCGTAGTAGGCCTTCTTCTTGGTCTTGTCGCTGTAGAGGTTGGCCGTCGACAAGGCGACCGTGTCGAAGCGGTCCTTCATCGGGCCGAGAACGTCGGAAAGGTCCTCGAGTTTGCCGTCAAACGCCCACTTCCCGGCAGTCTGCCCGTCGTAGGTGTCAGAATAGGCAATGTCCGGCACGGTGCCGGCGTCGAGCGCTGCAACTGTCTTGGCAATCATGTCCTGAACGGCAAATTGCAGAAGCTCGATCTTTACGCCGGTCTTCCGCTCGTACTTCCTGATCGCGACGTAGAGCGCCTCATCCTCTGACTTGTAGATGCCCTCCGCCCACCACACGGTAAGCTTGTCCTGCGCGATGCCCGGGACAGCAGCAAGGGCAATCGCCGCAGCGACCGCTCCAGCCAGTACGCGTCTCATTGTTCTCCCATCAGTCGTCCTGCAGCTTAAGTGTAATCAGCCCGCCCCGCGCGAGTCGAGAAATGCCCTCAGCAGCGCGGCGCACTGCTGGGCATGCGAAAAAGGCAAACCGTGCCGAGCGTGGCCGATCACGTTCAGCTCCGCATTGGGCAGCAGGCGATGCATCTCGGCCATGACCGGCACGGGGATGAACGGGCTGCCGTCTGGATGGAGCAACAGAGTGGGGCATTCGATCTTCCCCAGCCGCGACGTGAGATCAGCCCCGATCAACACGCTTAGTGCGTTGAGGATCGAGTCGCGTTGCCAATCCGCCTGCTGCGTCTCGAACCAGTCCCGACGCTCGCGGTCGAGCGCATCGGCATGAAAGCGATCAGCCATGAAGGCCTTCGACCACCCGGCCGACCCACCCTCGTCGAGTTGCTGCCGCCAGGCGTGAACGCGGCCGATAGTGGTACCGAGGTGCGCCCCGTTGCTGACGGTAAGCGTGGCGATCCTGTCCGGCCGTGCGCTCGTCGCGGCGAGCGCCACCGTGCCGCCGATAGACTCGCCCACGAGATGAAAGCGTTTCAGGCCGGCGGCGTCGGCAACGGCAAACAGATCCTCGACCATCAGTTCGAGGGACCAGCCGAAGTCTGCTTCGGGAATGTGCGAGCGGCCGCAGCCGCGCATGTCGAAAACCACCAAGGGGTAGCGATCGATCAGGGCCGGGTACCAGCCGCGCCACAACGCCGAGATCGAACCGACGCCGTGATGGAACAGGATCGGTAAACAGCGCTCCTGCCACGGCGCCGTCTGTTCGACGACCTCGAAATGCAGCGGGCCGTGCGCCGTTGCTGCGAGCGTCATGTCTAATCGACCCGGATGCCGGCAGACTGGATGACGTCAGACCACTTCTTGCGATCGGCCACGATCATGGCCTTGAGATCCGCCGGCGACCCGAGCACGGCGTCCATGCCGTTCTCCAGGTAGCGCTTCTGCATGTCGGGCTTCAGCACCGCCGCGCGGAGAGCCTTGTTCCACAGGTCGATCAACTCGGACGGCAGCCCTCTCGGGCCGAACACGGCAAACCAGTTCACCACCTCGAAGCCGGGAACGGTCTGCGAGATGAGCGGCAGGTTTGGAAACAGCGGCGAGACGCGCGGCGAGCCGAAGGCGATGGGAACCAGCCCGCCGCCGCCGATCTGGCCAAGGAACTCCGGCATGTTGCCGAACATCATGTCGCAGTTTCCCGACACCAGGTCCTGGATGGCGGGAGCACCGCCGCGGTACGGCACATGCAGGAGATTGACCCCGGCGAGCTTCTTGAACAGCTCGCCCGCAAGATGCTGCGAGGTGCCGTTGCCTGCGGAGGCGTAGGTCAGCTTGCCCGGCTCCTTCTTCGCCCGTTCGATCAACTCGCCGACCGTGCGGAACGGCACGTGCTTTCCGAATACGAGCATGTTGTAGACGCCGGCAACGCTGGCGATCGGACTGAGGTCGACATCGACATTGATCGGCAGCTTCTGGCCCGGCATTACTGGCGACACGCACATTGCCGCCATCGCCGCAAGGCCGATGGTGCGTCCGTCGGGATTGGCGTTGGCGACGATTTCGTTGGCTATGAACCCCGATGCGCCGCTCTTGGTTTCGACGATCACCTTCTGGCCGACCTCCGACGTCACCGCCTCGGCGACGATCCGGCACAAGAGGTCCGCGGTGCCACCCGGCGGAAAGCCGCAAAAAAAGCGCACGTCGCCGGCGATTTTCACCTGCGACCAGGCCGGCGAGCCAACGCCCGCGGCGGCCAGAAAAGCGGTGCCCGCTTCCAAGAATGTCCTGCGTTTCATGTCGTTTCCTCCCTCGGAAGAGAAGTCTAGCATATTGGCGATGATCAGACTTTGCCGCCGTTCCCTCCTCGCTGGATTCTGCTGCCTGCCAGTCGCCGAGCCGCGGGCTCAATCCGTCGGTTTCCCCGACAGGCCACTGCGCTTCGTCGTCGGCTTCCCACCCGGCGGCCCGAACGATCTTCTGGCGCGACTGATCGCGACGGGAATTGGAGAGCGGCTGGGCCGCAGCGTCGTGGTCGAAAACCGCGCCGGTGCGAACGGCGAGATCGCCGCCGCCTCGGTCGCCAAGGCGCCGCCGGACGGGAGCGTCTTTATGCTGGCGTCGAACGGCTCGACCACCGTCGCGGCTGCCCTCAACAAGACCTTGCCTTACGACGTGCGCAGAGATTTCGCCGCCGTGGCGCCGGTCGGCATTAATCCCATGCTGCTGGTCGTGCGCCCCGACCTGCCGGCGAAGAACGTCGCCGAGCTTCTGGCGCTGGCGCACGACAAGCCCGGCAAGCTCAACGGCGCCTCGGCCGGCGCTGGCGGTGCCACACATCTCGCGCTGGAACTCTTCAAGTCGCTCGGCAAGGCCGACATCGTTCATGTGCCTTACAAGGGCGGCGGCCCGGCCATGGCGGACCTGATGGCCAGCATGGTCGACATCTACTTCGGCGGTCTGTCGACGGCGCTGCCGCATGTGAAGTCCGGGAAGCTGCGCGCGCTCGGCCAGACGGGGCAGACGCGCTCGGCCGCCGCGCCAGATATTCCGACGATCGCCGAGTCGGGCTTGCCGGGGTATGACGCGGCGATCTCCTACGGCATATTTCTTCCCGGCGGTGCGGCGCGGACCTTGATCGACAAGCTCCATGACGCGACGGATGCAACGATCCGTTCGCCCGAGGTGGCGAAGAAATTCTCCGACCTTGGCGCAGATCCGCAGTTCGGCACACCCAAGGAATTTGCCGCCTATGTCGCGAACGACCTCGCCAAGTGGACCCGCGTCGCCAAGGACGCGGGTCTCAAGGCGGACTGACTCGGTGGCGAGCGACTACTTGACCGAAGAGAAGGCGGTCGGGACGAGCAGCTGGTTCGAGACGTTCTGCACGATCGCGCCGTCCTTCTCGGTCTCGGCGCGCTTGGCGATCCATTCCGGGTCGGCCTGGAAGGCAGCCCATTTCTTGTCGCGATCGGCGAGCGATTCCCAGGCGAGCAAATAGGTCAGATCCTGGTTGGATTCGCCGACGAGGGTCGTCCAGAAGCCCGCTTGCTTGATGCCGTGCTTCTCCCACAGCTTGAGGGTGATGTTGGCGAAGCGGTTGAGCAGGGCCGGCAGGCGACCCGGCACGCAGCGATAGACGCGGATTTCGTAGATCATTTCTCTCTCCCGTTAGAAGTTGTTGGCAAAGCGCGGCGCGAAACCCGCGCCCTTGTGGTCGATATGACAATGAAACGGCGCGCCGAAATGGCACGGCATCAGGATCGCACCCGATCCCGCGCAATGCTCGATCGCCGCGAGCCGGCTCTTGCGCGCATTGTCCTGGTCGAGGCACGCGAAACTGTTCCACTCCGGGTGATGGACCTGCACCGCATGGTGCAGGATATCGCCGCAAAACAGAGCCTTGCTGCCTTGGGACTCGAGCTCGATGCGGATGGTGCCCGGCGTGTGGCCGGGCGCCGGTGTGATCCTGAGGCCGTCCTCGAGCTCGGCAGCACCCTTGATCATCTGGGCATTGCCCGCCTCGACCACCGGCAACACCGAGTCGCGGAACGATCCCCCGTTGGCGGGGCCCTTCTGCGGGTCGGCATCGAGATCCTTGTAGAAGTCGAAATCCTCCTGGCTCCAGACATATTTCGCATTCTTGAAGGTCGGCACCCAGCGACCGTTCTCAAGCTGTGTGTTCCAGCCGACATGATCGACATGCAGGTGCGTGCACATAACCATGTCGATCTGGTCCGGCGTTACGCCCGCGGCCCTCAGGCGGTCCAGATAGGGCGTGTTCATCATGTTCCATTTGGGACGGTGCTTGCGCGACTTATGGTTGCCGACGCAGGTGTCGATCAGGATCGTCTTTCCGCCGACCCTGAGCAGCCAGCTATGGATGCTGAGCTTCAGCCAGCCCGACGCCTCGTCATAGTGGTTGGGACTCATCCAGGATCCGTGCTCGCGCACCACGTCGGGAG
Organism: Enhydrobacter sp.; assembly: GCA_026126105.1. GTDB lineage: Bacteria > Pseudomonadota > Alphaproteobacteria > Reyranellales > Reyranellaceae > Reyranella. Next base: position 28,041 of record JAHCJV010000005.1, read on the forward strand.
TCCAGTCGGGGAAGAATACCTTGGCGTCGAAGTTGGGCTCGTAACTTTCCTCGATGCGCGTTGCCGTGGCAGCCCCGAGCTTTACTTCGACCATACAGTTGCCTCCCACCTCAGCAGGCAGCTTAGGGGAGCCGACATTGTCAGAACAGGCCGCGTCCCATCGATTTTCGATAGCCGAACCATGCCCCCAATCCGCCGCTGAAGCCCGCCGCGACCACCAGAGCCATGAAGTTCAGGCCTACCAATCGGGGATCGAGCAGACCAGGGAAATGCCGGCCGGCCCATATCGACATCGCGAAGTAGACACCTGCGAGGATTTCCCCGACCATGACACCGGTGATCAGATGCCAGGGAGAAGCAAGCGTCCAGCGATAACCGAGGATCACCCCGATCGCCAGCGACGCACCGCACGCTACCAAGGCACCGATGGTTTCCACGGAACGCGACGCTCCTCACTCCGGGCTCGACTTGCGACAGTCCGCAGCCGAAACTGACCGGCACGTCATACTTTGCATCAACTGCAAAAATATCGAAACGAACGAACACGCATGTCTGATGGCCTATTCTGGAGTTCCGCTTGGGAGCTCAGCCGGTCTTTCGGCCGCAAGGAACTCTCTCCGGTCGAGCTGGTCGATCGTGTGTTGCAACGCGCAACGCGGCTACAGTCTCATCTGAACTTCCTTGTGTTGGTCGACGAAGGCGGCGCCCGCGCGGCAGCGCGTGCCTCCGAGGCGCGCTGGATGAAGGGCGAGCCGCTGTCGCCGCTGGACGGCGTGCCGACCTCGATCAAGGACACGACGACGGTCGAGGGCTGGCCGACGCGTCTCGGCTCGCATGCGACCGACGAAACACCGGCATCCGAAGACGCACCCGTCGTCGCCCGCCTGCGGGCCGCCGGGTTGCCCATTCTGGGCAAGAGCACAACGCCCGAGTTCGGCTGGAAGGCGCTGACCGATTCTCCGCTGCAGGGCATCACGCGAAACCCTTGGAATACCGCACATTCCCCGGGTGGCTCATCAGGCGGCGCCTCGTCGATGACTTCGGCTGGCGTGGCGCCTTTCAACCACGGCAATGACGGCGGCGGCTCGATCCGCATCCCTGCCGCCCATACCGGCCTTGTCGGGCTCAAGCCGTCCTACGGCCGCATCCCGCAATATCCCGCAGATTCACCCTTCGCGGACGTGATCAGCCAGGGTGTGCTCGCCCGCAGCGTGCTCGACACGGCGCTCGTGCTGAACGCCACTGCCGGACCCGACGCGCGTGACTGGCGCTCGCTGCCGGCGGATGGCCGCGATTACACGATTGGTCTCGACGCGGGCGTACGCGGCTGGAAGATCGGCCTCAGCCTGGACTTCGGTCACGTCGACGCCGACCCGGAGATCCGCGCTCTCGTGGAAGCAGCTGCGAAGCGCTTCGAGGGGCTCGGCGCGATCGTCGAGGACGTCGGGCCACTGATCGAACCCCTGCAGAACGCCTTCGAGCCGCTGTGGATCGGCAGCTTCGCCACGCGTTTGCGCCAGATCCCCACGCAGTTGCACAACAAGCTCGATCCTGGCTTTCGCGCCGCTGCAGAGAAGGGCCTTTCGATCACCCTTGCGGACTACGCCAAGTCCTACGAGGCTAAGTCGAAGCTCGCCCGCGACATGGCGCTCTGGCACCACAAGTACGATCTGCTGCTGTCGCCGGTGACGCCGACTGCCGCGCCGCCCGTCGACACGGTCTACAATTCCGCTGCGTTCCCGCGCTGGACCAAGGGTGCACCTTACACCTTGCCGTTCAACCTGACCGGCCAGCCCGCGGCCTCGATGCCGGCCGGACTCACAGCTGCCGGGCTGCCGGTCGGCGTGCAGATTGTCGGACCGCCGCACGCCGATCATCTCGTGCTAAGGGCGATGCGCGCCTACGAAAGCGCAAGTGGTTGGGCGTGGCCGCAGCCGAAGGTGCTGGAGATGCTGGCGAAGATGTGACTTCTACGTGTTCGGAACGGAGCCTCATAGTGCCCCCCAATCAAAGCAGGGAGGCTCCATGATCCGTCGACTTCGTCTTGCCGCACTCGTCAGCACCGCCGCTCTTCTGTTCGTGAGCGCGAGCCCGCAGGCGCAGCAGCCGCCGCCGCAATTCCCCAACATGACGTTCTTCATCACCAGCGTCGGCGGCCCGTCGGGCGCCAACTACGGCGGCCTCGAAGGGGCTGACAAGCATTGCCAGACGTTGGCCGACAAGGCGGGTGCCGGCGGGAAGACCTGGCGCGCCTACCTCAGCACGCAGGCGGTTAACGGCGCCACTGCGGTGAATGCGAAGGACCGCATCGGCAAGGGACCGTGGATCAATGCCAAGGGCGTGCAGATCGCCGCCAGCGTCGCCGACCTGCATTCTCCCAACAACAAGATCGCACCGGAGAATCTTGTGGCCGAGAACGGCCGTCTCATTCCCTCGCGGCTCTACACCGTCAACCAGCACGACATACTGACGGGGTCGCAGGCCGACGGCACCGCGTTTCCGCCCGAGAAAGACATGACCTGCGGCAACTGGACCAAATCGGGCGAAGGCAGCGCGATGGTCGGCCATGCCGATCGCATGGGCCTGCGCGACGACGACGCCTCGAAGTCGTGGAACACTTCGCACCCGTCGCGTGGTTGCGACGCGGCCTCGCTGATCGCGACCGGCGGCGCCGGCCTGCTCTACTGCTTCGCGGCGAACTGACCGCAGCCCAGAGGACGCGTCACGCCCGTGACGCGTCCTCTGGGCGATCAGGAATCGGTTTTCACGCCGGCCGTGGAGATCACCTTGCCCCACTTCTCGATCTCGTCGTTCAGAAACTTTGCCGTGTCGGCCGGCGAGTAGCCGGCAGGGATCACCGCGAGCTCGGCGAACCGCTTACGCAGCGCAGCATCGGCCATTGCCCTGGCGACCTCACTCTGCAGACGCTCGACGATCTCTTTGGGCGTGCCGGCCGGCGCAAGGAACATCACCCAGCTCGAGCCTTCGATCGGCGGACCGCCCGCCTCCACGATGGTCGGTACTTCTTCGACACCCGGCACTCTCTCCTTCGAGAGCATGCAGAGAGCGCGGACCTTTCCAGCGCGCACGTTCGAGATCACGCCGATCGGCGCGTCGATCAGCATCTGCAGGTTGCCGGCCGCGAGGTCTGCCAGCGCCGGTGCGGTGCCCTTGTAGGGCACATGCACCATTTCGATTCCGGCGACCTGCTTCATCAGCTCGCTGGTGAGATGGGCGGCCGCTCCGACTCCCGAGGATCCGAACGAAATCTTGCCCGGGTTTTTTTTGGCGAAGGCGATCAGCTCGGCGACGTTCTTCACGGGCAGGTCGTTGGTGACGCACAGGATCATCGGCGCGACGCCGACCAGCGACACAGGCGTGAAGCTCGAAACCGGGTCGAATTTCAGCTTGCCGGCATAAAGCGTTTTGTTCGCCGCGTGGGCAGCGATCACGGTCAGGAAGGTATAGCCGTCGGGGGCTGCATTGGCGACGAACTCCGCGCCGATCAGCGAATTGGCGCCCGGCTTGTTGTCGACCACGAAGCTCTGGCCGAGGTTGATCTTTTCGAGCGTCAGGCGCGTGGCGACATCGGTGAGGCCGCCCGCCGTGTACGGCACGACCCAGCGGATCGACTTGCTCGGCCACCCGCCTTGTGCCTGCGCGCCGCCTGCCAGGAACGGCACGATTGCACCCGCGGCAAGCGCCGTCCGACGCGTAAGTCTCTTCATTCTGTCCTACCTGTTCTTCATGTGCTTTCGCCCGCCCGCTCAATCGAGCCGCAGGTTGTGCCGGCTGATCAGGTTGCCGAAAAACACCCAATCCTTCTCCATCCGGGCCTTCAGTTCGTCCGGGCCGGCATAAGTGGGGTATAGGCTGTAAATCATCAGCTTGGCGGCCGTGTCCGGTGCGCTGACGAAGGACTTGGCCACTGCAGCAACCCGTTGCACGATCGCCGGCGGAGTGCCGGCCGGAGCCAGCAGCCCGAACCATAGCTCGTCGGTCATGTCCGGCAGCCCCTGCTCGGCGAAGGACGGTATGTCCGGTAGTCCCGCGAAGCGCTTGCCGCCCTCGCTGCGCGTCGCCAGCACCTTGAGGGCACCCTCCTTCACGCGCGGCAGCGCCGACGGATCGAAACCGAGATCGATCCGTCCACCCAGAAGGTCGACCTGCGCTTCGCTCGATCCCTTGTAATGCACCATCAGCAGCTTGATCCCCGCCAGCTCGGCGAGAAGCTCGCACGCCATATGGCCTCCCGAACCGGTGCCCGCCGTCCCGCAGCTCACCGTATCCGGCGCCTTGAGCGCCAGCGCCTTCAGCTCCGCGATGTTGCTGGCGGGAAAATCCTTGCGGGCCACCAGCAGGGTGAAGTTGGCGGCAAACGTCGCGATCGGGACGAGATCCGTGCGCGGATCGTAGCTGACCTTGCGCATCTGCGCGGTCGCCGAAATCGACGCGGAATGGCCCAGGAGCAGTGTATAGCCGTCGGCCGGTGCACGCGCCGCGATCGCCACGCCCAGCGAAGCCCCAGCGCCAGGCTTGTTGTCGACGATCACCTGCTGGCCGAGGTCTTTCGCCAACGCCGCCGCCACATTTCGGCCGACGACATCGGACGGGCCGCCGGCGGCAAAGGGAACGATCAGCCTGATCGGCTTGGTCGGCCATGCATCCTGCGCGCCCGCCTCTGTCGCAAGCGCCAAGCCCAGGCTCAAAGCGACGACCATCCGGCGAACAATTGAAATATGCATGGCGCTTCGATCCTCGCTGCTTAGATCCGAATTACGACCATAGGAGCGCGGCTTTCGAGAGCCGCGCTCCGGGCGCGAGGCCCTAGTCGAGATCCAGCCCGTTCATGCCGGCGTTCTTGCGCGCCTTCTTCGCCAGTTCGGTGAGTATCTTGCCCGCCTCGCGAGGATCGAGGACCGGCTTGGCTTCCGGTCCCTTGTGCCAGCCCTCGGCGACGGCGAACTGGCCGTTGCCGGCCTGGAAGACGCGGCCGGTGATCTCGCGACTCTCCTCGCTCACCAGCCAGGTCGCGACCGGCGCGATCCATTTCGGGCTGCGCGTCTCCTTGTCCTCTTCGGTGTAGTTGCGCAGGTCCTCGGTCATGCGGGTGAAGGCCGACGGCGAGATCGAGTTCACCGTGACGCCGTAGCGGCCGAGTTCGCGCGCGGCGATCACAGTGAACGAGGCGATGCCGGCCTTGGCCGCGCCGTAGTTGGTCTGGCCGATATTGCCGTAGATGCCCGACACAGAGGTCGTGGTGATGATGCGCGCATCGACCGGACCGCCCGTCTCCTTGGCCTTGTCGCGCCAATAGGCCGCCGCATGCCGTGCCGGCGCGAAGGTGCCCTTGAGATGCACCTTGATGACAGCGTCCCACTCGTCCTCGGTCATGTTGACCAGCATGCGGTCGCGCAGGATGCCGGCATTCAGGACCACGGCATCGAGCTTGCCGAACGCCTCGACCGCCTGTTCGATCATGTGCTTGGCACCGTTCCAGTCGGAGACGTCGTCGCCGTTGGCGACCGCCTCGCCGCCCTTGGCCTTGATCTCGTTGACGACCTGCTGGGCGGGGCCGACATCGTGACCCTTGCCGGCGCGGTCGCCGCCGAGGTCGTTCACCACCACCTTGGCGCCATGCTCCGCCAGCATCAGGCAGTGCTCCCGCCCGACGCCTCGCGCCCCACCGGTCACGATCGCCACCCGGCCTTCGCACAATCTCGCCATTGCTCCCTCCCGTCTTTTGCGTGTCTGGACGCCACTGTCCTGCGCTACTCTAGCCGCCAACCGAGGAGGATCGCCATGGACACCCTGCCGCTCACCAGCCCCGAACAGGTCGGGCTTTCCGCAGCGCGGCTCGCGCGTATCACCAGCTGGATGAAAGGCTGGGTCGACAGCGGCAAGCTGCCGGGCCTGCTGGTCGCGGTCATGCGACGCGGTGAGCTTGCCTTCGCCGAGACCTACGGCAAGGCCGATGTCGAGCGCAACAAGCCGGTTCGGCCGGACACGATCTATCGCATCTACTCGATGACCAAGCCGCTGACCTCGACGGCGATCATGATGCTGTACGAGGAAGGCCGCTTCCAGCTCGACGATCCGATCACGAAGTTCCTGCCCATCTTCGCCAACCAGCGCGTCTTCATGGGCGGCAGCCGCGGCAAGATGGATCTGGTGCCGGCCGAGCGCGACATCACCTTCCGCGACCTGCTGAGCCACACCTCGGGCCTGACCTACGGCATGATGGAAACCAACGCGGTCGATGCGCTCTATCGCGCGAAGGAAGGTGGCGTCGATTTCCAGACCTCCACGGCGACGCTGAAGGAAGTCGTCGAGAACGCAGCACGCCTGCCGCTGATCGCCCAGCCAGGCAAGGCCTGGAACTACAGCATTTCGACGGACGTACTGGGCTATCTCGTCGAAGTGATCTCGGGCCAACCGTTCGAGAAGTACCTGCTCGAGAAAGTGATCAAGCCGCTTGGCATGATCGACACCGACTTTCACGTGCCGTCCGAGAAGCATGAGCGCTTTGCCGCGAACTACAGCCCCGATGGTGCCGGCAAGCTCAAGCTGATCGACGATCCGGGCAAGAGCCGATATCTGGCGCCGCGCACGGTGAATTCCGGCGGCGGCGGCCTGGTGTCGACCGCGTCGGACTATCTGCGGTTCTGCAAGTTCATGCTCAACAAGGGCGAGCTCGACGGTGTGCGCCTGCTCGGTCGCAAGACCGTCGAATTGATGACGTCGAACCACCTCAAGGGCGACATGGGCGACATGGGCGCGCCGCGGTTCTCCGAATCGACCTATCTCGGCATCGGCTTCGGGCTGGGCTTCTCGGTCATGCTCGATCCCGCCAAGGCGCAGATCCTGGGCACGCCAGGAGAGTACGCCTGGGGCGGCGCCGCCTCGACTGCCTTTTGGTGCGACCCGGCGGAAGACATGGCCGTCGTGATGCTGACGCAGCTCATGCCCTCCTCGACCTATCCGATTCGCCGCGAGCTGCGCGTGCTGTCGTACCAAGCCATCGCCGACTGAGGCCCCTCATGCGCAACACAGGACCCATCAAGGTCACTAAGCTCCATCCGCTGTTCGGCGCGGAGATCAGCGGCATCGACATCACGCGGCCGCTGACGCCCCGCGAGTTCGGACCGATTCGTGCCGCGTTCGAGGAGCATTCGGTCCTGCTGTTCCGCGACCAGCCGATGGACGACGAGAAGCAGATCGAGTTCAGCGAGTATTTCGGTCCGCTCGAGACGACCGGCAGCGCCAACCCGGCCGCCGGCACCAAGTTCGCGCGCCAGTCGAACCTCGACATCATGACCGGCGAGCCGATTCCGCCGGACGACATGCGGATGATCTACCAGAAGGCCAACTATTTCTGGCACTCCGATTCCTCCTTCAAGCGCATTCCCTCACTGTGCTCGATCCTGACGGCCCGCATCTGCCCGCCGGAAGGCGGCAACACGGAGTTCCTCAACATGCGCGCGGCGTGGGACGCCCTGCCGCCGGCCCTGCAGGCGACGATCCATCCGCTGGTCGCCGAGCATGCGCTTGCCCATTCGCGTGACCGTGTCCAGAAGGGGATCCTGAGCGCCAAGGCGCTCAGCGAGCTGCCGCCGGTCAAGCAGCGCCTGTTCCGCGACAATCCGATCAACGGCCGGCGCGCGCTCTATATCGGCGCCCATGCCGGCCATATCGTCAATTGGCCCGAGCCGATCGGCAAGACGCTCCTATACGAGCTCAGCTATCGCGCCGAGCAGCCGGAATTCATCTTCTCGCACGCCTGGCGGGAGGGCGACGTGATCGTGTGGGACAACCGCGCCGTCCTGCACCGTGCCACCTACTACGACGCCGTGAAGCACAAGCGGCTCATGCAGCGAACTACGGTCGGCGGCGACGAGATGACCGTGCCGCAATAGGCGATGCCGGACTCTTCTTCCGCGTCCCCTCCCGCCAAACCGATCGAGACGCATCCGGACGGCATGCCGGCCGGATGGCCGCGCCTGCTTGCCGTGGCGACGATCACAATCGGCCTGGCGATGTCGGTGCTCAACAACTCGATGACGAACCTGGCGCTGCCGTACATTGCCCACGATCTCGGCATCTCCGCGGAGAGCTCCATCTGGATCGTCAACGCAAGCCAGATCGCGCTCATGGTGTCGCTGCTGCCCGTGGCAGCGCTGGGTGACATCATCGGGTATCGGCACGTCTATCGCGGTGGCTTGGCCCTGTTCTGCCTGGCCTCGCTGGGCTGCGTGCTCGCGCCGTCACTGCCATGGCTGATCGTGGCACGCGTGGTGCAGGGGCTGGGGGGCGCCGCCATCATGGCGATCCAGCCGGCGCTGGTCCGCTCCATCTATCCTCGCAACATGCTGGGCCGGGGGCTCGGCTTCAACACGACGGTGGTGGCGACCTCGCTTGCGGCGGGGCCGTCGCTCGGCGCTGCACTGCTGTCGATCTGGTCGTGGCCCATGCTGTTCGGCGTCTATATCCCGCTCGGCATCGTGTCCTTCATCCTGGCCGAGCGCTTCCTGCCGCGCACCACGCATACGCCCCGACCGTTCGACGTCGTCTCAGCGGTTCTCTCCGGCATCACCTTTGGGCTGCTGATCTTCGGCATCGACGGGGTGGCGCACGGCCATTCGCCTCTCGTAATCCTGGCCGAACTCGTCGCCGCGGCAATTCTCGGCACGCTTTTCGTTCGCCGCCAGACACGGCTCGCCGATCCGATGATGCCCGTCGACATGTTCAAGCGGCCGCTCTTCGCGCTCTCGATCAGCGCCGCGACCTGCACTTTCACGGCGCAGGGTCTTGCCTTCGTCAGCCTGCCCTTCTTCTTTCATACCGTGCTCGGCAAGAGCGCGACCGAGACCGGCATCCTGCTGACCCCATGGCCGCTCGCGCTCGCGGCTATCGCTCCGATCGCCGGGCGTCTCGCCGACCGCCACCATGCCGGCGTGCTGGGGTCGATCGGGCTTACGATCATGACCGCCGGCCTGGTGCTGACCGCGCTGCTGCCACCCGATCCGGGCACGGTCGACATCATGTGGCGGCTGGTCCTGTGCGGCGCCGGCTTCGGCATTTTTGCCTCGCCCAACAATCGGCTGATGATGAACGCCGTCCCGCGCGAGCGCAGCGGCAGCGCCGGCGGCATCATCGCCAGCGCCCGCACCCTGGGCCAGACGATGGGCGCCGCCCTGGTCGCTCTGGTATTTGGCCTGTTCGACTTCTCCGGCGGCGCCGGCGGCGCGGCCGCCGCCAAGGCTGCCCTTTGGCTCGGCGCCGTTTTTGCCGGCACCGGCCTGGTTATCGGCAGCTTTCGGCTGAGGATGCAGCGGTAGCCGGGTCTAACCGCCCGCGTGCAACTCGCGGAACAGCGAGGGCGCCATGCCGAAGCGGCGCTCGAAAGCCTGGCCGAGCCGCGCCGACGATTTCAGCCCGACCCGGCCGGCAATCAGCTTCAGCGAGAGGCCGTTCGCCAACAGCGTGCGCGCCGCATCGAGCCGCAGGTCCTCGACGAAATGCGCCGGGGTTTTGCCGGTCGCCTCGGTGAACTTGCGATAGAAGCTGCGCTCGCTGTAGCCCGCATGGCGTGCCAGGGTCGGTACGTCGAGCTCACGATCGAGATGGTCGCGCATCCAGTCGATCAGCGCGGCGAAGGGTGCGTCGGCGGTGGCCTGTGCCTGCAGCATCGGACTGAACTGCGACTGATAACCCGGACGGCGCGCATAAAGCACGAAGCTGCGCGCGATCAGGTTGGCGGTCGCCGCGCCGAGGTCGGCCTCGACCAGGGCCAGCGCCATGTCGATGCCGGTCGTGACCCCGGCCGAGGTCCAAACCTTGCCGTCGACGACATACAGCGCTTCGGCATCGACCGAGACGGCGGGAAAGCGTTCGGCGAGGCGCGCGCAGCTCGCCCAATGGGTTGCCACCCTCTTGCCGTCGAGCAGGCCGGCTGCGGCAAGCACGAACGCGCCAGTGCAGACCGAACCGTAGCGGCGCGTGCGTGGTGCCACCTTCTGCAGCCAACGACGCGCGCCGGGATGGATCATCGCCGCTTTCAGCCCGTGCGAACCGCCGGCGATCAACAAGGTGTCGGGCTGGCCGCCGATCCTTCTCGACTGCATGGCGACGCCGCAGTTCGTGGTCACCAGTCCGCCGTCGGCGGAGACGATCTGCAGGTCGTAGGCTGGCTTCTCCACCGCGTCGTTGGCGGCCCCGAAGACGGCTGCCGGCCCCGTAACGTCGAGGAGCTGGCAACCATCGTAGGCGAAGATCTGGAGCTTATGGACCATTGGCAGAATTTACGCGCTGTTTGTCATTTCTGCCAAGTTGGTACTCGGCTAGTGTCGGCGGCATGCACATCGGTATCCTGATCTTCCCGGCCGTCACCCAACTCGACGCGACTGGCCCGGCCCAAGTCCTCGCCCGCACGCCGGGCGCCACGCTGCACATGATCTGGAAGACCCGCGATCCGGTGAAGACCGACGCGGGCTTTTCGATCGTGCCTACTACAACCTTTGCGGATTGCCCGCAGCTGGATGTGATCTGCATTCCCGGCGGCGCCGGGCAGATCGACTTGATGAACGACGCCGAAACGCTGGCCTTCGTGGCTGCCCAGGGCGCCAAGGCGCGTTACGTGACGTCGGTCTGCACGGGCTCTCTGGTGCTGGGGGCAGCAGGCTTGCTGAACGGCTACAAGTCGGCCTGCCACTGGGCCTCGCGCGACCTGCTCTCGGCGTTCGGTGCAATACCCGTTGCCGAGCGTGTCGTGCGCGACCGCAATCGCATCTCGGGCGGAGGCGTTACCGCGGGAATCGACTTCGGTCTGACTTTGCTCGCCGAGCTCGCAGGGAATGAAGTCGCGCAATCCGTGCAGCTCGCACTCGAGTACGATCCGCAGCCGCCGTTCCAATCAGGAAGTCCAGAGAAGGCCGGCGCGGAATGTACCGCCCGGGTGCGCGCTCAGATGGAGACGATGATCGCGCGTCGCCAGGAAGCGAATGCCCGAGCTGCGGCCCGCGTCGCGTAGAGTAACCACTCTTCGCCCCGCGCCTAAGCGCGGGGGGACGGAAGTTCAGGCGCTGGCGGATGCGCTCTCGATGGTGATCGCCTTGCCCGCGGCCATGTCGTACTTAAGCCGCCGTACATGGTCGAGGTCACGGCCGGTGACCCGGACGAACCGGCTACCCTCGGGATAGTCGATGGCGTGCACGTCGCCCACGTCGTAGACGCCGGCGTGACCCGGCTCGAGGCGATAGGACTTCACCTTCTCGAGCTTGGCGTCGCCTGCATCGGTGCCGCCGTCGAGCCGCTTGTAGACGCTCATGTCGGTGTACTTCACCGCCTGGCCATAGACTGCCCACGACGAGCCGTGGTCGTGCGGCGGGCTCTTGTGTCCCTTGGCGTTGACATGGGCGAGCACGACGAAGCCCAGGTCCTTGTCCTCGTAGAGCTTGCGCGTGCCCATCGGAGCGGCTGGCCCGACCGCCTCGTCGACGAACTGCTGGTTGGCCAGCAGCTTCTCCAGCAGCGCGCGCACCTGCTCGCGGCCGGCCGGGCTGTTGTCCGCCGACAGCGCGGCTTTGGCATCCTTGGTGAAGGCGTCGAGCGTGTAGGTCATGGTTGCCTCCTAGCGGCCGCCGAGAATGCGGCGTGCGATCACCATACGGTGCACCTCGGACGGGCCTTCGTAAACCCGCATGGTGCGCACCTTCTGCGCCATGATCGCAAGCGGCAGCTCCTGCGTGACGCCCATGGCGCCGAACGACTGCTGGGCCTGGTCGATCACCTCGGTCGCCATCTCGGTCGCGAAGACCTTGATCATCGATGCCTCCATGCGCACGTCGCGGCCCTCGTCCTGCTTGACCGCGGCATCCATCACCATCAGCCGGCAGGCATGCAGCTTGGTCGCCGCGTCGGCGATCCACCACTGGATCGCCTGTCGGTCGGCGAGCTTCTGGCCGAAGGTTACGCGCTGGCTGACATGCTCGACCATCATGTCGAGCGCGCGCTGGGCCATGCCGATGCACCACGAGCCCATCTGCAGCCGGCGCACGGTGAGGCGAAGCTGCATCGGCGCGAAGCCGGCGCCGATCCGGCCCAGCACCTGGCTTTCATGCACACGGCAATCCTCGAACACGACCTCGTAGGTGCGCTGGCCGGCCAGCATCGGGATGGCGCGCGCGACCACGAGGCCGGGCGTGCCCTTGTCGACAAGGAAAGCGGTGATGCCGCCGCGCGAGCCGCGTTCGGGATCCGTCACCGCCATGACAATCGTAAAGTCTGCCTTGGCGATGCGGCTGATCCAGATCTTGCGGCCGTTGATCACCCAGTGATCGCCGTCCTTCACCGCCCTGGTCTTCATGCCGGCCGGATCGCCGCCCGCGCCCGGCTCGGAAATGGCGATCGCCGAGGTCGTCTCGCCGGCCGCATAGGGCTCAAGATACTTCTTGCGCTGCTCCGGGTTAACCGTCTGCAGCATCATGTGCAGGTTGGGCGAGTCGGGCGGGAAGGTGAAGGGCACGCAGGTGTAGCCGAGCTCCTCGTTGACTCCGACCAGCGCCACCGACGGCAGGTTTGCGCCGCCGACTTCCTCCGGCACATCGAGTGCCCACAGGCCGAGATCCTTGCACTGCTTGAAGAGCTTCTGGTTTTCCTCGTCGTTGAGTGCCGCCGGCTGGCCCGCGGCGAAGCGGTCGAGGATGTTCTTCTCCAGCGGCATCAGCTCGTTGCGCACGAACTTCTTGACGAGATCGCGCAGCATGCCCTGCTCTTCCGTCACCTTGAACATCCCGTCCATTGCGTCCTCCTACTTTCTGCCAATGCCCTTGTTAACGAAGTCCAGCGTATAGGCCTGCCGCACGTCCAGGCCCTTGGGCAGCACGTCGACGTCGGTCATCGAGTCGTAGAATGCGTTCCACCGCGCATCCGACATGGCGCCGATGCCGCCCGTAAGCGCCTCGCCGGAATGCACGATGCCGCTTTCGTTCAGAACCTTGATGGCATAGGCGATGCGCGCGTCGGTCTGGTCGGGGTTCTCCCGCTTGATCAGCGCGTTCGCTGCCTCGATCGCCGGGCCGCCCTGCAGGTACTGCGCCCAGCCTTCGAGCGAGGCATCGACGAAGCGCTGGATGAGATCTTTCTTCGCGGTAGCGAGGGCCCGCGAAGTGGCAATGGTGGTCTGGTAGGCGCTGAAGCCGGCCTCCGCAATCAGCATCACTTCGGGTTGCTTGCCCAGCGCTTCGGCGATCGAGAACGGTTCCGACGACACGAAGCCTTGCTGGATCGCGCGGGGGTCGGCGAGAAACGGCGACATGTTGAAATTGTATGGCCGCAGCTGCGCATCCGAGAGTCCGTATTTCTTCCGCAGATACGGCCAAAAGGTCGAGCGGCTGCCGTTCGAGATCAGCAATGGCCGGCCCTTCATCTTCTCGAAGCTGTCGAAGCCCGAGCCGGGATGGGCGATCATTACCTGCGGGTCCTTCTGAAAGATCGCCGCGATTGTGAAGAAGGGTGCCCCGACATTCACATAGGTGAAGGCCTCGAAGCTGTTCGACATGATCATGTCGACCCGGCCGGCCAGTAGCATCTGGCCGATGTTGAGACTCGGTCCCCCCTGGCGCAGGTCGACCTCCAGGCCGCGTGCCTTGTAGAGGCCGGCGGCGACGGCCTGGTAGAAGCCGCCGTGCTCGGCCTGGGCTCGCCAGTCGGTATGGAAGGAGAGCTTGTCGAGCGGCTGCGCCCGCGGCCGGCGCGCGAGCGGCACGAGAAGCGGAGCGGCGACGAGGCCGAGCGCAGCGCGCCGGTCGAGACGAAAGGCACCTGTCATTTGTCCAGAACCGAAACTCGGAAATCGAGATGGAGGGCGATGATCTCTCTGATCGCCTGTCCCGACAAGCGCAAGCCGTCGAGCGAGGGCAGCCAATTGTCCCACGGCAGACGCGACAAGGGCGCAGCCTCGAAGTCGGTTGGGAAAGCGCCGACGTTCAGGCCGGCGCGCCGGGCGAGCTGGAGGGCACGCGGCATGTGGCTGGCCGATGTCACCAGAGCGACCCTCTTCTCGCCGACCAGAGCGCGGACGAAGCGGATGTTGTCGATCGTGCTCAGGGCCATCGGCTCGTTGACGATGGCGGTCGCGGGCACGCCGAGGGCGACCAGGAAACTGAACATGGCGTCCGCCTCTGTGATCGGCGGCCCGCCATGCTGCGCGCGAAACGACCCGCCGGTTATCACGATCCTGGGCGCAAGACCGCGATGATAGAGGCGGGCTCCCTCCCATATCCGGTCTGAACTGTCGTTGAGGTCGGGCTCGGGCTGCTGCGGTGGATAGGCCGGCGAGATGCCACCGCCCAGAACGACGATGGCATCGTAGCAGCAAGCCGGCGCTTCGCGGGCGGCGGCTCGCGCCTGATTTTCGAGATAGGAGATCAACCCGTCGCCGACGGGTTGGAACGCCAAGACAAGGGTCTCCGCGATCGCCAGGCCGAGCACGACGCGCGCGAGACGCCGCCAGCCTGCCAACGTGAGGAGACCGGCCAGGATCACGGCAACTGCCAGCGACGCCGGCGGGAAGATCAATGCCGTGGCGATCTTGAGGAGGGCAAAGGTGTCCATGCAGGGATTTGCTGCCCGGCTATACTAGGCGTCTCAGCGTCCCGCAAAGAGTTCCCCCCATGATCTCCAATTCGCTTCCCCACGACACCGCGCTGCGGTCCCGCGCACATCGCGTGATCCCCGGCGGCATGTACGGCCACCTGAACGTGGCACGCCTGCCTCCCGGCTATCCGCAGTTTTTCGCCCGCGCCGAGGGCGCCACCCTGTGGGATGTCGACGGCAATGCCTATGTCGACTTCATGTGCGCCTACGGGCCGATGGTGCTGGGCTACGGCAACCGCGAGGTCGAGGCGGCCGCCGACGCGCAGCGCAAGCTGGGCGACGTGCTGACCGGCCCGTCGGAGCGGCTGGTGGAACTTGCGGAAAAGCTGGTCGGCATGGTGGCCCATGCCGACTGGGCGCT
Source organism: Enhydrobacter sp. (assembly GCA_026126105.1). Lineage (GTDB taxonomy): Bacteria > Pseudomonadota > Alphaproteobacteria > Reyranellales > Reyranellaceae > Reyranella. Next base: position 43,057 of record JAHCJV010000005.1, read on the forward strand.
GTTCCAGCGGAACGGCACCGATGCCACGACGCTCTGTGTCGTGATCGCCCGCGCCGCCACGAGGAGGCGCAAGATCCTGGTGGCGCGTGGGGCCTATCACGGTTCTGCGCCGTGGTGCACGCCGCATCCGGCCGGCACAACCGCCGAGGACGGTGTCCATCTGGTGCACTACGAATACAACGACGTCGCCAGCCTGCAGGCCGCGGCGCTGTCGGTGGAAGGCGACATCGCGGGCGTCATCGCTTCGGCCTTCAAGCACGACTATGGCCAAGACCAGCAATTGCCCACGCCCGAGTTTGCCCGTGCGGTACGGGCACTGTGCGACGCGAGCGGTGCGGCGCTGATCCTCGACGATGTGCGGGCGGGCTTTCGCATGCATCTCGGCGGCAGCTGGGAGACGGTCGGCGTGCGTCCCGATCTCGCCGCCTATTCCAAGGCGATCGCCAACGGCTACACGCTCGCCGCGGTCACCGGCAGCGACAGGTTCCGTGACGCAGCTGCATCGGTGTTCATGACCGGATCGTTCTGGTGCGGTGCCGCTTCGATGGCGGCGTCGCTCAAGACGCTCGACATCTTCGAGCGCGACGGCACGATCGCCTACATGGAGCGCATCGGCCAACGCTTCCGCGACGGCCTCGCCGCGCAGGCACACGCGCATGGCCAGGTGCTGAAACAGACCGGTCCGGCGCAGATGCCTACGGTGCTGTTTGCCGACGATCCGGACGTCGGGAAGGGACGGCTGTTCACCGCCGAAGCCTTGCGCGGCGGCGCGTGGCTGCATCCGCAGCACAACATGTTCCTGTCGGCGGCCCACACCGAAGCCGACATTGATCGCGCACTGCAGGCAACCGATTCCGCCATGGCAGCGGTGCGCAAGCATTTCGGTCGCGACTAGACAAAGAAAAGGGCGGGCTCGGTGGAGTGCCGATGCCCGCCCGATTCTACAATTGTCGTGGCTAGATTGCGTCCTTGAGATCCTTGGCGACGCGGAAGGCGACCTTCTTCGACGCCTTGATCTTGATAGCCTCGCCCGTGGCCGGGTTGCGGCCCATACGAGCCGGACGGGCGCGCACCTGAAGGATGCCGAGGCCCGTGATACGCACCTTGTTGCCTTTCTTGAGGTGCTTCACAACCAGGCCGATGAACTCATCGAGAGCGCCGGTGGCGTCCTTCTTGGTCATGCCCGTCTTCTCGGCCAATTCGGCCGCGACCTTGGACAGCGGGATGGTCGGAGCAGCGGGTTTCGTTGCGGTAGCCATGGTGGAGGGGTCCTTACATTTTTTGTTTCGCCATCGTCTCCCTGACGCCCCAGGAAGCGGTGACGGCTCAAGGTTATCCACGAATCGTGGCCCCGCAAGCCCTTAGACCGCGAAAAAAGTCGATTTCTGGGGCTTTTTCGGCCATTTGAGACCGCCATCCACAGCAAAAAGAGAGTGTCCCGCGTGCCTTCCGCCGAACTCGCTCCGACTTTCGCCACCGCCGTGAACACCTGGCAGTGCGATGAAAACGACCATTTGAATGTCCAGTATTACACGGAGTTCGGCCACGAGGCATCCGCTCACCTGCTCAACCAGCTCGGCTTCGGTCCGCGCGCGCAGCGCGCCGAGGGTGCAACCGTAAACACCTCCGACGACCATATCCGCTACCTGCGCGAGTTCCGCGTCATCGATTCCGTCGAGGTCCGCTCGGCCCCCGTCGAGGTCTCGGAATACGGGCTCACCCTCTACCATGAGATTCGCAATCCGGCCGACGGCACCGTCGCCTCGACGATCCGCCGGCGCATCTTGAGCGACAAGCCCTGGCCCGCCGCAATGTGCGAGCGCGCCGAGAAAGCCCGCGTGGCACTGCCGCCGCAGGCGCAGCCGCGCAGCGTCGGTACGAGCGCTTTGCCGGACCTTTCGCTGGCCGACGCCACGAGGATCGGCCTGATCGATGTCGGGCGGACCGTCGTGAAGCCGGCCGAATGCGACGAGCGCGGCGAGTTCCTGCCGCGCCATCAGTTCGGCCGCTACTCCGACGGTGCGCCGTGGCTGTGGAACCATCTCGGCTTCGATCGCACCGCGATGCAGGAGCGCCAGGAAGGCTCGGTGGTGGTCGAGATGCTGAGCCACTACCGACGGCCGCTGCACGCCGGCGACCTCGTCGTGGTGATGAGCGGATTGGCGGACTTCAGCGACAAGGTGCTGAAGTTCACGCACTTCCTGTTCGAGGCCGAGACCGGCATGCTTGCTGCTTGCGCCGAGGCAGTGGGCATGAAGTTCGACCAGAAGGTACGCAAGATCATGCGCTTTTCCGCCGAGGACCAGGCGCGCCTCGCCGGGCGCAAGCTCCGCTTCTGAGGGAGATCGAGATGGATGAGAGGACGAAGACCGCAGCCGGGATCGCCGCGGGGCTCCAGGGAGTCAAATACGACGACAGGCGGCTGGCGGAGATCGCCGCCGAGGTCGAGGTCCTGAACGACGCAGTGCGCAAGGCCGCGGCAGCCCACCTCACCTTCGACGACGATCCGGCGGCGTTTGCGAGCATCATGACAAAGGAAGCGCGCTCATGAGGAACGACGATCTCGCGCTCTGGGAGCTGAGCGAAATCGCCGACGCGATCGCCGAAAAGCGCATCACGTCGGTCGAGGCGACAGAGGCCTGCCTTGCGCGAATCGAGATCTGGCAACCGCGCGTGAATGCCTTCCTGCGCCTCTTCAAGGAGAAGGCCCTGGCGCAAGCCAACGCGATGGATGCCGAGCTCGCCGCCGGCAAGCGACGAGGGCCGTTGCACGGCGTGCCGATGGCGCACAAGGACATGTACTACCGCAAAGGTGAGCTTTCGACCGGCGGCAGCGACATTCGCCGCGATTGGCGCGCGCCGGTGACAGCTACGGTGCTGGAGAAGCTCGATGCGGCGGGCGTGGTCGAGCTCGGCTTTCTCAACATGGCGGAGTTCGCGGCAGGCCCGACCGGACACAATGTGCATCATGGCCATTGCCGCAATCCGTGGGATCAGTCGCGCGTGACAGGCGGCAGCTCGAGCGGCTCCGGCGCCTCGGTCGGCGCGCGTATGGTGTTCGGCGCGCTGGGCTCCGACACCGGCGGCTCGATCCGCCTGCCGGCCGCGGCCTGCGGCGTGGTCGGCATGAAGGCGACCTACGGTCGGGTTAGCCGCGCCGGCGCGGTGGCCCGCTCGTGGAGCCTCGACCACGTCGGTCCACTGACCCGGACGGTCCGCGACAACGCGCGGATGCTGGCGGTGCTCGCCGGCCACGATCCCAACGATTCGACGACCAGCGAGAAGCCCGTTCCGGATTACGAGGCGCTGCTCGACGGCGGCGTCGCCGGAATGAAAATCGGGCTCGCATTGCCGGACAATGGCCTCGTGCCGCTCGACGCACAGGTGGGCGCGGCCGTACAGGCTGCGGCAGATACGCTGGGCCAGCTCGGGGCAAGGATCTCGAGCGTGACCTTGCCCGACTTCACTGCGCTCTACCGCTCCGCCGAAGTGATGGTGAAGTGCGAGGCTGCGGCCATGCACCGGCCGTGGATGGAGAAGACGCCCGAACTTTACGCCAAGCAGGTACGCACGCGCATGGACGCGGGCTTCTTCATCCCGGCGACCCAGTACATCGACGCCCTTCGCCTGCGCGCGCATTTTGTGGCGGAATTTCTGGCGACGGCAATGGCCAGTGTCGACGCCGTCCTGCTGCCGGCCATTCCCTTCCCGATCCCGACGATCGAGGAAACTGACACCGAAGAGAAGGGCGGCCCGGCCGTCCTGAAGATGGTCGCCGGCTTCACCGGCCTCACCCGTCCCTTCAACACGCTGGGCATCCCCGCGTTGTCAGTGCCCTGTGGCTTCGACACGAACGGCGCCCCGATCGGCCTGCAGCTCGTCGGCCGCCCCTTCGACGAAGCGACGCTCTACCGCATCGGCCACGCCTACCAGGGCGCGACCAATTTTCATCAGAAAGTGCCGGTGTAGCGCCGAGCGCTCGAATCTCGGCGCTGGCGTAATTAAACCGCCAAGTTCACCGTCACGCTCTTCCTCTGCGTGAAGCTGTCGAGCATGCCTTCGAGCGAGAACTCACGGCCGAGGCCGCTCTGCTTGTAACCGCCGTACGACATGCCCGGGGTCTGGCCGCCGCCCTGGTTGACCTGCACCCAGCCCGATTCGATCGCATGCGCGGCGCGCAGGCCCTTGCCGATGTCGTGCGTCCAGACATAGGCGGCGAGGCCGTAATGGCTGTCGTTGGCCATGCGGATCGCCTCGGCCTCGTCGCTCCAGCGGATCGCGACCAGCACCGGGCCGAAAATCTCCTCGCGCGCCAGCCGCCAGTCGTTGGAGCGGTCGGCAAAGACCGTCGGGATCGTGAAGTACCCCTCGCTCAGCGGACCGGTCTTGGGCGGCAGACCGCCGAACACCAACTTGGCGTCCGACCGGTCGAGCCCGTCCTGAACGTACTTGCAGACCTTGGTGTATTGCTTGTTGTTGATGATGGTGCCGATGTCGCTCGCCTCGTCCAGCGGATCGCCGATCTTCAGCGCCGTCGTCTTCTTCTCGAGCTTCTTCAGGAAGCTGTCGAAAATATCCTCGTGCAGGAACAGGCGCGATCCGGCGGTGCAGCTCTGGCTCTGACGGGTGAAGCGCATCGCGTTGATGATGCCGTCGACCGCCCAATCCTCGTCGGCGTCGGGATAGACAATCGACGGGCTCTTGCCGCCGAGCTCGAGCGACACCGGCACGATGCGCTCGGCCGCCGCGCGCATGATGATCTTGCCGACCTCGGTCGAGCCGGTGAAGGAGAGCTTTCGGATCTTCGGATGGTTGGCGATCGCGGCGCCGGCTTCGGGGCCGTAGCCCGTCAGCACGTTCAGCACGCCCGCCGGCAGGAACTCCTGGCAGATGTCGGCCATCATCAGCACGCCCATCGGCGCATCCTCGGCCGTCTTCATCACCATCACGTTGCCAGCGCACAGGGCGGGCGCGATCTTGAGCGCGCCCAGCATGACAGGGGCGTTCCACGGGATGATCGCCCCGACGACGCCGATCGGCTCGCGGCGGGTGTAGGACAGCACGTGCTCGCCGAGCGGCACGGTCTCGCCTTTGAGCTCCGAAGCGAGTCCGCCGAAGTAGCGGAAGATGTCGGCCGTCATGTTGGCCTCGCCGCGCGCCTGGGTGCGCAGCGCATTGCCGGTCTCGAGCGCGATGGTGCGCGCCAGCTCCTCGCTGCGCGCCTGGATCGCCTCGGCGATCTTGAGCAGCAGCTTGCCACGCTCGCGCGGCACGACCTTCTTCCAAGAGGCAAAGGCCCTTTCCGCTGCATCCACGGCGGCATCGACGTCGGCAGCGGCCGCGCGGGGCACGTCCACGATGGGCTTGCGCCTGGCCGGATTCTCGACCGTGAAATGCGCACCCGATGCGCTGCCGACCCACTTGCCGTCGATCAGCATACCCTTGGGCTGGTAGGTATTGGCGGGCTGTACAGCGGACATGACTCACCTCTGGTTTGGAAGGGCGCGGAGTGTCGCCTCAACACCATGACGCGACAAGACCTCTGCTGGGACGTTGGATATGGTGATGAGGGAGAACCTTTCGAGCCGTCCGCCGGTTGATCCTTGGGAGCTGCCAGTGAGCGCGTATGACTACCGGGCCTCGGCATCCGGGCGCCGTTTTCCGTGGCGCAACCTATGCCTTCTTTGTCGCCGGCCTGCTCCTGGTCTTGCCTAGCACGTACCGCAAGCATCTCTACCGATCGACCAAGGCTCCTCATCGCACGATGCTTCTGGGGTTGGCATTTTCAACACGGTGGCCTTCAACACGGTGGACGGGCCGTCGACCACCACCTGCTCGGGATTCATCACGTCAACGAAACCGTCGCGAGAGCAATGCCTGGTTTGGTACATCGGCTTCACGCTGTAGGGCATCCTGATGACCGTTGCGGGATGGCTGATCATGAGCGCGAGGAGGCACCAGACTCCTAGTCGAGGCGGTCTCGCCCTCCGATCACGATCTATGGTTCACTCGCCCTGGCTTTGCTCGCCGCATGGTTTCCGCTTTGTCGACTATGGCATTTTGGAGTCGATCCGACGCTTGACGACGTGCTGAGGTCCCACTGTTTTGGCTTGTGGTAGCTGCGTCGAGTCTCGAAGACGACAGAACGGGCGAGGCGCGCCCATCCTGTCGTCCTTCCGATCCGGTTGTCGCCCCGAGCACGAGCCCGGGCCGACAGCTCAGGCTGCCTGCGCGAGGGCGGGCATCAGCGCATCTTCGGCCGCCAAGGTGCGAGCGGCGGCGTGGACCGTTGCAGCGATGCGGACGCCTGCCTGAACCTGCTCGGCGGACAGGCCGTGGTCGCGGAGCACCTTCTCGTGCGCCTCGAGGCACATGCCGCAGCCATTAACGGCCGAGACCACCAGCGACCAGAGCTCGAAGTCGGCCTTGTCGACGCCCGGCTTGGCCATGGCCGTCATGCGCAGCTTGGCCGGCAACGTCTTGTAGTCGGCCGCGTGCACGAGATGCACGAAGCGGTAATAGATGTTGTTCATCGCCATCAGCGACGCGGCGATCTTCACCGCGTTGAGGGCCTCGGGCGAGAGATCGCCCGCGAAAGCATCGACCACGGCTTGCGTGGTTGGCGCGTGATTGGCAGCCAGCGCGGCCGCGATGAAGCTGCCGGCCTTCTGCTGCGGCGTCAGGAGCTGCTCGGACGCGAGGCTCGAGAGATTGAGCTTCACGTCGCGGGCATAGTCCGGCAACCGGTCCTTCAGGGTATCGATCGACATGATCGTGTCCTTACGCGGCCTTCAGGACCTCTTCGCCCTTCTGCCAGTTGCAGGGGCAAAGCTCGTCGGTCTGGAGCGCATCGAGCACGCGCAGCACTTCCTGCGGATTGCGGCCAACCGAGAGGTCGTTCACCGAAACGAAGCGGATGATGCCCTCGGGGTCGACGATGAAGGTCGCGCGCAGGCAGACGCCCTCGTTCTTGTCGAGGATTCCGAGCGCCGTCGACAGCTCGCGTTTGAGATCGGCCAGCATGGCGATGGGCAGGGTCTTCAGGTCGGCGTGGTTCTGCCGCCAAGCGAGATGGACGAACTCGCTGTCGGTCGACACGCCGTAAACCACGGCATCGCGCTCGACGAATTCCTTGTTGAGCTTGCCAAAGGCCGCGATCTCGGTCGGACAGACGAAGGTGAAATCCTTCGGCCAGAAGAACACGACCTTCCACTTGCCCTCGTCGGTCTTGTCGTTGACCTGCTTGAAGGCGGTCTTGGCATCGGTGCTCACCACCGCCTTGAGGTCGAAGGAAGGAAACTTGTCGCCAATGGTCAGCATGAAACGCTCCGTTGAGACTCAATTAGAACGCTTCTAAATTAATCGAGCTGCACTGAATTGCAAGTCATTCGCAGAACTATTTCAATATAGATTTCATGTTGGCATTCGCTTGGACTTGCGCTTCTTCTTGACCGCCAGCTCGCCGTACTTCATCCCCTCCAGCTTGATGCCGTCGGGATCGAGGAAGAACACGGCGTAGTAGTCGTCGTAATACTCGTCGGCCGGATCGACGATCCGGACTTTCTCCTTCTCGAGGAACGTCTGCAGGGCATCGACGTCGCGCCGGCTGCGCAGCTGGAAGGCGTAATGGTGCAGCCCGACATCGCCGATCTTGTACGTCTTGCGGCCCTCGGCAGGCGCGATCCAGTAGCGGGTCCGGCCGTTGGTCCAACCGATCGTGTCGGGATATTCGTCCGAGATATCGAAGCCAAGGAATTCGAAAAGCTTCGAATAGAACGCTTTAGACTTCTCGTAGTCGCGCACCCTGATCGAGATGTGGTCAATTCCGACGACTTTCGAAACGGGCATGGTTTGCTCCTCGTGCTGCTGGTTGGACAACCGGCTCCGACTCCCTAAGTTGCGCCCAATGCGCCTTTCCGTTCTCGACCAATCCGTCGCCGTCGCCGGCCGTCCTCACGATCAGTCGATCCGCAACACCGTGGCCTTGGCCAGGCACTGCGAGACGCTCGGGTACGAGCGGTTCTGGGTGTCCGAGCACCACAACCACCCCACCATCGTCGGCACGGCGCCGGAGATTGTCATGGCTGCGATCGCCGCTACGACCGAGAGAATTCGTATCGGCAGTGCCGGGATCATGCTGCCGCACTATGCGCCCTTCAAGGTGGCCGAAGTCTTCCGCGTGCTCGACGCCTTGGCCCCCGGCCGCATCGACATGGGGCTCGGCCGCGCGCCCGGATCGGACGGCCGCACGGCATTCGCGCTGAACCCGGCCGCGAACGAACGGCCCGAGCACTTCCCGTCCGATGTCCGCGACCTGATCGCCTGGGTGCACAACGAGCCGCTGGTAAACGGGCATCCTTTCGCGGCGGTTCAAGCCTTCCCGCAAGGTGCCACCGCGCCCGAGGTCTGGATACTCGGCAGCTCGGACTACGGCGCCCAGGTCGCCGCCCTGTTCGGCCTGCCCTACTGTTACGCCTGGTTCTTCAGCGATGGCGCCGGCGGCGAGCGCGCGATCGATCTCTACAAGAGAACCTACCGGCCGAGCGCACGGCATCCCGAGCCGCACTCCGGCCTCTGCGTCTGGGCGCTCGCGGCGCCGACAATGGAAGAGGCGCAATACCATCTCACCTCGCGCGTGCTCTCGCGCATAAATCGCGACCGCGGCCTGCTCGGACCGCTGGTGTCGCCCGACGAGGCAGCGAAGATGCTGGCGCCGCACGACCAGACGCGCATCGACAGGATCCGCCGGGATACATTCGTCGGCACTGGCGCCGAGGTGATGGCCCGCATCGTCGAATTGAAGGAGCGGGTGGGCGTCGACGAGATGGCGGTCGTCACCTGGACCTACGACGAAGCCGTTCGCCGCCAGAGTTATGCCGAGCTGGCAAAAGCGTTCTAACGGCGGGAACAATGACACAGACGCTCTTCACCAACGCAAACCTCGTGCTCGACGGTTTCGCCGATCTGCAGCCGGCCTTAACCGTTCTGGTAAAGGACAATCGCATCGTCGCGGTGTCCGCGAGTCCGATCAGCGCGCCGGAAGCGACCGTCATCGATGTTGGCGGAAGGACGCTGATGCCCGGGCTGATCGACGCCCACGCGCACATCACCGGGCTGTCACTGACGCCGAAGAACATCGCCTACCCCGCCGCGGAAATCGCCATTGCCTCGGCGAACTACCTGCGCAACTGCCTGATGGACGGCTACACGACCATCCGCGAGGCAGGCGGGGCAGACCACGCCACCGCCCGGCTACTGGCGGAAGACCACATCATCGGGCCGCGCCTGTACTACTCGGGCAAGGCACTGACCCAGACCGGCGGCGGTGCCGATTTCCGCACGCCCGACGAGGCGATCGACCCGTGCGGTCACGTGGGACCGTTCTCGAACATGTCAGTGATCGCCGACGGCACCGCCGAGGTGCGCAAGGCTGCGCGCGAAGAGCTGCGAAAAGGGGCCACGCAGATCAAGCTGTTCGCGTCGGGCGGTGTGGTGTTCCCCGCAGAGGGCCATGCGACGCGCTACGAGTTTTCCGTGGAAGAGCTAGAGGCCGTCGTCGAAGAGGCGACGGCGCGCGATACCTATGTCATGGCGCATGTCTATACCGACGAGGGCGTGAGGCGGTGCCTGCGTGCGGGCGTGCGCTCCATCGAGCATGCCAATTTCGTCACTGAAGATACGGTCATGATGATGGCCGACTATCACGCGTTCTACGTCCCGACCTTCATCTCGCTCGTGCAGCGGGTCGAGAGCGCCGCCGAAACCCATCTGCCAGCCTCCATCGTCGACAACCTGCAGCGCACGATCGCGCGGGGCCGCCAAGTCTATGGCTGGGCGCGCAAGCACAAGGTCCCGATAGGGTTCGGCACCGACCTTTGGGGTCCCGAGGCCCAGAAAGCCCAGCTCCGCGAATTCGAGATGCGCCGCGATCTCGATTCGCCCGTTAACATCCTGCGCTCGGCGACCGTCACCAACGCCGAGCTGCTCATGGAAAACGGCACGCTCGGCGTCATCAGCGAGGGCGCCTGTGCCGACCTCCTGATCGTCGAAGGCAACCCCCTCGCCGATCTGTCCGTCCTGATGAACCCGGACAAGAATCTCAAATTCATCATGAAGGATGGCAGGGTCTACAAGAACGAGCTGGCGGCCGGCTCCTGACGCAGCTCCGTCCAGCTTTCGGATAGCGTCAGCCCGCAGGAGAGAATAGCTTATCCTCACATCTCGGCCGTCGTATCTGGGCTAGCCCAGAAAAGCCGCGCGGTGCCGCTCGATGTACTGGGGGCGCGGCCAAAGGGCCTTATTCTTTGGCAAGCGAATTCGCTGCAGTTGTCGCTCAAACAACGACCGTAATTCGCCCGGCACACGATTGTGCGAGACGAGCAAGCCGTAGTCGTCGGCGAGAGAGATCAGATGGCGGTCGAACAGCCAATGAACGGTCGCGGAGAGTGCCAGTCCGTTCTGCACGACATCGGGACCGCCAGCCGCAACGGACCAGATATGGGCGGCCTGCGCCTCCGCCTTGCCGCCGCCATTGACCATCCGCAAGCCCGTTACCGCGCACGTGTTGTCGTAAGCCCGACAAACCTGATGCCGGAAGCTGGCATCGCGAATCTTTCGGTTCATCAGGATTTGCACGACGCGCCGCTCTTGCTCCTCTTCAGAGGCGTTCAGCAGCGTCAAGGTCTCCGAATCCGCGTGGGCTGGATCCAGTTCCAACCGTACCGCATTCGCAGGATCGAGCGTCTCCGCCAGACCCTGACGAACGATGTCGCCGAACTCGATCTCGGAGATCGTCCGAACCGAATGTCCCTGCAGGGCGCGGCCGATCAAAGATCGTTTGGCGACGAAGTCGAGCCGACGCTCGTAGAAGCCGCTCGATCGTTCCAGAGGAACGATCTCATCGAACGGCAGAAAGTCCTCCATCCAAGCGTAGGAATGCCCTGGAAGCTTGGGATCAGGATCGATGCCCGCGACGCGGGCAGCGGCAAAATAGCCAACCCGCCCTCCACCCCGGCGGGGTGCCCGGTAAACAATCCAGTCTTCGGCCGCCTTTCGGGCCTCGGCCAAGTAACGATCCGGAAAATGGTATCGGGTCTGGATTTCATCGTCGTATCCAGACCCGGGTCTTGAATCGAAGACAGCCTTCATTGCCGCGGCGGGGTCAGCGCGGCTCCGTCCAGCTTTCGGAGAAGGCGAGCGCGCAGGTGCTGAAAGGTTGGCCCTCGCGCTCGCGCGGCCACGGCTGGCCCTTTGCTTCCTTGCCGTCGACTGTCAGCCTTGCGCCGAGCGCGGGGATCAGGAGCGTGCAGACACCGTAGGGCCGCGGATTGGGCGCCTGGTTGGGCTGCGTGTGGATCAGCAGCGGCTCGCCAATGTCGTACCAGGTGAGCGCAATCTCCGCATCCGTGGCCGAAACATGTTCGGTCCAGAAATAGCGCGGGTCGCCGGACTTCTCGAACGCCGCGTCGACCACAGGGATCGTCAGATCCTTCAGCTCCGGATTGAGCATGCCCTGCACGGTCTTCTGCAACCAGCGGGCCATGGCGATGTTGTCGGAATAAATACGCCATTTGCCCTCGGTCAGCTCGCTCTTCATGTAGAGCACGTGACCAGGTCCCGAGGGGCAATGGATGATTCGCCAGTAGCTCGCGTCGGTCGAATTCGGGTCTCCGTCCTTGCTGCTGAGGCGGATGAAGGGATTCTCCCCTGTGAGAATTGTGCGATTTGGGTCGGCAACGCTCATCTCGTGTCTCCTGTTCTGGAACTCGCCCCCTGATCGTCGCGTTTTACCGGCTGCAAGAAATTCAGGGAGCCGCCGCATGGTCGTCTTTCGTCGCGCGATTGTCATCATCGCTACCGGCACGCTCGGATTCACGGGCTTCGCCGGGACGTCCTTCGCACAGTCCTCACCTTCGGTCGGGCCGGGCGACCCGCCTGCCCGTGTGGGACGTCTGGCCTATCTCCAGGGCACCGTGTCGTTCCATGAGAACGACCAGACCGATTGGCAGCCGGCGCTGCTGAACTCGCCGGTCACGACCGGTGACGCTATCTGGACCGAACCCAATGCACGTTCCGAAGTGTCCATCGCCGGCACTCGTGTGCGCCTGGACTCCGCGACGCTCCTCGACATGGTCGCGCTCGATGATCACCTCACCCGCATGGAGCTGGAGCAGGGACGCATCGACATCAAGACCTTCACCTACGACAACCGACAGCCATACGAGGTGATCACGCCACGCGGCATCGTCACGATTCAGCAGCAGGGCGACTACTACGTCGAGGCGGGGTCAACGCAGGATCCGACGAGACTCGGCGTGCGCGAAGGCGCTGCGCAGTTCGAGACGGCGAACGGGCAGACCGTGGCCGTCCGGGCTGGCGAGGTGGTCGAGATTTCAGGTCAAGACGGGGCACCGCAACTCAGCACGATCAAGACCGCCCCCCCGCCAATGCCCAAGCAGTGGGCGGAGCGGGACCGCCAGATCGCCTACGACAAGCCCCCTCAGTATCTGTCGAACAATGTGACCGGATACGAGGATCTGAATCGATACGGTACGTGGCAGAACGATCCGGAATACGGACAGGTATGGTACGTCAACTCGCCGCCTTCCGGATGGGCGCCCTATACGACCGGTCGGTGGGTGTCCGACCCGACCTATGGCTGGACCTGGGTCGATGAGCAGCCTTGGGGCTTTGCACCGTACCATTATGGGCGATGGGCACAGCGCAACGAGCGCTGGTTCTGGGTTCCGCCCGACCGGCAGCAGCCCACCGTTTACGCGCCGGCGCTGGTGGCTTTCATGGGCGGCCTCGAGCTCGGCCAGGCGCTCGGCGCGCATAACCGGCGGCCCGTCGGCTGGTTCCCACTCGGGCCGCGCGAAGTCTACGTGCCTCCCTATTCGATGAATCGTGACTATTATCGCCGCATCAACTTCTCGGCTCGCGTGCAGCAGGAGATCCTCGAGGACCGCTGGCGGCGTTTCGAGCGTCGCGAGGCCCTGCGCGAAGACGAGCAGCGGCAGATGTGGATGAACCGCCGCTTTGCGCGGATCGTCGCGGCCGACGACTTCGCCCGCTCGCGCCCCGTGCAGCGCGCGCTCATCCGTGTGAGCGGAGACAAGCTCGCGGCAGCACCCGTCGCGCTGATAGCCGCGCCGCCTCGCCCCAATGAGTCGATCCGCGCCATGGTGGAACGCCGGGAAGACCGGCGCGACAACAGAGCAGAGCGGCGCGAAGACCAGCGCGACGATCGCGCAGATCAGCGGGAAGACCGGCGCGACAACCGCGCAGATCGGCGTGAGGACCAGCGCGACGCCCAGCTGAACGAGTCGCGGCGCGCGGAGAACATGTTGGGCCTCCAGCCTGAGCCCGAGAAGAAGAAGGCTCCCGGGCCGCAGATCGCGGACCGCCGCGATGCCCGTCGCGACGGCAGGGCAGACGCAAGCAAGTCTGACACCGACCGAAGGGATGCCAAGCAGGACCTGCCGCAGCTGGCGCCCCGCCACGCGTCGGCGCCGCCGCAGCCCAAGCTCGACGGAGACCGCCGGCAAGCTGGTGACGACAAAAGGCCCGATCAGGCGAACGAGGCCAACCGCGCCGCCGACCGGGACCGTGCTACACCGGACCGTGACCGTGGGGATCGAGCTGACCGCGACCGTGCCGACCAGGTCCGTACCGATCAGGATCGCAGGGACCGAGACCGCGCTGATCGCGACCGCTCAGGGGCGCCGGACCGCGACCGTGCCAATCAGCGCAATGAGCAGCCCGGACAAGCGAACCTTCCGCCACTAAGGGACCGCAACGACCGACGGCCCGATGCACCGCAAGCCGGCGAGCCGCGCAACCAGGCTCGTGAGGGTGCCCAACCGAATAGCGGCAAGGCCGACCGCGACGACAACGATACGAAGCGTCCCACCCAGGCGGAGCGTCCAGCCGAACCGAACAAGCCAAAACAGGCCGACGCGCCGAAGCGCGGGGAACAGACACAACGTCCGGCCGACCCCGCCCCACCCAAACAGGGAGAGGAGTCGAAGCTGCGGAACCAGGCGCAGCGTTCGGACGACGCGGACAGGCCGAATCCCGCCCCGGAGCCCAAGCGGCCCGAAGCGCGCCCACAGGCCGAGCCCCCCAAGGCTCAGCAGGCCCAACCGCGAGCGCCACAGGCCGAACCGCGCCAACAGGCGCAGCAGCCCCAGCCCCAGCCGCAGCGACAGGCCGAGCCGCCGAAGCAGCCTGCCCCTCAGCCGCAACGCGAGCCGCAGCAGAGGCCAGACCGGCAAGGGATGAACGCTCCCGCACGGCAGCCCGAGCGTCAGCAGGCGCAGCCGCAGCGCCCCGCTCCGCAGCAACAGGCTGCACCGCAGCCGCAGCCTCGGCCCCAGGCCGCTCCTCAGCAGCCGCCGCAACAAGCACAGGCGCCACGCCCGGCGTCCCAGCCTCAAGCTCAGCCGAGGCCCCAGGCTGCTCCTCAGCAGCCGCAACAGGCGCAGGCTCCCGCTCCACAGCAGCAGGCTCAGCAGCCCGGCGGGGGTGGTGGCGGCGGTGGAAACCGCGGCGGCGGCAACCAGAAGAACGACAAGAACTAGGCTAGAGCACCTGATTGCGGAGAACCTGGTCGCCCCTTCCAAGGCGTTCCAGGTTCTCGATCAGGATATCGATGACGTTGTCTTCGTAAGCACGCGTTTCACCGGCCGTATGCGGCGTGATGAAGACATTCGGCATCGTCCACAGAGGCGATGCTGCGGGTAGTGGCTCCTCGGCGGTGACATCGATTGCCGCCGATCCGATCTTGCCGGTCTGCAGCGCAACGATCAGAGCAGCTTCATCAGCGACCTTGCCACGCGCCACGTTGACGAACATTGCCGACGGCTTCATCGCGGCGAACGCCGCGGCGCTCATCAGGCCGGTGGTCTCCGGCGTGAGCGCACAAGTCAGCGCCACGATGTCGGCTTGCGGGATGAGCTTTAGCAGCTCTCCCATGGCGCAAATCGAATCCGCGCCGTTGGTGCCCTTGCCTGGATCCTGCCGGATGCCCACCACTTTCATTCCGAATGCCTTGCCGAGCATCGCAAGATGGCTGCCGATCCGGCCCATGCCGACCACCAGCATCGTCTTGCCGCCGAGTTCGTCCTCGCGCTGGGTCAGGTCGCCGATCATGCCGCGCCAGAGCTTCTTGTGCTGATTGTCGCGCGCCTCGGGCAGGCGCCGCGCCACCGCGAGGATGAGAGCGATTGCGTGCTCGGCCACGGCGCGCGCGTTGACGCCGGCGGCGCTGCACAGGCGTACGTTCCTTGCGGCAAGCTGGTCCCGGGAATACTGGTCCATGCCCGAGCTGATCGACTGAATGAACTTCAGCTTCGTGGCGGCGGGGATAAGCTCGTTCTTCCACATGCCGGACACGACCACGACATCGGCTTCGCCAACCCGCTTCTGGAGGTCGTCGTAGTTCCAGACCTGGAAGTTCCGGATGCCGGTCTTGCGGGCGTCGAAGCGCGCCTGCATCTGATAGGCGGCATGTGCGAAGCAGATCGTCAGTGCATCGTTCGACGGAAACATTGGCTCTCCCAATCCAAAGTGCGACAGTAGCCTCTACAGCATCCAAGGGGGAATCGTCATGGTCATGCGCCGCAATCTGCTCCGCGAACGCCTCAACGCCGGCCAGCCGACCGTGGGGACCCACATCCTGTCCTGCTGGCCAACACTGGTAGAGTTGATCGGCCATTCCGGGCAATATGACTACGTCGAGTTCACCGCCGAATACGCGCCGTTCGACATGCACGATCTCGACAATCTCGGCCGTGCCTTCGAGGTCGCCGGCTTGGGCGGCATGATCAAGATCGAGCAGACGCAGTACACGCATCAGGCGATGCGGGCGATCGGCTCGGGCTTCCAGAGCGTGCTGTTCGCCGACATTCGCTCGGTCGAGGACGCCAAGCTCGCAGTCGACGCGGTGCGCGCCGAGACGACCATGGCGGCGGGCGCGCGCGGACGCGGCCGGCTCGGCGTCGGCATGCGGCGCGACGTCGGCGTCGTTCGCTACGGCGGCCAGCCTGCCTATGTCGATGCGCTGAACGATGTGGTCATCGCCATCATGGTCGAGAAGAAGTCGTGCGTGGACGATCTCGAGGCGATACTCGAGGTGCCCGGCATCGACATGGTCCAGTTCGGCGGCTCCGACTTCTCCATGAGCATCGGCAAGCCCGCGCAGCACAACGACCCCGAAGTGGTCGCGGCCGAGAAAAAGACGATCGAGACCGCGCTCAGAATGGGCCTGCATCCGCGAGTCGAGCTGCGCGACCCGAGCGGCGCCGCCAAGTATCTCGACATGGGCGTGAAGCATTTCTGCATCGGCTGGGACGTGCGCATTCTCGCCGACTGGTGGGACATCAAGGGCGCGGAGATGCGCGGCCTGGTGGAAGGCAATTCCCAGCCGGCGGCCGTCAAGCCGGCAAAGGTCGCGGGCAACTACTCTTGAGCCTTCCCCCGGTTGCGCCGCGGCGCACGTCCTCGTTCACGCGGCACGGCATTACGGTTGAAGACGACTATGCCTGGCTGAAAGATCCCGACTGGCAGAAGGTGCTGCAGGATCCATCTTGCCTGCAGCCCGACATCTTCGCCTATCTCGAGGCGGAGAACCGTTACGCCGAGGAGATCCTCGCGCCAACGGAAGCGCTGCAGAAGCAGCTCGTCGCCGAGATGCGCGGCCGCATCAAGGAGGACGACTCCGGCGTGCCTATGCCGGACGGGCCGTTCGCCTACAGCTGGAAATACCGCGACGGCGGTCAGCACCAGCAGATCGGCCGCGTGCCGCGCACCGGCGGGGATTTCCAGACGATCCTGGATGGCGATGCTCTCGCGGCGGCGTCGGAATATTTCAAGTTCGGCGGCCACCGCCATTCGCCCGACCATCGGCTCGAAGCCTGGAGCGCCGACCTGTTGGGCTCGGAATACTTCACGATCCGCGTCCGGCGCTGGGACAATGGCGAAGATCTGCCGGACATCATTACACGATCCGCGGGCAGCGTCGTCTGGGGACTCGATTCGACCTTCTTCTTCTATGTCGAGCGCGACGAGAACCATCGCCCCCTGAAGGTGTTCCGCCATTGTCTGGGCACGCCCCAAGCCGAGGACGTGCTGGTTTACGAAGAGCATGACATCGGCTGGTTCACGAACATCTCGGAGAGCGCCAGCGGCCGGTTTCTGATCATATCCGGCGGCGACCACGACACGTCCGAGGAGCGGCTGGTGAATCTCGCCGATCCGGGCGCAGAACCCCAGCTGATCACGCCGCGCGAGAAAGGAGTTCGCTACAGCGTGGCCGACCGGGGCGACGAGTTGTTCATCCTGACCAACGCCGACGGCGCCATCGATTTTCGTATTGTGACGGCGCCGCTGGCGACGCCCGGCCGCAAGCAGTGGCGCGAACTGATCCCGCACCGTCCCGGCATCTACGTCCTGTCGATGGAACTCTATGCTGGGCATCTGGTACGCCTGGAACGCTCGAACGCCCTGCCTTTCATCGTCATCCGAGACCTCGCCAGCGGCGCCGAGCACGGCATAGCCTTCGACGAGGCTGCCTATTCACTCGAGATTCAGAGCAGCTACGAGTTCGTGACGACGACCTTGCGCTTCTCCTACTCGTCGATGACGACGCCGGCCGAAGTCTACGACTACGATATGGCAAGCCGACAGCGAGCCCTGCGGAAGCGACAGGAAATCCCGTCCGGGCACGACCCGTCGGCCTATTTGACCACCCGGATCTTCGCGACCGCGCATGACGGTGCAGAGGTTCCGGTATCGCTGCTGCATCGGCGCGACTTCGTTGCCGACGGCAACGCCCCCCTGTTGCTCTACGGCTACGGCTCCTACGGCATGGCGATGCCGGCGTCGTTCTCGGCCAACCGCCTGTCGCTGGTCGATCGCGGATTCGTCTATGCCATCGCCCATATCCGCGGTGGCGCCGACAAGGGCTGGAACTGGTATCTCGACGGCAAGCGCGAGAAGAAGACCAACACCTTCGACGATTTCGCCGCTGTCGGCCGCGTGCTGATCGAACGGAAATATACCTCGGCCGGCCGCATCGTCGGTCACGGCGGCAGCGCGGGCGGCATGCTGATGGGCGCGGTCGCCAATCGCGCTCCCGCGCTCTTCGCGGCGATCGTCGCCGAAGTCCCGTTCGTCGATGTGCTGAACACGATGCTCGACGAGACGCTGCCGCTCACCCCGCCCGAATGGCCCGAATGGGGCAACCCCATCATCGATCCCGAGGCGTTTCGCACCATCCTCGCCTATTCGCCCTATGAGAATGTGAGCGCGCAGCGCTATCCCGCGATTCTCGCGATGGCCGGCCTCACCGACCCTCGGGTCACCTATTGGGAGCCTGCCAAGTGGGTTGCCCGGCTGCGTGCCACCATGACGGGCGGCGGCCCCGTGCTGCTGCGCACCAACATGGAAGCGGGCCATGGCGGCGCCTCGGGACGCTTCAGCCGACTCGACGAGATCGCGATTGCGTACGCCTTCGCGATCTCAGTCAGCTCGTCAGCGTAAAGAGTTCCGCCTCGTCGCGAACGCCGCGCAGGCGGTGGCGACCGACGGAGATCAGATGGTGGCGGCTTTCGGTGGCCGCCCCGGCGAAAGCGTGCGAGACCAGAAGCGGATGGCCGAGTTCCTTGCATAGAAGTTCGATGCGCGCGGCCTCGTTCACCGCCGGACCGATCGCCGTGAAATCGAGCCGCGCCCCGGCACCGACGTTGCCGTACTGCACCACGCCGAGATGCAGCGCGATGTCGAGTCCGGGCGTCAGCTGTCCCGCCTCGCGGCGGCGTGCAGCCAGCAGGTCCATCAGGTCCAGCGCGTCGCTGGCGGCGGACAAGGCAGCGGCACAGGTGGTGGCCCGGCGTCGGCCATCGATCCGGAAAATCGCGAGCAATCCGTCGCCGAGGAATTTCAGCACCTCGCCGCCACGGCGCGTCATCGGCCGCACCATGCAGTCGAAACAGTCGTCGAGGAGTGCGATCATCTCGGCCCCGGGCAGGGCGTCGGCCAGCGCCGTGAAGTCGCGCAGGTCAGCATAGAACAGCACGGCCTCCACCTCGTGCACCTCCCCGCGCAGGACAGTGCCCGACAGGACACGCGACGCGGCGTCCACACCTAAGTAGGCCTCGAGTAGACCCTGTCCCACATCGCGCATGGCAATCGCCTTGATTGCGAGGGCAAAGACCGGCAGCACGTCGCGCAGCGCGGCAAGATGGGCTTCCGCAAATCCGCCGGCAGATTCGGTTGCGACGGAGCAGACGAGCCACAGCTGGCCAACCCCCTCTTCGGCACGCGGCCCATCGCTTGGCGCCAACTCGCCGAACGGAAAAATGCTGCCCAGCCAGTCCGTCATGCCGAGCGCCCGCAGCTCGGCGAACACCGGCTCCTCGTCTGCGGGGGGCGAGTGCCGGAGGTCGAGCCGGCGCTCGAGCGTGCCCGTCTTCAGCATGCCGGCAAATGGACTTTGCTGCATGATCGGGTCCTCGACCTCTTCATGTTGGAACTCGAAACGGGTGGCGGGTCCCGTCGTCCGATCCCAGATGAGGCTGCGCACCAGCACCATCGGATGAAGTGCGTTCATTCCGACGAAAATGCGCGCGACCGGCACGCCCGCGGCCCCGACGCGACGCCCGAAGCCGTCGACCAGTTCCCCGAGCGGCAGGTTGCGCAGCCCGGCCTCGGCAAGCCAGAGAGACAAGCTCATAGCCCAAACATAGAACATCTCGCCCGCCGTTTCCTGCCGGACTGCGCACCGAGCTGATCCAGACCGCACGTTCCGGCGTATCTTCTCCATGCATCGCTTCGCATTCTTTCTGCTTGTCTTCCTGACCGCGAGTTCCTCGGCGGTCGGCGCCGACCGCCTGCCTTATGGTGCGGACCTGTCTTTTTCCGTATGGCGAAACGGCCAGCAGATCGGCAGGCACAAATTGGCCTTCGAGCAGGATAGCGGCCAACTCAAGGTCTCGACGTCTATCGACCTCGCCGTCAAACTTGTCGGCATTACCGCCTACCGCTACTCGCACCGCGCGCAAGAAGTGTGGAGCGGAGATGCTCTCCTGTCGCTGACGAGCCGCACCGATGACGACGGCAAGCAATACTCGGTACAGGCCAGCCGGACGGGAGAGGGGATCGCCGTACTGGCGCAGAGCGCGGGCCGTCAGGTGCTGCCGGGCACCATCCTCCCTTCCTCCCACTGGAACTTCCGGCAGGTCGCTCAGACGGTCCTGCTGAACAGCCAAAAGGGCAGCGAGGCTCGCGTGAAGGTCACCACAGTCGGGCGCGAAACGATCAGGACCGCCTCGAGCACCCTGCCGGCGACTCGCTACCGCTATGAGGGGGATGTCAAGATGGACCAGTGGTTCGACGACCGTGGACGCTGGGTCAAGATGGCCTTTGCGGGTTCCGATGGCTCGGCCATCGAATACGTGCTGCAGGAATGACCGGCCTGGTCGCTGTGCAGCGATGCGCCGGGCTGCTGCTCGCCCTCGGCTTGCTGGGCGCCTGCGCCCGCCCGCCACAGATTCCGCCGGAGAGCGGGGCGCCGGCACTCCACCTGGAGGAGTTCTTCGTCGGCAGCAGCAGCGGTGAAGGTGTCTTCACCAACGGATTCACCGGCGAAAGGCGCGAGTTCCGGGTCGCGATCGTAGGGTCGCTCACTGGCGACGAACTGACGCTCGTCGAGGATTTCACCTATGCCGACGGCGAGCAGGATCGGAAGACCTGGCGGCTCCAGCGCACGGGACCGGGCCGCTACAGCGGCACCCGGGAGGACGTCGAGGGCCTCGCCCGGGCGTGGACCGAGAACGGCCAGGTGAGGCTGGAGTACACGGTGAAGCTCGCGGGCTGGCGATTGGACTTCGCCGATGTACTGGCGCTGCGTGCCGACGGGACACTTCTCAATCGAGCGATCATCAGCAAGTGGGGCGTGAGGGTCGGACGGGTCGAGCTGGTGCTGCGCAAGCCGGCGGCCTGATCGTCACCTTACAGAGCGACCCTCGCGGTCGGCAGCGCAAGCCCCGCAACGCCCACGCGGGTATGGAAGATGCTGCCGCAATTCTCGTGCGGCCCGCCGCGTGAGCCGGTGACGATGTAGAGATCACGCAGGTCGTCGCCGGCGAAGCAAAGGCTGGTGACCATCGGCAGAGGCACGGCAACATCCTGGCGGTGCGTGCCGTCCGCGTTGAACACGGCCACCCGTCCGCCATGGGCGTCGGCCACCCAGACCGAGCCGTCCTGCGCCACCTTCAGCCCGTCGGGCACGCGATCCTCTCCAAGCGCGGCGAACCTGCGCCACGGGCCGACGCTGCCGTCCGGTTTCGCGTCGTACACGCGCACGTACGGCCCGCGCGCGTCGCAGTGATAGAGAAGCTTACCGTCGGGCGAGAAGCCTAGGCCGTTGGTGAGCAGCACGCCGTCAGACAGCGTGCGCATCGAACCGTCGAGGTCGATGACGTGAAGATGGCCAGGCCTTGGCGTCTCGCCGCCGAACACCTTGAATGCCAGCGAACCGACATAGATGCGCCCGGTCGCATCTGTCGTGAGGTCGTTGAAGCCGGTGGCACCAGGAATCGCGTCGAGCGACAGCAGCGACTTCGTCCCGCCGTCGTCCAGGGACACGTAAGCAATGTCGCGCCCCCCGACAACGATACCGCCCGACTCGTGCAACGCCATGCCGCCGATGCCGCGACGTCTAGGGACCGCTGTCGAGACCTTACCGGCGCGATCGAGCAGGAAGACGCCGCCATTCAGCACGTCGCTAAAATAGAGCCCGCGTTGCGGATGCCAGACTGGCCCCTCAATCAGACCGTAGCCGGTGGCGACTTGCTGCATGACCCCTCCCTTAATGTGCGGCGAGCGGCGAGGTGGCGTCGGCCCCGAAATAGGCATGCTCCAAACGATTCGCGAGATCGCCCTCACTGGCGCGGGCTTCGAGGACGATCGTGCCACGCGCCAAGGCGTAAACGCGATCGACAACGGCGACTGCCTTCTCGATCAGCTGCTCGACCAGCAACACCGCGGTGCCCGCCTCGCGCAGCCGGACGACGGCAGCGAGCACGCGGTCGACTAGCACCGGTGATAGGCCGGCCGACGGCTCGTCGAGCATCAGCAGCCGCGGCCGGGCAACGAGACCCTGGGCGACGGCCAGCATCTGCTGCTGGCCGCCCGACAGGGTGACCGCGCGGTCGTTGCGCTTGGCGGCGATCTCGGGAAAGAACGTCAACGCCTCCTCGACCTGCGTCACGCGAACGTCACGCGGCAGGCCGTAGCCCGCCAGCAGGAGATTGTCGAAGACGCTGAGCTGCGTGAACACGCGATGGCCTTCGACGACATGGACAAGTCCCGCGCGCACCGTCTCGCGCGGGCTGGCGGTGGAGATATCCTGCCCGGCGAAGCGCACCTGCCCGGTGCGCGGCAGAAGGCCGGACAGGGCACGCAGCAAGGTCGTCTTGCCCGCGCCGTTAGGGCCCAGCAGTGCCACGGCTTCGCCCGCGCCGATCGTGAGCGCGATGTCGCGCAGGACGACGATCTTGCCGTAGCCGGCCGTCAGGCCGCTGACCTGAAGGAGAGGCTCAGGCGCCGAGATAGGCACTGACCACCTCCCGGTGCGAGCGGATCTCGGCGGGTGTGCCGGCCGCCAGCACCTTGCCGAGGTTGAGAACGGTCACCCGATCGCAGATGTCGAAGATCAGGTCGGCGTGATGCTCCACCAGCAGCACTGCGGTTCCGGCGCGGCTGACCGCCTTGATCAGCGCGCCGAGCCGGCGGATCTCCTCGGCGGACAGTCCGGCGGCGGGCTCGTCGAGCATCAGGCAGGCCGGCCGCAGCATCAGCGCGCGGGCGATCTCGACGAAGCGCAGCTCGCTGTGCTGGAGGCGATCGGCGCGTACACCGGCGAGCGATTCGAGACCGACGACGGCGAGCGCCAGCATCGCGGCCTCGCGCAGCTGAATCTCGTCCCGGCGATGGCGCGGCAAGGTGAGCAGCGATTCGGCGAAGCTGCCCTGGCCATCGATCGTGCCCCCGACCATGACGTTCTCGAGTACAGAAGCCGCGCCGATCAGCCGCGGAGTCTGGAAGGTACGGGCGATGCGATGGGGCGCGCGCAGATGCGGTGCGCCCGGCGGCAGCATCGCCGTGCCCAGCCTCACTTCCCCCTTCTGTGGCGCGTAGTAGCCCGAGATGACATTCAGGGTCGTGGTCTTGCCGCTGCCGTTGGGGCCGATCAGGCCGTGCACCTCGCCGGGACGGATCTCGAGATCAATGCCCGCAATCGCACGCACGCCGCCGAAAGACAGCTCAATGCCCTTGAGCGACAGCACCTCACCGTCGCGGCGCTCGTCGAGCAGGCGAGGCAGCAACTCGGGGCGGGGCGCGATCTCACGGTGCTGCTCGAGCGGCCGGCGGTTCTTGTAGTCGATCAGGTCGGCGATGCCGCCCGGTATCACCAGTACGATCAGCAGCAGGAGCGCCGCGTAGAGAAACGTAGACCACTGTACCAGCGGCGCCGCAAACTCCGGCAGCACCGTCAGAAGGAGCGTACCGAGCGCGGGCCCAAGGATCGAGCCGCGACCGCCGATCAGGATGCCGATGAAGAACAGCACCGACATCTCGAAGGTGAAGGCGTCGGGCGTTATGTAGGACTGGAGCGACGAGAACAGGCCGCCCGCCACGCCGCCCAAGGCGCCTGCGAGCAGGAAGACCATCATCAGCAGCTTGGGCTTGGCGACTCCCGAGGCCTCGGCCGCTACTTCCGCATCGCGGATGGCGATCAGCCCCCGTCCAAAGCGGCTCGAGGCGATATTGGCAGTCATCCAGGTCGCGATCGCCGCCAGAAAGAAGCAGAAGTAGTAAAAACCCCAACCCGGATCGAACGGCCACGGGAACACGGGGCCCGGCGTGCCGACGCCGCCACCGGTCACGCTTTTCCAGGCCAGTGCCACCTGGGTCACGATGGTGGCGAAGCCCAGCGTCGTCATGGCAAAATAGAAGGTGCGAAGCCGCAGCGCCGGCAGGCCCACGACCACGCCGAATACTGCCCCCATTACGCCGCCCGCGACGAGAGCGAGGTAGGGATGCCAGGGCTCGCCCACGTTGCCGGCGGCTAGCGCCGCCGTCGTGTAGGCACCGAGCGTGAGCATCGACACCCAGCCAATCGCGATCTGCCCGGCGTAGCCGACCACCAGGTTCAGCCCTGCGCCCAGGACCCAGTAGATGTAGGCCCGCTGGGCAATGACGCCGATGTAGGAGTCGTCGAGAAGCGGCAACAGCAGGCCGACGAGCCCGAGCGCAATCCAGGCCAGCTTGCCTTCGAGCCAGCCCGTGCCGCCGGCACGAGCCTGTATTGGGGCGGCGGTGTCCGTCATGTGCGGCGCCTCATACCCGTCTGGCCGTCGCTGCCCCGGCGAGGCCTTCGGGCCTGAGCAGCAGCACCACGATGAAGACAGCGAACACTGCGACAGCAGCGAAGATGCCGCCGACGAGGAAGTTGGCCGCTTGCTGGAACAGGCCAAGCGCCAGCCCGCCAATCACGGCGCCGCGGTTGGAGCCCATGCCGCCAAGCGCCACGGGCACGAAGCCGTAGAAGTTCAGGATCGCCTGGTTGCCGATGAAGGCGAGCAGCATCTGCGCGCCGGTGAAGCCCGCCAAGGCGCCGATCACGCCGGCCAGGGCAAAGCTTGCCATCCTGAGCCGCGTCTCGGGAAGACCCAGCGCACGGGCGGCGTAGCTGTCTTCTGCAATTGCGAGGAACGCGCGGCCGATCAGCGTCTTGCGATAGAGGAACTCGAGGCCCGCAATTGTGACGGCGCAGGCCAAGACCGGCAGCCAGAACTTCTGGTCGACGACGCCCCAGATCGAGTCGGCATCGATTGGGATCAGCACCGGGAACGGATACGCCTCGGTGCCGTACTCGATGGCGACGACCTGCTGGATCATGAGCGCGAAGGCGAGCGTCGACAGCACGTAGAGGTGTTGCTCGACGCTTTTCAATACCGGCCGTACCGTCAGGATCTCTGTGACGATGCCGAGTGCGGCCCCGCACGCCAGCACCAGCACGAACGCCAGCACGGCGTTCATGCCCAATGTATTGATGAAGAGCGCGCCCAGCACACCACCCAGCATTCCCAGCATGCCCGCGGTGAAGCTGAACACACGCGACGCCGAGAACATCACGTTGTACGTGATGCCGATCAGTGCGTAGACCGCTCCTACCGCAAGGCCGTAGGAAACGATCGACTGGAACATGGCCTAGCTGCTGTAGCCGGGGGCGATGTTGAAGGCGCCGTCCTTCAGCGAATTGACCTCGCACATCACCACTTCGGAGTCGGGGAAGCCGTTGTGCTGCTCGGGCGTCCAGGTAACCGTGCCGTAGATGCCCGGCCACCCCTTGACCTTGTTCATGTAACCGACGACGTCCTCGGCCTTGGTGCCGGCGGTCTTGAAGGTCTCGGCCATCATCATGACGCTGTCCCAACCCAGCGCCACCCACCAAAGCAGCGTATCGCTGAACTCGACCTTGGCCTTCTTCAGCCGCTCGACATACTCCGCCGCCTTCGGCAGCAGCTTGCCGTTGACGTAGCAGACCTGCCGGAAGTTATTCGAATAGACCTTGTTCCAGTACTCGGGCTTCTCGAGCAGGGCCTTGGTCTGGCCGGAACCAAGCGTGGTCTGGCCGACGATCGGCACGTCCCAACCCATCGCGCCACGCGTATTGCAGATGCGCGACAGGAAGCCGGCGTTGACGCTCCACGGCATGATCACCTGGGCGCCGGCGCTCTGCATGCGCAGGAGTTCGGGCTTGAGATCAGGGTTGGCTGCATCAACGTGGTTCTGGTAGACGACCTCCGCACCCTTGGCCTTGAGCATTGGCACGTATGTGTTCACCGATGCCGTGCCGTAGCCGGTGGTATCGCTGACCACCGCAATCTTCTTCAGCTTGAGCACATCGACGACATAGTGGTTGGCGCCGCCACCGATCTGGGTGTTGGTCGGTGCGATGCGGAAGGCCATCGGGTACTTCTTGACGTCGATCAACTCGTCCACCCAGCACGGATGCAGCATCGGCACCTTGTCGCGCGCGATCAGCGGGGTGGCGGCGAGCGCCTCGCCCGAATTGACCGGCCCGAAGATCATGGCGACCTTCTGGCGCTGCGTGAGTTCGGCCACGGCATTCACCGCCTTGGTCGGGTCGCTTTGCGTGTCGCGGCTGATGAGCTCGAGCTTGCGCCCGTTGACGCCACCTTTGTTGTTGATCTCTTCGACGCCAAGCTGGACGCCGCGATTGATGCCGACGCCAGTCGAGGAACTCGGTCCGGTAAGCGCCGGGAGATATCCAATCTTGATTGGTTCGCTTTGCGCTATGGCAGGCGCTGACAGCCCGGTTGCGAGCGACACTGCCCCAGCAGCCGAGCCGGACAAGACAAGGCGACGCTTTATCAGCATGGTGTTTCCTTCCCAAGTGCTTTGTTATTTGCATGCAGCATAGACGCTGGCCGATGGCGGTCAATAAAAGACGCCTTTAAGGTCCTGCCATGGCCGTCGAACCACAAGCCGGTAAGCTGCTCACCACGATCCTCGACGGGATCGGCCAGCCGTTCTACGCGGTGGACGGGAACTGGCGCATATACCTGTACAATCGTGACGCGGCGCAGCATTTCGGCCGCAGCGCAAAACAGATGATCGGCACGATGCTGTGGGAGAACTTCCCGCAGGACATCGACACCGAGCGCGGCCGCATCATTCGCGGCGCCATGGCATCGCGCGAAGTGGTACGCGGCGAGACTCTCTCGCTGGTGGGACGGTATATTTCCTACGTGATCTTCCCGCTCGGCGACGGGCTGGGCGTCTTCTTCCGCGACATAACCGACAGGCGCAATGCCGAACGCCAACGGGACGAAGCCGAGGAGGCGCTGCGCAAGCGGTCGGCCGAGCTCGAGGCCGTCCTCGAAACGATCCCGACGGCCGTATGGTTCACGACCGACCCGGAGCTGCGCAACGTCGTCGGCAATCGGCGCGCCACTGAACTGCTTCGCACGGCGCGAGAGGCCGACCTTTCCTCCACACTCAACCACCCGGACCACTTCGCCGTATTTCGTGAGGGCAATGCCGTGCCACCCGAGGCTCGGCCTCTGCACCGCGCCGCGCGCGGCGAGATCGTAAATAACGAGCTGCTGGAGGTCCGCTTCGCGGGTGGCGACCGCAGGATGATACTGATGCGCGCCGCGCCTCTACGCAGCAATACGGGCGAGCTGCAGGGCGCGGTGGCCGCCGCAGCGGACGTCACGGAGCGGCACCGGCATGAGGACCACCTGCAGCTGCTGGTCAACGAGCTCAATCACCGCGTGAAGAACACGCTGGCGATCGTGCAGTCGATTGCAACCCTTACGCTGAAAGACATCGATCCTGCGGTCCGCGCCGCGTTCGAGGAGCGGCTCCTCACACTCAGCGGCGCGCACAGCCTGCTAACTGACGAGAGCTGGGATGGCGCTCATCTCGCTGCCGTGGCCCGCGCGTCGCTGCGCGCGGGCCGCGACCGGATCAGCTTCGCGGGCGAGGACCTCCGGCTCAGGCCCAAGAGCGCGGTGGCACTGGCCATGGCGCTGCACGAGCTTGGCACCAACGCCTTGAAGTACGGGGCCCTTTCAGTCGAGCAGGGCTCGGTTGCCGTGCGCTGGTCGACGAGCGACGGCCGATTTCGCCTGCACTGGGAGGAGCGAGGGGGACCGGTAGTACTGGCACCGGTTCGCCGCGGTTTCGGCTCACGGATGATCGAGCGGGGCTTGGCGGCCGAACTGCGGGGCGAGGTCCGCATCGACTGGCGGCCGGAAGGCGTGGTCTGCACCATAGATGCGCCTTTGGTCGCAATCCACGAGAGGGTCTGACGTGCGACGCGTGCTGGTCGTCGAGGACGAGGTGCTGGTCGGCATGATGATCGAGGAGATGCTGCAGGACCTCGGCTACGAGTTGGTCGCGCTCGCGACACATCTCGATCAGGCGCTTGCTCTTGCGCGTAGCGAGTCGTTCGACTTCGCCCTGCTCGATATCAACCTCAACGGCAAGCAGAGCTTTCCGGTGGCCGATGTCATCCGCGAGCGCGGCCTCCCGTTTCTGTTCGCCACCGGCTACGGCGACCGCATTCTTGATGCGCACTACACCGGCGCGCCGCTTCTGCAGAAGCCCTTCAGCCTCGAGGAGCTGCGCCGCGCGCTCAAGCGCGCTGGCCTCTGACATCAGGCCGCCGGCGGGACCATCGTGCCCTCCGGCAGCGATGTGCAGTGATCGTAGATGTTGGACGGCCGGGTGAACCAGACTTTGTCCTTCTGCGGATGATCGGCAATGTGCTGCAGTGCCTCGCGCAGCGCACGCAGGCGATAGGGCTGGCCGACAATCATGGTGTGGAGCGCGATGCCGCAGACCAGCGGCTGCTTAGCGGACTGGCGCAGCAACTCCTCGAACTGGCCAATGATCATGTCGCGAAAATCGTCGCCGGTATGGTGGCGAACCAGTATCTGCGGGCTGTCGTTGACCTCGATCGGATAAGGCAGGCTCATCAGCCTGCCGGCGCGCGTCCTCATCCAGATCGGCTGGTCGTCGTTCGGCCAGTCCATCAGGAAGTCGTATCCCGTCTCCTTGAGAAGGTCGGGCGTGACGCGCGTCGACGCCATCCACGGCGCCATCCAGCCACGCGGGCGCTTGCCCGATGCCTTCTCGATCGAATCGCGGATCTCCTCGAGGAAGCGCCGCTCGTCGGCTTCCCACATGCCGCCATGCCGCTCGGCATTGGTGCGGCCGTGGCCGATGAATTCGTCGCCGCGCGCCTTCAGCGCATCAACGATCTGCGGCGCGTAGTCGAACACAGTGGTATTGATCAGGTGCGCGGCCGGCAGGTTGAGTTCGTCGAACAGCTCCAGGCAGCGCCAGACGCCAACGCGGTTGCCATAGTCGCGCCATGCAAAAGTACGCGGATCGGGCGGCGGATTTGCGACGGTTAGCAGATGGCCTTCGCCCGCCCCGAAGGCGAAATGCTCGATGTTGAGGCCGAGATAGACCGCCAGCCGCTTGCCGCCGGGCCAGGAATAGTCCTTCCGATCGACGATCGGGGAATAGGGATAGCGGTCATGGTACGGCAGGCGGATGGTGTGGGTCATTTCGGAGCTCCGGCAACCTCGGCGTTCATGCGGCGGAAAGCGGCGACGGCGTTCGCATGGAACGCACGCTCCTCCGGCCCGGCCTCGACCAGCGGCCGCCGCTCGTCGTCGAAGTGTCCGTAGCTGTCCGTGCCGCGCACCAGCATCGCGGAGACCCGCGTCGGCATGGTGCAGCGCGCGTGGGTCGGGATGTAACTGATGCCAAGTCCGACGCGGCGCTGCGTCGATCGGTTGGGCCGTGAGTTGTGGACCAGATGCGTGTGATGGAGCGAGAACTGACCGGCCTTTACGGCCATATAGGCGGTGCGCGACCGGTCGACCTCAGCGGCCAGCGTCTGGCCGCGCGACAGCAGGTTGTCGGTATCCTGCATGTCGGCATGGCGCAGTTGCCCGAGCCTGTGCGAGCCAGGCACGACCTCCATGCAGCCCGATTCGATCGGCGCATTTGTCAGCGCCACCCAGGCCGTAACATGGCAGATCGGATCGAGGGCAAAGTAGGTCGCGTCCTGATGCCAGCTCACATAGGTACCGGTGCCGGGATCCTTCGGCCAGACCGAGAGGTGGAACAGCCGGATGTCCGGGCCGATCAGGTCCTCGACCGCATCGAGTATCTCGGGTGAATGCACGATCTCGTCGACCCACGGGAAAAGAAGATGCGGCTTGAAGTTGTGGCCGCGCGTCATCTTCTGGCCTTCGGCGCGCTCGAACGCCTGCAGCCTCTCATGCCAGGCCTGGGCTTGCTCGGGCGAAAAGGCATCGACCGGGCAGACATAGCCGTCGCGCTCATACTGTGCGACCTGCTCGGAGGTGAGCTTCTTGAACATCAGTGCGCCGTCCAGCCGCCGTCGACGAACAGCAGCGTACCGGTGACGAAGGACGAGTCGTCGCTCGCCAGAAACAGGGCTGCCTTCGCCACCTCCTCGGGCTGGCCGATGCGCCCGATCGGGTGGCGCTGCTTCCAGAAACTGCGGGCTGCCTCCGGATCTGCCTGGCGCAGCAGCGAGCGCGCCGGCATCGGCGTGTCGATGACCCCCGGCATCAGCGCATTTACCCGGATCCCTTGCCGCGCATGATCGACGGCGATCGTCTTGGTGAAAGAGGCGATCGCACCCTTCGAAGCGACATAGGCGGCGTTCTTGCCGAGGCTCGATTGCGCGAGCTGCGATCCGACGGTGACGATGGAACCCGACCCGGCGGCGATCATCGGCTGGATGGCGTGATGGATCCAGAGGTAGGTGCCCTTCACGTTAATGGCGAAAGTGCGATCCCAGGTCTCCTCGCTCAGCGCATCGACGGTGCCGCCGAGCGAGATGCCAGCCGCCGTCATCAGCACGTCGATCCGGCCCCATGTCTCCATCACGCGCGCGACCCCGTCGCGCGCGGCCCCGGCCTGGCTTACATCCGCTGCGATGGTGATCGCCTGTCCTCCCCCGGACTCGATGTCGGCAGCGACCTGGCCCAGCCCGACCTGGTCGACGTCGACGAGCGCGAGCTTCGCGCCTTCCGCTGCGAATAGCCGCGCCGAGGCTGCGCCGATGCCGGAGGCAGCTCCTGTGACGATGGCGACCTGATCCTTGAGCTTCATGGGACGCGAGCTTAGCCTGCGCCGGGGTCTACGCTAAATCCCAAATACCGGAGGAACGCCATGAAAGACGCGATGGACAGACTGCTCGGGGACAGCGTGAGCAAGGGCGAGGTGCCAGGCGTTGTCGCCGTGGCAACCGACGCCAAAGGCACGACCTACGAGGGCGGTTTCGGCAAGCGCGTGCTCGGCGAAGCCGCCGATATGACACCCGATACGGTAGTCTGGGTCGCCTCGATGACCAAGGCGATCACCGGCGCTGCCGCGATGCAGCAGGTCGAACGCGCTAAGATCGGCCTCGATGCGCCGGCCAGGGACGTGATCCCGTATCTCGGGGAGGTCGAGGTCCTCGAAGGGTTCGATTCGGCCGGCAAACCCCGGACGCGCAAGCCAAAGCGCGACATCACCCTGCGCCACCTGCTCACCCACACCGCCGGGTTCAGCTACGAGATCTGGAACGCCGACATCATCAAGTATCAGACGGCGATGGGTGTCCCGGGCATCACCGGCTGCGAGAACAAGGCGCTCACGACCCCGCTGCTGTTCGACCCGGGCGAGCGCTGGGACTACGGCATCAACATCGATTGGGCCGGCAAGATGGTCGAAGCGACCAGCGGCAAGAAGCTCGGGGAATATTTGAAGGAGAACGTGCTTGGGCCGCTGGGGATGGACAGCACGGCCTTCTTCATCACGCCGTCGATGCGCGAACGGCTCGCCCGCATCCACCATCGCGGCCCCGACGGTTCATTGACGCCGGACATGGCCCTCGAGATTCCGCAGCAGCCGGAATTCGAAATGGGCGGCGGCGGACTCTACGGCACGGCCGGCGACTACGCGAAGTTCGTGCGCATGATGCTGAACCAGGGTCGGTCGGATCGGGGCGAGCAGGTGCTGAAGCCCGAGACGGTGGCGCAGATGTCGAAGAACGCCATGGGCGACTGCAAGGTCGGCCTGCTGCGGACGGCGATTCCGCCGCTTTCGAACGACGCGGAGTTCTTCCCCGGCATCGAAAAGCAATGGGGCCTTTCCTTCATGATCAACAACGCGCCGGCGCCGACCGGACGCTCCGCGGGCAGCCTGGCGTGGGCAGGGCTCGCCAATACCTACTACTGGATCGACCAGGCCAAAGGCGTGGGCGGCGTCTATGCCACCCAGATCCTGCCATTCGCAGACACCAAGTCGCTGCCGCTCTTCTACTCGTTCGAGAAGGCTGTCTACGACGCCTGACCGGCGGCCGTCGCGGCGCTGGGCGGGGCCTTCAAAGTGGGCTAAGGGGACGGACCTGTGTCGCGTCCCGAAGCTCCGCGTTCTGCTCCCGCCTTCGCGATCGCCTTGTTGTCGGTGGCGGCTTTCGCCTCAGCCGCCAACATGCGCGTGATCGACCCGCTGCTCGTCCAGCTCGGAATCGAGTTCGGCGTGACGGTGGGCGCCGCCTCCATCGCCGCCACGGCGTTCCTGCTTGCGAATGGCGTCTTCGTGCTGGTGCATGGACCGTTCGGCGATCGCCACGGCAAGATGCCCGTGGTTGCCATCGCGTGCCTCGCCGCCGCCGTATGCTGCGCGCTGAGCGCTTTGGCGACCTCGCTCGGCGTGCTGTCGTTTGCGCGCTTCCTCACCGGCGTCACCAGCTCGGCCATCATCCCCCTCGCCATTGCCTGGCTCGGTGACAACGTCCCCTACGACAAGCGCCAGGCGACCCTGGCCCGGTTCCTGACCGGCCAGACGCTCGGCCTGATGACGGGTTCCGCCATGGGCGGAGCCCTGGGCGACTGGCTGGGCTGGCGGTCGGTCTTCTGGGTGCTGTCCGCGATCTATGTCGCCGCGGGTGCTGCGCTGTTCGCCGTGATGTGGGCACGACCCGAAATTGCCGGGCCCGGCGAACCCGCTGCCGGTTCCATGGTTACCCAGATGCTGGGCGTGCTGAAGCGATCCTGGGCGCGTACGGTGATCATGGTCGTGGCGCTGGAGGGCGGTGTCTTCTGGGGCAGCTTCACCTTCGTGGGCGCCGATCTGCACGAACGCTTCGGGTTGAGCTTCGCTGCGGTCGGATTGGCGGTCGCGGCATTCGGTGCCGGCGGCTTTATCTATGTGACGCTGGCTCACATCCTCGTCCGATTGCTGGGGGAGCGCGGCCTCGTGCTCTGGGGCGGCGGCGGGCTGGGACTTTCCTTTGCGGTCCTGGCCCTGGCCCCCAATGCAATCGTCGCATTCGCCGCGATCGTCGGCTGCGGTATCACCTTCTACATGCTGCACAATACGCTGCAGACCCACGGGACGCAGATGGCACCCGAGGCGCGCGGCTCGGCGCTGGCGCTGTTCGCCCTCTGCCTGTTCGTCGGGCAGGCGGTCGGCGTGCCGCTCGCCGCTCCGGTCGTCGATCGCTGGGGCGCCGTCCCCATTTTCTGGGGGGCCGCTCTTTTCCTGCCGGCGCTGGCTCTTTTCTTTGCCGTTTCTCTTCGCAAGCACCGCGCGTAACCGTCGATACACTTCGTGTATTGACAGAATTCGGCTCCCATCGGTCTATCGCATCAATGACCGATATCTCCTCCGATCTGAGGTTAGAACCCTGCGACGTGCTTGTCGTGGAGGACGAGCTCTCGCTGGCGGAGACGATCAGCCAATTCCTGGTGCGCGGCGGTTTGCGGGTCCGGACGGCGCATGGCGCCGCGTCGGCACTGCGGACGGCCAGCATTACGCCACCCCGCGTGGCCATCATCGATTATCAGATACCTGGCATGAACGGCTTGGACCTCGCTGCCAGACTTCGCACCGATCTGCCGATGCTTCAGACCATCCTGATGTCTGCCAACAACCTGCACTTCGATCGCGCGACTCTGGAGAAGGCAGGCGTGAAAGTGTTCGTCAACAAGCCAATGCCGCCGGGTCCGCTTCGGCAGGCCGTGATGCGCCTGCTCCAGGCCTGATGCTCAGTTGGCCGGCGATACGCGGAACTGATAGGGCTCCTCGAGCGTCTTCGCGTCCTCCGTGGTGATTGTGAACTCGGTGGCCTTGGCGGCCGAGCTCAGCTGATCGAGGTCGGTGGCGCCGATGATCGGCGCGGCCATGTAAGGCTTGCTCAGCAGCCAGGCGAGCGCCGCCTGTGCCGGCGTGCAGTTCTTGCCGAGCGCGATCTTCTTGAGCCGATCGACGATCTCCCAGTCGCAATCGCGATAGGTGCCCGCCTGGACATTCGTGTCGTTCTGGGCACGCTCGGTGGCGCCGCCGCCTTCCTTGCTGCGGTTTCCGGCGAGGAAGCCGCGCGCCAGCGGCGAGTACGGGATGAGGCCGACGCCCTGCTCCTCGCACAACCGGTTCATCTCGCGCTCTTCCTCGCGCTGGATCATGTTGTACAGGTTCTGCATCGCAATCGGCCGGGAGTAACCCTTCCCGTCTGCGATCATGATCATCTGCGCGAACTTGTAGGCCGGCATGGTCGAGCCGCCGATGTAGCGGACTTTGCCCGACCGTACGAGCTGATCGAGCGAGTACATCATCTCTTCGATCGGCGTATACGGATCGAGGCGATGCACCTGATAGACGTCGATATAGTCCGTCTGAAGGCGCTTGAGCTGCTCGTCGACGGCAGCCATCAGATGCTTGCGGCCGGTGCCCTGGTCGTTCTGCGCCGCGCTCATGCGGATGCCGACCTTGGTCGACAGCACGATCTCCTCGCGCTTCACCATCTTCATGAGCGTGGCTCCCATGATCTCCTCCGAGCGCCCCGCGTTGTAGGCGTCCGCCGTGTCGAAGAAGGTGATGCCGACATCGAGCGCGCGCCTGAAATAGGCGGGCGCCTCGGCCTCGTCGAACTTGCCCCAGCCGCGTCGGCCCTTGGCGCCCCACGAATTGCCGCCGAGGCAGATCCGGCTGACGATCAGGCCGGAGCGGCCGAGAGGTCCGTACTTCATCTCAAACTCCCCTTGCTGGCGGCAGCTTAAGTTCCCACCTTGAGGGCATGAAAGTCCTGATCGAATATTGCGGCGCCTGAGGCTACAAGCCGCAAGCCCTCCGTGTGAGGGAACGCCTTGAGAAGATGGGTGCGACCGACTTCGAGTTGCGCCCCGGTAGATCCGGCCAGTTCGACGTCACCGTCGACGGCGCCCTCAAATACACCCGCAGCAAGACCGGCCGCTTCCCGACCGATGCCGAGATCGACGATCTCATGCCCGATTGAACGTCAGGCGTAGATTTCTTTGTTCACGCAGTGGGCCACGATCGGCTTGCCGTCGAAAACCGACAGGATGTTCTCCATAACGGCGATCGCCATGCGATCGTTGGCTTCCTTGGTGACACCGGCCATGTGCGGACTGAAGATCACGTTCTCCAGCGCGAACAGTTTGTGCTTCGCGTCGGGGGGCTCGCGCTCGAGCACGTCCAGGCCTGCGCCGCGCAACCTGCCGCTGGTCAACGCGTTGTAAAGCGCCTCCTCATTCACGATGCCGCCACGCGCGGTGTTCACCAGAAACGCGCCGGTCTTCATCAGCCCGATCGTTTCGGCATTGAACATGTCGACCGTCTCCGGCGACTTCGGACAATGCACCGATACGAAATCGACCTTGGGCAGGATCGCCTTGAGGTCGGTCACCTTGGTGGCGCCGGCCGCCTTGATGTCGGCCTCGGAGATGTTCGGGTCGAGCACATAGGTGTCCATCTCGAATGCCACGCAGCGCTTGACCGTGCGCGAGCCGATGCGCCCCATCCCGACGACCAGGATCGACTTGCCGGCAAGGTCGGCGGGCTGGTCCGAAAGGCGCTCGTGCCAGGCATTCTCGCGCACGAAGCGGTCCATCTTGCGGGTGAGACGCGCCGAGGCCAGGAGCATGTACATGGCGTGCTCGGCGACCGACACCGAATTGGCGATGCCCGTGGTCATGAGCGGGATCCTGCGCTTGCTGAGCGCCGGCACCTCGACCTGGTCGAAGCCGACGCCGAGACGCGCCACCACTTCCATGACCGGCGAGACATCGAGTTCGGCCTGCTTATAGGGCGTGCCGCCCAAGGTGACCGCATTGGCGTCCTTGAGCTTGGAATGGTACGAGGAAGCCACTTCAGCTAGCGGCAGAATTTCGAAATCGACATCGTCGCGCTTCTTGAGGACGTCCATTCCCGCCTGCGGCATCCAGCCGACGATCAGCACTTTCTTGCGATTCTTGCCCGTGGTCATCGTTCCCCCTGCCATTCGCCAACTACATATCATCGTACCAAGGGGCAACGCGGCGCGCGACCCCGCGTTGACCGCCCATGCAATTCCGCGACGCAATCGAGAAGGATGCCGAGGACCTGCGCACGCTGGCCGATTGGGCGGTGGCGGCCTCTGGATATCGTGAATTCGTGCCTCGTCCCATCGTGAGCGGTAACGATTGGCGAACCCAGGAATGGCAGCTTGATGCCGCCGCGATGACGCTGCGTCGCACCTGGTTGGGTGTGGCGCATCGGTCGGGCGATTCAACGCTGAAAAGCCCGCGCGCCGGGCACATCGCCCATGTCGCCTGCGGCTCCCGCGTGACCTTCGGCTACGAGCGCGACATCGACGCCTCCCTGCTCGAGCAGCGCATGGGATACCTGCGCGTGCCGGCCGGCTGCTCGTCGGACCTCGTGCTGTTCCGCAGCGGACAGGCAGCCCTCGCCTGCCTCGTCCACTTCGCCGTCTCGCAGTGGGGGAAAGCCGATCCCCTCACCGTCGCGCATGCCGGCGCCTATTTCGAGACGGCAGCGCTGCTCTCGTCCTGGCCTGAGCGTCTGGTCAGGCAACTCGACGACGCTGGAGAGGCGGACATCGTCATCGCCGAACCGGTGTGGTGCGATGGACAGTTCGGATGCGGGCAGCGCCTGCCTAAGGCCCGCCGCGCGCTGATCCTGGATATCACCATGTCCGGACCGGCATACGATCTTGCGCCATACCTCGATGACTGCCCGTTGGTGATCGCCTACAGCTCCGGACTGAAGCTCGACCAAGCGGGCCTCGAGCTCGCCAATGCCGGCATCGTCCGCGTGCTGGCGCGCGAAGGCACGCAGGAGGTGGGAGCGGCGTTGCGCAAGCTGCGCGGGCTGACCGGGGGCGGCCTCACGCTCGACGAGCTGTCGGCCCTCTCCGCGCCGTGGTTCATGGATCGCGCTTATGCCGAGCGCTACACCGCGGCGATCTTCGCCAACAATCGCGCGCTCGCCGCGGCGATCGGCTCACAGTCCGCCGTCTTCGGCGCGCGCTGCCATCCGTCGCTCCTCGATCCCGCGGCAGAGGCTCCGTTCTGCGCGCTGACGCTCAACGAGCCCTCGGCCGAAGGATATCGGGCGCTCGAAGCGAAGATCGCCAGGGAGTGCGCGCGTCGGGGACTGCTCGCCGTCAAAGGCGGTTCGTTCGGCTTTCGCGGCCACCGCTTCGAGCTGATCGAGCCGGAAGGCGGTCGGTCCTTCCTGCGCGTGGCAATGGGCTGGCGCGACGGCTGGAGCCGGCAAGGCCTATGCGAGCTGTTTGCCGAGCTCGCCGCCTGACGGCACCCCGCGGTCCTTGTTGGCTCAAGACGTACGAGATGCTACGGCAGATACGTCAACGGGAGCCGCGTCGTCGATTTGATCTCTTCCATGGCGAACATGGAGGTGACGTCGCTCAGCTCGACCTTGGCAATCAGCCGTTTGTAGAAGGCGTCGTAGGCGTCGATATCCGGCAGCACGAGCCGGATGAGGTAGTCGATCTCCCCGCTCATCCGATAGCAGTCCATCACCTCGGGAAAAGAGGCTATCGCCTTGGCGAAGCGGCCGAGCCATGCCGCGTTGTGCTGCGCCGTGCGCACCGCCACGAAAACCGTGACGCCCGCATTCAACGCCCGGCGGTCAAGAAGCGCCACTTTGGCGCGTATGATGCCGCGCTCCTGCAGGCGATTGATGCGACGCCAACACGGCGTGGTCGACAGCCCGACACGCTTGGCAATCTCGGCCAGCGGCATGTCGGCGCTTTCCTGGAGGCAATCCAGAATCCTCCTGTCAAATGAATCCAGCGACGCTTTCGCGGCCACTCACGCATCCTTGGAACAGATTTCCTCAGATTTGCCCAATCAGTGGGAAGCAAGCAACCCATTTCCCGCCATATCGCCTAGGATCGCCAGATGTTGCGCCGCTTCACCGACCACCCCGCCTCCGTGAACGAGACCTACCTCCAGCATATGGCCATGGCCTTCGGCTTCGGCGGGCACATGCTGGTGGGCAGCCTCGCCTGTTTCGTGCATGGGTTCTTTCCATGGCTGTGCCCGACTCGAGGCAGCGACACGATCCGCACACTGCATCGGCGCATGGTGACGCATCGCACGACGCCTTCGGCGAAGTCGGTTCACGCCGATGGGGTAGCTGCCGCCGAGGCCAAGTAAACGCTTGCAACCGGTCTGTCGCGACCCACGTTCAGTAGGTCAGCGACCGGAAACAAGGAGAGCACGATGGAAACACCCCTGAAAATCAGCTTCCAGGGAGGCGATGCCAGCGAAGCTCTCAGCGGTCTCATCAGCGAGAATGTCGACGCTCTCGAGAAGCTGCACGGCCGAATGACGGCTTGCCACGTGGTCGTACAAGTCCCGGACGGCCATCACCGTGCGCATCAGTTCAGCGTCAAGATCCATCTCGCGCTGCCGGGCGGCATAGATGTCAATGTCGACCATGCGCCACAGGGCGACAATCACTTCGCCGACGCTCAGGCTGCGGTGCACGATGCTTTCCGCCGCGCCAAGCGCGTGCTCAGGGATCGTGCCCGCAAGCAGCGCGGCGAGGTGAAGACGCTGCATGAGCGCATCGAACGAACCATCGACCAGCCGCCCGATGCCTAGCCGCGCCGGCTAGCGCCGAGCGACGCCCTTTTCGTCCAGTCGCTCGCGCAGCATCCCGATCCGGTCGCCACCCCAGAACAGCTCGCCGCCGAACTCGAACGTCGGAACACCGAAGACCCCGGCGGCTTCGGCTTCAGCGCGCAGGCGGTCGTGTTCGGCGCCGCCGTGTCCATCGAGAAACGTGGCGAACCCGGCAGGCGCGCCGGCTTCAATCAGCAGCGCCTCCACCGCAGCGACGTCTTCGGGATCGAGTTCCCGCCGCCAGAAGCGGTCGAACACGAAATCGTTGAAGCGCCGAAAACAGCCATGCTGCTGGGCGTACAGCATGCCGGTGTTGGCCGGCCGGGCATAGAACACCTTGGTTGGACCTTTCAGCACCAGCCCCTGCTTGTTGGCGAAGCGGCGTGCATCCATGGAGGCGTAGCGCACGCGCCGCCAGTGATGCGGATCGCGGTCAGCGACCGATTGCTGGAACGAAGCGATGTCGAGCGTGTACGGCCGCCACTCGAGCGTGATGTCGTAATCCTGCTCGAGTTCGTACGCCCACGCCTTCGCGACGAAGGCGTAAGGGCTTACGTAATCGCTCCATAGCCGAACGTCAGCGGGCATCCTTCGCCAACCTGGTTTCCACGACTCGCGACCACAGCGTGGCGCCGAGTGTGATGATCTCGTCGTTGAAATCGTACCCCGGATTGTGGACCTCACAGCCTCCTTCGCCGCCGCCGTTGCCGATGTTGATGAAGGCTCCGGGCACCTTCTCGAGCATGTACGAGAAATCCTCGGAGGCCATCACGTACGGCCCCTCGCGGTTCATGTTCTCGTCGCCCACGATCCCGGCCGCGACATCGGCGATAAACTTCACCGCATCCCTGTCGTTGACGAGCGGCGGGAAGACAACGCGCACGTCAGCCTTGGCGCTGCCGCCCAGCGTCCGGGCGATCCCCTCGGAGATCGTCTCGATGCGCTCCTTGACCAGAGCCATCGTCTCCTTGCGGAAAGCGCGGATCGTGCCGCGCAGCACCGCCTCTTGAGGGATAACGTTGTAGGCGTCACCGGCGTGCATCTGCGTCACCGAGATCACCGCTGAATCGAGCGGCGCGACATTGCGCGAGACCACGCTCTGCAGCGCCGAGATGATCTGAGTCGCGATGATGACCGGATCGATGCCGCTCTCCGGGCGTGCGCCGTGCGCACCCTTGCCGGTGATGTGGATGTCGAACAGCCCACCGCCTGCCATCTGGGGACCGGAGCGGATGGCGAACTTGCCGACGTCGAGCTTCGGCCGGTTGTGCATGCCGAATATCTGTTCGCAGGGAAACTTGTCGAACAGCCCGTCCTTGACCATCGCTTCGGCGCCGCCGCGGCCTTCCTCGGCTGGCTGGAAGATAAAATGGACGGTGCCGTCGAAGTTGCGTGTCGCCGAAAGATACTTGGCCGCGCCCAGCAGCATCGTGGTGTGACCGTCGTGACCGCAGGCGTGCATGCGGCCCTGGTGCCGGCTGCGATGATTGAATGTATTGTGCTCGTCCATCGGCAGCGCATCCATGTCGGCGCGCAGGCCGATCGCCATCGGATTGTTGCCGACCCGGATCGTGCCGACCACCCCCGTCTTGCCGATGCCGGTAGTGACCTCGACGCCCCATTCCTTGAGCTTCTCGGCCACGATGCGGCTAGTGCGCTCCTCCTCGAAGCCCAGCTCGGGATGGGCGTGGATGTCGCGGCGGATGGCGGTGAGTTCGGCCGATGCTGCAGCGATCTTGGGCTCGATATTCATGGCAGTCAGGACTCCAACAGGAAGGCCGTCATTACACGACGAAATTCGGCCCCATGCACGTTCGGATAAAAGTGGCCGCCGTCCGGCAGGATGTAGGAGCGGGCATTAGGAATCAGCCGGACCAGCTCTTCGGTGAAATAGAGCGGCGTGACCATGTCGTCGCGCGCACAGATTGCCAAGGTGGGCGACTTGACCGTCTGCAGCTGGTCGCGCCGGTCGTGCGCCACGATAGCCGCAATCCGCGACAGGACGATCTCGGGAATCGGTATGGTTTCGTTCGCCTTCGCTTCAGCCACCGCGAGATCGGCGTCGTGGTCTCGCACCCACCAGGGCGAATTGAGCGCCAGCGCGCTCGACTTCTGGTAGGCCACAGGCCCCAGTTCCTTAAGCATCAGCGCCCGCGTCTCGAACAGGCGCCGGAAGAAGGCGTCGGTCTTCGCCCAGGTGGCGCTCAGCACCAGACGGTCGATCCGCTCGGGATGCTCGATCGCCAGCACCTGCCCCATCGCGCCGCCGGTGGAATGGCCGCACCAGTGGACCTTCTCGAAGCCCAGCGCATCGACCAGCTGCAGCGCGTCGTCGGCCATCTGAGCGACGCTGTAGTCGATTCGCGACAGCGTGCTGCGACCGGTACCGCGATGATCGTGCACGATGACGGTAAACTGCTCAGCGAGCTTCGCCACATTCTCGCCCCACCAACGGCTGTCACCGCCCAAACCGGGCACGAGCAGCAAGGGAGATCCGGTCCCGTGCCGCTCGTAGTAAAGTTCCGCGCCATCGCGCAATTTGACGTGTGGCATTTGTTGCGTTGCTCCCTCGCGCGCGCCAGATAAGCTCGCGTTCCTGAAGTTCGTCGAGGGAGGAAACCGCAGGATGCGTCGCTTGTCGATTGCCGCTTTCGCGCTGGCCACGTCTCTCGGAGGCTGCGCACAGGGCCCCGCCGTGCCTTGGACGCCGATAGCACGGCCATCGCCCGAGGATCCGACGCCCATGGGCATTGCCTATGTCTGCGAGGGTCGCAAGGAGGTGGGAGTCGTCTATGCCAAGAACCGCGCATCGGTGACCTTGGACAACAAGACCTGGCGCGCCGAATACCAGCCGACCGGCGACGGTTTCCGCTATGCCGATTCCACGATCGAATGGACGGGCCGCGACGATCTCGCCGTCCTGCGTCAGAACGGCATTGCAAAGCCGCTGGCGTTCAATTGCCGCCCCAGTCGGCGGACTACCTGAGCCAGAGCTTGATCGCGTAGCCGACGACCGCCGTCACCCCGACGCCGCCCGCCCAGAGCGCGACGAACCATAGCCACTGCCGCGGCGCCGGCATCAGTGATAGCCCTCGTGACCGGTCTTGCCGCGGAACACCCAGTAGGCATAGCCGGTATAGACCAGGATTATCGGCACCATGACCGCGGCCCCCACCAGCATGAAGCCCAGGCTCTTGGCTGGCGCGGCGGCATCCCAAATGGTGATCGCGCGCGGCACGACATAGGGGTAGAGGCTGATGCCGAGACCGATGAGGCCGAGTGCAAACAGCCCGAGCGCAATCAGGAACGGCAGGTAGCTGTGCTTGCGGCGCAGCGCGAAGAAGAAGCCGACCGAGGCCGCGGCCACCAGCAGCGGCACCTGCGCCGTGAATAGCACCTGCGGCCAGGCGAACCAGCGCAGATAGTAGTCGTTGGCGAGGAACGGCGTCCACGCGCTGACTGCCGCCATACCGACGATGGTCGCGACGGCAAAGCGCAGCGCCAGCCGATAGCAATGATCGAGCAGAGAACCCTCGCTCTTCATGATCAGCCACGTGGCACCGAGCAGCGCATAGCCGCAGACCAGCGCCACACCGACCAGCAGGCTGAACGGCGACAGCCAATCCCACCATCCTCCGGAATAGGCTCGGGCGTCCACCGAGATGCCCTGCAGCAGGCCGCCGAGAGTGATGCCCTGAGCGAAAGCAGCCACGAGGGACCCGAAGGTGAAGGCGGCGTCCCAATACTTGCGATGGCCCGGATCGCGCCAGCGGAACTCGAAGGCGACGCCCCGAAAGATCAACGCCAGCAGCATGGCGATGATCGGCGTGTAGAGCGCCGAGAGGATCACGCCATAGGCCATCGGGAACGCCGCCATCAGGCCGCCGCCGCCCAGCACCAGCCAGGTCTCGTTGCCATCCCACACCGGCGCGATCGAGTTCATCGCGGCGTCGCGCTCGCGGCCTTCGGCGAAGGCCGGGAACAGGATGCCGATGCCGAGATCGAAGCCATCCATCACGACATAAGCGAAGATCGCGAAGGCGATGATGAAAGCCCAGATGGTGGGCAGGTCGAAGGCCATCGGCATGTCAGACCTTCCCTTGCCTGGCCGCGACGGCGGGAGCCGGCGTGATGCCGGCGGCGCGCGCCGGCACGTCGCCGTGCGGACCTTCCTCGTCGTGACGCGGCGGCTGGCTCATCAGCCGCAGGATGTAGTGGACGCCCGCGCCGAACACGATGAAATAGACGCAGATGAACGCCAGGAGCGACGTGGCGACTGCCGGCGCCTCCAGAGGCGACACCGAGTCGGCCGTGCGCAGCAAACCATGGACCGTGTAAGGCTGGCGGCCGACTTCCGTCGTCACCCAGCCCGCGATCACGGCGACGAAGCCGGCCGGCCCCATCGCGAGCGCCAGACGATGCAGCCACGGCCAGTCGTATAACGCACCGCGTACCCGGGCGAGCAGGCTGACGCCGGCGAGCAGCAACATCAGCAGGCCCAGTCCGACCATGATCCGAAACGCCCAGAAGACGATCGGCACAGGCGGCCACTCGCTCCGCTCGACAGTGTCCAGCCCCGCAAGAGGGGCGTCGAGAGAATGCTTGAGAATCAGTGACGATAGCTTCGGGATCGAGACGTCGTACAGGACCTTGCCTTCCTTCATGTCCGGCCAGCCGAACAGGACCAGCGGCGCGCCGTCGGAATGGCTCTGGAAATGGCCCTCCATCGCCATGACCTTGACCGGCTGATGCTCGAGCGTATTCAGGCCCTGCTGGTCGCCGGCCAGGATCTGAATCGGCGCGACAACGGTGATCATACCCATGGCCATCGAGAACATCACCCGCGTGCCATCGGTCTTGCGGCCGGCGAGCAGATGCCAGGCGCCCACGCCGCCCACCACCAAAGCGGTAGTCAGGTAGGCGGCCAGCACTGTATGCACGAGGCGATAAGGAAAGGACGGATTGAAGATCACCTCGATCCAGTCGACCGGCACGAACTGGCCGTTGGCGGCGATCGCATGACCGGCCGGCGTATGCATCCAGCTGTTGGCTGACAGGATCCAGAAGGCGGAGATGAAGGTTCCCACCGCAACAGCAAGCGTGGCGGTGAAGTGAAGCGACTTGCCAACCCTGTTCATGCCGAACAGCATCACGCCAAGGAAGCCGGCTTCGAGGAAGAAGGCAGTCAGCACCTCGTAGGCCATGAGCGG
The DNA here is from genome assembly GCA_026126105.1 of Enhydrobacter sp. Classification (GTDB taxonomy): domain Bacteria; phylum Pseudomonadota; class Alphaproteobacteria; order Reyranellales; family Reyranellaceae; genus Reyranella. Next base: position 86,858 of record JAHCJV010000005.1, read on the forward strand.
ACCGATCACCGGGCCGACCTTGTCGGAGAAGACAGACCAGTTGGTGCCGAACTGGTAGGACATGACGATGCCCGATACCACGCCCATGCCGAAGGCGAGCGCGAAGATTTTGAGCCAGTACTTGAACAGGTCGAGATAGACCGCGCGTCCCGTCCACAGCCACAGCGCCTCGAGCACGGCGAGATAACTCGCCAGGCCGATCGAGAACGACGGAAAGATGAAATGAAACGAGACGGTGAAGGCGAACTGCAGCCGCGCCAGCAGTGTTGCGTCGAAAGCGTCGAACATGGCGTCCCCCGTCTCAGACGATACGTGACACCGAGCCCGGAGACTTCAATGCGACACTTAGCACATCGAGTGCCCCCGCGAGATCGGCCCTGCTGCGTGCGGCGCCGAGGGCGATGCGGATGGCATGCTCGGGCGCGTCGTCCACAGTGAAGCTGTCGCTGGTTACGACAGCAAGTCCCTGCCTTTGCACATGGGCGGCGAACTCGAGGCGGCTCCAGGCCGATGGCAGGCGCAGCCAGAGGTGATGGCCTCGGGGGTGCGCGGCGTAGTCCTGTCCGATCAGCGCCTTGGCTGCGATCTTCTGGCGCGCTGCCGCCTCCGCTGTAATGGCTGCGATCACTGCGTCGGCGCTGCCATCGGCCAGCCAGCGCAGAGTGAGTGCCACCATCAGCGGTACAGGCATCTGTACGACTGTCCGAAGCGCGTTGGCCAGCAGCGCCGCCGCGGCGCGATCGGGCGTCACCATGAACGAGACGCGCAGTCCGGGGGCGATGCACTTCGACAGGGTCGTGGCATGATAGCTGCGCTCCGGAACGAGCGTTGCGACAGGCGCGAGGCGGGTATCGAACGCGCCATAAGCGTCGTCCTCGAACAGCAGGATGTCACATTTGCGGATGACCGCCGCGAGTTGCTCGCGCCGGTTCGGCAGCAGAGTCACGGTCGTCGGGTTGTGAATTGTCGACACGAGATACACGGCTTTGGGCTTGTGGCGTTTGCACGCTTCCTCAAGGGCCGCGGGAAGCATTCCGGCTCCGTCCGACTCGACGCCGATGAGCCGAACGCCCGCAGCCGCCGCAGCCGCCTTGAAGCCGGGATAGGTCAGCCGATCCGTCAGCACCGTGTCGCCCGGCTTCGTGAGCGACAGCAGCAGTGCCATCAGTGCGGTCTGCGTGCCGGGGAAAATCAGCAGCCGGTCCGGTGCAGCCGTCCGTACGCGCTTGCGCAGCCAGTCCGCCGCGATGCCGCGATCGGCCTCGCTGCCGCCGGCCTGCTGGTAGCTCATGAAACCGGTCAAACCGTAGTCGCGCCGCAATCCGTCGAGCCCTCGTGCGATGCGGCCTTCGAGGTCGGCCTCGACCGGCTCGGGTGGAAGGTTCATCGACAGGTCGAAATCGATGCCGGCTGCGGCCGCGCGCGGCGCGCGCGCGAGGCTCTCGGCGACGAAGGTACCTTGCCCGACCCGCGCCTCGGTCAGACCGCGACGGCGCGCCTCGCTGTACGCGCGGGTAACGGTGGTGAGATCGACACCCAGCGCCCTGGCGAGAGCACGATGGGTCGGCAGCCGTTCGCCGCGATGCAGGCGACCCGAGGCCACATCCGCGCTGAGCGCCTCCACGATAGCTTCATAGATCGGAACGGGTCGGTCGCCGAGTGTCGGGAGCCAATCCATACAATCCTCACTCGTCGATCTTGATCGTAGGGCAAAGTGTACGGATATACAAACCGACCCGATGGAGGCTTTCATGAACGGCCCTGCAAAATTCCTGCTACGCGGACTTGCTGGCCGGTGCCCGGCCTGCGGCGACGGCCATCTGTTCCGAGCCTTCCTGAAGGTCGAGGATCATTGCGAACGGTGCGGCGAGCCATTCCGCCACCATCGCGCCGACGACCTGCCCGCCTACTTGGTGATTTTCCTCGTCGGGCACATCGTCGTGCCGATCGCCATGTGGATCGAGATCGCCTACAGCCCGGAATACTGGCTGCAAGCCGTTATCGGACTACCGCTCATCGCCGGCCTCGCGCTCGGACTGCTTCAGCCGCTGAAGGGCGCGGTCGTCGCCCTGCAATGGCATATGGGCATGCACGGCTTCGCCGAGTCCAAACTCGCCCGCTCCTAGCCGAAGGCGTCGAATAGTTCCGCGATCGTCGCGCGATCGAGGCCGGCGCGCAGACAGGTTTCCAGCAGCACACGCGCTTTCAACGGATGGAGCCGGCCGCCCCAGATCAGGCCGGCCTCGCGCAGGGCTATTTCCGAGCTTGACCCGCCGTAGGTCTTGCGCAGCATCGGTCCGCCGCCGGCGCGCGGCGACACGACAGTCGGCATCGCCTTGGCGAGGCCGATGACGTTCTCGGTCGCGCGCTCCGGCGTATGGCCGCCGCCCATTGCCGCGATCACCGCGCCGCGAAAGCCCAGACGGTCCGGCGCCGCAAGCATAAACGGCATGAGCGCAGCGTCGTCGTCGAGCGACATCCAGAACAGCGCGACCGGCGCGGCCTTGCCGCTCACACCGGCGAGCTTCGAACGCGCGGCGACGACGGCATTGCGCACCGGCAGCGCGAACGGCACGACGCGATCTTCGACCAGTGCCGCAAGCGGACCGGTCTGGGTCGAAGCGAAGGCATTGAGGCGAGTCGGGTGGACCTTGAGGACGTCGGATGCGGCGTAGACCTCGTCCAACATTACCGCGACGACGCCGAGAGCCTTCGCGTTCTTGCGCACCCAATCATCGGTGGCAACTCTGACGGCGGCGAGCAGGTTTCCCGGCCCGTCGGGCGAGGTCAGTGCGGGATTGCGCATCGCTGCTGTCACAATCACAGGAATCTCCAGATCGAGCAGCAGGTCGAGCAGGAAACTCGTCTCCTCCATCGTGTCGGTGCCCTGCGTCACGACGACGCCATCGGCCTTCACGTCGCGAATCCTGGTCGCGAGTGCGTGGATCTGATCGAACGACAGCGAATGGCTGCCGACCCGCGAGACGGTTTCGGCGCCGATCTCGGCGATCTCCTTCAGCACCGGGACGGCGGCGACGAGGTCGTCGGCGCCCAACCCCATCTGCATGGCACCGGTTGAATCCGGACGCGTGGCGATGGTGCCCCCGAGGGCAAGAACATGGATACGCGGTTTGCTCATGGCGTCAGCTTCAGGGATCGGAAAAAACGGTTGGCGTCAGGACCGTCGACGCCGGGGCCCAGGAAGGCAAGGGATACGAAGCGGCGCCCCTTCAGGAGCGAGAGCAGACGCAACATCGCGCCGGCCTGCACTGCGCCGATCGACTCGACCGAGGCGCCGGCAGGGACGTCGCGCCACTCTGTGCGATCCCATCTGCGGCCGGCGAGCTGAGACGCCCGGCCGTCGAGCGCTGCCTGTAAGACTCGGCGCGGCTGGGTAACGTCGACATCGGCCGGATAGAGCGCAGTCTGGGCGGCATAGGAGAAGCCACCGCTTTCGAGACTGTAGGAATGCAACGTGAAAGGCGTGCCACGAGCGGAAACATCGTTGATGACCCGATGGTCCGGTATGCCCGGCATCTCGACAGTGAAGGCGTTGTCCTCGACTAGCACCGCGTACCACTTGGCCGGGATATCGAGCTTCCTCTGCGCATAGACGGTTGAAGGCGCCACGATGGCCGCCGCGCCGAGGATGAAGCGGCGCGTGCAGGTCATGAGCGGACGCCGAACCTCTCGCAAACCTCTTCCGGCGTGTAGTAGCCGCGGGCGAGATCGCGCGCGACCAGCTCGGGCTTGCGCTTGGCCGGATCGCCGAAGCCGCCGCCGCCCGGCGTCTGCACGCGCACCACATCGCCAATTCCGATCTCTATGTCCTGGTCCTTGGAGAGGTGAGGTGGCCGATAGGTCTTGCCACCCTGCGTAACGAGCACAGTGTTGACGCCGCCCGCCTCGCCGCCGAGCGCTCCCTGTGGACCGGTGCGACCGTGATCCATCACCATCGACACCCTTGCCTGGCCGCGACGCAGCTTGATGGCGTAGTTGATGCCGAAGCCGCCGCGGAATTCGCCGGCGCCGCCCGAGCCCTCGCGCAGGGAGAATTCCTCGAACAGGATCGGATAGAACTGTTCGAGCACTTCGACAGGCGGCATCTTGGAAATGCCGATCGTCGAGCAGCCGTTGGACAGGCCGTCGCCGCCCTGGAAGCCGCCGTACCCGCCACCGGTGAAGAGATACATGATGTAATTGCGCTGGCGCTCCGGGTCGTAGCCGCCGACACCGAGATTGCCCGACGTGCCCGCAGGTGCGGCGAACAGCAGGTCGGGAATGGCATGGGTCAGGGCCGCGAATATCGCCTCCGCGATGCGCTGGCTCACTTCGGCCGCGCAACCAGACACTGGTCGCGGATACCTCGCATACAGGAAGGTGCCCTCGGGCTCGATGATGTGCAGCGGCTCGAAGGTACCGCGATTGATCGGCACGTCCGGGAAGATGTGTTTGATCGCGAGATAGATCGCCGATTTGGTGGTGGCGATGACGCTGTTCATCGGCCCGCGGCAGGGCGGGCTCGAACCGGCCATGTCGAAGGTCAGGTCCTCGCCTTTCTTGGTGATCTTCATCCTGATCGTGAGCGGCGCATCGACCACGCCGTCGCTGTCGACCTGCGATGTTCCCTCGTACACGCCATCGGGAATGCCGGCGATCTTGGCGCGCATCTGGCGCTCGGCGCGGTGGCGCATCTCGGCGATGGCCTGCTTCACCACACCAGCGCCATAGCGGTCGATCAGCATCGTCAGCCGCTGCTCGCCGGTAACGAGGGCCGCCCCCTGTGCCTTGATGTCGCCGATGCGTTGGTCGGCGATGCGCATGTTGCTCATCAGGATGGCCAATATTTCCTGGTCCAGCGCGCCCTTCTTCCAGAGCTTGACCGGCGGCAGGCGCAGGCCCTCCTGCTCGACCTCCGTGGCACTGGCCGAGAAGCCGCCCGGCACCATGCCGCCGATATCCGGCCAATGACCGGTGTTGGCCAGCCAGGCAAACAGCTCGCCCTTGTAGAAGAACGGCTTCACGAAGCGCACGTCCATCAGATGCGTGCCGCCGAGATACGGATCGTTGACGATGAACACGTCGCCCGGATCGACCGTGCCCGCGTAGTGGCTCTTCACCCGGTCGATCACCGCGCCGGTCGAGAACTGCATGGTGCCGACGAACACCGGCAGGCCGAGCTCGCCCTGCGCGATCAGCGAGCCGTCGATCGCGTCGTAGATTCCGTCCGAGCGGTCCATGCCCTCCGAGATCACCGGCGAGAAGGCCGCGCGCACGAAGGCAAGGTCCATCTCGTTGCAGACCTGAATCAGGCCGTTCTGGATGACGGTCAGCGTGACGGGATCGAGGTTCGAGGAGGTTTCGGACATGGACCTATGCCTATCACAGTTCGGTGTCGCCCTTCAGCAGGCGCTGCACGATCGAGCGGTTGAGGATTTCGTTCGTGCCGTCGGCGACATTGACGATGCGCAGCGAGTGCCAGGCGTGGTGCAGGCCGAGCTCGTTGGTGAAGCCCATGGCGCCGTGGGTCTGCATGGCGCGGTCGACTGCCTTGTAGCCGACCTGCACGGAATAGGCCTTAGCCATGGCAAGCTCCTTTACGGCCGGTGCGCCCCGGTCGAGAAGGGTCGCTACATTGAGGCCCATCAGGTGCGCGCCATGCAGCTCCATGGCGCTTTCGGCCAAGGGGAACGTGACGCCCTGGTACTCGGAGATCGCCTTGCCGAACGCCTTGCGCTGCTTGGCATAGTCTAGCGCCTTCTCCAGCGCCCAGCGGCCATACCCCACGGCGCGTGCAGAATTGTAGATGCGCCCCAGCGACACGCCGTACAGCGCCGCGGCAAATCCCTGATGCAGCTCGCCGACGAGCTGCCAAGGCTCGACGCGCACGTCCTCGAGGCGCAACTCCGCTTCGTCGCCACCGATATGGCCGAACAGCTTTATGATGCGCTGGACCTCGAAGCCGGGCGATGACGTGGGTACGAGGAAGGCGGATATGCCGCCCTTGCGCGCCGCCGCCCGCTCCCCGTCGGTGACGGCGAAGACGATGCAATAGTCGGCAACGGGCGAGTTCGACGTCCAGATCTTGCGGCCGGTCAGGCGCCAGGCGTTGCCGTCGGGAACCGCTCTGGTCGACAGGGCGGCCGCGTCGGAGCCGGCGCCAGGCTCGCTGAGGCCGAAGCACATCGAGGCCTCGCCCGCCATCATCGGCGCCAGGATCTTCTCGCGCGCCTCATCGGTCACCTTCTCCAGCAGGCGGCTCGGTCCGAAAGCCCAGTGGCTGATCACATAGAGCATCAGCCAGTTCTGCGGCCCGCAGAGATGGAACAACGCCTCCCAGCCGACATAATAGGCGAGATGCGCGAGGCCGCCCCCACCCAGCGCCTCGGGCACGCACATATTGTAGTAGCCGGCTTTGGCGGATGCGCGCCGCACCTCGCCAATAAGGCCCTTCAGCGCGTCGGAGAACCGGCCGTCCTCGCGATAGAGCCGACGCGGATCCTCGAACAGGTCGCGGTGCTTTTCGTGCCGCGGCAGCACCTCCTTGCGCGCGAAATCGAGCAGCCCGTCGCGCACCGAGCGCACATCTTCCGGCAGTTCCCATGCAATCGCCGACATCCGCCCTCCCGATATTGGTGGGCATCATTCTTGCAGCGGTAACCTGAAGGGGCCACAATTCCCCGACCCCCAATTTCGATGGACAGCCCATGAACGCGCCTGTCGCTGCGAACGATCTTGAATTGGCGAAATTCGGCGTCGGCCAGCCGGTGCCGCGCAACGAGGATCCCACCCTGCTGAGGGGCGAGGGCCGCTATAGCGACGATATCAAGCTCGACAATCAAGCCCATTGCGTGATGGTGCGCAGTCAGGTGGCGCACGGCATCATCAAAGACATCGACATCGAGGACGCGCGCAAGATGCCCGGCGTGCTGGGTGTCTGGACCGGCGCCGACCTCAACGCGGCCGGATATGGTCCGCTGAAGACGCTGATGATGGTGCCCCAGCGTGACGGTTCGCCGATGAAGACGCCGACGCGTTATTCGCTGGCCACCGACAAGGTTCGTTTCGTCGGTGACCCGGTGGCCTTCGTAGTCGCGGAGACCCCGGCGCAGGCCAAGGATGCCGCGGAAGCCGTCGTCGTCGACATCGAGGCGCTGCCCGCGGTCACCGAGGCGCGCGAGGCAGCCCAACCGGGAGCTCCCGTGGTGTATGATGACGTGCCGGGCAACGTCTGCGCCGACTATCACTACGGCGACACGCCTAAAGTCGACGAGGCCTTTGCCAAGGCGGCTCATGTCACGCGCCTGCGGCTGATCAGCAACCGCATCGTGGTCTGCGCGATGGAGCCGCGCTCCGCCGTCGCCTCCTACGACAAGGAAACCGACCGCTACACCTTCCAGGCGGGCAACCAGGGCGCCTTCGGCCTCAAGGGTCAGATGGCCGCCCTGCTCGGCGTCAAGCCGGCGCAGGTGCGGATTCTCACCGGCAATGTCGGCGGATCGTTCGGCATGAAGGGCTCTCCCTATCCCGAGTACGCCGGCATGTTCCACGCGTCCAAGCTGCTCGGCCGGCCAATCAAATGGACCGACGACCGCAGCGGCAGCTTTCTCAGCGACCAGCACGGCCGCGATCATGATTTTGACGCCGAGCTGGCGCTCGATAAGGACGGCACCTTCCTCGCGGTGCGGCTGGTCGGCTACGCCAATCTCGGCGGCTATCTGTCAAACGTCGGCGCCGCCATGGGCGCGCTCGGCGTCACACGCAATCTCGCCGCCATCTACCGCACCCCGCTGATCTCGGTCTCGACCAAGGTGTGCTTCACCAACACCTCGCCGGTCGGCGCCTATCGCGGCGCAGGCCGGCCCGAGGCGAACTACTTCATGGAGCGGCTGATCGCGACGGCTGCGCGCGAGATGGGCATCGATCAGGTGGAAATGCGCAAGCGCAACCACATCAAGCCGGAAGAGATGCCGTACAAGACCGCTTCGGGCACGGTGTATGATTCGGGCGAGTTCACGGCCCTGCTCGACAAGGCTCTAAAGCAGGCCGACGTCGACGGCTTCGCCGCGCGCAAGGAAGAGAGCAAGGCCCGCGGCAAGCTGCGCGGCCTGGGCATCGGCGACTATCTCGAGGTCACCGCGCCGCCGATGAACGAGATGGGCGGCATCCGCTTCGAGCCGAACGGCGACGTCACGATCATCACCGGCACGCTCGATTACGGCCAGGGGCACTGGTCGGCCTTCGCCCAGGTGCTGACCACCAAGCTCGGCATCCCGTTCAAGAAGATCAAGCTCGTCCAGGGCGACAGCGACCTCTTGATCGCGGGCGGCGGCACTGGCGGCTCCAAGTCTATCATGGCGTCGGGCGCCGCGATTGTCGAAGCCTCCGACAAGGTGATCGACAAGGGCAAGCTGATCGCTGGCGTCGCGCTCGAAGCCTCGCCAGCCGATATCGAGTTCAACGCCGGACGGTTCACCATCGTCGGCACCGACCGCGGGATCGGTATCATGGAACTGGCCGGAAAGCTGCGCAGCGGGATGAAACTGCCCGAGGGCGTGCCGGACTCGCTCGACGTCAGCCATGTCCACGAAGCGGCGCCATCGGCCTTTCCCAACGGCACCCATGTCTGCGAGGTCGAGATCGATCCCGATACCGGCATCGTCGAGATCGTTAAATACACGATGGTCGGCGACTTCGGCACCGTCATCAATCCGCTGCTGGTCGAGGGCCAGAGCCACGGCGGCGTGGTGCAGGGCATCGGCCAGGCGATGCTCGAACACGTCGTCTACAGCGAGGAAGGCCAGCCGCTGACCGGCAGCTTCACCGACTACGCCCTCCCGCGTGCAGACGATGTGCCGTTCTTCGCGATGGACTACCACTCGGTCCCCGCCAAGACCAACGTGCTGGGCGCCAAGGGCTGCGGCGAGGCCGGATGCGCCGGCTCCCTGCCGTCGGTGATGAACGCCATCGTCGACGCCTTGGGCGGCAAGCACATCAACATGCCGGCCACCCCGGAACGGGTATGGGAAGTCCTCCACTCGTAGTAGGCTGACCTTCATGAAGGACGTTGCCATCGTGGGCTACGGCCCGGTTGGCGCGCTGTTGGCGAACCTGCTGGGTCAAGCCGGCCTTTCGGTCGCCGTGTACGAACGCGACACGGCGGTCCATCCGTTGCCGCGTGCCGTCCATTTCGACGGCGAGGTGATGCGCATCTTCCAGTCTGCCGGGCTGGCGGAGCACATCGCCCTGGCCACGCGGCCGTCATCGCAGGGCATGCACTTCGTCAACGCAACGGGCCAGACCCTGATCGTGCGGCGCGGCATCGACGGCCCCGGTCCGCACGGCTGGCCGAATAACTGGTACTTCCACCAACCGATGCTCGAGCAGATCCTGCGCGAGGGCGTCGGCCGCTATCCCCACGTCGAGGTTCATCTGGGGCACGAGGTGTCCAACCCAAGCGAACTCGACGCGCGCTATGTCGTGGGTTGCGACGGCGCGCGCTCGCTGGTGAGACGGGCAATCGGCAGCCAGGCCTGCGATCTCGGCCTGCATCAGCCGTGGCTGGTCGTCGACCTGCTATGCGACCCTTCCTCACGCCGGGTCAAATCTCTGCCCGATTATACCATCCAGCTTTGCGACCCCCGCCGGCCGATGACGATCGTCAACGTGGGCGGCGCGCGCCGGCGCTGGGAGATCATGCTGATGCCCGGCGATGATCCGACGCGGGTAGCCGAGTCCGGGAAGTTCTGGCCGCTGCTAGAACGCTGGCTCGGCCCCGAGGACGCTCGCATCGAGCGCTCTGCCGTCTACACCTTCCATTCGATCGTGCAGCAAGGTTGGCGCAAGGGAAAGCTGCTCCTCGCCGGAGACGCCTGTCACCAGACGCCGCCGTTCCTGGGCCAAGGCATGTGCGCCGGTATGCGCGATGCGGCAAATCTCGCCTGGAAGCTTTCTGCGGTGCTGCGAGACGGCGCACCCGATTCGCTGCTCGACACCTATGAAAGCGAGCGAGCGCCGCATGTCCGCACCTTTATTGAGCTAGCCGTGAAGCTGGGCGCGGTGCTGCAGGAGACCGATCCGGATGCCGCCGCGGCGCGCGACGCCCGCTTTGCGGTCGGCACGGAGCGGTTCGACTATCCGCAGCCGCAGCTCGGCAGAGGATGCCGTGCCGATGCCCCGCCACCCGTCGGCACAATCTTCCCGCAGCCGCGCCTGCCCGACGGCCGACTGATGGACGAGGCGATCGGCCAGCGTTTCGCGATCGTCGGTGAGACGGAACTGCTGGCGTCCGCACGAGCAGACTCCGTTCTGCTGCCCGGCGTCGGAGCGGACTGGCTGGCGAGTCACCGCGTCCGGGCCGCACTCCTGCGGCCCGATCGCTATGTTTTCGACGTGGCGGCCTAAGCCGGCGTGAACATCGGCAGCGGCGGGCCGCCGTCGGTCGGCTTGAAAACGAGCTTCACCGCCTGCTCGCACTTCAGCGTGTCGAAATCGCAGTCGACAATGTTGGTCACCATGCGCGGACCCTCGGCCAGAGTGACGTATGCCATGGCGTAAGGCACCGGCGCGCGGCGCATGACGCTGTAGGAATAGATCGTGCCGTTGCCTGAGCACTCGATCCATTCGGTCTTGTCGCTGAAGCAGAACGGACAGATCGTGCGCGGATAATGGTGCGCCTGCCCACAGGCCGTGCACTTGCGCACCAGCAGCTTGCCCTGCGCGGCGGCGTCCCAGTAGGCCTGAGTCTCCTGGCTCACGGCAGGCGCCGGCAGCTTGCGTTCCTTCGTCTCGGCCATCGGACTATTCCCTCTCCAGAATGACAGTCGCACTGCCGTGGCGCAGGCCAAGCGAGCCACCCGTGCCGTGGGCGACAGCCAGATCGCAGTTCTTCACTTGCACCTTGGGATGCGCCTCGCCGCGCAATTGGCGCACAGCCTCGAGCACCTTGGTGAGGCCGCCGCGGTTGCCCGGGTGATTGCTGCACAGCCCGCCGCCGTCGGTGTTGAACGGCAGCTTGCCGGTGCCGGAGATCAGGTTGCCGTCGGCCACGAAGGCGCCGCCTTTGCCCTTCTCGCAGAAGCCGAGATCCTCGAGCTGCATCAGCACGGTGATTGTGAAGCTGTCGTAGATCGAGGCGTACTTGATGTCGGACGGCTTCACGCCTGCCTCGGCAAAGGCCGTTGCGCCCGAAAAGCGCGCGCCGGAATAGGTCAGATCGACCTTGCCGCCCATCTGCGTCTTCACGAACTCGCCGGCCCCGATCACCTTGACCTTGGGCCGCTTGAGCTTGGCGGCGATCTCTGGTGCGACGACAACGATCGCGCCGCCGCCGTCCGTGATGACGCAGCAGTCGAGCCGGTGGAGCGGATCGGAGATCATCGGCGAGTTCACGACTTCCTCGACCGTGACCACGTCCTTCAGGAGCGCATGCGGATTGTATTGCGCGTGGTGCGAGGCCGCGACCTTGATCCAGGCGAGCTGCTCTGCCGTGGTGCCGAACTCGTGCATGTGGCGCATCGCGCACATCGCATACATGTTCACGACCGTCGGCCCATAAGGGAACTCGAACGGCTCATCCGGCGTCGGCGTGCCGCCGCGTGACCGCGGAACGGTGCCGGTCGCCATGCCCTCGGCACGCGGGCGGCCAGCGAGCGTGATCAGCGCCACCTTGCACTTGCCTGCAGCGATCGCCTCGGCCGCGTGACCGACATGGATCACATAGGACGAGCCGCCGGTGTCGGTGGAGTCGACGTGCCGCGGCTTCAGCCCCATGTACTCGACCATCGACATCGGCCCCAGCCCGGGGGCGTCGCCGGCGCAGAAGTAGCCGTCGACATCGTCCTTCGTCAGGCCGGCATCCTCAAGCGCGCCCTTGGCCACCTGGGCGTGAATCTGGGATAAAGAGATATCCTTCGCCAGCCGCGTCGGATGCTCGTAGATGCCGGCAATATAGGCCTTGCCCTTGATGCTCATCGGCGGGCGATCTCCCTGGTCAATGTTGCGCCGCATCGTAGGCGAAAGCGGCTCACGGAAAAGCGACTTCTTTCGTCCTGAGGAACCCGGCTACTCTCGAAGTCTCACAGGGAGAGAAGTATGGTGTTTCGGACTTTGGTGACGTTTGTGGCTGCCTGCCTGATGCTCGCCGGTGTGGCGCAAGCGCAGGGCAAGGCCGAGCTGTTGTGGTACAGCCAGGCCGCGTTCAAGCTCACCACTCCGGGCGGGAAGGTGATCATGATCGATCCCTGGATCATGGGTGCAACCAAGATCCCGCCTGAACTGAAGGACCTCGGCAAGATCGGAAAGGTCGACCTGATCCTGGTTACGCACGGTCACGGCGACCATCTCGGCGACGCGATGGAAATTTCTAAGACCAACAATGCGCCAATCTGGGGACCGGCTGGCATGAACCAGGCGCTCGCCACACTCGGGAAAATGCCTGCCAACCTCGTGCCGCGGATGAACAAGGGCGGCACGATCGAACCGTTTCCCGGCGTCAAGATCACCATGACGCATGCGGAACATTCTTCCGAAATGATCCTGAAGGACGAGCATGGCAAGGATACGAGCTATGCTGCCGGCGAGCCGGTGGGATTCATCATCCAGCTCGAGAACGGTTTCAAGATCTGGCACATGGGCGACACCGGCGTGTTTGGCGACATGAAGTGGATCGGCGAATACTACAAGCCCGACCTGATCCTGATCCCGATCGGCGGCCACTTCGTGATGGATCCGAAGGATGCCGCCTATGCGACCAAGGAGTTGATCAAACCCAAGATGGCCTGGCCAATGCATTACGCGTCGAACCCGATGCTCAAGGGCACGCCGGCCGAATTCAAGGCGGCGCTTGGCGACAGCAAAGTCGAGATGATCGTCGCCGAGCCGGGCACGAAGAAAGAGTTCTGATCCGATCCGGAGCCTAGTCGGCCGAGGCGGCCCTCGCCTCGACCGCGGCGGCCTCGAACGCGATCGGGCCGTCATCGAGCAGCTTGACGTCGGAGGCCGACCAGCGGGCCTCGACCTTGTCGCCTATGTCGAGCGGATTGCGGAAGAAGGTATCGTCGGGCACGTGCGCCACGAACTCCTCTCCGTTGTCGAGGTCTATGGTGACTTTCACGTAGGAGCCCTGGTTCTCCAGCGTATGGACTTCTCCGACGGTCGTGTTCAGGCCGCCGGCCGGCTTGGCACCGGGCAGCATCTTCTCGACGCCGATGCGGTCGCGACGGATCGAACCGTAGAGCTTGGCGCCGCGCGCGGGCCGAATCTCGCCGACCGGGAACGCAAATCGCGCACCCTTGTCGCTCGCCACGGCGGCCATGCCGTTCATCGTGCTCTCGACTGTTCCGGACAGCACATTCTGGCCGCCGACGAAGCGCGCGACGTATGCGTTGCGCGGCGCGACGAAAATGTCGCGCGCGCTGGCAGCCTGCTCGATCCGGCCCTGCGCCATGACGACCACCATGTCGGCGACGGCGATCGCTTCGAGCTGGGTGTGTGTCACATGCACGAAGGTGATGCCGAGCTCCTTCTGCACGCGGCGCAACTCGCCGCGCATGCGCAGGCGAAGATACTCGTCGAGGGCCGACAGCGGCTCGTCGAGCAGCAGCACGCGCGGATTGGTGATCAAGGCGCGGGCAAGGGCCACGCGCTGCTGCTGTCCGCCCGACAGCTCGGCCGGAAGCCGGTTGGCAAATTTCTCGAGCTGGACCTTGGCCAGGAGCTCGCGCGCCTGGTTGTGGCGTGCGGGAAGGCCAATGCCGCGCACCTTAAGCGCGAACGCGACATTGTCGAGCACGCTGCGATGCGGGAACAGCGCGTAGCTCTGGAACATCATCGCCGTGCCGCGCTCGACCTGCGGCAGCCCGACGACCGACCGACCGCCGATGCGGACGTCACCGGTCGTGGGATTCTCATGCCCGGCGATCATGCGCAGGATCGTGGTCTTGCCGCACCCGCTCGGCCCCAGCAGGCAGCAATAGGATCCATGCGGAATGGTGAGCGACAGCTCCTTGACCGCGACGGTTTCGCCGAACCGCTTGGTGACGCCAGCGACCTCGACCTGTCCGCCGCCAATCGCGCCGCTACCCGTTGCCTGGGTCATGTGTTGCTCCGACTACGCCGGCGCTGGATGGCGCCAATGGAGGTGAGGGCCACGACGATCACGAAGAACGATACGATGGTCGTGACGGCACCGACTGCGTAGAGCGTCGGCGACGTGACGTTGGTCGTCATTGCCCAGATCTCGAGCGGCAGCGTGTTCTTGGCGCCCGCAGCCAGAGCGGTCCGCGCGATCTCGTCGTAACTCAGCGTAAAGCCGAACAGCGCCACGCCGATGATGCCGGGCAGCAGCATCGGTATCGTGACTTCCTTGAGCTTCTGCCAGTTGGTCGCTCCCAGGTCCGTTGCCGCTTCCTCGTAGGAGCGGTTGAAGCGGCCCAGAACCGCGAACATGATCAGAAGGCCGAACGGCAGGGTCCAGGTGAGCTGCGCGCCCAGCCCCGAGCTGTACCAGCCGGTCGGCAGACCGAGCAGACGGAAGGTGAGCGCGATGCCCAGCCCGACGAACAGCCCGGGCATGATCAGGCTCGCGATCGCGAGATAGAAGGCAAACGCCGAGCCTCGGAACGGCCGGCGGAACGCCAGGCCGGCAAGGACCGACACCAGCACGGTTACGACAGCGACGACCGCCGCGAGCACGATGGAGCGCTGGAAGGAGCCGGCGATGTCGCCCACGCGGGATTGCGAGATGAGCGCGTCGAACCAGTGAAGCGACACACCGTTCAGCGGGAAGGTCATGCCGCCGGTGGGACCCTGGAACGACAGGACATAGATCACGACCATCGGACCGTAGAGGAACGCCACGAAAAGTCCGAAGAACGCCGCGAAGAAATAGAACGTCCAGGGGCGCGAACCGTCAGCCGAGTGCATTACGCTTCCTCACCGTGCCAATTCCTTGCGCACATCGACCAGGCGCAGGATGCCCGCGACCATAAGCGTGACGATGATCACCATGATGACCGCGCTCGCCGCCGCCGGCGGGTACTGCAGGGCCGCGACCTCGTTCTGAAGCGCCGAGACGACCGACGCGCTCTGCCCGCCGCTCATGGTGCGCACCACGAACGAATCGCCCATCACCAGTGTGATCACGAAAATCGAGCCCAGCGCGATGCCGGTGCGCGACAGCGGCAGCACGATCTCGAAGACCGTTCGGAAGCGACCGGCACCGGCATCGCGCGCCGCCTCGAGCAGGCTCTTGTCGATGCGCGCCATCGAATTGAAGATCGGCACGACCATGAACAGCGTGAACAGATGGACATAGGCCACCACGACGGCAAAGTCGGAGAACAGGAGAAATTCCAGCGGCTGGCTCGTGACGCCTGCCCCCTGCAGGGCCTGGTTGAAGATGCCGTTGCGGCCGAGGAAGGGAATCCACGAGATCATGCGGATGATGTTGGAAGTCAGGAACGGCACGGTGCAGAGCAGGAACAGGCCGATCTGGAACAGCAGGCCGCGCACGTGGAAGACCAGGAAATAGGCGATGTTGAAGCCGAGCAGCAGCGTGATGGCCCAGACGATCAGCGCGAACTTGATCGAACTGGCGTAGAGCCGCAGCGTCACCTCACGGGTGAAAAGATCGACGTAATTGTCGAAGATGAAGGCCGGAATGATGTCGGTGCGGCTGAAGTCGAAGAAGCTCACGACCAGCACCACCAGCATGGGCAGGCCGAAGAACAGCGCCAGCACGGCGACCATCGGCGCGACCTGCAACCAGGACGCACGCTCGCCGGTATTCTCCGCCGGCGGCGCCTCTTCCAGGAGAGACGCCGCGTGTTCGATGCTTGTCATGGCTGGAGGGTGACGGTCAGGACGAGATGAACTCGTTCCAGCGACGCGTCAGATAGCGATCCTCGTCCATCACCGTGTTCCAGCAAGCGATGTTGCCCATGCGGTCCCAGATCGCGCCGCCGTCGCGGGTCGTACCCTTCTTCTCCATGAGGGTGCCGTACGGATCCTTGATGTCGACCGCGGCCGGCTTACCGTCGTACCAGTAGTCCCATTCCTCAGGCGTAAGGAACTTCTTGGCCGTCGACGGGACCGCCGAATAGTAACCCTGCTTGGCGATGAAACCGCCCTGCCAGCCCGAGTTGAACCAGTTCATGTACTCGTAGGCGCAGTCGAGCTTCAGGCCGCTGAGATGCGCCATCGGCGCCAGGCCGACGAACCAGCCGCGATAGCCTTCCTTGAGCGGCACGTAGTAGCAGTCGATGCCGCGCGAGCGCACCGCGGTCACCGCCGGCGACCACATCGACTGGACGACCACCTCGCCCGAGGCCATGAGATTTACCGACTGGTCGAAAGTGCTCCAGAAAGAGCGGAAGTGGCCGCCCTTCTTGAGATCGATCATGATCTTGACGGTCTTGTCGATCTCCTCCTTCGTCATATTGCCCTTGTCTTTGTACTTGAAGTCGCCGCGTGCCTCGAGCGCCATGGCGACGTCCATCACACCGACCGGCGCGTAGTCGACCAGAGCCGTCTTGCCCTTGTATTTGGGATCGAGCAGGTCCTTCCAGCTCGTGATCTTGTCGCGGCCGCCAACGAGATCCGGCCGGATGCCGAGCGTGTCGGCGTTGTAGATCGTGGGGATCATGGTCAGGAAGTCGGTCGGCTTGGACGCGAGCTTCTTGCCGTCGGCCGCCTCATAAAACATCGCCTCGATCGGTGCGAGGCCCTGGGTCGACGCCATCTGGCCGTTCGGATAGCTGCCCTTGGTGAAGAGCGGCACGGTCTCGCCCCATAGCTTGTATTTCGCCACCGGGATCGACGCGAGCACACCCTTGCCGGCGAGATAGGGCAGTTTTGTGCTGTCTATGTTGTTGATGTCGATGGTGTTCGGCTGGGTCAGCGAGCGGTTGAGCTGCACATCGTCGGTGATCGCCTGCATGACGATCTTGAAGCCGAGATCCTTGCTCGCCTGGTCGGCGATCTCCTTGATCGCCGCGTACGAGCCGCCAGCATGGACCAGCGTGATGTCCTTCGCATTTTGCGCCCACACGGTGGGAAATCCGGTGATCGCTTCGGTTGCTGCGATGGCGCCGCCGGCGGCGGCTCCCTTGAGAAGAAGCCGTCGATTGATCCGCTTCATGAGCCCGCCTCCGTATCGACTTCGCGAGATCGAAGTCGTCGAAAGCGTCGCAAGAAATATGCCACCCATGCGCGATCAGCCATCGGCAAAGTTGGAAGCGGAGAAGGCGCGCGTCTTGCATTGGCGAACGGATGGAAATCGGCGTCTTCATCCCCATCGGCAGCAACGGCTGGCTCGTGTCGACGACCTCGCCGCAGTACAGGCCGAGCTTCGAATTGAACAAGCAGACGACGTTGAATGCCGAGCGCTACGGTCTCGACTTCGTGCTGTCGATGATCAAGCTGCGGGGCTTCGGCGGAAAGAGCGAGTTCTGGGATCATAATCTCGAATCCTTTACCCTGATGGCCGGCCTTGCCGCCGTGACGTCTCGCATCAAGCTGTTCGCGACCGTGCCGACTCTCGCCGTGCCGCCGGCAATCTGCGCGCGCATGTGCTCGACGATAGACTCGATCTCGAATGGGCGGTTCGGTCTGAATGTGATCACCGGCTGGCAGATTCCCGAGTATTCCCAGATGGGCCTGTGGCCGGGCGATGCCTATTTCAGCCACCGCTATGAATACGCGACAGAGTACGTCCGGATCCTGCGGGACCTGTGGGAACGCGGCGTGTCCGATCTCAAGGGCAAGTTCTTCACCATGAACGATTGTCGGCTCAGCCCGCGCCCACAGGCCGACATGAAGATCATCTGCGCCGGGCAGAGCGACACCGGGCTGGCCTTCACCGCGCAGCATGCCGACTACAATTTCAGCTTCGGCAAAGGCCTCAACACGCCGACCGCCTGCAGCGACATCGTGGAGCGCATGCAGCTCGCCGCAGCAAAGACCGGTCGAAAGGTCGCGTCCTACTGTTTGTTCATGGTGATCACCGGCGAGACCGACGCGGAAGCGATGGCCAAGTATGAAACCTACAAGGCCGGTGCCGATCTCGAGGCACTGAGCTGGATGGTCGATCAGGCGACAGCCGACAAGGCGTCCGGCACGGACAGCGGCGTGCACCAGGCGATCATTCCCGACTCGATGGTCAATCTGAACATGGGCCTTCTGATAGGCGCGCCGAGAACCGTGGCCCAGATGCTCGACGAGGTGGCAATGATTCCCGGCCTGGCGGGCGTACTGCTGACCTTCGACGAATTCGTCAGCGGCACGCAGCTGTTCGGCGAACGCATCCAGCCGCTGATGAACTGCCGCCGTCACGCGACCTCGCTTGCGAAGGCCGCCGAATAGGCCTCATAAACGTGCCTCGGAGGGTTGGGCATGGAAATCGGCGTCTTCATTCCGATCGGCCGGAACGGCTGGATCGTCTCCACCACCTCGCCGCAATACGATCCGAGCTTCGAACTCAATAAGCAGACGACGCTCAACGCCGAACGCTACGGCTTCGACTTTGCCCTGTCGATGATCAAGCTGCGCGGCTTCGGCGGACAGAGCGGGTTCTGGGACCAGAACCTAGAGTCCTTCACCCTGATGGCCGGCCTCGCCGCCGTGACCTCGCGCATCAAGCTCTTTGCCACCGTCCCGACGCTGGCCATCCCGCCGGCGATCGCCGCCCGCATGGCCTCGACCATCGATTCGATTTCGAATGGCCGCTTCGGCCTCAACGTCATCACCGGCTGGCAACGGCCTGAATATTCCCAGATGGGCCTATGGCCGGGCGACGACTACTTCGCGCGCCGATACGACTATGCGGCCGAGTACGTGCAGATAATGCAGGAGCTGTGGCAGACCGGCGTCTCCAACTTCAAGGGTGAGTTCTTCAGGATGGAGGACTGCCGCCTCAGCCCCCGGCCGCAGGTGCCGATCAAGGTGATCTCGGCCGGCCAGAGCGACGCCGGCATGAAGTTCATCGCGAAATACGCCGACTACAACTTCGTCTTCGGCATGGGGTTCAACACGCCGACAGCGTGCGCCACCACCGTCGAGCGCCTGCAGAAGGCGAGCGCCGGAAGCGGGCGCAAGGTCGCGACCTACGGGCTGTTCATGATCATCACCGGCGAGACCGATGCCGAAGCCAGGGCCAAATGGGACCTCTACAAGTCGGGGGCCGACCACGAGGCACTGCGCTGGCTCACCCAGCAGAGCTCCGCGGACACCAAATCGGGCGCCGACACCAACGTGCGCCACATGTCGTCCGAGGTCAGCAACGTCAACCTCAACATCGGGCTGCTCTGCGGCTCCCATGCCTCGGTGGCGCGCATGATGGACGAGCTTGCGACCGTTCCAGGACTGGCAGGCGTCTTGCTTACCTTCGACGAGTTCGTGACCGGCACGGAGATCTTCGGCGAACGCATCCAGCCGCTGATGAAGTGCCGCCAGCACGTCTCCCCGATGGTGAAGGCCGCCGAATGACCGACCCCGCGCCTGTCAGCTATTTTCCGATCGACGATCCCGCCGCGCGCTGCCTCCCGGCAAAGCCCGAGCCGATCATGCTGCGCCCGTCCGAGACGGCGCTGATCATCGTCGACATGCAGAACGCCTATGCCTCGCCCGGCGGCTATACCAGCCTTGCGGGCTTCGACGTCTCGGGCGCACCGGCCGCGATCGCCAACATCAAGCAGGCCGCGGCGGCCGCGCGCGCCGTCGGCATGCCCGTGATCTACTTCCAGAACGGTTGGGATCCCGACTATGTCGAAGCCGGCGGGCCGGGCTCGCCCAACTACCACAAGTCCAATGCGCTGAAGCTGATGCGCCGCAAACCCGAGCTGCAGGGCAAGCTTCTGGCCAAGGGCGGCTGGGACTACGAGCTGGTGCATGAGCTGCCGCCACAGCCAGGCGACATCGTCGTCGAGAAGCCGCGCTACTCCGCCTTCTTCAACACCAATCTCGACAGCGTGCTGCGCAGCCGCGGTATCCGCTCCCTGGTGTTCACCGGGATCGCCACCAATGTCTGCGTGGAATCGACCCTGCGCGACGGCTTCTTCCTCGAGTATTTCGGCGTCGTGCTGCACGACGCCACGCATCACGCCGGGCCCGACTTCATTCTCGATGCCTCGCTCTACAACATCGAGAAGTTCTTCGGCTGGGTGTCGTCGACCGCGGAGTTCCTCGACGCGCTGAAAGCCAACGCCAACCCAATGGCCAATACTGTGGCAAGCACGAAGGGAGAATCCTGATGCCCAAGACCGCGATCTTTCCGCCCGGCGCCGGCCCGACGCTTGCGCCCTATTCGCCGGGCACCTCGGCCGACGGCATCGTCTATGTCTCGGGCACGCTGGCGCTCGACAAGGAGTTCAACGTCGTCCATGTCGGCGACGCCGCCAAGCAGACGGAGTTCGTGCTCGAGCAGATCAAGGCGGTCATCCAGGCGGCGGGCGGCACCATGGCCGACGTGACCTTCAACCACATCTTCCTCACCGACTGGGCGAATTACGGCGCCATCAACGGCGTCTACGGCAAGTATTTCCCCGGCGACAAGCCTGCGCGTTACTGCATCCAGTGCGGCCTGGTGAAGCCGGACGCGCTCGTCGAGATCGCCTCGGTCGCCCATATCGGCAAGCAGTGAGCTTCATCGACGTTCACGACAGCGAGCGGCCTGACGCGCCGACTGTCCTGCTCTCGGCAGGGCTTGGTGGCACGGCGAGCTACTGGGCCCCTCAGCTTACCGCGCTCAAGTCGCGCTATCGCGTCGTTGTCTACGATCAGGCGGGGACCGGCCGCAACAAGTGCGACCTGCCCGACGATCGCAGCATCGCAGCGATGGCAGACGAAGCGCTGGCCGTCATGAACGCGACGAACACCGACAGGGCACATTTCGTCGGCCATGCGCTCGGCGGTCTGATCGGGCTCGATCTCGCGGCACGCCATCCCGATCGCCTGCACTCGCTCACCGTCGTCAATGGCTGGGCCGCAGCACATGCCCACACCAAGCGCTGCTTCGAGCTGCGGCTCATGCTGCTCGAGCACAAAGGGCCCGCCGCCTACGTGCGCGCCCAACCGATCTTCCTCTATCCCGCCGACTGGCTGGCGAAGAACGCCGAGCGCGCCGCGCAGGAAGAGGCGCACGGCCTCAGCGGCTTCCAGGGCGCCGATACCTTGAAGCGCCGGATCGCCGCCCTCCTGGCGTTCGACGCCACACCTCACTTGGCGGACCTGCGCACGCCAACCCTGATCTCTGCCGCCCGCGACGACGTGCTGGTGCCGTTCTCGATGTCGGAGCAACTGGCCGCTGCGATACCGGGCGCAACGCTCGACATCGCGCAATGGGGCGCTCACGCGATCAATGTCACGCAGCCTTCCGGATTCAACGCGACGCTGCTGAAGTTTCTCGACGCCAATTCATAGCAGCTCATGGCTGGGAGCGCGGCTCTCCAGAGTTGCTCTTGCTTTGGTTTGCATCATCCCATGAGCGGGTCTGGAGACCCACGCTCCCAGCTTACTCCGCGACGTCGCGGGCGCCGACGGTGCGGGAGCGGAACTCGTCGGGGACCTCCCGCCCGACGTCAGTGAAGGCCTTCTTCACGGCCGCCACAGTGGGACCGAACACTGCCTTGCGGTTCTCGCGCGCCCAGCTGTTGGAGCCGACGATCGTGTCGAGCGAGCCCTGGAAACGCGGCATCACATAGCGCGCAAACAGCTCGTAGGAGCGCATCGTCGCTTCGCGGTCGGCCCATTCGTGTGCCCGGAACAGGATCCCGCCGAAGCCACCCTGGGAATAGCCGAGCAGGCGCTCGATGCCCTTGGCGACCGTGTCGGGCGTGCCGACCAGGGTCGTGCCCTGCTTCACGCCATCGCGCAGCGGATCGTCAGAACGGCCCGGGGGCCGGCCGAGCGTATCCTCGAAATAGGTCACCGTCTCACACCGCTCGCCGGCATGGACCTCGCGCAGCGCCCGCTCGTCGTCGTCCGCGACATGCGCGTTGACCACGACGCGCCATTTCGAGCGGTCGGCCTTGTGACCGTGCTTGGCCGCGGTCTCCTCGTAGATCGCCCACTGCTTGGCCATCGCCTCCGGCCCGCCCGGCAGGCCGGCGCCGATCGACAGCACGCCGACGCCGTGCTTGCCTGCCGCGATCATGCCCGACGGCGTGATCGTGCTCGCGCAGGCGATCGGGAAGTGTGGATAAGAGTAAGGCGCAAGATGCAACCGCGCCTCCTTGAGCTCGAACCAGTCGGTCTTCATCGTGACCGGCTCCTCGCATTTCAGCAGCGCCATGATGGCGGCGAGCGACTGCTCCATGCGGTCGCGCTGGGTCGAGGGATCTATCCCCATCATGTAGGCGTCCGACGGCAGCGCGCCCGGGCCGCAACCCAGCATGGTGCGGCCGCGTGACATGTGGTCGAGCTGCACGAACCGGTTCGCGACCATCAGCGGATGATGATAGGGCAGGCTGGTCACGCCGGAGCCGAGCCGGATGTAGCGCGTGCGCTCGATCAGCGCGCCGATGAAGACCTCGGGCGACGCGATCGTCTCCCATCCGGCGGAATGATGCTCGCCGATCCAGGCCTCGTCGTAGCCCAGGTCGTCGATCCATTCGACCAGCTCCATGTCGCGCGCCATGCCCAACGTCGGATTCTCGCCGACCCGATGGAACGGCGCGAGGAAGATGCCGAACTGCAGGCCCTTGTGGTTGCCGGTCTGTGCCATGAAAACCTCCGTAGACAGCCAGCCTAGCACGGGATAGGCGGAAATATTCCATGAGCCCATCCGACGCCCTCCCCCTTTCGCGCTTCACGATCGTCGAAGTGAACGACCGCGACGTACCGCTCTGCCTGCGGCTCGCCACGTCGCTTGCCGGAAAGATCGCGGCCGACCTTGGTGCCACAGTGCTCAAGATCGAACCGCGCGATGGCGATCCGGTGCGACGGGCGCCGCCGTTCCTGCCGCAAGGCGAAAGCGCGCTGTTTCAATTCCTCAACACGTCGAAGCGCACACTTACGCTTGATCTCGGAGACCAGGCCGACCGCGCCACCCTGACGAAGCTGCTCGAAACGGCAGACGCCGTGCTGTTCGAGGAGCCGGCCTCGATCGCGCCGCTGGCGCGGACCGGCCGCGCGACGCCGATCGAGGTCGCAGCCTTTCCGCTGGAGATGAACGCTGCCCGCCGCCCCGTCAGCGAATTCACCCTCCAGGCCTTGGGCGGGCTGCTTCATATGGTGGGCGAGCCCAAGCGCAAGCCGCTGCGGCTCGGCGGCCATCAGGCATCGTATCCGGCCGGCCTCACCGCCTTCACGGGCCTGGCCGCCGCTCTCGCCGCGCGCGATGCGGGCCGGAGGCCGCCTTCAGTGCGTGTATCGCTCGCCGAAGTGCTGCAATGGGTGAACTGGAAGGCGGCGTCCGGCGCGGAGGCCAGCGGCACCTCGCCCGGCCGTGAGGGAAAGCAGTCGGAGTTCCAGATCGTTCCATGCCGCGACGGTCACGTGGCGGTCGTCTATACCGCCACCCAATGGCCTGCAACGCGCGCACTGATCGGCGACCCTCGTCTCGCCGATCCCAAGTTCAATACGCGCGCCGGACGGCGTCAGCATATCGGCGAGCTTTACGCGATCATCGGGCCGTGGTTCGCCGATAAGACGCGCGCGGAGATCCAGAAGACGGCGCAGGCGAAGGGCGTCCCGTTCGGGCCGGTTTTCTCTCCGGCCGAACTGCTCGAGACCGAGCAGTATGTCGCCCGCGGCTTCCTCACCGCTCTCGAGCAC
This sequence comes from Enhydrobacter sp., assembly GCA_026126105.1. Classification (GTDB taxonomy): domain Bacteria; phylum Pseudomonadota; class Alphaproteobacteria; order Reyranellales; family Reyranellaceae; genus Reyranella. Next base: position 110,630 of record JAHCJV010000005.1, read on the forward strand.
CCACAGCTCGGCACACTCTGCATGCCGCAGCTCCCCGTGCAATGGAACGGCCGCTCCTTTGCGCCAAAGCCTGCCCCGGCCCTTTCTTGCCCGTCGGCACTCATCCCTCCTCCGCTATCGGAGAAGGGAAGTGCCAACTGGGCTAAGAGCAAGCCCCTCGCCGGCATCCGCGTGCTCGATTTCGGGCTGTTGACGGCGGGTGCGAACACCTCGGCAATGCTCGCTGATCTCGGCGCCGATGTGATCAAGATCGAGTCTGGCGCCTATCTCGATCCCTTCCGCGTCGTCGGCAAGCCCGACGACGAGGACAATTGGTGGAATCGCTCGCCGCAGTTCCGCTTCACCAACCGCAACAAGCGTGGCCTCGCTCTCAATCTCAAGGCGCCAGAAGGCCAGCGCGTGATCCGCGAACTGGCGCAGCACTGCGACGTGGTGGTCGAGAATTTCCGCCGCGGCGTGCTCGATCGCGCGGGCCTCGGCTACAAGGACCTGAGCGCGCTCAATCCGCGCCTCGTGTTCGCCGCGATCTCGAGCCAGGGCGACACGGGACCCGAGCGCATGAACGTCTCGTTCGGCAGCACGCTCGACGCCACGTCGGGTATCGCGTCCCTCACCGGATACGAGGGCGAGGAGCCGCGCATCTCGGGCATGGACGTAAACTACCCGGACCAGATCGTCTCGCTGTTCGCCGCTGGAATGGTGATCACCGCGGTCATGGAGGCCCGCCGGACCGGCAAGGGCTGCTTCCTCGATTTCTCGCAACGCGAAGTGGCGTCGTTCACCATCGGCGAGGAAATCCTTGCCGCAGCTGCCGATCCCGCGCCTCGCCCCGCGCGGCGCGGCAACCAAGACGATGGGGTTGCCCAGCAGGACGCCTATCGATGCCGCGACGGCCGCTGGATCGCCGTTACGCTTGCCACGCCCGATGCCGAGCTCTCGGCCTGGTGCGCCGCGACGGAAAGCGCCGAAGCGGTCGTCAGCCTGCTAGCCAAGGGCATCCCGGCGGCGCTGTGCCACGACGGCCTGGATTTGCTGCGCGACAAGGCGCTGGCCGGCGTGACGCTCGTCCGCGACGAGCGCGGCGGCTTGGTGAAGGGTCTGCCATATCGGCTCGATGGTCAGGGCGTCGAGATCGAGCGCGCCGCGCCCGACCTCGGTCAGCATACCGCAGAGGTTTTGCGGTGCCTGTTGAGCTACACCGATGCCCAGTTGGACGCGCTCGCCGCGGCGGGCGTCACTTCCACGACACCGAGCGTAGGAGACGTTTGATCATGGCCAGGGCCGAAGTCCGCAAACTGATCGAGCGCATGACCGCGCCCGTGATCGCCGCGCCCATGTTCCTCGTCTCCAATCCCGCTCTCACCCTTGCCTGCTGCGCCGAAGGTATCATGGGCAGCTTCCCCGCCCATGGCACGCGCAGCCGCGAGGAGTTCCAGGCCTGGCTCGACGAGATGCAGGAGGGCATGAAGCGACTGGAAGATGCCGGCCGAAAGCCCGCACCGTGGGCGGTGAACCTCGTCGTGCATGCCTCCAACCCGCGCTATCCCGGTGACCTCGAGCTGGTCGAAAAGTACCAGGTGCCGGTCGTGCTCACCTCGAAGGGCGCGCCGGGCGATGCGATCAAGCGCATCCACGGCTGGGGCGCGGTGGCGCTGCACGACATCGCCAATCGCCGCCACGCCGAGAAGGCGCTGGAAGCCGGCGTCGACGGCGTGATCGCGGTGGCGGGCGGCGCCGGCGGCCATACCGGCACGCTCAATCCCTTCGCGCTCATGAACGAGGTGCGCCAGCTCGGTGACCACTTCGCGATCGTGCTGGCCGGCGGCCTCACCACGGGCCGCGACGTGCTGGCGGCGGAGACCATGGGCGCCGATCTCGGCTACATCGGCACGCGCTTCATCGCCACCAAGGAAGCAATGGCCACCGACGCGCACAAGAAGATGATCCTCGACACGCGCGCGACCGACGTCTTCCTCACCGCCTCGATCGACGGCGCCCCGGCGAACTGGCTGACGCCCAGCCTCCTCGCCGCCGGCATCGACCTCGACGTGCTGCGCACGACCTTGCCCGGCAAGATCGTATCGAGCCACGAGAACAAGAAGCGGTGGAAGGACATCTACACGGCCGGGCACGGCGTCGGGAACATCGACGACATCCCCTCAGCCGCCGACCTCTGCCGCCGGCTGATCGCGCAATACCGTGAAGCCAAGAGTGCGCTGACGCCCGCCGCAGCGTGACGAACGACATCTCACGATGACGGCTTCCTTTCGCTTCGCGCTCTGACAACCGTAGCGCCCGCGCCCGCCCTGCTCTAGGCTTCGCTCTCTGAGTCTCAGGGAGGATGCGTGAAGAGCAAGGCTGCGGTCTGCTACGAGGCGGGCAAGGAACTCGAAATCGCCACTGTCGACCTCGAAGGACCGAAGTTCGGCGAGGTGCTGGTCGAGATCAAGGCGTCCGGGGTCTGCCACACCGACGAGTTCACGCGTTCCGGCGGCGATCCCGAGGGACTGTTTCCGGTGATCTTCGGACACGAGGGCGCAGGCGTTGTCGTTGATGTGGGACCGGGCATCGTGTCGCTGAAGAAGGGCGACCACGTGATCCCGCTCTACACGCCCGAATGCCGCCAGTGCAAATCGTGCCTCTCGGGAAAGACCAATCTCTGCACCGCCATCCGCAGCACACAGGGCCAGGGCGTGATGCCCGACGGCACCTCGCGCTTCTCGATCGGCGGCAAGAAGATCCACCACTACATGGGCTGCTCGACCTTCTCGAACTACACGGTGCTTCCCGAGATCGCCCTCGCCAAGATTCGGCCGGACGCGCCATTCGACAAGGTCTGCTATATAGGCTGCGGCGTCACGACCGGCATCGGCGCGGTGATCAACACGGCCAAGGTCGAGGCTGGCGCCAATGTCGTCGTGTTCGGCCTGGGCGGCATCGGCCTCAACGTCGTGCAGGGGGCGCGCCTGGTCGGCGCCAACATGATCGTCGGCGTCGATCTCAACCCCGACCGCGAGGCGCTCGGCCGCAAGTTCGGCATGACGCATTTCGTAAATCCCGCGGCGCTGGACGGCAAGGACCTGGTCGCGCATCTGGTCGAGCTGACCGACGGCGGCGCGGACTATTCCTTCGAATGCGTCGGCAACACCAAGCTGATGCGCCAGGCCCTCGAATGCTGCCACCGGGGCTGGGGCAAATCGATCATCATCGGCGTCGCCGGGGCCGGCCAGGAGATCGCGACGCGGCCGTTCCAGCTCGTCACCGGCCGGAGCTGGATGGGCACGGCGTTCGGCGGCGCCAAGGGACGGCGCGACGTGCCGAAGATCGTCGACTGGTACATGGACGGCAAGATCGACATCGATTCGCTGATCACCCACGTCATGCCGGTCGAGAAGATCAACGACGCGTTTAACCTGATGCACGAGGGCAAGTCGATCCGCAGCGTCGTGACGTTCTGACGGCCTGCACGATGAGCCCCACACCTACCCTCGTCATCCTGAGCGCAGCGAAGGATCTCACCGAACGATCGGACACGGGCCGCGGAGCTGGCGTGAGGTCCTCCGCTCCGCTCAGGACGACAAAAGAATAGGGAGGAAGCCATGACCGTTCGCAGGATCGGCAACGCCACCATCGAGAAGGTCGAGGAAATCTGCGGCGCGGGCTTCAAGCCCGCACGCATGTTCCCGAAGTTCAACCAGGAAGCCTTCGACGCCCAGAAGGGCTGGATGGTCCCGGATCATGTCGAGCCGGGCAGCGACCGGCTCGTCGGGTCGGTCCACACCTGGATCGTCAAGACCGGCCGCCACACGATCCTGATCGACACCTGCCTCGGCAATCACAAGGACCGGCACAATCCGGGCTGGAACAAGCTCAACACGCCGTTCCT
>JAHCJV010000050.1 GCA_026126105.1 Enhydrobacter sp.
CCGGAAGAGCATGAGCCTCGTCGAGATCCGGGACTATCGGCTGGCGTTCGATACGTTCGACGGCACGTTGCACGTGCTCGACGGCATCGATCTGTCGCTCGAGGCGGGCGGGACGCTGGGCATCGTGGGAGAAACCGGCTGCGGCAAGTCGGTGCTGGCGCGCAGCCTGCTGCGGCTGAACGAGTCGCCGCCGGCGCGGGTGGTGTCCGGCGCCATCCTGTTCGAGGGGCAGGACGTGCTCCGCTTGCCGGACAAGGCGATGCGCCGGCTGCGCGGGCGGCGCATCGCCATGGTGTTCCAGGATCCGGCGAGCTACCTCAACCCGCTGCTCGCGATCGGCACGCAGATGGAGGACGCGATCCGCGGCCAGGAGGCGGCGGCGGGCGAGGCAAAGCGCTCGCGCCGCGCGATCCGCGACGATGCCGCCAAGCTGCTCGCCTCGGTCGGCCTCGCCGAGCCGCACCGGCTGCTCGCCAGCCATCCCCATCAACTGTCGGGCGGCATGCGCCAGCGCGTACTGATCGCCATGGCGCTCGCGGGCAATCCGAGCGTGCTTGTCGCCGACGAGCCGACCACCGCGCTCGACGTGACAGTGCAGGCGCAGGTGCTGGCACTGATCGCCGGCCTGGTGAAGGAGCGGCGCCTCGCGCTGATGCTGATCAGCCACGATCTCGGGGTCGTCGCGGCGAGCTGCGCGCGGGTCGCGGTGATGTATGCCGGCACGGTGGTCGAGGAGGCGCCGACCGCCGAGCTGCTCGCCCATCCGCGCCACCCTTACGCGCAGGGCCTGATCGCGGCGGTGCCCGACATCGACAATCCGGCGCACAAGCCGCGCGGCATTCCCGGCAGCATTCCCAACCTGCTGAACCCGCCGACGGGCTGCCGCTTCCATCCGCGCTGCGCGCTCGCGACCGATGTCTGCCGCAGCACCAAGCCGCTGCTGCGCGAGCTGGCGCCCGCGCACCGCGTCGCCTGCCATCACGCCATGCCATGAGTGCGCCGCTGCTCGAGGCCACGGGCCTGTCCAAGACCTACGCGCTGCCGCGTACCGCGTTCCAGCCGGCGCGCAGGCTGACCGCCGTCGCGCATGTCGACCTGTCGCTCGCGCCGGGCGCGACGCTCGGGCTGGTCGGCGAAAGCGGCTGCGGCAAGTCCACGCTTGCGCGGCTGCTGCTGCGGCTCACGCCGGTCAGCGGCGGCCGCATCGTGTTCGACGGCCAGGACATCACGGGCCTGCCGGAGTTGTCGTTGCGCCCGCTGCGCCGCCGGATCCAGCTGGTGCACCAGAACCCATCGGCCGCGCTCGATCCGCGCCTTACGGCGGCGGCCTCGGTCGCCGAACCGCTGATCATCCAGCGACTCGCCAGCGGCTCGGCTCTCGACGACCGCGTGAGGCAACTCTTTGCCGAGGTCGGGCTCGGGCCGGAGTTTCTGCGCCGCTATCCGCACGAGCTGTCGGGCGGCCAGAAGCAGCGCGTCTGCATCGCCCGCGCACTCGCCCCGGAGCCGCAGCTGCTGGTCCTCGACGAGCCGACCAGCGCGCTCGACGTCAGCGTGCAGGCGCAGATGCTCGACATGCTGGCCGAGCTGCGCGCGCGGCACGGGCTCACCTACCTGTTCATCAGCCACAACCTCGCGGTGGTGCGCCAGGTCTGCTCCGAGGTGGCCGTGATGTATCTCGGCCGCATCGTCGAGCAGGGCAGCGCCGAGCAGGTCCTCGGCGCGCCGCGCCATCCCTACACCCGGGCGCTGCTGGCTTCGGTGCCGCGTCTTCACGCCGGCAGCGTGCCACCGGCGACCGCGAGCGAGCCGCCCAATCCGGCGAACATCCCGCCCGGCTGCCCGTTCAACCCGCGCTGCGGCCTCGCCGAACCGGCCTGCCGCACCGGCACTCCACCGCCGCTCGTGAACGGCCTGGCGTGCCCGCCAACCGGCCGCCGGGAGAGCATGCGCCCATGAAAGGTCCCGCCTGGGCAGTGGCTGCCGTGCTTTTTGCCGGTTGCCAGGCAGTTGCCCAGTCTCCTGCGGACAGCGCTCAGAACAGCGCCAACAATCCGCTGACGCCGAAGAGCGCAATCCAGCTGCAGGACTATTTCCAGCCGTTGCTCGCAGGGCGTCCGGGACAAGGCGCAAACCAGGGGATCGTGCGGACCGTCCTGCCCCACGACATCATGGGCGTGGACCAGCTCGCCCGGGCATCCCTGCCGGTGATCTCCAACGTATGGGGTGGTCCGACCGGCGCGGTAAACGGTATCGGCGACCTGACCGTCTTCAACATGGCGGTGTTTCACCGCGACTTTGGCAAGGTCGGCATCGGCCCGCTGATCGTGGCGCCTACGGCCAGCGATTCGTCGCTGGGCTACCGCAAATGGCAAGCCGGCGTCCAGACGATCGTCAGCGCGCCCCACAAATGGGGACTCACGTCCGCGCTCACATCGTATCAGCAGTCGTTCGACGGCAAGCTGCAGACGCTCACGGCGCAGCCGTTGCTCTTCTACAATCTGGAACGCGGCCTGTACCTGCGCTCCACGGGCATTGCATCGTTCAACTTCGGAGACACCCCGAATTCGGTCGTGCCGGTGGGCCTTGGACTGGGACATGTAACCCAGCTCGCCAACGGCACGGTCGTCAACGTGTTCGTCGAGCCGCAATACTCGGTCGTGCAAACCGGGGCCGGCGTGCCGTCCTTCCAGATCTTCGCCGGCATGGTCATACAGTTTCCCAGAGCGCCGCCCCGGCCCCGGTAGTCCGATCCGCGAACGGACTCGCGTGCCCGCCGGTTGGCGGGCGCACCGGTCACTTCGGCTTGCCCTCGCGCTGCGCCTCGGCGAGGTAGCGTGCAACGACCTTGCGGAATCGCTCGAGGTCCGCGCCGCGCAGCTGCGCCGGCTTCATCGACGGATGGGTCGACGGATTGATCGGCTTGCCCTTGTCGTGCAGCTCGAAATGCAGGTGCGGACCGGTCGAGCGGCCCGTGCTGCCGACAAAGCCGATCAGATCGCCCTTCTGCACAGGCACGCCGGGAGCGATGCCCGGCGCGAATCCCGAAAGATGGCCGTAGACGCTGGAGAGATCGCCCTCATGCTCGATCTCGATCCAGTTGCCGTAGCCTCCATTGGGCGCTGCACCGGTGACAACCCCATCGGCCGCGGCAAGCACCGCCGTTCCCTTGTCGGCCACGAGATCGATGCCCTGGTGCATGACGAGCGCAGGCCGCGGGGGAGGGGCGCGCATCGCGAAGCCCTGCAGGGGCGCCTGCGCGCCTGACGGAGAGGCCGGGGTCACGGTTATCGACAGGCCGGATGAGGGCAAGCCGCTGCCCGAGCCCGGACTCGTTGCCCGGTTGCCAAGGGACGGGCTGGCGAGCGCCGGGTTCGTCAGGCCGGAGGCACCGGTGATCTCCACGCGCTCGAAGCGGCGGTCGTCGGGCCTCGGCCTCGGCCTCGGCTGCGGCGGCATGGCGCCCGCCCGCTTGATCATTTCCCGGGCTTCGGCGTCGGTCGCCGTGTTGCCTCGGCCGAGCGTGTTCGCGGCCCGTGCCCTTTGCCGGGCAGCCGGCGTGGAGCGCGCCGGACCCTTCACCCACGCGAGCGAGCGGGGCTGGTCGATGGGATCGGCCCGCATTCCGAAGCCCGAGGAGATGCTGATCCGGTCGAGCGGCAGGCGTACCGGCGCCGGCTCGGCGCTCTTCCCATCGGCCAGCCAGAATCCTTCCGTGTCGGACCGGCTCTCCCGGAAACGATAGATGGCGACGGTGCCCTTCTTCGCCGTCCGCAGCTCGGCCCACAGCACGTGGCCGGTGCCGACCGGATCGCCCGCCGACGTGTACGCCTGTTCGTAGTGCACCCAGAACAGGTCGCCGGGCTTGATGTCGCGCTCCGGGTTCATTGCGGCCGACAGCGCCTGCAGTGGCTCGATCATCGCCGCCGGTGGCACGCCCGCAGCCTGCGTCGAAGCGGCAAGCGTTTCCACGACGACGCCCCACGCATGAAGCCGGCGCGTGAAGGGCAGGTAGCCCTGCCACTGTTCCTCCGCGCGCTCGCTGCCCAGCAGCCGCTCGGCCGCAGCGCGCTCCTCGCATCCGGGCGCGGCCTGACCCGGCAGCGCCATGCAGCACAGTATCGCGGCCAACGCCACGCAGCGGCGCTCGTACATTCACCCTCTGAAACTCGAATGCATGGTTGGTCCGGAAGAAGGACCACGGTCGAGAGAGTATCGGCCCCAATGGCTTGTGATAGGGTAATGGCTATTCCAAGGCAACGCTGGTGGCAATCGATTCGCAGCCGGTCGTGACCCGTTGCGGTTGAGCTGGTGCTGGTAAGGGGCAAACCTATGGGACTGGGCGGGAAGCGTAAGCGGGAACGTGGCGACGGAGACACTCCTCGGGAGAGGAAGCACGCGGACCCGCAGCTCGTGCACCAGGTCGAGCTCCTGCGGACGAAGTTCTTTGTTCTGCAGGAGGCCTTTGTCCGGTCCCAGAGCGTGGACCTTACGGAGCTCGGCGGGCCGCTTTCGGAGATTTCCCCGCTTGAGTACGCGCGCGTGCAGGACGCGAGGCTCAACCTGCTTGTCTTCGCCGGGATGGCGACCCGCTTGAGCATGCCCTCCGCGGAGTTCTTCGGCACCTTCTCCCGCCGAGGCCACGACGACATAAGCATCTTCTACGCGAAGGATTTCTATCAGTGCTGGTATCAGCGCGGTCTGTTGGGGCTTTCGACCGATGTTCCAGGCACGGTGGACTATCTTCGCAACCTGCTCGGCGCCGGCGCGGATCGAGCTGTCACTTTCGGAACCAGCGCCGGAGGATTCGCGGCGATCCTATTCGGAGTGCTACTCGGCGCCAGAAAGGTAGTCGCGTTCGGTCCGCAAACCCGGCTCGACCGACGCGTATACAAGCGCTTCAGGACTGTCGATTCACGCAAGCGAGACGTTGAGCTGGATAGCGACTTTCTCGATCTCAGGGCGGTCATCGAGCGTAGCCAGTTCGGTGGGACCATCGAGGTCCACTACGGTATCGACAATATGGTTGACCGCGAGGCGGCCGAGCATCTCGGTGGGCTACCCGGTGTGGAATTGATTGGCCATCCGCACGATGGCCATCAGCTCGCCCGCATCATGCGAGATGACGGATCCCTGGATCGGGTGATCGACCGGCTCTGTTCCTAGGAGCGGACGGTGGCACGCCAGGCGTTTCTTTTCATCGATCCGGGCCTCGTCGTTTTCTGGTCCCGCAAAGCGGGGAACACGTCGCTTGCGGACTGGCTGTACGAGACGGCGATAAAGGCAAAACACCGGCGACAGGTCGTTGGCCTCCGGCCGAGGCGATTCCTCACCGTCGGACAGCATGTCGTCGACCATCGAGTCGCGCTCGACCTGGTCGAGAAGATGGGATACGCCGATTTCGTCGTCGCCCGCGACCCCTACCGAAGGGCGGTATCCGCCTACGTGAACAAGTTCGTCGTCGATCGGGAGCGTCGCTACAGTTCGTTCGAGCTTCTGGAGCCGTTTGCCCAGCGCATGGTCCACGACATGAGCAGGCGCTTTCCGGAACGGGTCTCGGTCGGTGACCGCTACCGCGGCTTCTCCTTCAAGGAATTTCTGGAGTACATACTGACTCAGGTTCAAAGCCGCGGGGGGGAGGAACCCAGGCTGAACTCGCATTGGAATACGCAGGTCCCCTTTTACTACAACGAAAGATTTGAGTATCGGTCCGTGATCCGGCTCGAGCGGATCGAGACCGAGATTTCTTCGTTGGCGAGCCGGCTCGGGACAAAGGTACCCTTTCCCGCGCGAAGGCCTTCGCTGAGCCAGAAGCTGTCGGGAAGCGGCGAGGACTTGTCACAGATCAAGTCCGTCGACCTCGCGAACGCAGGGATGCCGCCAGCGGCCGACGCGCTGCTGTCCCCGATGTCGAAGGAGCTGATTCGCGCCGCTTATGAGATAGACTTCCGCAAGCTCGGGTACGCCGCCTAGTCCGGCGTGCCCACCGCGCCGGCCGCATGCTGGCAACGCCAGGTCCGTTGCTCGGCAGCATGAGAGGACGACGCGGAGACAAGGCGAACGAGGTGCTGACCGACATGAGCGAACTGGTCATCTGGACGTACGATTGGGTTCCCGAAGGGCCGCGCGGCTTCGTGCGCGACCTGAGGCTGCGATGGGCGTGCGAGGAAGCAGGGCTTGCCTATTCGGTGCGGACCGTGCCGTTCGAGGACCGCGCGACCAATCACCTGGCGCGTCAGCCATTCGGCCAGGTCCCGTTCCTCGACGACGGCGATGTCCGGATATTCGAGAGCGGCGCGGGGTTGCTGCACCTGGCCCGGAAGAGCGAAAAGCTGATGCCGCGCGATCCGGTTGGAGAGGCCGAAACGATTCAGTGGATGATCGCGGCGCTGAACTCCATCGAGATGGTCAGCGTCCCGTGGTGGTTCCTCGAGATCTCCGGCGCGACGGACAATGCTCTTGCCGGCTGGATGGGAACGCGGCTCGACCAGCTGGAAAGAATCCTGGGCGAGCGGGAATGGCTGGTTGCCGACCGTTTCACCGCCGCGGATCTTCTGATGGCGGATGTCCTCCGGGTTTCGAAGCTGCGCGCTTTCGGGGATCGACCCGCGTCCGAGGCCTACGTGACACGGGTGACGGACCGGCCGGCGTTCGCGAAGGCTCGCGCCGACCAGATGGCGCATTTCGGCCGGGCCGACGATGCGAGGAAGGCTGCCCCGACACCGCACTGAGGCAGGGCATCGGCCTGGGAAAGCCACCCTTCTGTGGAAAACCAGCAAGGCGAGACGGAAAAATCCAATTAAATCAATTGATTGTCATCAAAACTTATTGTGGCAAATTTGCAACATTTGTTGGACGAACGAGTCCCCCTTCGCCACTATGAGGCAGGCCGTCGGCCTGACCTACCTGCTTTGGTTCCAACGGGGAGACGTTCATGGCATTGGGAACCGGGCGCCTTGCGCGCTCGATCGTACGAGTCCTGTTCCGGTCGACCGCCGGCGCTTCACTGGCGATAGCCGCCCTGGCGCTGGCCGGAACGGCCGGCAGTCCTTCTCCCGCCCACGCCCAGGTCAAGGCGCCGGCGAAGTCGAAACTGAAACCTCCCGTCAAATCTGCGGCGAAGGCTGCTCCGAAGGCCATTCCCCAGACAGACCCGTCGGATAGCGTCGCCGACCAGCTCAATGCCAGATGGCAGCAGGAAAACGGGGCGTTCTCCGGCTTCACGAGCGCAAACCCCGCCGGGAATCCCGCCCCGAACCCTGCCGTGGTCCCGGCCTCTTTCGCCACCCGCGCGGTCGCCAACGACTGGGGCGACCGACTAGTGTCCCGGGCGATGAACTACCTCGGCACGCCCTACCGCTACGGCGGCACATCGCCCAGCACCGGCTTCGACTGCAGCGGCTTCGTCTACTTCCTTTACGGCGCCGAGTTCGGCCAGAGGATCCCGCGCATGCCGGACGGCATGGCAAGCGAGGGCACGCCCGTCGCGCGCAACGACCTCCAGCGGGGCGACATCGTCTTCTTCGGCCATCGCGGCAGGTTCACCCATGTCGGCATCTATGCCGGCAACGGGCAGTTCGTCCACGCCACCCAGCGCGGTTCGCCGGTCTCGGTCACGCCGCTCGACGCCGACTACTTCCGCCAGACCTACATGACGGCGGTCAGGCTGCCGCCGCGATAGGCACGGGCGTCACCACGGAGGCCGCATGGCGCTGCTCATCGTCAATCTCGACAAGGTCATCGGCAGCGCCGAGGCATTTCGCAAGGCCTTCGCGGACCAGCTTCCCGGCTTGCCGATTCGATTCTGGCCCGACGCGGGGGATCCGGGCGAGATCGACTATCTCGCCTTCATGCATCCCGACTTCGACAAGCTGCCGGCCTTCCCGAACCTGAAGGCGATGTTCAGCCGGTCGGCCGGCGTGGAGGACATCGTCAAGCATCCGAAGCTGCCGAAGGTCCCGCTCGGCAAGGTGGAGCCGCCCGGCGGCGATCCGATGATGACGGAGTACGTCGTCATGCATGTCCTGCGCCTCCATCGCGACATGCCGGCCTATCAGGCGGCCCAGGCGAACCGTGAGTGGCGCCGGGTGCCGATCGTCCGGCCCGAGCAGCGCAGGATCGGTTTCCTTGGTTTCGGCATGATGGCCAGGGCACCGGCGCTCGTCCTGCAGTCGCTGGGCTTTCCGGTTTCCGCTTGGGTTCGCTCGCCGCGAGAGGCGGCCGAGGTGCCGCTGTTCCACGGCGACGATCAGCTCGCGCGCTTTTTCGGGCAGACCGATATCGCCGTCTGCCTGCTGCCGCTGACGCCGCAGACCGAGGGCATCTTCTGCGCGCGCACCTTCGCCATGATGCCGCGCGGCGCCATGCTGGTGAATGTCGGCCGCGGCAGGCATGTGGTCGACGAGGACCTGATCGCCGCCCTCGATTCGGGACAGTTGTCCTACGCCGCCCTGGACGCGCTCTGGCCCGAGCCTCTGCCGCGGGAGAGCCCGCTCTGGCTTCACCCCAGGGTCACGGTGATGCCGCACGTGGCGCGGCGGCCGACGGTGGTTCAGCTGGTGACCGAGGTCGCCGCGAACATCCGCAGCCTCGAAGCGGGAGGACGGCTTCTGCAGGAAGTCGACGTCGCGCAGGGCTACTGATCGGTCATGATCTTTCCTCCCCGGCTTTGCCAGGGAGGAAAGGATCACGTGTGTCGCAATTCCGGTCAGCGGGGCGAAGGGCGCATGCCTCAGTGCGCAAGTGCCGGGGACGCGGCACTCTCCAGCACAGCCAAGCAAGAAGTCTGCGCAGGACGCTCGAAATGGAAACTGTCGATGTCAGGGGCTTCCCCGTCGAGATTCACAAGGCGGGGTCGGGGCCGCCGCTGCTCTACCTGCATGCCGAGCAGTATTGCGAGCAGGTGAGGCCGCACCTCGACGACCTCGCGAAGACGTGGACGGTGATCGCGCCGCTTCATCCGGGCTACGGCGCCGTGTCGACTGCCGGCGACCTGCGGTCGGTCGACGATCTCGCCTATCTCTATCTCGATCTTCTCGACGTGCTGAAGCTCGACGACGTCCTGCTGGTCGGCGCGTCGCTCGGCGGGTGGATCGCGCTCGAGATGTGCGTACGCAACCACGCGCGGCTGTCGAAGCTGGTCCTCGTCTCGTCGGTGGGCGTGAAGTTCGGTGGCCGCGAAGAGCGCGACTTCGCCGATCTCTTCTACCTGCCCGACGATCAGGCCTTTCCGCTCGTCTTCGCCGACCCGAAGCGGCATGCGCCGCGCTACGCGGAGCTGTCCGCCGACCGGCTCGAGCAGCTCGCGCGCGAGCGCCACATGTTCGCGCACTATGGCTGGCGGCCCTACCTGCACAATCCCGGCTTGAGGCGCTGGCTGCACCGCGTCGACCTGCCGACGCTGGTGCTGTGGGGCGAGGCGGACGGAGTCGCCAGGCCCTCGTACGGGCGGGCGCTTGCCTCCGCGCTGCCGCGCGCGGAGCTGAAGCTCATCCCCAGCGCGGGGCACCATCCGGCCATCGAGCAGTCCGAGGCGACGATCCGCGCCATCGACGCCTTCGTGCGCAAGTGAAGGAACGACCGAGATGAAAGTCTGGCACTTCAGCGAGCTCGCCTACTATCCCGCGTGGGAAGAGCTCGGCCCGCAGCTGCGCAACGTCGTTCCGAGCCGGCTCTGCGATCCGAAAGTCGCGGCCGACCTCTACCACCGCGGCATCGACGAGTGGGCGCTGTGCGACGAGCTCGGCCTCGACATCATGGTGAACGAGCACCACGCGACCGCGACCTGCATCGACTCGGTCTGCACCATCCCGATGGCGATCCTTGCGCGCGTGACGAAGAAGGCGCGGCTGCTGTGCCTCGGCATGCCGATCGGCAACCGCTTCGATGCTGTGAGGGTCGCCGAGGAGTATTCGACCCTGGACGTGATCTCGCGCGGCCGGGTCGAGATGGGCTTCGTCAAGGGCGCGCCGTTCGAGGTCACTCCCGCCAACAGCAACCCCGCCGACCTGACGATCCGCTTCTGGGAGGCGCACGACCTCATCCTCAAGGCGATGACCACGCATGACGGTCCGTTCAACTGGGAAGGCCGCTACTTCCAGTACCGCCAGGTCAATGTCTGGCCGCGCCCCTGGCAGCAGCCGCATCCGCCGGTGTGGCTCACGGTGAACAGCCCGGAGTCGGCGCAGACCGCCGGCGAGCGCGGCTATGTCATCGGTTCGCTCAATACCGGCTATGTCCGGACGCCGGCGATCTACGAGGCCTACCGCAAAGGCGCGGCGGGCAAGGGGCGCGACGCGACGCCCGACCGGTTCGCCTACATGGCGATGGTCGGTGTCGGCCGCAGCAAGGAGGAGGGCTACCGGCGCGCGGACCAGATCCTCGATTACACGCGCACGGCACTGCGCGTCGGCGCCCAGTTCGCCTTTCCGCCGGGCTATCAGTCGGTCGCCGCGACGGCGCAGGCGCTGAAGATGCCCGGCTACGGCGCGGGCGTCGCCACGCGTACGATCACGCTGCGCAACGGCCGCCAGGTCGATCCGGAGAAGGCGAGCGTCGAGGAGTTCATCGACGCCGGCATCTGCTTCGCCGGCACGCCCGACATGGTGTTCGACCAGATGAAGGCCTTCCACGCCCATGTCGGCGGCTTCGGCCATCTGCTGATGATGGGGCAGGGCGGCCATATCAGCCACGAGGACACCGTCGACAACCTGACGATGTTCAGCAGGGAGGTCCTGCCGCGCCTCCCCGAGCTCGGGTAGGGACATTGGCGGTCGTGAGGTCCTTCGCTGCGCTCGGGACGACAGGATTGCTGTCATCCTCAGAGCTTGTGAATCTTTCGACCGGCGGTGAGTCGAGGCGGTCGGGCAACACACCAACCCTCATCCTGAGGAGCGTAGCGTAGCGAAGCGTCTCGAAGGATGGCGACACGAAGGACGGGGCGAAAGTCGTTGCGGACGTGGAAGTTTGCGAGGTCAGTATGTGTTTGCCACCCTTCGAGACGCTTCGCTTCGCTACGCTCCTCAGGGTGAGGTTCGGAGGTGGCAAGCGGAAAGGAAGAGATCTGAGTGGCAATCATTCACAAACTCTGAGCGCAGCGAAGGATCTCGCCGAACGAACGGACAAGGGCCGCATGCTGGTGTGAGGTTTCTCTAAACCTCGCGCTATGGCGCGGCCGTAAAGCCATTTGAACATACCTGCGGCATAGACCTAAAATGCCGGAGGGGATGGTTCGGTCTGCGCGGGCGTTCGTGCGCGAGCCCTACCGTCGGGGGGAGCAATGGCGACAACATCGATGAACTTCACGCTGAGCAGCACCCTGCTCGGCAATCTCACCAAGGGCGGCTCCGGCAACGGCGCCTATGTCTTTGCCTTCGCGTTCGACGGCAACGGCAACCTCCTGGGATCGAGCACGCTGCTCAACAGCGGCGTGGCGGCCTCCACCTCGTTGCAGCTTGCCAACGGCTCGACCGTCTCCGGCGGCAACGTCATCGTCGTGACGCAGCAGGTCGGCAAGGGCAACACGAGCACGCTGCCGAGCACGGTGAAAGCCATCGGCGACCTGCTGAATACGCAGACCGCCACGCAGCTCAACTATCGCTACGATGCGATCGAGTTCACGCTGCTCAACACCGGCTCCGACGTCGCCGACCTCACCAACATCGTGCAGTTCGGCGCGCCGATCTCGCTGTCCGTCACCTACAGCGACGGCACGACCCAGACGCGCGGCTACTCGGTGAGCGGCAAGTCGATCGTGAACAAGCTCACGGATCTGTCGCCGCCGGGCAAGCAGAACTACCCGTGGGCGAAGGGTGGCCCGCTCACCGGCCAGCGCGAGACGCTCGGCCTCGCCAACAACGTCAATCCCAATCCGCTGAACGTGTCGAGCGACTGGAAGAGCTACGTCTCCGGGTTCACCGGCATCGTGAACAGCGTCTATCTGTCGGCCTACTTCAACGACACCGGCATGCTGTCGCTCTACAAGGTGGTCTACGACAAGTCGAACAAGGTTTTCTGGCTCAATCCGGTGAGCCTCGGCAAGTCCGTGCCGACGACGACCGACTCGATCAAGATCCCGTACAACTCGCTCACGCAGAACATCTACACACAGACCGGTTCGCTCAGCGTCTATACGGACATGAACGGGAAGCTGATCGAGACCTACTCGACCTTCACGCCGAATAACGCCTGGGGCCAGATCACCCGGTCCCTCGTCTCCGGTTTCGACGCCGGCATGTGGGGCGGCAGCGCCAAGTCCCTCAATCCTCTCGTCTCGGGCAAGATCGACCTGAACCAGACCTGGAACTGGAGCGCGCCCTACACCTATCAGGCCATAACGGCGCCGGACGGCACCAAGAACTTCGGCTACAAGAATTCGATCGGCATGGGGACCGGCACCGTCGGCGACCCCAATCGCAAGATGTACTACGACCCGTTCGCCGCGGTTTTCGTGAAGTACAGCAACGCCTATGGCTACAGCTATTCGGACCTTCTGTCCGAAGGCGGCGGCATCAACCCGTCGCTCAGCATCTTCGATCCCGGCACCAACAGCGACGTGTCGAAGATCGACGTCAAGCTGTTCGACCTCAACGAGACTCCGACCGGCTATACGGACCCCGGCTTTCCCTACGTTGCCCCGTCGGGATCGACCTACAACGCCGCGGACACGAGCAGCACCGACCAGTTCCTGTTCGATTTCTCGCTCGGCAGCTATTTTCCGGTTTCCGGCGTCCCGATCACCTTCAGCTTCTATGCGCCGGGCGACAGCCAGGCCAAGAACAACTTCGTCAGCTTCTCCCTGCCGACCGGCACGACGCAGGGAAAGGACTACCAGCAGAGCTTCACCGTCACCGGCAAACCGGGCAAGTGGACGCTGCAGGCCAACGGCTACAGCGGCTCGCCGGGTTTCCTGCTGATAAGCAATGTGCCGGTGACCAAGAATGGCTCGACCGGCTGGTACCAGATGACGATCGGCACCGGCAGCCTCGCCAAGACCTACAACATGTACGTCGACTCGAGTTCCTCGTCGCCGACCAGCCACATCAGCTCCGCCGTGGTCGACGGCGGCGCCCTCGCGCAGCTGATCCCCAACCAGGCCAACCAGGTCAAGTTCAGCTTCGATCCGTCGGGCAACGTCACCTACAGCCCGTACTACTTTTCGTCGCCGAACGCGCAGGTCGGCGGGGCCCGCGCGGACAGGCTGGCGAGCGTCGCGGGCGCCGAGCTTCTGGCGGGCGGGTCCGGCAATGACTTCTACGAGATCGACGACAGCGCGGACCAGGTGGTCGAAGTGTCCGGCGACGGCAAGGACAAGGTCTTCGCGAGCGTCGACTATGCCCTCGCGGCCGGCCAGTCGATGGAGGTGCTGCGCGCCAGTGTCGGGACGACCGGCCTGATCCTGAGCGGCAACGAGCTCGGCAACAGGATCGTCGGCCGGAAGGGGGACGATACGCTGGACGGCGGCCGCGGAGCCGACGAGCTGATCGGCAACGGGGGCGAGGACATTCTGAACGGCGGTGCCGGAAACGACATACTGGACGGCGGCAACCGAAGCGACATGCTGGCCGGCGGAGTCGGCGAGGACATCTTCCGCTTCAGCACACCGCTGGTTGCGGGCAACGTCGACACGATCGCGGATTTCGGTGCCGGCGATTCGATCGAGCTGGATCACACCGTCTTCGACGGACTGGCTCCCGGGCAGCTCGGCGCCTCCGGCTTTGCCTTCGACACGGCCACCGGCGCGGGTCCGCAGATCGTCTACGACCAGATCGCCGGCGCGCTGTTTTTCGACAGCAACGGTGCGGCGGCGGGCGGTGCGACCCAGTTCGCGTCGCTCACCGGCGCCCCCGGTCTCGACGCTTCCGATATCAAGGTGATCTGAGCGATCTTCCGCCCGAGGAGGCAGCGACCGGCAACACCTACGCCGGCTTGCGCAGCGCGGCGAGCAACGGCAGCGCTTCCGCCGCGAAACGCTCGATCTGACGGTCGCGCTCCTCGTAGGGCCCGACGAAATCGAGGATGACGTGGCGGGCCCCGGCGTCGTGGAAGCGCATGATGGTTTCCGCGACCTGTTGCGGGGTGCCGAGCGCGCAGTAGCGCTGGGCGGCCTTGCGGAAGTCCATGCCGTAGCGCTGGCTGAGGGTCACGGTCGCGGCATCGAGCGCCTTGTCGTAGGTGTCGTCGATCCGCGTGAACAGCAGATGGGCCGTCCCGAATCCGCGGTCGATCACCCGCCCGGCCGCCGCAGCGGCCGCGGCGATCTTCTCCAGTCCCTCGCGGAACATCTCCGGCGTGATGACGTAGGACATCCAGCCGTCGGTCGTGCGGCCGATGCGGCGGAGCGCGGCATCCGTGCGGCCGCCGCACCAGATCGGCGGGCCGCCCGCCTGGCGCGGCGGCGGCTGCATCGTCACGCCCTCGAACCGGAAGAAGCGACCGTCATGAGTCGCGGGCTGCC
This sequence comes from Enhydrobacter sp., assembly GCA_026126105.1. GTDB lineage: Bacteria > Pseudomonadota > Alphaproteobacteria > Reyranellales > Reyranellaceae > Reyranella. The sequence goes on from JAHCJV010000050.1 coordinate 14,456, forward strand.
CGGTCCACAGCTTGCGGATCACCGCGATGCTCTCGTCGAGCCGGGCGCCGCGCTCCTTGACCGGAACGCCGCAGGCTTCGAACTCCCTGGCAAACTCGCCGCCCACGCCCACGCCGAAGATGAAGCGGCCCTCGGTCAGGTGATCGAGGGTCGAGACCTGCTTGGCCGTGGGCGTGGGATGGCGCAGCGGCACCAGGTAGACGCCCGTGCCGAACACCAGCCGGCGGCTGATCACGGCCGCCTGGGCGAGCTGCAGCAGCGGGTCGAAGATCGGGATGTGGAACGAGATGTGGTCGCCGACCCACAGCGAATCGTAGCCGCTGCGGTCGACAAGCTCGACCACCGTCCGGAGCTCGTCGATCGTCGGCAGCCAGGGGCCGACCGCCGGCTCGGTGCGACGGTGGATGGTCTGGACGCCGATCTGCAGGCGCTCGTCCAGGGGCAAGCCGATGTCGTTCATGATCCCTCACCAGGTGGCAGAACGACGACATAGCACCGGGGTTCGCATGACTTAAGCTCATCTTCCGGACGAAATACATGTTCTGGAAAGTGCCGGATGCGCATGCCACTTTCAGTCCAACAAACCGGAGGTGCGCCATGAGCCAACTCGAACGGGTCGATAACCTGAAGGCTGACGCTGCGATTGCCTCGTCGGTCTACGTGCCGACGCTGCAGCGCACGGAGGGCCAGCCGCCGCCCGTCGCGGCGAACGGCGGCCTGTCCTATATGTCGTTCGACCGCGACGGCGATGCGGGAACAACCAAGGCGATCGAGGATGCGCTCGCCGAGATCGCGAGCGGCGAGAGCCAGCGCGTCATCGACATGATCGACAACGCGCCTCCCGGGCCGATCAGGACCAAGTGGGGTCTGGCGTTCCGCGACTACGACGAGTGCGTGAAGTACATCCGCGAGTCCAACAGCATCAAGGCCCCCGAGGGCGGCGTGGCGCTGCCCCTGGCCTATACGGTGCACGAGCGGCCGAGCTACTCGATCGTGCCGTCCAATGCCCTGTGGCGCGATCCGGGGCGCGGCGAGATCGCCGCGGTCCTGCAGCGCAACGAGGAGGACAACCGGCGGCGCAACCTCTACTTCCCGCAGGTCCTGCGCGACGCACGGCGCATCGGCGAATATTATCCGGGCCTTTCGCCCGAGAGCCCGGAGAGCATGGACCGCCTGGGCGTCTCGCTGGCGCATATCGAGTCGAAGTGCTCGAACTTCTACGACTCGGCGGAGGTCGAGCGGGTGTTCTATCCCGAGATCGAGAAGCTCCTTCTCGACTTCTTCCCCGGCTCGACCGATGCCCTGGTCTACAACCACGATGTGTTCGACAAGGACTACACGGGCGACCGCACGGAAGACCAGGACAACAAGAACCCGGGCGTGAACGCCCGCTACGTCAACCTCGTGCACAACGACCTGAACGACAACAGCGGGCGCGTGCGCTGCCGCGAGCTGCTCACCAGGAACCTGCGCAACTTCGGCCGCACGCAGAACTACACGGAGGAGGAGGCGGACGCGAAGATGTCGCGCCGCTTCATGTCGATCAATCTCGCCAAGCCGATGGAGACGGTCGAGCAGTTCCCGTTCGTGCTCTGCGCCTGGCCGTCCTTCGCCGACCAGCCCTACATCAACAACTACCGCATCTACGACGACCGCGTCGGCGAGACCACGCGCTTCACCTATCGCCCGACACACGAGTGGTACTGGTTCCCCAAGCAGAAGCCGACCGAAGTATCGATGCTGAAGTGCTACGACTCGATCACCGACGGCTCGGTCTCGCGCTGGTCCTTCCACACCGCCTGCATCGACCCGACCGCACCGGCCGATGCGCGCTGCCGCAAGAACGTCGTCGTGCGGGCGTACGTCTTCTTCTAGGCCGATGTGTTCTTGCGGGCAGGTCCCGAAACGGCAATAGGGCCGCTCGCAAGGCGCGGCCCCTGCAACGGCTGGCGCTCATGCCGCGGCGCTCAGTTGCCTGCCGCTTCCCGGATCGCGGCCCTCGTCGGCCAGGCCGGTGTTCATCGCGCCAATCGCCCGCTCACCGGTTCGTCGTTCGTCGTGTTGGGATGCTTGCCATCCGCGCCCGTCGCGGGCATCGCCAGAAATCCGGCACGGCCGACTCAACGGAACCTCGCCCACGATTGGATTCAAGTGCTTGAAAACCGATTGCCGTCCGCTGGACCTCACGGAATCTCATAGATCGCCATGTCGGCGGCGATGCCGCGGATGACGCGCTGTTGCGACACGGGAGTACGGCCGCCAGCGGCGAGCAGGGCGGCGGTTGCGGGATGATCGACCACCGGCGAGGTGGTGAAGATCGCGCGCGAGTCGGCCAGGCCCTGGACGCGCGCGGCGATGTTCACGGTCTGGCCGAAATAGTCCTGCCGCTCGTTCAGCATGACCGCGAGGCAGGGGCCTTCGTGGATGCCGATCTTCAGCAGCAGGTCCTCGTTGCCGTGCTGCCGATTGAGATCGTGCATCGCCTCTCGCATGCGGAGCGCCGCCGCCATGGCGCGGTCGGGCGTCGGGAACGTGGCCATGACGGCATCGCCGATGGTCTTGATCACGGCGCCTGCCTCTGACGCGACGATCTCGTGGAGCAGGCGGAAGTGGCCGCGTACGAGGTCGAAGGCCGCCAGATCGCCGACGCGCTCGTAGAGCGTGGTGGAGCCTTTCAGGTCGGTGAAGAGGAAGGTGAGGCTGGTGATCTTCAGGCGCTGATCGATGTCGAGCGTGTCGGTGCGATAGATGTCGCGGAAGGTCTGGTTGGTCAGCAGGCGCTTGGCGGTGACGAAGGGGCGGCGCCTGGCCATGAAATCGTGCAACTCGTCGCCGGCGATCCAGATGCCCGGCAGGACGCGCTTGCCAGTGCGATTCTCGACGGAGAGGCGCAACGGGCCGGGACGCATCTCGGTCGTCCCCGTCGGAGTGCTGACATCGTTGTAGACAATCGTCAGATTGCGCCGCTCCGTCGTCGGCTCGCCCTTCACGTCGACGAAATGCGCGGCGTGGGTGACCGGCTCGAAGACGATGAGGAATTGTGCAGGCATCTGCACCGAGACCAGCGCCTTCTCGCCCGGCGGCAGCTCGATGGTTTCGATCGTGATTTTCTCCATCACCGATTGATCTTCGATCGGCTCGAGGCCTGAGCCGAAGAACAGCTGTGCGCAATAGTCGAAGAACGAGAGGAGCTCGGGGTGGTGCGCCGGGATGCGGCGAATGCGCGGGCTGACGGTGAAGGTCACCTCGACCATTTCGTCGAGGTTCGGTTCGTAGTCCGCGGCACAGACGGCGCAGCTGTATGCCTCGGCATGTACCGTCTTGAGCGAGGTGTTGGCACCCAGAACGCCGCCGCAGCCCGGGCAGAGCACGTTCCAGGACAGGTCGAACAGCCCGACGCGGGCCGCGTGCAGGAAGGCGGCGATAACCCGCTCGGGATCGAGATTGTTGTGTTGGGCGAAGGCCAGCGCGTTGACCCGGCACAGTTCCCTGTCGGGTGCCTCGCGCACCAGACGCTCGATCGCCGCGACGCTCGGGGCGTCGGCAGATTGGCGCAGGGTGGCAAACAGCGCTTCCGCTTCACTCATGGTTTCAGGCGACATTCCCCGGATGACCCCCTCGAATGCCAGGAATGCTATCATTCTGTGGGGTTCCGAGAAAGCCGTGGGCGGCGGACACGATCGCGGCGACGCGGCTCACGCGTCGGGGGATGCTGTACCCCGGAGCCCTTCCGTCGCAGCCTGCCGGACTCGCTTGTCTTTGGGAGCGTCCTTGGCCAAGGCAGCCGGCCGGGAAGACATCGCCGATGGTCGCATGGGAGCGGGCGCGACGTTCTCGCCCCGACCGGCCCGCCCCCGTCGCGTCAGCGCAGGCCGTTGCCCATGCCGCCGTCGACGCGCAGGACCTCGCCGGTGATGAAGCGGGCCTCGTCGGAGGCCAGGAAAAGGGCGGCGTAGGCAGTGTCCCAGCCGGTGCCCATCTTGCCCCGCAGCGGGACCTGGGCGTCGCGCTCGGCGCGGACGTCGGCGGTCGGGCGGCCGGTCGCGCGGGCGATGCCCGAGACGGCCATCGGCGTGTCCATGAAGCCCATCATGATGGCATTGGCGCGGATGCCGTAGCGCGCGTTCGACTGGGCGACGCTCGTCGTCAGGCGATTGACGGCGGCCTTGGACACCTCGTACGCCATCTGCGTCGCGCCGGCCATCGCCGCGAGCGAGGAGATGTTGACGATCGAGCCGCCCTTCTGCTCGCGCATCGCGGGAATGGCGGCCTTGATGGTCAGCCACATGCCCTTGAGGTTCACCGCCATGATGCGGTCGAAGACATCCTCTTCCAGCCGGTGCGCCGGCGCATCGCCGCCGCCGCCGATGCCGACATTGTTGACCAGGATATCCAGCCGGCCATAGCGCGCCCGCGCTTCGGCGACGATGCGGGCGCAGTCCGCCGCGACCATGATGTCGGCGGCCATCGAGGAGGCCGCGGCGGCATCGCTCCTACCGCCCGCGCTCCTTTCGCCGGCGATCAAATCGGCGGTCTCGCGCGCCCGCTCGCCGATCCGGTCGACGCAGAGCACGGTCGCGCCTTCGCGCGCCAGCAGCAGCGCGATGGCGCGGCCGTTGCCGACGGTCTCTCCATCGGTCTGTCCGGCGCCGACGACGACGGCGATCTTCCCTGCGACGCGATCGGTCATCTCACTGTTCCTTCAGTCTCACGCTCGAACCGGAAGCCCGTGTAGCCGTCCGCCGCGACCTTGCTGCAGCTGTGGCGGTAGCCGGCCCCGACATACGGCATGAAGACCTTCGGCTTGCCCGGGATGTTCACGCCGAGATACCAGGAATTGGCTTCCGGATAGAGCGTGCGCGACGCGACCTCGGCCACGTGGTCCATCCAGTCGTCCTGCGCGGTCTCCTCGGGCTCGACCGTCTGCAGGCCCCCGCGATGCATATGCTGCAGGCAGTCGACCAGCCAGTCGACGTGGTGCTCGCAGTTGGTGATCACGTTGCCGATCACCGATGGGCTGCCGGGGCCGGTGATGGTGAACAGGTTGGGAAAGCCGGCCACGCCGAGGCCGAGGTAGGTCCGCGGCCCGGCCGCCCAGGCGTCCTTCAGCGTCCTGCCGTCGCGGCCGCGGATATCCATCGCCAGCAAGGCTCCGGTGATGGCGTCGAAGCCGGTGGCGAACACCAGCATGTCGAGCTCGACCGCGCGGTCGGAGGTCTGCACGCCGGTCTGCGTGAAGCGTTCGACCGGCTCGCGGCGCAGGTTGACGAGGGTGACGTTGGGCCGGTTGAAGGTCTCGAAATAGCCGCTGTCGACGCAGATGCGCTTCACGCCGATCGGATGATTGGTCGGGCAGAGATCCTCCGCAGTCTGCGGATCCTGCACGGTCTCGCGGATCTTGCCGCGCACGAAGTCGCAGGCGACGTCGTTGACGCCGTGATGCGTCAGGATGTTGGGGTAGGCATAGAGGATGGCGCCGCCGCCTTCCTGCCAGAGGTCCTCGTAGCGCTGCCACTGGACGTCGCGCGGGGGAATCGGCGCCGTCGCCGCCGAAGGCGGTACGCGGCCGAACTCGGAATGCTGCAGGCTTTCCAGATAAGCGGCGAACCCGGCCTCGAACGTCACATGGTCCTGCTCGGTCAGCGGGCCGTTGCGCGACGGCATGGAGTAATTCGGCGTGCGCTGGAAGACGGTGACGTGCCGGGCGGTCTTCGCGATCTCCGGAATGGCCTGGATGCCGGAGGAACCGGTCCCCACCACGCCGACCCTCTTGCCGGTGAAGTCGACGGGTTCGTGCGGCCATTGGGCGGTATGAAGGATGGGGCCTGCGAAGTCGCCGACGCCGGGGATGTCCGGCGTGTTGGGCACCGACAGGCAGCCGGTCGCCATGATGCAGAAGCGGGCGCGCAGGCAGTCGCCGCGGTTCGTGCGCACCGTCCAGAGTCCGTCGGCGTCGTCGTAGGTGGCGCTCGTGACGCGCGTCTCGAAGCGGATGAGCGGGCGCAACTCGAAGCGGTCGGCGACATGGCCGATGTAGCGCAGGATCTCGGCCTGGGCGGCATAGCGTTCCGACCAGCGCCATTCGGCGCGCAGCTCGGGCGACCAGCTGTAGGAATAGAACAGGCTCGGGACGTCGCAGCGCACGCCCGGATAGCGGTTCCAGTACCAGGTCCCGCCGACATCGGGCGCCGCTTCGATGCCGACCACCGACAGGCCGATCTCGCGCAGCCGGTGCAGGGCATAGAGCCCGCCAAATCCGGCGCCGACGACCACGGCGCCGAGAACCTCGGCATCGCGGTCGACCTCGTCCGAGGGAACGCTCGTCTTCGCCGTCGCACTACGCATCGATGTCATGGGGTGCTCTCGTTGCTCGGGGTTGCCGTCGGCGGCACCATGATCGGGAATAGACCGCTTCAACCACGCTTGCCAGTTCGGGACGCGGCACCGTTTCGCTCGCCGCAGCGGCGGCGCATTTGCAATGCCTGCGTGCGCGCCGCAAGATCGCCGTCGTCCGGAGAGCGAAAGGAAAGGCACCATGGCGCAGGGTTCCGGCATTCGCGAGGTGGCGTGGGTCGATATCGCCGGCGGCGGCCAGGTCGTGCTGGACGGCAACACCGCCTATGTCGGGCATATGGATCCGCCGCACGGGACCTCGATTCTCGACGTATCGGATCCGGCGAACCCGAGGATCGTTGCGTCGATCGACATTCCGCCGGGGCTGCATTCCCACAAGGTCCGGGTGGCGAACGGCCTCATGCTGACCAATCGCGAGCGGACGCGCGGCGCCAAGCCGGCGGACGATTTCGTGGGCCTGCGCATCTTCGACGTCAGCCGGCCGGGCGCTCCGCGCGACATCTGCCATTGGGAATGCGCCGGGTCGGGCGTGCATCGGTTCACCTTCGATGGCCGCTACGCCTACATCTCCACGGAGCAGGAGGGCTATGTCGGCACCATCGTCATGATCCTCGACCTGAAGGACCCGACGAAGCCGGAAGAGGTCGGCCGCTGGTGGATGGACGGGCAATGGACCGCCGGCGGCGAGACGCCGGGCTGGAAGGCGAAGAACCACCGCTGCCACCATCCGATCCGGCGCGGCGATCGCCTCTATGTCAGCTACTGGTACGGCGGCGGCGTCATCCTCGACATCAGCGACATGAGCCGGCCGACGCTGATCTCGCATCTCGACTGGAGCCCGCCGTTCGGCTGGCCGACGCACAGCCTGGTGCCGATCGATGTGCCGATCGCCGGCCATCGCTGGATGCTGGTCGCCGACGAGCATGTGCAGCCGCTGGATCCCTTGCTGTCGCCGGAGCTGCCGGCCGCGCTCTGGATGGTGAACATCACCGACGAGACCAGGCCGGTGCCGGTCGGCTGCTTCCAGCTGCCGGAGCTGGTCGGGATCGAGACGCCGCTGATGACGGCGTGCCACCAGCCGGTCGAAACCATCGTCGGCACCGAGGTTCCCGCCGCCTGGTTCGCCAACGGGCTGCGGGTGATCGACATCGCCAATCCGCTGTCGATGAAGCAGGCCGCGTGGTGGATGCCGGACGTGCCGCCGGGCGCCCAGCGCGTCTGCAGCAACGACGTCTATGTCGACCATCGCGGCCTGATCTACCTGATCGACCGCAACCGCGGCCTGTCGATCCTCGAACGCGTGTAGGGCCCCCGGCCGCGAGCGGCTCTCACGGGCGCTCACTTTCGTCGGCAGACCAACACAACCCTCATCCTGAGGAGCGCAGCGCAGCGGAGCGTCTCGAAGGATGGGAACCCGAAGGACGGAGCTGCCTCGATCATGAGGTGCATCGGCGTCGCGCCTGCTGCACCCTTCGAGACACTCCGCTTCGCTCCGTTCCTCAGGGTGAGGTGGAGGTTGAAGCCAAAGTTGCTCTATGAGCGCGGTTCTCCAGAGCCGCTCTTAGGGGTACGCACACCGGGCCCGCTCATGCTCGTTGGGTCGCGCCCCCGATGGAGGCCATGAGCAGGAGCGGATCCGGCGGCGCCGCGGTCCAATGAAAGTGCTTCTGCCGGCGCGCTGAAGCGCGCAAATTCCGGGCTCTCTGCAACGACCTGTGAGCGCCAATGTCCGGCCGTCTGGTGAATGCCCTCAACGCCTCGACCAAGGTCGCCGAGGCATTTTCCGACGAAGCGACCTTGCGCCATATGCTGCGCTTCGAGGCGGAGCTGGCGCATGCCGCGGCGCGCGCCGGGCTGATCCCGAAGAAGCATGCCGTGACGATCGCCGCCGCCTGCGATGCGACGCTCTACGATCCGGCCGCGCTGGTGCCGGTCGCGCGGCGCAGCATGACGCTCACCGTCGCGGTGGTGAAGGCGTTGACCGCCGAGGTGCGGCGGCGCGACGAGGCGGCGGCGGCTTATGTCCATTGGGGCGCCACCAGCCAGGACGTGCTCGACACCGCGATGGTGCTGCAGCTCTCCGAGGCGGTGCCGCCGATCATCGAATCGCTGCACGGCATCGTCGCGGCCTTCGCCAGGCTCGCGCGCAAGCACCGCGCCACGCCGGTGATGGGCCGCACCCTGATGCAGCCCGCAACGCCGCTCGCTTTCGGTCAGAAGGTGGCCGGCTGGGCCTCCGACATCGACCGCGCGACGCGGCGGCTCGAGGCGAGCTTCGCGGAGACGCAGATCCTGCAGTTCGGCGGCGCATCCGGATCGCTGTCCGCGCTCGGCAAGAAAGCGGAGCCGGTGATGAAGGCGCTGGCCAAGGGCCTCGGTCTCGCCTTGCCGCCCGCGCCGTGGTTCGCCCAGCGCGTGCGCATCGCCGGCTTCGCGCAGGACGCGGCGCTGGTCACCGGCGCGCTCGGCAAGGCGGCGAAGGACATCGCGCTGATGATGCAGTACGAGCTGCAGGAAGTGGCCGAACCGTCGGGGCCGGGCAGGGGCAGCTCCTCGACCATGCCGCACAAGCGCAATCCGGTCGGCGCGGGCTTGGCGCTCACCGCCGCCGCGCGCACCGCGCAGCTCGCCGCGACCATCGTCGCGGCGATGCCGCAGGAGAACGAGCGCGCGCTGGGCGGCTGGCAGGCCGAATGGCCGAGCCTCGCCGGCCTGCTCGAGGCGCTCGGCTCGGCGGTCGAGGGCATCGCCGAGGTGGCGCCGGACCTCACCGTCTTCGCCGACCGCATGCAGGCCAATCTCGACGCCACCAACGGCGCGGTGCTGGCCGAGCGCGCGACCTTCCTGCTGGCCGAGACGATGGGCAAGGACCGAGCCGGCGCGCTGGTCGAGAAGGCGCTGGCGAAGGGCGGCTCGTTCGTCGCGGCGCTCGGCCAGCTCGAGGCGGAGCTTTCAGATTCGAAAGCACTGCTGGGCTACTCGCCGAAGTTCACCGACCGGCTGCTGGCGGGGCTGCGGCCCGACGCGTCGCGGAAGAGATAGCAGGCTGGACGGAATATGCCTCCGCCACCTCGACCGGGCGAGGCGACGCGGAAGGAGCTGCGAGAGGCGGTTGGCGCTCCGAGGACCGAAGGTTCTGGTTTAAGGGTCCTCGATGTGTTCAGCTTCTTCGAATGGTTCGACAAGGGGGAGAGTGGTGAGAGCATGAGCACGGACCAAGCTCCAGCGCTGCTGGATGTGCCGATCGGCCTTCGAGAGACCGGCACGCGGCGCGAATTCGACAGCATGGGGGAAGTCGAGGTTCCCGCGGACCGCTATTGGGGGTCGCAGACACAGCGCTCCCTGCAGCACTTCTCGATCGGCGACGATCGAATGCCAAAGGCCGTCTATCACGCCTATGGCTTCGTCAAGAAAGCCTGCGCCCTGGTGAACCACGCCGCCGGACGCCTTCCGGCATGGAAGAAGGACGCCATCGTGCGCGCGGCCGACGAGACGATCGACGGCTCTCTGGACGATCATTTTCCTCTGTTTGTCTGGCAGACCGGCTCCGGCACCCAGAGCAACATGAATGTCAACGAGGTGATCTCCAACCGCGCGATCCAGTTGCTGGGCGGGACGCTCGGATCCCAGAAGCCGGTCGGGCCCAACGACGACGTCAACATGGGCCAGTCGTCGAACGATACCTTCCCGACGGCGATGCACATCGCGGCCGTCGCCGAGATCGACGATCGACTCGTGCCGGCAGTAACCGCTCTCGTCGAGACCATCGAGCGCAAGGCCGACGGCTGGATGGACGTGGTCAAGATCGGTCGCACCCATCTGGAAGACGCGGTGCCCCTGACCGTCGGCCAGGAGTGGCATGGTTGGGCCGGCCAGATCCGCGATGGGATTGCGGAGATCGAAGCGAGCCGGGCCGGCCTCTATCAGCTGGCGGTCGGCGGCACGGCGGTCGGCACCGGCCTGAATGCGCCAAAGGGTTTCTCGCGGGACGTTGCCGCCAAGATCGCCGAGCTGACGGGCAGGCCGTTCGTCACGGCGCCCAACAAGTTCGCCGCGCAGGGCTCGCTCGACGCGATGGTTCGGGCGCACAGTGCGCTCCGCAATCTGGCCGTGGCCCTTATGAAGATCGCCAACGACATGCGCTGGCTCGCGTCCGGTCCCCGCTGCGGGCTCGCCGAGCTCACCCTGCCGGCCAACGAACCGGGCTCCTCGATCATGCCCGGCAAGGTCAATCCGACGCAGTGCGAGGCGATGGTGATGATCTGCATCCAGGTGATGGGCAATGACAGCGCCGTCGCCTTCGCGGGCAGCCAGGGCAACTTCCAGCTCAATGCCATGCGGCCCGTCATCATCAACAATTTTCTTCACTCGGCGCGGATCCTCGCCGATGGCTGCACGAAATTCCGCGAGTATTCGGTAGAGGGGACCGAGATCAATCCCGCCAAGGTTCAGGAATACGTCGATGGCAGCGTGATGCTGGTGACGGCGCTCTCGCCGGCGATCGGCTATCAGAACGCCGCACACATTGCCGAGGAGGCGATCGCCAAGGGCCTCACGTTGAAGCAGGCGGCGCTCGCCTCGGGCAAGGTCGACGAGGCGCTCTTCGACCAGACGGTGCGCCCGATCGACATGGTCGGATCAGGGCTTTCAGGTGCCTGAAGCCGGCGTACCGTCGGTGACCGACGCGGCGCATGTCGCGTTGCGCCTGGGTCGGCTGATGCTGATCAACGGGGCCGACACGGAACATGTCCATGAATCGGTCGTCGCGCTCGTCGGCAGGTGCGGATATCAGGCGCACCTGCTGGTCGGGGCCGAGGGGCTCCTCCTCACGCTGGTCAGCGCGGAAGGTTTTCGGACCCGGCTCGGGCCGGCGATCTCCGGCATGACGGTCAACATGAGTGCGCTCGGCGCGCTCGACCGCATCTGCCGGGTTGGACCGGGGGCGGTGCCTGACATTGCGCTGATCGACCGGCAGCTGGATGAAGTCGAAAAAGGTCCGCATCGCTATGGTCCCTGGCTGGTCGCCATCGGCATCGGGATCACAGCCGCGGCTCTCGCGCGGCTCTTCGGCGGCGGCTGGCCGGTCGTCGCGGTCTCGTTTCTCGTTGGCGTGGTGACCCAGCTTCTGCGCCAGACGTTGGGTGCGCACCGCACCAATCCGGTCGGCGGAGCGGCGCTGGCGGCCTTCGGTGGCGGATTGATCGGGGCGTTGGCGATGAGGGCGTTTCCCGGCACGTCGCCGGCACTCTGCCTCGTCGTCGCGGGCATGATCCTGGTGCCGGGCGTTCCCCTGCTCAACGGAGTGCGCGATACGCTCGGCAATCACGTCGGCACCGGCCTTTCGCGCCTCACGCTCGGCACGGCTACGATCCTCGCGATCGCCCTTGGGCTGTTCCTGGCAGCAGGCTTCGCCGGCGATGCGCTGGCGGTGGCACAAAGCTTTCCGCTACTGCCTACCGTCGAGGATCTCCTGTTCTCCGCGCTCGCGGGCACAGGCTATGGAATGCTGTTCAACGTGCCTGTGCGGGCCCTCTGGGTTTGCATGCTTTGCGCAATGGCCGGGCACGGCTTGCGCACCGCGGTGGAGCATCTCGGCCTCGAATTGAGCGTCGCCTCTCTGATCGGCGCATTTGCGGCAACGATGCTTGCGCGCGGTCTGGCCTACCGTTTCCGGGTGCCGGCCGTGACGTTCGCCTTTCCCGGCATCGTCGCGATGATTCCCGGAGCCTATGCCTTTCGCGCCGGCATCGGTGGCCTCGAGATCATGCACGCCGGCAGCGGCGCGCCGCCCGCTCTGGTGGCTGAAACGATCGGCCTCGCGGTCACCACGATCGTCGTGACGGCGGCCATTGCGATCGGCCTGTGCCTCGCTCTTGCCCTGCCAGTTCCCGAACGGTACCGCTCACTCGAAACGGCAGGAGACCCCCGATGACAGGCTGCATGCGCGTGCCGAGCGGCCAGGACGGCAACTCGCGCTTCGAAGAAGGCTCCGCGCCCACCGGCAGGCGGGTCGCATGAGCACCATCTTGTCCGAGACTCCCGACATCGTGCTGATCGGCGCCGGGATCATGAGCGCGACGCTCGGCACGGTTCTCAAGGAATTGGAGCCGTCCCTGAACATCGCGATGTTCGAGACGCTCGCCGATTGTGCGCAGGAAAGCTCCCAGGCCTGGAACAATGCCGGCACGGGCCACGCGGCCAATTGCGAGCTCAACTATACGCCGCAGCGCGCCGACGGCAGCGTGGACATTTCCAAAGCGCTGGAAGTGAACACCGAGTTCGATCTCTCGCGCCAGCTCTGGTCGTATCTCGTCTCGAAGGGCGCGATCCCCGATCCTCACGCGTTCATTCATTCGTGCCCGCACATGAGCTTCGTCTGGGGCGAGGGAAATGTCGCTTTCCTGCGGGAACGCTATCGCCAGATGTCGGCGCATCATTGCTACCACGGCATGGAGTACAGCGAGGATCACGGGAAGATCGCGGAGTGGGCGCCGCTCACCATCGAGGGGCGCGATGCCGGGCAGGCGATCGCGGCGACGCGAATCGTTTCCGGCGCCGATGTCGATTACGGCGCGTTGACCCATCTCCTTGTCGCGCAGCTTTCGGCGCAGTCCGGTTTCTCGGTGCAATACCGGCATCGGGTCACGGACGTCGTGCAATCGGAAGACGGGCGGTGGCGGGTGTCGGTCGAAGATGTCGCTACGCGCGAGACCAGGACGGTTTCAGCGAAGTTCGTCTTCGCCGGCGCCGGCGGCGGCGCGCTCGAGCTCCTGCAGAAGTCCGGCATACCCGAGGGGCATGGCTATGGCGGGTTTCCGGTCAGCGGAGTCTGGCTGCGGTGTGACGTGGACGCCGTCAGCGCAAGACATCATGCGAAGGTCTACGGCAAGGCAGCGCAGGGTTCGCCGCCAATGTCGGTTCCTCATCTCGATACGCGCATGATCGACGGCAAGCGGTCGCTGCTGTTTGGACCCTATGCCGGATTCTCCAGCAAGTTCCTCAAGCATGGATCCTATTTCGACCTGCCGAAGTCCGTAGAGCCGGGCAACATCCTTCCCCTGCTGGCGGTGGCTCGCGACAACTGGCAGCTCAGCGAATATCTGATCGGGCAGGTGCTGCAGACTTCGGCCCATCAGTTCGCCACATTGCAGGGGTTTTTCCCGCGCGCGCAACGTCATGACTGGCGCGAGGCAGTCGCCGGACAACGCGTGCAGATCATAAAGCCCGATCAGCAGCATACCGGAGTACTGGAGTTCGGCACCGAGCTGGTCGCGAGCGCCGACAAGTCCTTCGTGGCACTGCTCGGCGCATCGCCCGGGGCGTCGACGGCGGCGTTCATCGCGGTCGAGGTCCTGCAGAAATGCTTCGACGACAGGCTCACGTCCGATGGATGGCTTGGTCGACTGAGGACAATCATCCCGACCTACGGCATCGACTTGAAGAAGGACGCCGTCGCATGCCGCGACATTCGCGCAAGCACGGCCAGGACTCTCGGGCTCGAGTTCGTCTGACCCCCAGGAGGTGGAAGGCCATGTCCGGACCTGAAAGTGCGGCGGCCTCGTCGGCGCCGCGCGTCGCCGCATAGGAGTTTTCCTCCCTAGCGAAGCCGGCACACCGTGGTGCGTCTCGCCGAACCGGCCTGTGCCGCTTTGGCGCTTTGGCGATTTGGCGCGGTGTGCTACACTGCAAATATTGCGTTTCGATGTTTCGCGTGCGCGCTTACCGAGTGGTTTCGCAGCGTTGACACGGGCTCGACCGCTATAACCATCAAACGAGCCTCCAAAAGGAACATAACAACACGCCGCAAAGCGCGTGTGTGTCTGGGAGGAATGCTATGCACGTGCGCTCGGCAATCGTGGTTGGCACTTTGGCTGCCTTCGTCATGGCAGCGTCACCGGGGTTCGCTCAGAAGACGGGCGGAACTCTTCGCGTCACCCATCGCGACAACCCGCCCAGCGCCTCGATCCACGAGGAGGCGACCAACTCCACGATCATGCCGTTCATGGCGGTGTTCAACAATCTCGTGATGTTCGATCCGCAGGAGAAGCGAAACTCGGCGGAAAAGATCGTTCCCGATCTGGCCGAAAGCTGGTCGTGGAACGCCGACGAGACCAGGCTTACCTTCAAGTTGCGGTCCGGGGTCAAGTGGCACGACGGCAAGCCGTTCACCGCCAAGGACGTGAAGTGCACCTGGGACGCACTGACCGGAAAGGCCGACGAGAAGTCAGACCTGATCCGCAAGAATCCACGCAGGATTTGGTACATCAACCTGAAGGACGTGACGGTCGATTCCGATACCCAGGTCACCTTCGAGCTTGGCCGGCCGCAGCCGTCGTTCCTGTCGATCCTGGCGGCCGGCTACTCGCCGGTCTATGCCTGTCATGCGAACGGGCGGGACATGCGATCCAGGCCCATCGGCACCGGGCCATTCAAGGTCGTGGAGTTCAAGCGCAACGAGTCGATCAAGCTGGTGCGCAATCCCGACTACTGGAAAAAGGGGCTGCCCTATCTCGACGCGATCGAATACCGGATCGTGCCCAATCGCAGCACGCGCGTGCTGGCCTTCGTGGCCGGCGACCTGGACCTGACATTCGACGCCGACATCACTTTCCCGCTCCTGAAGGACGTGAAGGATCAGGCGCCGCATGCCGTCTGCGAGGCCCGCACCACCAACGTCAGCTCCAACCTGATCGTCAACCGCGACGCGCCGCCGTTCGACAATCCCAAGCTGCGCGAGGCACTGGCTCTGGCGCTCGACCGCAAGCCGTTCAGCGATATCCTGTCACAGGGGAACGACGTGGTCGGCGGCCCCATGCTGCCGCCGCCCAGCGGCGTCTGGGGCTTGCCGGCGGAAGAACTCGCGAAGCTGCCGGGCTACGGACCGGACATCGAGAAGAACCGGACCAAAGCGCGCAAGATCATGGAGGGGCTGGGTTACAGCGCCGCCAACCCGCTGAAGGTCAAGGTGTCGACCCGCAACATCGCGGTCTACCGCGATCCCGCCGTCATCCTGATCGACCAGCTCAAGACGATCTACATCGATGGCGAACTCGAGGCGATAGACACCACGGTGTGGCACAGCAAGGTGACGCGCAAGGACTACGCGATCGGCCTGAACCTGACCGGCCTTGGCGTCGATGATCCCGACGTGAACTTTTTCGAGAACTATCACAGCAAGTCCGAGCGGAACTACACCGGCTACAACAATCCCGAGGTCGAAAAGCTGATCGAGGCGCAGTCGGCCGAGCGCGACCGCGCCAAGCGGCTGAAGATCGTGGGCGAGATCGAGCGCATGTTGATCAAGGACGGAGCGCGGCCGATCATCAGCCACGGCGCGGCCAACACCTGCTGGCAGCCGGCGGTCAAGGGCATCGTGCTGCAGCAGAACAGCATCTACAACAACTGGCGCTTCGACACCGTCTGGCTCGATCGCTGATCGACACCTCTCAGGATCATCGTCCGGATGGATCCTGCTTCCTCGGCGGGAAGACCGAGCGCGGGATCCGGGCGTGGATGCCCTGGCGGCCGTCGACCACCTGCGTCACGGTGAAGTCGGCGGCGACGCTCATCAGCGAGTAGGCGTCGTCGCGGCTGGTGCCCTTGAGGTCGGTCAGCAGGCGCAGCATCTCGAGCGAGGCCTGGCGCATGGCGACGTTCAGGTCCTCGTCGAAGCCGTGCACCATCCATTCGTGCGGCGTCTCGATCAGCGGCGTCGGAAAGTGGAAGTCGCGCCGGATCGCGATCGTCATCATGACGTCGAGCGACGCCTCGATCGCGGTGCCGCTGAGCTCGCCGTCGCCCTGGGAGATATGCGGATCGCCGACCGAGAACATGCCGCCGTCGACCTGCACCGGATAGAACACGGTCGAGCCCGCGCCGATGCGCCAGTTGTCGATGTTGCCGCCATGGACGCCGGGCGGGATGGTGCTGACGCGCCCCTTCATGTCAGGCGCCACGCCCGCGGTGCCGAGATGCGGCCGCACGGGAATGCGGAAGCCCGGCAGCGCCGGCTGGCAGTTGCAGCTTTCCGGATGGGTGATCCTGCCGGGGATCAGGTACTTGCCGGGATAGTCGTAGGCGAACACCGCCTCCGCCTGGTTGCTGTTCTCGTCGAGCGCATAGATCGTCACGCGCTCCTTCTCGCCGAACTCCTTGTAGAGGTAACCCCAGTTGGCGGCGAGGTTCGAGCCGTGCCGGAAGCGCGGGATCATCGACAGGTAGCGCACCTCGAGCATGTCGCCCGGCTTCGCGCCCTCGACATGAATCGGTCCGGTCATGATGTGGACGCCGGGATTGCGGTCGTCCTCGGGGATGTCGCGATAGAGCTGGCGGATCGCATCGTCCATCATCAGGTCGGGTGCGTCGCCGGCATGATGCGTGATCGCCTGCACGTGAACGTGGTCGCCGCTCTTCACCTTGAGCGCCGGCGCGAGGGCGGCGTCGAAATAGCCCCAGTGAACCGTTTCCTTCGTCGCCCTCAGGATGTGCAGCACAAATCCTCCTTTTCGTTCGCTCGCTGTCGCGCGCCCAGCAAGAACCGCACCACGCTCTTGCGTATGCGTTCCTCCCTGGCGGAGCCGGGGAGGTGCCCCGAAGGGGCGGAGGGGTCATGGGCCACAGCATCCGTGTTGCCTATGACCCCTCCGTCGCGGATTACCGCGCCACCTCCCCGCGCTGCGCGCAGGGAGGAACGCGTCGCCGCGAGCTCAAGGCGGCGGGGCGCTCTCGGGGTCGACGGCGCGGATGACGTAGGCGTCGGCAGTCGGCTGGTAGAGCTCCCACAGGAAGCGCAGCTGCACGAGCGGCTGCGGGTCGAGGTCGACGCGCAGGTCGACGTACGGGAAGCTCTCCTTGTAGGCGACGACGAGGCCGGCGGACTTGACCTGCTTCAGCTCGCCGCCGGCTGCCTCGCCGGCCTCGATGGCGCGCAACAGTCGTTCGGCCAGCGGCTGGTCGGCGTTGGTCTCGAAGGTCTCGACCATCGCATCGACCACGTCGGTGGTGCGCAGGATGTTGCCGATTGCCACGCAGTCGTGGCCGACCAGGCCCTTGGCGGTCGAGCTGATCTTGTCGCCATTGAGAAACGTGCCCGTTCCGTCGGCGCCGATGACGGCGAGCTGCCGCCAGCCGATGCCCGGCTCGGTCGCCGCGAGGTCGCGCATGATTCCCTCGGGTGTCATGCCCTGCGCCAGCTGCTCGAGCATCTTCGGCCCGAGCCGCGGGTCGGTGCGGTGCTGGGTCAGTGCGGCGCCGACGCCGGCGGTCGCGTAGGCGCAACGGCTGCCGACGGACATCGACGAGGTGGTGACGACGGCGCCCAGCATGCCGGTGCGGGCGCATCGTCCGGCGATGGAGAAGGTCATGACGAAAGCTCCTGTCGGGCACGCGCGAACGGATCGGCCGGCCTGGCGAGGCCCATGTTGTCGCGCAAGGTGGGGCCGCGATAGTCGGGCGGCCGCAGACCGCGGCGCTGCAGCTCGGGCACGACCAGCTCGACGAAGTCGCGCAGGCTGCGTGGCTGGACCGGCATCGACAGCATGAAGCCGTCGCACGCCTGGCTCGCATACCAGTCCTCCAGAAAGTCGGCGACCTGTCCCGGATCGCCCTTCACCATGTTGCCGCCCATCGACCCCAGCACGCGCTGCGAGGTGGCGCGCACGCTGAGGCCTTCACGCTGCGCCATCTCGACCACCGACCGGCCGATCGCGGTGCCGCCGACATTCTCGCCGGGGCTGCGCGGCATCGGGCCGTCGAGCGGCGCCTCGGTCACGTCGAAGCCCACCAGCTTCGAGAGGTAGCTGACGGCGAGCGGCGGCGGGATCAGCGCCTGCAGCTCCTCGTAGAGCGCATCGGCCTCGGCGGCGGTGCGGCCGACGAACACGCTGAGCGCCGGCAGGATCTTCAGCGCATCGGTCGGACGGCCGTACTTCGCCATCCGGCCCTTGATGTCGGCATATTCCCGCTGCGCGTCGGCCTTGCTGCTGGCGGTGCCGAACAATCCCTCGCCGCCGTAGGCCGCCAGCTCCTTGCCGGCGTCCGACTGGCCGGCCATGAACACCACCGGCTGGCCCTGCGGCGTGCGCGCGACGTTCAGCGGGCCCTTGACCGCGAAGTGCTTGCCGCGGTGATTCGTGAGGCGCACCCTCGCCGGGTCGAGATAGCGGCCGGTCGCCTTGTCTTCGAGGAACGCGTCGGTCGCCCACGAGTCCCACAGCGCGCGCACGACGTCGAGGCTCTCCCGCGCGCGCTCGTAGCGTTCGACCCGGCCCATGTGCTCGTCGCGGCCGAAGTTCTTGGCGTCGTCGACATATTGGGTCGTCACGAGGTTCCAGCCCGATCGGCCGCCGCTCAGGTGATCGAGCGAGGCGAACTTGCGCGCGAGGGTGAACGGTTCCTCGTAGCTGGTGGTCGCTGTCGCCACCAGGCCGATGCGGCTGGTGTGCTGTGCGACGGCGGCGAACAAAGTGACGGGCTCGAACACCGCCGGCCGGTCGGACGGGCTGTTGGCCGCGAACAGCGCCGGCTTGTCCATCTGGCGCACGCCGTTGCCGTCGGCCAGGAACATCAGGTCGAGCTTGCCGCGCTCGGCGAGCTGCGCCATCTCGACCATGCAGGAGAGTTGCATGGCGGTGGTGGGAAACGCGTCCTTGTGCCGCCATCCCGCGAGATGCCCGCCCAGCGCGCCGCCCGTAAAGCCGAGCACCATCATGGTCTGGCCCCCTCCGCCTACGCGACCGGGCAGGGCTTGGCGCCCCAGATCTCCGTCGCGTACTGCGCGATGGTCCGGTCGCTGGAGAACTTGCCCGAGCTGGCGACGTTGAGGATCGCCTTGCGTGCCCAGGCATCGCGGTCGGCATAGAGCGCGCAGGCGGCCCGGTCCGCGTCGAGATAGGCGGGCAGGTCCGCGAGATGCATGTAGCGGTCGCCGTTCTTCAGCAGCGTGTCGTGGATCAGCGTAAAGGCGCCGCGCTCGTTCCGGCTGAAGAAGTTGCTGCCGATCAGGTCGAGCGCCTCGCGCGTCTCGGCCTGGTTTTCATAGTGCCAGAACGGGTTGTACCAGGCGCGGCTGTCGGCGACCTGCTGCGCTGTGAGGCCGAACAGGAAGAAGTTTTCCTCGCCGGCCTCTTCTGCCATCTCGATCGTCGCGCCATCCCGCGTGCCGAGGGTCAGCGCGCCGTTCATCATGAACTTCATGTTGCTGGTGCCGCTGGCCTCGAAGCCGGCCGTCGATATCTGGTTCGAAAGGTCCGCCGCCGGCAGGAGCCGTTCGGCCATGGACACGCAATATTCCGGCAGAAAGACGACCTTGATACGACCGCGGACCGCGGGGTCGCCGTCGATCGTGCCGGCAAGGTTGTTCACGAACTTGATGATGAGCTTGGCCAGGTGGTAGGAGGGCGCCGCCTTGCCGCCGAAGATGAACGTGCGCGGGGCCATCTCGAGATTCGGGTCGGCGCGCAGCCGATTGTACAGCACGGCGATGCGCAGCGCATTGAGCAGCTGCCGCTTGTATTCGTGGATGCGCTTGATCTGGCAGTCGAAGATGCTGTCGGGGTCGACGACCTGGCCTGACGTCGTTTTCAGCCAGGTGGCGAAGCGCACCTTGGCGTCGCGCTTCGATTTCAGGAACGAGTGGCGAAAACCCGCGTCGTCGGCGAACGACTTCAGTCCGTCGATCCGGGCGAGGTCGGTGACCCAGCCGTCGCCGATGGCACCGATGATGGCGTCCGACAGTTCGGGATTGGCGAGCAGGAGCCACCGCCGCGGCGTGACACCGTTCGTCTTGTTGTTGAAGCGCTCGGGGAAGATCTCCGCCAGGTCGCGCACCGTCGTGGTGCGCAGGATTTCGGAATGGATCGCGGCGACGCCGTTGGTGCTGTGCGAACCGACGATCGCCAGGTTGGCCATGCGCACGCGCTTCTGCGGCCCTTCCTCGATCAGGCTCACCCGCGACACCCGGCCCTCGTCGCCGGGAAAGCGGCGGCGCACGTCGTCGAGGAAGCGCTGGTTGATCTCGTAGATGATGTCGAGATGGCGCGGCAGCATGATGCGGAAATAGTTGACCGACCATTTCTCAAGCGCTTCCGGCAGAAGCGTGTGGTTCGTGTAGGCCAGCGTCCGCTGCGTGAGGTCCCACGATTTCTCCCAGCCGAGCTTGGCGTCATCGAGCAGGATGCGCATCAGCTCCGGCACCGCCAGCGTGGGATGCGTATCGTTGAGCTGTATGGCGACCTTCTCCGGGAGGAGGTTCCAATCGTCGTTCTGGCTGCGGAAGCAGCGCACGAGGTCGGCCAGCGAGCAGGCGACCAGGAAATATTCCTGTGCGAAGCGCAGTCCCTGTCCCAGCTCCGTTGCGTCGTTCGGATAGAGGACGCGGGTCAGCGTCTGCGCGGCGATGCTGCCGGTCAGGGCACCGACGAAGTCGCCCGAGCTGAAGTCCTGGAAGTCGAAATAGTCCTGCGCCGCCGCGCCCCACAGGCGCAGGGTATTGATCGTCTTGCCGCCGAAGCCGACGACCGGACGGTCATAGGGGATGCCGATCAGGGTCGACGGGCGATTGGGGATCATCCGCAGCCTGCCGCGATGCATCTCGTAGGTGCAGCCCAGGGTGACCTGGACGGATTGCCCGCGTCGCGAGATCTCCCACGGATCCTGCCGGCGCAGCCAGTTGTCGGGCTGCTCGCGCTGCCAGCCATTCTCGATGGATTGGCGGAACATGCCGTATTCGTAGCGCAGCCCGTAACCCATCGCGGGGAGCTGAAGGGTGGCCATCGAATCGAGGAAGCACGCCGCCAGCCGCCCGAGGCCACCGTTGCCGAGGCCGGGATCGGGTTCCTGCTCCACGAGCCCGAACCAGTCGAGCTTGCTCTCGAGCATGCTGCGCTCGATCGGCTGCTGCAGCATCAGGTTCGCGACGTTGTTCGTCAGCGACCGCCCGATCAGGAACTCCATCGACATGTAGTAGATGCGCTTGGGGTTCTTTTGATCGTAGGTGCGCTGGGTCCTGATCCAGCGCCGGGCGAGCACGTCGCGGACGGATCGGGCCAGCGCTTCGAAGCGCTGTCGATCGTACGCACCGGCCGGTTCGACCACCGCGTCGGACAGCAGGTGACGCTCGAACAGCGCGTCGGACCGACCGGAAAATGGAATGGAGCCGAAATCGTGCAAGGCGGGCTGCGCCGGCGTTGCGCCGGCAATGAAGGCATCGTTCATGACGCTCCGATGCAAGTTGCTCGATTGGTACGTTTGCGACGATCGGCAGAGAGACACATTCCGCACCACAATGGCAAGCCCGCCGCGACTCTCATGCTCCTCTCGTCATTGCGGCAGGAGCATGACGTCTCAGCCGGCATCCGCCAAATTCTCGCGTAGGGTGCGGCCCGCGTATTCACGCCGCAGCAGGCCGCGGCGCTGCAGTTCCGGCGTCACCATGCGGGCGAACTCCTCGTAGGTCAGCGGGAAGACGGTCGGCGGCAGGACGAAGCCGTCGCAGGCGCCGCCGGTGAACCAGTCCTCCATCTGGTCGGCGATCATGGCCGGCGTGCCGGCCAGCAGGCCGCGCGGCTTGCGCACGGCTTCGGCGAAGCTGATGCCCTGGGCGCGCGCCAGCTGCGCCATCCGATCGCGCGAGCCGGCGATGCCCTGGTTGCCGGCCTCGCGCTCGGCCTGCTCGGCCGACTCGATCCGGCTCAGGTCGACGCCGAGCAGCTGGGAGGAGGAGGCGAGCACCAGCTCCGGATCGATCAGGCTGTCGAGGAACGCGGCCTTTTCCCGCGCGATCGACTCGGTCTCGCCGATCACGACCGACAGCGTCGGCAGGATCGCGCAGCTTGCCGGGTCGCGCCCCCTGGCGGCGAGACGGGCATGCATGTCGGTGCGGAAGTCGATCGCATCGGCCTTCGTCGCCGGCGTGCAGAAGATCATGTCCGCCCAACGCGCCGCGCATTCCCGCCCGCGCGGCGACGATCCCGCCTGCAGGATCAGCGGCCGGCCCTGCGGGCTGCGCGGGATCGACAGCGGCCCGCGCGTGCGGACGTAGGGACCGACATGATCGGCGTAGCGGATCTTGCTCGCGTCGGCGAACACGCCGCTCGCGCGGTCCATCACCATTGCGTCGGCGTCCCAGCAGTCCCACAGCGCGCAGCACGCCTCGAGCACGTCGTCGGCGCGGTCGTAGCGCTCGGCCTTGGGCGGCACGCCGTCCAGGCCGAAGTTGCGCGCCTCGTAGTCGGTCGCCGAGGTGACGACGTTCCACGCCGCCCGGCCGCGGCTCAAGAGGTCGAGCGAACCCAGGCTGCGCGCGATCTGGAACGGCGGATGGAACGTCGTCGAGATCGTGTTGCCGAGGCCGAGATGCTTCGTGACGCGCGCCATCAGCGGCAGCACGGTCATCGGGTCGAGCAGACTGGTCTGGCCGCCGCGGCCGATGAAGTCGGCGAAGCTGTTCCGGTAGAGGTCGGGCAGGCCCAGCCCGTCGGCGAAGAAGGCGGCGTCGAAACGTGCCTCCTCGAGCACGCGCGCGACATGCTCGTAGCGCTCGGGGTCCCAGATATCGTCGAGCGGCGAGGCGGGATGGCGCCAGGCACTGGCATAGCTCGCCGTGGGCCCCGTCTTGAGATACGCCACCAGATGCATCTTGCGCATTCGGGGATGGTCGCATGGGAGACGACCGGCGAACAACGAAGCTGTGCGAACGGAAGCAAGACCTCTGCAGCTCATGCTCCTCTCCCCCGCGAGGGGGAGAGGCGGGGAGAGGGGGCATCGAAGCCTGTGCGCAACCCCCTCTCCCAACCTCTCCCCCCTAGCGGGGGCGAGGAATCTGAGGAGAGATGGCGCGGCTATGCGACGGCGGCGGGGGAAGGCACCGGGGCCGATCCCTGCGACTGCAGATCGTGATCCATGATCTGCCAACGATCTTGCCACGGCGTTCCGTCTTCGTCGGGAGCGACCGCGCCGCTTGCGCCGCAGGGCGGGAGAGGGAAGGCGAAGGCCTCATGGCCGGGAGGGCCGGCCATGCAGCTGGCGTAGGCCCACAGGGCCTCTTCCAGCGGGATGGGAAAGTGCTCGATCCGCTCCAGGAGCCAGCGGACCACTTGGCTGAGGATGTTCGGTTGCATGTGGAAAGACGCAAGCAAATGGCATGCCGTTTGCTGCCGGAAACCGAAAACGAGAGGACCCGCCATGGATGTCGTGCAGTCTGCTCCCTTCGACCTCGTGCTGCGCGGCGGCAGGGTCATCGATCCGGCGCAGGGGATCGACGGCGTCCACGATGTCGGCGTGCGCGACGGCCGCATCGTCGCCGTGGCAAGGACTCTTCCCGGGCCGGCGAACGAGTCGATCGACGTGCGCGGCAGGCTGGTGCTGCCGGGCATGATCGACACGCACGCGCACGTCTATCGCTATGTCAGCGGCCGCTTCGGGCTGGAGGCCGACATGGTCGGCGTGCATTCCGGCGTGACGACGCTGGTCGATCAGGGCGGCCCGTCCGTGCTGACCTTCCCAGGCTTCCGCGAGTTCATCGTCAAGCCGGCCGCGAGCCGCGTGCTCGCCTTCATCTCCGCCTACATGGTCGGCGGGCTGGAGGGCCACTATTACCCCGAGCTCTATCGTCCCGACTGCATCGCCGTCGACGACACGGTGCGGGCCGCCCGCGAGAATGCCGATCTGGTGCGCGGCGTGAAGGGGCATGCCGAGATCGGCGGCTTCACGCGCTGGGGCGACGAGGCGATGCGGCGGGCGTCGGAGATCGGCCGCGCGCTCGACCTGCCGCTCTACATCCATTTCGGCCAGCTCTGGCCGCTGCCCGACGGCAGGCAACCCTACGAGGCCGACGAGATCCTCCCCGACATGCTGAAGATCCTGCGGCCTGGCGATATCCTGGCGCATCCCTTCACGCGTCATCCCGGCGGATTCGTCGACCGGCACGGCAAGCTGCATCCGGTGGTGCGCGAGGCGCTGGCGCAGGGGCTGAAGACCGACGTCGGCCACGGCTCGCACTTCTCGTTCAGGATGGCGCGGCTGGCGCTCGACGCCGGTATCGTGCCGGACACGCTGGGCGCCGATATGCACGGCTACAACACCACGATCCCCAAGCCGCGCGGCACGCCGGACGCGCATCCCGACAAGGAGGAGATGCACCTGTTCGCCGGCCGCCAGAATTTCTCGCTGGCCTCGGCGATGACCAGCATGCTGGCGCTTGGCCTTTCGATCAAGCAGGTCGTGCCGATGGTCACCAGCAACTGCGCCGCGATGCTCGGCATGGCGGACGAGATCGGCACCCTTCGGCCTGGCGTCGAGGCCGACATCTCGGTGCTGGCCGACGAGACCGGCCGCTTCGTGCTGCAGGACAACGAGGACACGCAGGTGATCGCCGAGCATTTCATCCGCCCGCTCTTCTGCCTGCGCGCCGGCAAGCGCTTCGACGCCGACGCGGCGATCCTGCCCCAGCCGACGCTGGCCGACGCCGCGTGAGGCATTGCTGACACCGGTGCGGTGACGGGAGTAGCGTCTGGCAGTGGCCTGACCCTGGGGAACCCTTGCGCTATTCGACAGACCGCCGTGCCTGCCTGGCGCTCCTTCTCGTGGCCGCGCTGCTGCCGGCAGGCAGTCGATCGGCAGAGGCACAGGCCGGCGACGCAGGACGGGCGATCGCCCAATGGACTGCGACGAACGTGGCGTGCCGGAACGCGGATGCGCCGGCGCTCGAGGCGATCGGGGCCTGCGAGCAGCGGGACACCTACTCGAAGCTCCTGGCCCTGATGGACTATTGCCATGGTCCCGCCGAGAAGGAAGGTGCCGCGACCTGGGCCCCGTGCGACGCGGCCAGAAAGGCGCAGGATGCGGCGCTGGCCCGGACCACGGCGAGCTTCCACAGAATGCGCGGCGTGTTCGCCCTGTCGGTAAAACTGAATGGCACCGCCAGTTCCTACTTCGTCGTCGATTCGGGCGCCGCGAATGTGCAGATCCCCCAGGAAGTCGCCGACGAGCTGACACGCAACGGCACGCTGACCCAGAGCGACTTCCTGGGCGAGCGTCGCTTCGTGGTCGCCGACGGTCGGGGCGTTCTGCAGCGCGTCGTCAGGTTACGGTCCGTCCAGGTCGGCGACCGGACGATGGAGAACGTGCTCGCCGCCGTCGGCGCCCCCCGCAGCCAGGCGCTGCTTGGTCAGAGCCTCTT
This sequence comes from Enhydrobacter sp., assembly GCA_026126105.1. Classification (GTDB taxonomy): domain Bacteria; phylum Pseudomonadota; class Alphaproteobacteria; order Reyranellales; family Reyranellaceae; genus Reyranella. Next base: position 39,987 of record JAHCJV010000050.1, read on the forward strand.
GCGGCGGCTCAACTGGTGGAAAATCGACAACGTCAGGAATGCCATCGAGCTGGAGTTCACCGGCTCGTTCTGAGGTGTCGTTTGGTATATGCCCGACATTCGCCTCAATTTGGATGTCGGTTCGGCATCGCACCTGCCCGGGCGGGCCGTCTGATCGAAAGGAATGAATGACCATGGCTGTCACCGCCAGCTTTTCGAGTTCCACGGGCGTGCTGACGGTTACGGGCGATGCTCTCGTCAACTCGATCAATGTCGGCCGCAACGCAGCGGGAAGACTCCTCGTCAACAATGGCGCTGTGGTGATTGCGGGGGATGCGCCCACGGTGGCCAATACAGTCCGTATCGATGTCTTCGGTCTCGACGGCAGCGACATCATCACGCTCAACGAAGCCAATGGTGCGCTTCCGCAAGCTTTCCTGTTCGGCGGCGTGGAAATCGACACGGTGACGGGTGGATCGGGGAACGACCAGCTCTTCGGACAGGCTGGCGACGATATCCTGCTCGGCAAGGGCGGCACCGACCTGCTGTTCGGCGGCGACGGCAACGATACGCTGACCGGCGGCGACGGCGACGATCAGCTGTTCGGCGAGGCGGGCAACGACCGGATGATCTGGAATCCGGGCGACGACACCGACTTGTTCGAGGGCGGGGACGGTGTCGATACCGCCGAAGTCAATGGCGGCGGCGGGGCGGAAGTCTTCACCGCGACGGCCAACGGCACGCGGGTGCGTTTCGACCGTCTCGATCCGGCGCCGTTCGCCCTCGACATCGGCACGTCCGAGAAGCTCGTCGTCCGCATGAACGGCGGCGACGACAGCTTCAGCGCCACCGGCAACCTGGCGGCGCTGAT
>JAHCJV010000051.1 GCA_026126105.1 Enhydrobacter sp.
GCGGCCAAGGCCGGCATCCCGATCCATTACGAGACGGCGGCCGTGTCGCTGATCGAGGAGGACGGGGTCGTGCGCGGCGTGATCGCGCGGCACAAGGGTCGCAAGGTCCGGATCGGCGCCAAGGCGGTCGTGCTGGCCTGCGGCGGCTTCGAGAGCAACGCCGAGATGCGCACGCGCTATCTCGGGCCGACCTGGGATCTCGCCAAGGTGCGCGGCACGCGCTTCAACACCGGCGCCGGCATCAACATGGCGCTGGCGATCGGCGCCAAGGCGCACGGCAACTGGTCGGGCGGCCACGCGGTCGGCTGGGACATGAACGCGCCGGAGTTCGGCGACCTCGAGGTCGGCGACAATTTCCAGAAGCACTCCTACCCGCTCGGCATCATGGTCAATGCCAACGGCGTGCGCTTCGTCGACGAGGGCGCCGACTTCCGCAACTACACCTATGCCAAGTACGGCGCGGTGATCCTGGCCCAGCCGCAGCAGTTCGCCTGGCAGATCTTCGACGCCAAGGTGCTCGACCGGCTGCGCGACGAATACCGCATCAAGCGCATGACCAAGGTGCGCGCCGACACGATCGAGGAGCTCGCCACCAAGCTCGAGGGCGTGAACCAGGAGCAGTTCCTCAAGACCATCAAGGAATGGAATGCCGCGGTCATGACCGAGGTGCCGTTCAATCCGGCGATCAAGGACGGCCGTGGCGTGCGCGGCCTGGCCGTCCCCAAGAGCAACTGGGCGAATACGATCGACCAGGCGCCGTTCGAGGCCTATGCCGTGACCTGCGGCCTCACCTTCACCTTCGGCGGGCTCAAGATCACGACCAGTGGCGAGGTCGAGAGCACCGACGGCCACGTGATCCCCGGCTTGTTCGCCGCGGGAGAGCTGGTCGGCGGGCTGTTCTACCACAACTATCCCGGCGGCACCGGGCTGGTGTCCGGCGCGGTGCTGGGCAAGATGGCGGGCGACGGCGCCGGCAAGTACGTTTCCGGCAAGAACTAGGAGAACCCATGCTCAATCTCACGCGCCGTCACGCTCTCGCCCTTGGCTCGGGCGCCCTCCTCCTCCCATCCGGCTTGCGGGCCCAATCTGCTTGGCCGAACGGACCGGTGACCTTCGTCGTCGGCTATGCCGCTGGCGGCAGCACGGACATCAATGCCCGCGAGCTCGCCAACGTCATGACCCCGGTCATTGGCCAGCAGATCATCATCGACAACAAGGGTGGCGCGGCCGGATCGATCGGCCTGCGCAACGTGGCGTCCGCCAAGCCGGACGGCCAGACGCTGTTTGTTGCCGTCGGCACCAACGTGATCATCAACCCGCACGTCCAGAAGGGCATGATCGATACTCTCACGAGCCTGGCGCCGATCTGCCAGATCACGGACTATCAGTACGTGCTGGTCGTGGGCAACAAGGTGCCCGCCAAGAACGCGGCCGAGCTGGTGGCAATGGCCAAGAAGGACCCCGACTCGCTCACCTTCTCCTCGTCCGGCGTGGGCGGCAACAACCACCTCGCCGGCGCGCTCTTCGCCCGGGCGGCCGGGATCAAGATCACACATGTGCCCTACAAGGGGACGGGACCGGCCGTGGCCGACGTAATCAGCGGCCAGATCACGATGAACTTCTCGTCGCTGCCCCCCGCGGTGTCCCAGATCAAGGGCGGCAATCTCAAGGCTCTGGCCGTGACCGGCGACAAGCGCGTGAAGTCACTGCCCGACGTGCCGACGCTCAAGGAACAGGGCATCGATGTCGTCGTGACCAGCTGGCAGGGTCTGTTTGCGCCCGCCAAAACGCCCGACGCCATCCTCGACAAGATCGAGAAGTCCACGAAGGAGGCGATGAAGAACCCGAAATGGGTCGAGGCCCTGGAGCGGGACGGCCTCGAGCAGCCGCCCGAGCGCACCCGCGCGCAGTTCGCCAAGTTCGTTGGCGAAGAGCACGCCTTCTGGGGGAAGACGCTGAAGGAGCTCAAGATCGAGATGGAGTGATCGGTCCTGTCAGGAGCGCGCGGAGGACTTTAGCTCCTTCGCGGCACCAGACAGAATCCTTGCGCCTCAATTCCGAGGGTGGGATTGAACTTCGAGCGGAAGTTCTCGAATGCGATCGCAGCCGTCAGCTCGACGATCTGCGGCTCGGTGAAGTGCTTCTTCACCTGGGCGAACAGCACGTCATCGACCTGCCGGTCAGTGTAGGTCACGGCCTCGGCATAATCGAGCGCGACCCGCTCGCTGTCGCTGAACAGTTTGCTGTCGCGCCAGGTCACCACTTCGCTGACCTTGTCGAGCCCGCCTTCGGTTTCCGCCACACGGACGGAATTGATGTCAATTCAAAACGGGCAGCCGTTGATCGATGCGACCCTGAGATAGATCAGCGGCAGAAGCGCCTTGGGCAGCTGCCCGGACTGCTCGATCGCCTGCCCCATCAGCCCGGCTGCGCGAAGGATCGGCGGGCAGTGGGCCATGACCTTGGTCGTGTTCAGCACGTCGCCGAACAGTTCGCGCTGCTTGTCGAAAATGGGCTTCAGCGTCGGGTCGCCACCGTCATCCGTGATCTCGCCGATGCGCGCCATGCCAGTTCCCTCCAGCGAACGCGAGTATCATAGTTCTGATACCTTACTTTCGCGCCATAGCATTTCTCATGGTCGCCCTAGGACGGTTTCGACCACTCGCGGATGCGAGGCTCATCCAGCCAGGCGCGCGCGGCCGCCGCATCGCTGAAGAATCGGATGGGACGGTCGGGAACTGCCAACACGCCAAGCATGCGCGCAAACCGCTCATGCTTGTCGCGCGGCATGACGACCGCCAGCGGCCCAGGCTGCCCGACCTGCTGTAGGCCTCGCATCCGTACGGCCAGCCCCATGATGTCGTGGTCGTCCATCAGCGGTTCGCCCTCGCTGCCGTCGAAGAGCCGGCGATAGCCGCCGGCTCCCGCGCCGGACATGGCATCGAGATAGGCGTTCGCCTCCTCCTTCGTCACGCCGCCCTCGGCCACCGCCGTCATCAAGCGCTCGCGCGAATCGATTATCCAATAGAGAGGCATGGACGCCTGATCTCTCGACCTCACGAAAACGTGAGCATAGCAAGGGACGACGGCAACCCCAAACCCATACCTTCGTCGATTAGAACCCCAGCGCTTTGGCCTGAACCACGCCCTCGACCGCGGCGATCTGGGCGGTGAGCGCCGGCGGCAGCGGCTGATCGACCTGCACGATCGCGATCGCCGAGCCGCCGGGCCTGTCTCGCCCGAGATGGAAGGTCGCGATGTTGACGGCGTTCTCGCCGAGCAGGGTGCCGAGGCGTCCGATGAAGCCAGGCTTGTCGTCGTTGGTGATGTAGAGCATGTGGGGCGCGAACTCGGCCTCGATCTCGATGCCCTTGATCTCGACGATGCGCGGATGCTTGCCGCCGAACAGTGTGCCGGTGACGGAGCGTGTGTGCTTCTCGCTGGTGACGGTTAGCCGGATCATAGAGTTGTAGTCGCTGTCGCGCTCGTGCTTGACCTCGGCGACCTCGATGCCGCGCTCGCGGGCGATCACGGGCGCGTTCACCATGTTCACCGAGTCGAGCTGCGGCCGCAGCACGCCCATCAGCGCGACCTGGCTCAGCGGTTTGATGTTCAGCGCCGCCACCTGACCTTCGTACTCGATGGACACCGCCTTGATCTCGCTGTCGGTGAGCTGGCCGGCAAACGAGCCGAGCTTCTGCGCGAGATCGAGATAGGGCGCGAGCTTGGGCGCGTCCTCGGCCGAGACGTTGGGCATATTGAGCGAATTCGAGACCGCTCCGGTCAGCAGGTAGTCCGACATCTGCTCGGCGACCTGAAGCGCCACGTTCTCTTGCGCCTCGACCGTCGAGGCGCCGAGATGCGGCGTGCAAACCAGGTTGGGCGCGCCGAACAGCACGTTGGTCTTGGCCGGCTCCTCGACGAACACGTCGAAGCCCGCGCCGGCGATGTGGCCGGAGACCAGCAGGTCGCGCACCGCCAGCTCGTCGACCAGCCCGCCGCGCGCGCAGTTGATCACGCGCACCCCCTTCCTGGTCTTCATCAGGTTGGCGCGCGACAGGATGTTCTTGGTCTGATCGGTGAGCGGCGTGTGAACGGAGATGAAGTCGGCGCGCGGCAGCAGCTGTTCGAGCGTCACCTTCTCCACGCCCAGCGCCGTGGCGCGCTCGTCGCTCAGGAACGGATCGTAGGCGATCACGCGCATCTTCAGCCCGATCGCGCGCTCGGCGACGATCGAGCCGATGTTGCCGCAGCCGATCAGGCCCAAGGTCTTGAAGCTGAGCTCGATGCCCAGGAAGCGGTTCTTCTCCCACTTGCCGGCCTGCGTGCTGGCATCGGCCGCCGGGACCTGCCGCGCGACGGCGAACATCAGGGCGATGGCGTGCTCGGCCGTGGTGATCGCGTTGCCGAACGGCGTGTTCATCACCACGACGCCGTGCGCCGTGGCCGACTTGATGTCGACATTGTCGACGCCGATGCCGGCGCGGCCGACTACTTTGAGGTTCTTCGCCTCGGCCAGCACCTCGGCCGTGACCTTGGTGGCGGAGCGGATCGCCAGCCCTTCGTAGTCGCCGATGATCGCGCGCAGCTCGGCCGGCTTCAGGCCGGGCTTGAAATCGACGTCGCAGCCGCGCTCCGAGAAGATCTGCACAGCGCGCGGCGACAGCTCGTCGGAAATGAGAACCTTGGGTTTTGCCATGATGAGTGCTCCTGGAATGTATTCGTCGTCCCGACCGGAGCCCGAAGGGCGCAGTGGAGGGACCTGGTCATCGCCGGCGGCCAACTGAACAGGTCCCTCCACTACGCCGCGCTTCGCGCGGCTTCGGTCGGGATGACGGTTAAGAGTTGCTGAATTCGCGCTCGATCTCGCCGTAGGCCCAGTCGAGCCACGGCAGCAGTGCTTCGAGATCGGCCTTCTCGACCGTGGCGCCGCACCAGATGCGCAGGCCTGGCGGCGCGTCGCGATAGGAGCCCACGTCGTAGCCCGCCTTCTCGCTCTCCAGCAGGTCGGCCATCTTCTTTGCCGCCGCCGCCTGCTTATCGGGCGGCAGCGACCTGAACCACGGCGCGACGATGTTGAGACAAACCGAGGTGTTCGAGCGGATATCCTCGTCGTCGGCCAGGAAGGCGATCCAGTCGCGCTCCGCCACGAATGTCTCGAGCACGCCGAGGTTCGCCGCCGAGCGCGCGATGAGGCCCTTCAGGCCGCCGACGCTCTCGCCCCACTTCAGCCCGTCGATCGCATCCTCGACGCAGAGCAGCGACGGCGTGTTGATCGTGTCGCCCTTGAAGATCGCCTCGGAGAACTTCCCGCCCGAAGTCATGCGGAAAATCTTCGGCATTGGCCACGGCGGCGAATAGCTTTCGAGCCGCTCGATGGCGCGCGGGCTCAGCACGAGCATGCCGTGCGCGCCCTCCCCGCCCATCACCTTCTGCCACGACCAGGTGACGACATCGAGCTTGTGCCACGGCAGGTCCATCGCGAACACCGCCGAGGTTGCGTCGCAGATCGCGAGCCCCTGGCGTGTGTCGGAGATCCAGTCGCCGTCCGGCACCTTCACGCCCGAGGTCGTCCCGTTCCAGGTGAAGACGACGTCGTGCGTCCAGTCGACCGCCTTCAGGTCGGCAATCTTGCCGTAGCCGGCCTTCAGCGTGCGCATGTCCTTGAGCTTGAGCTGCTTGGCCACGTCGGTGACCCAGCCCTCGCCGAAGCTCTCCCAAGTCAGCATGTCGACCGGCCGGGCGCCGAGTAGCGACCACAGCGCCATCTCGACCGCGCCGGTATCCGACGCCGGCACGATTCCGACCCGATAGTCGGCCGGGATGCCGAGCATGGCTCGGGTGCGATCGACCGCTTCGACAATCTTCTTCTTGCCAACTTTCGATCGATGGGACCGCCCGACGGCGGCATCTTTGAGGGCTTCCGGAGTCCAACCCGGGCGTTTCGCGCAGGGTCCCGACGAAAAATCGGGACGCGCCGGACGTGCGTTCGGCTTCATCATCATCCTCTCTCCCTTACAGAAGAGCTGCACTCCGGTGGGGGAGCGTGGCCCGGGCGCGTAGTACGCCAAGAGTTTCAATTTTGCAAAGCCAAAGATGTCCACGCCTGGCATATGATCGCGCGCGATCCCGGACCGAGAGACCCGCATGAAACCGGAACTGCAGATCATCAAGACCAACGGCATCCGCCTCCGGGTGGCGCTCGCCGGCGACGGTCCGCTCGTCGTCTTGATCCACGGTTTTCCCGAAAGCTGGTACTCGTGGCGCCATCAGATTCCTGCGCTGGCGAACGCCGGCTATCGCGTCGCCGCGCCGGACGTGCGCGGCTATGGCGGCAGCGACAGGCCGCACACCATCGAGGCGTATGCGATCAGGGACATGAGCGCCGACATCAACGGGCTGATCGCAGCGCTCGGCGAGGAACGGGCCGTCGTCGTCGGGCACGACTGGGGCGCACCGATCGCCTACGGCACGGCGTTGTTTCACCCGGAGCATGTGCGCGCCGTTGTCGGGCTCAGCGTACCGCACCTCGGCCGGGGGCCGATGCCGAGCGTCGAGCTGTTCCGCAAGATCTACAAGGACCGCTTCTTCTATCAGCTCTATTTCCAGGAGCCCGGCCTCGCGGAGGCCGAGCTGGAGGCCGACATACGGCTCAGCCTGCGCAAGATCTACCATTCGACCCCGATGGAGCACCCGACGGGGCCAGGCTTCCTCGACCGACTGGTCGACCCGGAAGTGCTGCCGTCCTGGCTGGCCGAGGCCAATCTCGACTACTTCACCCGTCAATTTCAGGACAGCGGCTTCAGGGGCCCGCTCAATCGCTACCGCAACTCCGAACGCGATTTCGAGCAGCTTGCCGTCCTCGAAGGCAGGCCGATCGCTCAGCCCTGTGCCTTCCTGGCCGGCAGCCTCGATCCGGTCCTGCGCATGGTACCCGGAGTCGACATGGTCGAGCTGATGCGCCGCCACGTCAGCCACCTACGCCACGTCCAACTGGTCGAAGGGGCCGGCCACTGGCTGCAGCAGGAGCGGCCGGCTGAAGTCAACGCAGCGCTCCTTGCGTTCCTGTGCGGACTAGACGAGCGCCCAACCACCGCTGGAGCGTCGCACGGTTAGGCGGCTCCGTTCCCGACGGCACGCCACACGACTCCAGTCGCGCGTCATGGGCTGCTGCAACAGCGAGGAAGACGCGCCACGTCGGCGAATGCACATTCGCCTTTAGTGGCGCGCGCCCGGCGAAGGAGGGTGTTTGCTGGGAGCGCGGCTCTCCGGAGCCGCTCATCGGGTGCCGCCAGTCGAAGAAGATAGCGGCTCTGGAGAGCCGCGCTCCCAGCGTCTCTCAGAAGGGCGCCTTGGACGGTTTGAAGCTGGCCGTGACATTTCCCGAAAGTGCAATGTCGTCAGGGTTCAGCGAACGCACGGGCTGACCGGCTGCGAGGTCCATAGCGGCCAGATCGATCCAGATGACATTCGGGCTGGTGGTGAGCTCGAAATAGTAGCGCTTCTCGGTAAGGTTCGCCGCGGTTCGGTATTCGGTGTTGTAGATCCCGAAGCCCTTGTAGGGGGCGCCGAAGGGTACCGAAACGTTACGTGCGATCGCGAGGATGCTGGCCGCCGCTTCGCGCTCGTCCTTCGGCTTGGGCAGCAGGCGCTTGTAGTAGGTCGCCCTCTGAAAGCGATCCACGGGATTGACGTTGCCCGGCAAAGGCATGTCGCTTGCCGGCTTGGAGAAATCCTGCTTCTCGAGAAGCGCGAGCTGCTGATCGTAGGTCGGATCGTTGGTCATCACCGTGTACTGGCGTCCGTGATGAATGACCGGCTTGCCGCCGATGAACTCGATGATGGCGGAATCGCCGGTGGCGTCCTCGATCGCGAGGTGGACTTTGGCCTTGTGGCCCTTCGCTTCGACCATGACGATCTGTATGCCCTCGAAGAGCTTCAGGGCCTCGCCGACCGTCGCGGCATTGTCGAGCAGATACTGGGCCCACAATCCGGCGTGGAGCCCTGGCTTGCCAGTATCGCGTGGCCCGAAGTCGGCCGCGTTCAGGTACAGCATGTGCGCGGCCAGTCCCGCTTCGTTGAGGCCGTCGGCGGTCCCGATTCCGTAGATCGTCGTGGCAAGGCTGCCGAACTTCGATGTCCACTGCAGCGCATTGTCGCGAACCACTACGTCGCCGCCTGCCTTGCCACCGTCCCGTGCCATGCCCCGCGGAAACGCGACGAGCACCGGCTCGGTCGATTCGGGCCAGTCCATGGTACGCGCCACCATGACCGCATAGCCGTTGTCGTTCCAGAGAACGCGTGTACAGGCCTCGGCGAGCTCCGACGCGGCGGCGATTGCCACCAGCGCTACGGAGCAAGCGAACATTTTGCGAAGCGGTGTCATATTGCGGACCTTCAGTAAGAGCGGCCACGGTCGTGACCGCGCAAAGCAGCCTCAGGAGCGTAGCGGCTTCCGTCAATACGCGGACTTGACGCGCATCTCATAGTAGGTGCCGACTCCCGGCACATTGAGCAGCGGCGTGGCCTCGTAGTGGTCATGCAGCATCGCGTGGATCGCGGGCGCGCGATCGGCGGCGGCGAGGCCTGAGAGGTGCTGCGCCAGTTCTTCGACGCTCCAGGTCCAGACATCGGAGATCACGACGCGATAGCCGCGCGCGAAGGCGGCATCGAGGTCGCGGCGGATCGACTCGGCATGCTGTTCCGGCGTCCAGCCGGCATGACGGATCGCGCCGGCGTCGATCGCGATCCACTTGAACTTCGCGTCGCCGGGCGTGCCGTCCCAGTCCCAGCTGCGGCTCCATAACGCGTACTGCCACATCGTGATCGGCTCGAAGCCCCAATAGACGAACACCGTCGAGGCCGGCGGGAAGCGCTGCTCGATGGTCGCGAGAGCGCCCATGGCCTCGGTGTCGCCGTCGCGCCAGCGCGCGAAGAAACCGATGTTGAGCAGCAGCGGCGCCAGCGACAGGACGGCCAGCACGCCGAAGACGGCCCGTCCCCGCTCTGCCATCGCCGCCAGCAGCAACGCCCACGCCACTGTCAGCCACGCCATCACGTTGACCTGCATCTGCGGGTCGTGCGGCTGGGAGTAGAGGTTCAGCGCCTGGCCCGCGCCGAGTGTTCCCAGGAACACGACGGCGATGGCCCGCAGCCGCGCTTCCCGGCGGCGCGGCCACAGCGCGACCGCGCAGGCGACGAAGATCGCGACCTGCAGCAGGACGGAAAGAGCGAGCGGCAGCGCAGCCTGCCGGGACGCTACCGGATCGTTGTGCGCACCGAAGGTAAGCAGGTAACCGCCGACCCCGGACAGCATGGTCCACGCCTTGCCCCAGGTGAGGCCGGCCCATCCGCTGTCGACGCCCTTGCCCGTCCAGAGCAGATTATGGACGCCGGCCGAGCCGTTGTGGCCGTGCCAAAGGAGCTGCGTGGCGATGACGACGGCCATGATGGACGCAAGCAGCAATACGATCATTGCCGCCCGCCGCATTACCGGGATCGGCGCAATCGCGAGCGCCAGCAGCAGCGCGGGCAAGGTCGGGAAGATCAGCCGCCATTCGACCAGCCAGCCGAGCGTGAAGACCACGCCCACGCCCACCACGCGCGCCACGGTCGGCCGGTCGAACCACACGCCAGCCAGCAGCATCGATACCAGCACCAGCGTGTAGCCCGGCATGATGTCTTCGTTGATCACCGCCAGCAGCAGGACGAAGCCGCAGCCGAGATGGAACAGCGCCGCCGGTACCGCGACCTTCGCCGTGCCGGTCAGGCGATGGACGAAGCCGTAGACGGCGGCGACGCCGAGGCTTGCCCAGACTGCATTGAGATAAGCGAACTGCTTCCACGGCACACCGCGCAGCACACCCAGCGCATCGAGCAGCCGGGCCGAGGCGCCGTAGAGCGGGAAGTAGAGATAGTTCGAGGGATCGAGCCGGGCGTGCGCGAAGTCGGCGATCCAGGGCTCCGCCTGGATGCTCTTGTACATGCCGTTGGCCGTGATCATGTGGACGTTCTGCAGCCAGGCGATCAGCCCGGTGAGGAACAGCAGCGACAGCACGAACGCCAGCGCCATCTGCCAGCCGAGCGCCGGTCCGGGTGGTGTTGTCATCGCAGTGTGTTGCTTGTGAACTTGTCCCGCAACGACGCCGTTCGACTGTGCGCCTACGCCTTGCGGCCGGCCAGCACTACGGCGCCTTCCGCCCCGTAGCTCTCCGAATGCAGGCAGCCGCGCGGCATGGTGAAGATCTCGCCAGGCTTGTAGGTTCGGCTTTGGCCGTCGCAGTTCAGCGTCAGTGCGCCCTCCACGACCACCGCCTTCACGTCGAACGGATGGCTGTGCTCGGGATTGACCTTGGCACCGGGCGTCGTGTTGGTCATGACGGCATAGCCGTCACGCTCGAGCTCGGCTTTGAAAGCTTGCTGGTCCATCGTCGTCTCCTAAGCAGGCTTACGCGCCGCCACCGCATATTGCGCGCCGAGCGGGAGCCACGCCAGAGCCCGGTCGACGAAGCCCAGCCAGGCGAGGCTGGGTGGCGTGAACATCAGAAAGTCCGTCTCGATCTCGTAGCGGCCCGAACCGAGCAGCCCGTCCTGCACCTCGCGAAGGTCGAGAAGGATCGCGTTCTCGTCGATCGGCGTGCGAGCCACGACGTGGCGCACGATCGGGTTGCGCGGATTGTGCTCGAAGACATAGAGACGCCCGCCCGGCTTCAGCACGCGGCCAAGCTCGGTGTAGACTGCCGGGCGATCGGCCGGCGGGACGTGGTGCAGAACGGCGCTGGCGATGGCGACATCGAACTGGCCGTCGCCGAAAGGCGTGCGCGCACCATGCTGGGCCGCAAGCGTCGGCACCGCTCCGAGATTGGCCGGCCAGCGCGCGGCAGCCTGGGCCAGCATGCCGGTCGAGACGTCGCATCCCGCGTAGGAGGCGCGCGCGCCGAGCCCGGCCAGCACGCGCATCAGGTCGCCCGCGCCGCAACCGTAATCGAGCAGGCGAAGGCGGCCGCCGTTGGTATTAGCACTGCGCAGGCCATGTTCCCGACGCAGCAGCCAGCGCGCCTTGACAGCGATGAAATCGTCCGCCGAGCTGCCGAGCAGGCGCTTGAGCGGATGATCGAGCCCGCCGTCGTAGGTTGCAGCGTGCTTGTCGAACTCGGCGCTCAACGGCCGCCGCCAACGATGTCGCGGATGAGGAAAAGCGGGCGGCCCTTGCTTTGGTCGTAGAGCCGGCCGAGATAGGCGCCGATCACGCCCAGCATCAGGAACTGCATGCCGCCCAGCAGGCCGATCGCGGCCATCAGCGAAGTCCAGCCGGGCAGGTTCGAGTGCATCAGCCAGCCGACGATCGAGTAGACGAAGAAGGCAAAGCCGACCGCCGCCATGATCCACCCGATCGTCATCGAGGCGAGCAGCGGCACCACCGAAAAGCCGGTGATGGCGTCTGCCGCGAAGCGGATCATCTTCGACACGGGGTACTTGCTCTCGCCCGCGGCGCGCGGCGCGCGATCGTAGGCGATCGGCTCCTGGCGCCCGCCGACCCAGGCAACCATGCCGCGGATGAAGCGGTGGCGTTCCGGCATCGCCAGCAGCATGTCCAGCACCCGCCGGGTCACCAAGCGGAAGTCGCCCGTATCGGGCGGTATTTCAACGTCCGACATGCGGCCGATCAGCCGGTAGAATGCAGCCGCGGTGAGGCGCTTGAACAGGCTCTCGCCGGCCCGCTCGCGGCGCTGCCCGTAGACGACGTCGGCGCCAGCATCCAGCCTCGCCATCATGTCGGGCAGCAGCTCGGGCGGATCCTGCAGGTCGGCGTCGATGATCAACACCCGCTCTCCGCGGCAGATCGACAGACCTGCGGTGAGCGCGAGCTGGTGGCCGTGGTTGCGCATCAGCCGCACCGCCACGATCCGAGGATCGCGCGCGGAGGCCTCGGCCATCAGGCGCCAGGTCGCGTCGCGCGAGCCGTCGTCGACCACGACGATCTCGCTGGCGCCCTCGATGCGGTCGAGCACCGCCGTCATGCGCGCGAGAAACGCCGGAAACACCCCCTCCTCATCGAAGCAGGGCACCACCACGGACAGGGCGGGTCGGGGAGCGTCGGTCATCGCTGGGCAGCCTTAACACAATCGGATAAACCCGCACCATGACCGCCAACGACAACAATCATCGGGGCCTCCTGCCCGCCGGGCTCGCCGACCTGCTGCCGCCCGATGCCGCACGCGAGGCACGCGCGATCGACGCCGCAATCGAGCGTTTCGCCGCTTTCGGCTACGAGCGCGTCAAGCCGCCGCTGGTCGAGTTCGAGGAATCCCTGCTCGGCGGGCCGGGCGCGGCGCTCGCGTCGCAGACGTTCCGGCTGATGGATCCGGTGTCGCAGCGCATGATGGGCGTGCGGCCCGACATGACCGTTCAGGTGGCGCGCATCGCCGTCACCCGCCTGAAGCACGAGCCCCGGCCGCTGCGTCTCTCCTATGGCGGCAACGTGATCCGGGTGCGCGGCAACGCGCTGAAGCCGGAACGCCAGTTCGCCCAGGTCGGCACCGAGCTGATCGGCGTCGACAGCGCGGAAGCCGACGCCGAGGCGGTGCTGCTCTCGGTCGATGCCCTGCGGGCGATCGGCGTCGCGGCGCTGACAGTGGATATGAACCTGCCCACCCTCGTCGCCGCGGTCGTCGCGGGGCTAGAGCTCGATCTCGAAGTTGCGGCGCGCCTGCGCCACGCGCTCGACCGCAAGGACGAGGCCGCAATCACGAAGGCGCTGGCGGAAAAGGACGGCGACGGGAAAGCGACCGATCTTTTCGTCGGTTTGCTGCGCGCCGCCGGCCCCGCCGCGACCGCGCTCGCCCAGCTCAGGAAATTGAAGCTTCCCGCCGCTGCCGCCGCCGAAGCCGCGCGGCTGGCCGACGTGGTGGCCCTGATCGGCGCGGCGGATGAGGACCTGCCGCTCACCCTCGACGCCGTCGACTATCGAGGCCTTGAATATCAGACTGGCGTCTCGTTTGCGGTCTTCTCGCTCGCGGGACGCCAGGAGCTGGCGCGCGGCGGCCGATATTCCGCCGGTTATCCCGAAGATGGCGTCAGCGAGCCGGCCACGGGCTTTACTCTCTACATGGACGCCGTCCTGGCCGCGTCGCATCCTGCCACCGCGCGCCCGCGCCTCTTCCTGCCCGCCGGTACGCCTTGGAGCGCTGCCGGGTCATGGCAGGCCAGGGGTTACAACGTGGTGCGCGCCGTCGGACCGACGCCCGACGCCCGGCTCGAAGCCAAGCGCCTCGCCTGCACTCACGCTCTGGTTGATGGAGATTCCGTCCCGCTCTGAGACACTGACGCCGCGCCGTCGCGCACCAGTGGCGCGTCAAATCCAGGTGATTCCCGCTTAACGCTGCCTCTGCCTCGACCGCACGACCTGGAGCAGTTTGTGTCCGGTGAAGGCGCGGGTCGTCGGTGGGCGCATCCCCTCGGCGGTGGGAGCATCCCCTCGGCCTCGATCTTGGCGAGGCGTTGTTCTGGCGTTCGTTCCGACGCTGCCGGAGGGCAAGTTTTGCCTCGCTCGTTATGGGCAGTAACGCCCGGCTCTCTCCGCCCGTTGCAAGACGCCACGACGTTCAACCTTTCGGTCCGGAACAGAACCGGGTGACCGATCCGGCGCGATGCGCCCAGAAACGGACATTCTCTCGCAACGTTTGGACCTCTCTCATCGTTGGTGCGTCACTCAACACAAACGGAGACTTTTCTCATGGCCGACGGACCTTCATCTTACGGGACTGCCCGCCCCGCCGACGTCGCGCCGGGTTCGCGCGAGCAGAGCGGCGGCAAGACGGCCTCGAAGCCGTCTTCATCTTCGGCATCTCCATCTTCTTCGGCATCTCCATCTTCCGGTGCGGCTGGCTCTGCAGCTTCCGGAACCGCTTCCGCTGCGGCAACCGCTCACCTCGCGGACATCGCGCCCGCTCTGCGCGAGCAGGCCGGTAAGGTCGCGGACAAGTCCCTGGCCTCGGGGGTCGACGCGGCCCACGCGGTAGGAAAGGCGGCCGAAAGCGCTGCACAGGCGCTGGATGACGCGCTTCCGATGCTTGCCGGCTACGTGCGCAATGCTGCGCAATACACCGACAAGTTCGCCGACAGCCTGCGCGACAAGAAGGCGGAGGAGCTTCTCTCCACGGCCGTGACCTGGAGCCGTCAGCAGCCCCTGCTCACGCTGGCGGGTGCCGCCGTGCTCGGCTTCGCGCTGTCTCGCGTCGCCAAGAGCGCCATGCCGGCCGCTGCCTCGGCCGCGAGCGAAGTGGTCGACTATGCCACGCACTCCGCAGGCTTAGACTACAAGGACCTCCCCGGCGAGGGTAAGCACGCTCCAGCCGGCACCAAGAATGATACTGGCAATGCAAAGCCGGCACAGGCGATGTCTGCGTTGGGAGGCGGTAATGCAGGCTGAGTCGTCTCCCGGCGTCTTTCAGGCGGTCGGCGAGACGATCGGCCGGGCGACCGAGCTGATTCAGATCGAGTTCCGCCTCGCCAAGGCGGAACTCTCCGAGAAGGTGGAAAGGCTCGGCGCCGGGCTGTCGCTGATGTTGATCGGCGCAGTGCTCGCGACGGCTGCGCTCTTCCTCCTCCTCCAGGCGATCGTCCTTGGCCTCGTCGCCCTTGGCCTCTCGCCGGTCGCTGCGACCTTGATCGTGGCGGTGGTGACACTCGCGGTGGGACTGGGCTTCGTGATGACAGGCAGAAAGCAGGTCAGCGCGGAAGCGCTGGTTCCCGACCGCACCCTCAATGACATTCAGCGTGATACCGCTATGGTTAAGGAGAAACTGACATGAGCTCGAGCGCCCATCTGCAACGCGAAGCCTCCGCCGCGCGTGACGGCCTTTCCTCCGCTCTGGACGATTTGAAGGAGAGCGTTTCGACGACCGCGATAACCAACGGTGCCATGACCTTTGCCAAGGAAGGCAGCTCGGCGATAGCGAGGGCTGCGGTCGACAGGGCGATGGCGAGCCCCCTCGCCGCCATGCTTATCGGCGCCGGCATTCTGATGCTCATGTCCGGCGGCAACAAGGACTCGAAGGTCGGAGCGGTCGTCGACACGGGCAACAATGCAATCAAGAGCACGGCCAGCACGCTGGCCGGCGTCGGCTCCAGCATCATGGGCGCAGCCTCGGGCGCTCTGTCTGCGGTTTCGCGGGGCGCCGGCGCGGCTTCTTCGGCAGCCTCTCATGCGACGGACGCCGTCACGGGAACCGCAGCCGCGGCGGCGGACCGGTTGAAGACCGCGGCGACCGATGCATCGGAGATGGCGGCGGGCACGTACGATGCCGCGCGGTCGAAAGCCGGCGAACTGGCAGCTCAGGGCCGCGAGCAGGGCGAGCATGCGCTCCACGAGACGCAAGCCATGGTCAGCGAATACCAGGGTCGCCTGGAACAGTTCGCTCGCGAGCAGCCGATCGTCGTGGCCGCCCTGGGTGTCGCGTTCGGCGCGGCGATCGGCGCAGCCATTCCGCTGACGCGAGCGGAGCAGGAATATATGGGGAGCGCTGCGCGCAAGGCGGCCGACCGCGGAACGGATATTGCCAAGCAGGTGGTCGATACCGTCACCGACAAAGTCTCGAGCGGCGACGTGAAGGCCAAGGTAGGCGAGATTGCCGAAGCGATCACGTCGACTGTGCAGACGGGCATCGCGGCAAAAAGCTGACGGCCGGAGCTGCAGCTGCCCCCTCCCGACAGGACTTCGACTTGGGTCCTGTCGGCCAGGGGCGACCATGCAGGCGCCGCCACTCGCTTGGCGACACGCCCGCCCAGCTACGGAAGGCGGTGGAGAAGACACTGGCGTCGCTGTAACCTACTGCCGTCGCGATCTCCGCCAGCGGCGAGCCGGATTCGACCAACAGCCGGCGCGCGGTGTCGAAGCGTACGCCCCTTAGGAGTCCGGCGAACGAAAGGCGGTTCTCGGCCAGCCGTCGATTCAATGTTCTGGGGCTCATGCCCAACGCGTGTGCGACCGGCGCTATCGTGGTCTTACCTACGGCGAGATTGGCGCGAATCACCCAACGCACCTGCTCGGAGAATCGGATTTCGAGCTTCGACGAAGCAGCCTCGGCTGCGGCTGTGAGGAGGCGCTCTCCCCGCTCGCGTACCATCGCCGGCTTCGTCAGATCGTCGGCGGAGAACAGCAGAGCCGTGCACGCCGCGTCGAACCGCAACGGAGCGCCGAAGAAACGATGGTAGGCCACTGCGCGCTCGGGCGCCGCGTGCGACAGCAGCACTTCGATAGGACGCCAGCCTTCGCCCAGGAAGGCACGCATGTGATGGAAGACAATGCCGAGATGCGCGTCCTCGAACAGGAACGCTGCGTCGCCATAGGGGCCCAGCAAGCCCAATTGCAGTTCCGCCACGCCGCGTTCAATCGTCAAGACGGCGATACCACCCCTCGTGTTGAGATGAAAATAGCGGATCAATCCATTCAGCGCCGTGCGCAGATCAGGCGCGCTCCTGAAAATCTCACCTAGCAGCCCCGCCTGCTCCGCCCGTGCATAATCGGCTATCAGCAGGCCGAAGTCCGGACGCACACAGGCACGCGCCGCGACGCTCAGCACGCGCGCAAGGTCGGCGATCGGTACCAGGGCATCGGGATTGGCGACTGCCTCCATGGCAACGTCTGCCGCAGCGAAGACGGCCTCGGGATCGACCGCCCTCTCCCGCAAGATGCGCGGAACGAGCGCCGCTGCACCGACCCGGTTGAGCCTGATACCAGACGAATCGAGAGCGGTCGTCATTGCACGAGTATCGACGAATGGCGCGAATTCTCAAGCGGCACCTCATGACCTCCCCTAAAGACCGCGTCGCGCGCAGGGCAGCCTGCTGCAAGCAACTCGAGTTGCCGCGCGTTACATGCGTGCATCGGAGTTCACGATGAAGAGGGCTATTCTTGCAGCGGCGCTGGCACTCAGCGAATGGATGACAGCGAGCGGGAGCGCCCAGGCGCAGTCCGGACCCATCATCAAGACAAAATTCTATCTCGGCTCGCTCAACTGCAACGTGAGCGGCAGCGTCGGCCTGATCTTCGGCTCGTCGAAAGACCTGAGCTGCGTGTTCGTGACCACCAACGGTCAATCCGAGACCTACACCGGCTCGATAAAGCGCTTCGGTGTCGACATCGGCTATACCAAGGCCAGGCATGTCCTTTGGAACGTTTATTCGCTCGGCAGCGACAGGACTCCTGGGGTGCTCGCCGGCCAGTTCGCCGGTGGCCAGGAATCGCTGACGATCGGCGGCTCAGCCGGCACCACCGCCCTTCTCGGCGGCCGCAACAACGAGATCATCCTCCAGTCGCTCAGCCTGTCCCAGAAGGATACCGGGCTGAATCTCGCCGACGGCGTAGCCGAGCTGTCGCTTCAGCCAGTCCAGTAACCAAAGCAACCGGTCGCTCCCGGCGTGGCAATGGTCGGGCCGGGCGCGATGCCTGCCGCTTACCGCCGTACCGCACTCTAACCAGGTTAATAGGAGATCGTGGGATGAGACAGTTTCCGAAATTTATCGCCGCAGCGGGAGCTTGTGCGATTCTTGCATCGCCGGGCGCAACCACGGCGCAGACCACTTCGGCGATTCCCCCCTTTCTCACCACGCCGGACAAGGTCGAGACGCGCATCGGCACGCTCGAATTCAGGGACGGCGCGCCCAGTGCCGCGACCGCCGAGAAGATATACGACACCCTGGATTTTGCTCGCGGCCTCGATGCATTCCTCAACAGCTATGGCGGCGCATCGGCCTACGCAATCAGGCAAGGATTCAACAGCATCGGCGCCGCCGACAATACGGTCGTGATCTTTTCCGACCTCATGGATTCCAAATCGCTGTTCCTGACGGCTAACGCCGACACCGTTTACTACCTTGCCGTGGTCGACCTGACGAGCGGTCCAATGGTCGTCGAGCAGCCTCCCCAAGGGCTGGGCACCATCAACGACATGTGGTTCCAGTGGATCATCGACATAGGCTTCCCCGGTCCCGACCGCGGCGAGGGCGGCAGATACCTGATCATCCCGCCGGGCTACACCGGCCCGCTGCCCGACAGCGGCTTCCACGTGGCGCGCTCCAGGACCAACCGCGTGCTCTACGCGGCGCGGGCGTTTCTCGCGAACAACGATCCCAAGCCGACAGTCGAGCAGATCAAGAAGTCGCTCAAGATCTATCCCTACACTCCAGGCGGCTTCGGCACGAGCATTGCGACCGCGCTCGAGGGCAAGGTCCGGCTCGAGGTTAACCCGCCGATCCCGCCGACCAGATTCATGGAGGCAAGCGGTAAGGCGTTCAACACGATCCCGCCGAGCGACTACACGTTCTTCGAGACGATCAACGCGAACATCCAGCAGGAGCCGGCCGACTCCTACAACCCTGAGCTTGCCGGGCAACTGGCCGCGATTGGAATCGTGAAGGGCAAGCCGTTCACCCCCGATGCCAGGATGCGCAGGATACTCACGGACGCGGCTGCTATCGGAAACACCGCCGGGCGCGCACTCAATTGGCGGCCAAGAGATTCTCTCGAATGGACTTACTATCCGGACTCCGCTTGGACGAACATGCTCTGGCAGGGCGGGGCCAATTTCGAGACGCCTCCGCCGATGATTACGAAGGAGGGCTTCTTCAAGCCATTGCCCCCGACCGGCGCCCGTACCCTCGATTCGAGAACTGCGTTCTACTACGCCTATACGCTCGATTCCCCCGGCATGATCATGCGGCTTCCTCGGGTCGGGTCTCAGTATCTGATGGCCTTTCTCGACAGCGAGAAGGCACCGTTCGACGGCGCGAAGACCTACAAGGTGACGCTGCCGCCGAACATTCCCGCAGCGGCCTTCTGGTCGTTCACCCTGTACGACAACCAGACCCGGTCAATGCTCGACACGCCGCAACGCTTTCCGCGCGCCGGCAGCCAGTCCTATCCGTCTCCGGCCGCTGAAGCCGACGCGAACGGTTCCACCACGATCTACTTCGCTCCTACTCTCCCGGCCGGCGTCAAGCGCGGCAACTGGATCCAGACCGTGCCCGGCAAGGGATGGTTCACGCTGCTTCGTCTCTACAGCCCGCTGGAGTCTTTCTTCACGAAGGAATGGCGCCCGAGCGAAGTCGAACTGGTGCGGTAGCCTCAGAAGGGAGCACGCACGGCGCGTATCTATCGCTCGAGCGCCTTCGCAATGGCATTCGCAAGCGTGCTGTCGATATCGAAGGCAACCTGCGTACTCCAGCCCACGTACCGATTGATCGGCTTGGCATTCATGGTTCCAGCGAGGCGCAGCGCCTCGCGCTCCTGCTCGAACGCGGACATGATGACCTCGACGTCGCCGGTCCTCATCCGAGTGCTTGCGTAAGAGCCGCGCGGCCGCATGCGGTCGATCAGGCGGTCGATGAGACCAGCCATTTCTACGGCATCCGTCTCCACCGGACGAGCTACGATGAGATGGGAGCTCGGATGCTCGCTGAGCATCCGAAGCCACGTTTTTCGGGCCATGCGTCCCGACTTCCTGCCCTGCCCCTGCATCGAGCGCAAGACAGTGTTTGCCGCTTCTTTCCTGTATGCGGCGGATTGTCCGCAGCGATGCCGATTGTTACGGTTGTGCCGCCGCCTGGACGGTGGGGCGGGCCCAGACGTCCGGGGGGCCGGATACGGAGGCACGTTCCCGCCCGGAGGTTTTCCCCTTCGCGCATGGGCGCCTGCGTGCTATGCAAACTCACGCCTCCCCGGAATCGGCCCCGGGGAGGCGTTTTCGTGTCTGAAGGGATTTCTTGAAGGATTTGGGCAAATGGCCAACGTGGCAGTGATCGGCGCGCAATGGGGCGACGAAGGCAAAGGCAAGATCGTCGACTGGCTCAGCGAGCGGGCGGAAGTCGTCGTTCGCTTCCAGGGAGGCCACAATGCCGGTCATACGCTGGTCATCGGCAACCAGACCTACAAGCTCGCGCTACTGCCCTCGGGCGTGGTGCGCCCCGGAAAGCTCTCGATCATCGGCAACGGCGTTGTGGTCGATCCCTGGCATTTCCTCCAGGAAGTGCAAAAAGTCACCGAGCAGGGTCTCTCGGTTACGCCGGAGAGCCTCAAGATCGCCAATCACGCCGTGCTGATCCTGCCGCTGCATCGCGACCTCGACGGCTGGCGCGAGGATGCGCCGGGCATCATCAAGATCGGCACGACGCGCCGTGGCATCGGCCCGGCCTACGAGGACAAGGTCGGCCGCCGCGCCATCCGGGTCGGCGATCTCGCGGAGCCGGACATGCTGCCCATGAAGGTGGCGACCCTGCTCGCCCATCACAATCCGCTGCGCCAGGGGTTGGGCAAGCCTCTGGTCGATGCCGACGCGCTCACCGCCGACCTCATGGCCCTTGCGCCCAAGATCCTGCCGTTCGCCGAGGACGTGTGGGAGCGGCTCGACGACCTGCGCGCGGCCGGCAAGCGCATCCTGTTCGAGGGCGCACAGGCCACCATGCTCGACATCGACCACGGCACCTACCCGTTCGTGACCTCGTCCAACACGGTGGCGGCGCAGGCCATGATCGGCTCGGGCATGGGCAATGGCTCGGTCGGCTACGTGCTGGGCATCGCGAAGGCCTACACCACCCGGGTCGGCGACGGCCCCTTTCCGACCGAACTCAAGGACGAGATCGGCCAGGGGCTGGGCGACCGCGGCCGGGAGTTCGGCACCAACACCGGCCGGCGCCGGCGCTGCGGCTGGTTCGACGCGGTGATGGTGCGCCAGGCGGTCAAGCTCAACGGCATCGACGGCATCGCGCTGACCAAGCTCGACGTGCTCGACGGCGAGAAGGAGATCAAGGTCTGCGTCTCCTACGAGCTCGACGGCAAGCGCATCGAGCGCTTCCCGTTCACGATGGGCGCGCAGGCCAGACTGAAGCCGGTCTGGGAGACGTTCGAGGGCTGGAGCGAGAGCACCCAGGGCGCCCGCTCCTTTGCCGAGCTGCCGGCGACCTGCATCAAGTACGTCCGCCGCGTCGAGGAGCTGGTCGGCTGCCCCGTCGCCCTGCTCAGCACCTCGCCGCAACGCGAGGACACGATCCTGATGACCGACCCATTCAGGGACTGAAATGGAACCTGTTCGCCATTGACCCGGCCACGGTAAATCATGGTGGGCATGGTGGGGGCCCTGCTGGCGCTGGCCGCCGCAATCGCGCTCGGGAGCTTGTCCGGGTCCGTCTGAGGGCGTGGCTCGTTGTGCCCGTGTCTCCGGCGAGCCGCGGCTGGATCGGCCTACAAACTGTTCTTGTAGATTTTTCCGTCCTTCATGATGACGACGAAATTCCGTGCCGGATTCTCGATCAGCGAGATGTCGGCGAGCGGATCGCCGTCGACCAGCAGGAGGTCCGCGAGGGCGCCCTCCTCGACGACGCCGAGCCTGCCAGGATAGGGATTGCGCTTGCCCGACAGCGCCAGAAGTTCCGCGTTGGTCGCAGTCGCCATTTTCAGCGTTTCGGCAGGTGTGTACCAACGGACGAGCTTCGCCAGCAATGTTCCCTGGCGTTGGGCGAGCTGGGGGGAAAACAGCACGTCGGTGCCGAACGCCGTCTTTATCTGGTGCTTCCTGGCCAGCGCGAATGTCGCGTCCGTGCCGGCGAAGACCACGTGCGCCTTCTCTCTCTCCGACGAGCCGGGCGGAAATGCGTGCGCCAGCTCGTCGGGAAACGCCTGGGTGCTCAACCAGATGCCTTTGTCGGCCATCAGCTGAGCGGTCGGCTCGTCCATCAGATGGCCGTGCTCGATGCACTTCACGCCGGCGGCGATCGCCCGCTGGATCGAGGCGGGCGTATAGGCGTGCACCGTGACGTAGGTCCCCCAGTTCTCGGCGGCCTCGACGGCGGCGCGCAGCTCGGCCTGGGTGAAAGTGGAGGCGTCCAGCGGGCTGTGTGGCGAGGCCACGCCGCCTCCGGCCGTCAGCTTGATCTGTGCCGCCCCCAGCATCAGCTGCTCGCGCACGCGCATGCGGACTTCATCCGGGCTGTCGGCGATCATGGCGGCGCCGATCTGCTCACCGCGGGACTGGGCGCCCCCGACGGCGCGCGGCAGCTCGAACGGCTGCCGGAAGTCGCCGTGTCCGCTTGTGACGGAGATGATGGCGCCGGAGGCGTATATGCGTGGGCCGGGGACGATCCCCTCGTCGATCGCTCGCTTGAGCCCGAATGTCGGCCCGCCCATATCGCGAATGGTCGTGAAGCCGCGCATGAGCGTATCCGTGGCCTCGGCGCCGGCCATCAGATTCAGGTAACCGATGTCCGCGCCGAGCAGGACCGGCACGCTCGGCCGCGCCATCATCGCGTGCCAGTGCATGTCGATCAGCCCGGGCATCAACGTTCTGCCGCCGCCGACGATGGTCCTGGCGCCCACGCTGGAATCGACAGGGATTGGAATCGCCGAGACCTTCTCGATCGTGTTCCCCCGAATGAGCACGTCCATGCGCGCGCTCAGCGACTCGTTCTTGCCGTCAAAGATACGGACGTCTTCGAAAAGGGTGAGCGACGGCTCGTCCGGCCGGGGCTGAGCGAATGCCGAGCTGACGAAGCCAAGTAACGCGGTGACCGAGATGAACACTCGTAGGAGCATGGCATCCTCCGCAAGCAAGCGGCCGGGGTGGATCCGTCGGCGCTCTGGAAGGATACTCTATATTAGAGACGCACCGCCGGAAGATGCAAAGAATGCCCGGCCGCCGCCTGGGCATCGGCTGTCTGAGGCACTGCGGCTGGTTTCCAGGCCGTAATGGTGTGCCCGGCGGTCAAGCTCACCGGCCAAACTCGTTGGCGGTTAGAATGGCGCTACAATCAAAGGGCGTGACTGCTGGACGTGCCGATCGTCGCCCCAGCGTTTTATTTGCGTTGGATTGAACGAAGATCGACATAACCTGCTTGACGGAGTGTGACCAAGCGACTCAGGATCGACGCAAAATCAAACGGGAGGATCGGCATGACAAAACTCAACAGGCGCGGGTTCGGACTTGTCACCCTCGGGGCCGCGCTCGGATCGGGAGCGGCGCTTGCGCAAACCCGCGACCTCGGCATGGGCAATGTCAATCCACCCAAGCACGGAACCTCGCAGTCGGCGCAAGCCTTCATCGACAAGTTGCAGGAACTGTCGGGCGGCAAGATCAAGGTGGCGCACCATCACTCCGGCGCGCTCGGCGGCGAACGCGAGGTGGCGCAGCAGATCCAGCTCGGCGCCGTCGATTTCGGCCCGATCACCACGGCACCGCTATCGACCGTGATCCCCGAGATGTCGGTTTTCCAGCTTCCCTATATCTTCCGCGACTACGCGCATCTCTTCAAAGCCCTGGACGGCAGCGACACGCTCACCGGCTACTACGAGGGGGTGCTCGACAAGAAGGGGCTTCGGCTGGTCGGATTCTTCGCCGCCGGCTACCGCGGCATCTACGGCCACGCGGCGATCAACGGCCTGGCCGACATCAAGGGCAAGAAGGTGCGCGTGCAGGAGGACAAGATCCTGGTCGCGACATTCAAGGCGCTGGGCATGATCTCCACGCCGATCGCCTTTCCCGAAGTGGCGACCGCGCTGCAGACCAGGGTGATCGATTTCGCCGAGGGCGGGGTGAACACCTTCTATCACAACAAGTTCTACGACATCGTGAAATACGTGGCGGACGTGCGGCACACGCACCAGGCCGTCGCCCTCATCATGTCCAAGGCCTCGTGGTCCAAGCTCGACGACGCCGGCAGGAAGAACGTGCTGGACGCCTGGGCGTACGCCCGCGCCTTCAACCGCAAGTTCATTCTCGACGAAGACAAGGAGATCCAGGATCTCGTCAAGGCGAAGGGCGTCACCATCACCAAGCCGGATCCCGCGCCGTTCCTCAAGGCGACCGAGAGCGTCTACGCCGAATTCTATGCCACGCCAGCCGGCAAGGACGCCAAGAAGATGGTCGACTACATCATGGCCATCCAGTAACAGCCGGATGTCTGACCACCCGCACGCCTCCGATCCGGTCGAACCTTCCGTCGAGAGCATTGCCGAGCCGCCGTCCGCGGGACGGCGGCTCTACGACGGCCTCGCCTATCTCGGCGGTGCCATCCTGGCGGTGATGACCGCCGCCGTGTTCGTCCAGGTGGTCCTGCGCTATCTCGGCCTCACCGGCATCGACGGACTCGAGGAGATTCCGCGCTTCCTGTTCGTCTGGCTGGTGATGATCGGCGCAGCGGCAGCGATGTGGCGGCACGAGCACACGGTGCTCGACTATTTCCTCAACAAATGCACACGCCACATGCGCGCGGCACTGTCCGTCCTGATCAATGCGCTGGGCATCTTCCTTTTCGGCTACCTGATATGGCTGAGCCTCACTCTGGTGCCCAACGCAGGCTTCCAGAGCAGCGCCGGGCTTGGCCTCACGCTCGACTACGTGTTCATGGCAGTGCCGGTCGGCTCGGCCCTGATGATCGTGCCGATGCTCCGCAACATCTACTTCGAGATGAAGAGACTATGGCCGAAGTCCTCCTGATCGTCTTCGTGCTGTGCATCCTCATCGGCATGCCGATCAGCATCTCGATGGCGATGGGTGCATTGGCAACGGCTTTTCTTTTTCCGGCCATCAACCCGATCATCATCCCGACCCGCTTCGTCGGGTTGCTGTCGGACTCCTATCTGCTGCTGTCGGCGCCTCTGTTCATCCTGGCCGGCAACATCGCCGCGCGGGGCGGAGTCGCGCGCGTGCTGATCGATTTTGCCACCGTGCTGGTCGGGCGCTTCCGCGGCGGCCTGGCTTACGTGAACGTGCTGGACAGCATGTTCTTCGGCGGCATCTCGGGTTCGGCGGTGGCCGACGTGTCGGCGCTCGGCACCTTCCTGGTCCCGCAGATGGTGCGCAAGGGGTACGACAAGGACTTTGCGACGGCACTGACCATTTCCACCGCCGTGGTGGCGCCCATCATCCCGCCCTCGATCATCGCGGTGATCTACGCCTGGATGGCCGATGAATCGGTAGCGGCGATGTTCGCCGCCGGCGTGATCCCCGGCCTGCTGGTCGGCCTCGGCATGGCGGTGCCGGTGTTCGTCATCGCCAGGAAGCGCAATTATCCGAAGGAGAAGCCGCCCACCGCTCGGCAATTCTGGACCGCTCTGCGCAATGCACTGCCGGCCCTCCTGATTCCGGCGATCATCATGGGCGGCATCATTTTCGGGCTGTTCACGCCGACCGAGGCCGCTGCCGTGGCGGTGGTCTATGCACTTGCCGTTCCGCCGATCTTCTATCGCGAGCCGGCGCTCAGGGAGATTCCCAGGATCTTCGCCGACAGCGCGCGCCTGTCCGGCGTGATCGGCCTGATCATCGGCTTCGTCGGCGCCTTCGGCTGGGTGCTCACCTACTCCAAGTTCCCGTTCATCGTCGCCACCGCCATCGCCGCGCTCACGCCGGCGTGGTGGGTGTTCATCCTGCTGGTGATCGTACTCTACGTTTTCCTCGGCACGTTCCTCACGCCATCGGAGATCATCCTGGTGTCGGTGCCGGTGCTCCTGCCGGTGGCACAGGCCGTGGGCATCCACCCCATCCATTTCGGCATGGTCTGCGTCGTCGCCTCGGCGATCGGGCACATCACCCCTCCGGTCGGGCTCTGTCTGTTCGTCGGGATGGCAATCAGCGGGCTGTCGATGGAAAAGCTGATGAAGCCGCTGCTGCCGTTCCTGCTCGCGATCGTCGTGGCGCTGCTGTTGATTGCCTTCATTCCGGAACTGGTACTGTTCCTGCCGCGGCTCCTCGGCTTCACCTCCTAGTCGATTGTCCTCGAGGCAACTCATGCAGGCGACTCCGGCCATGGGAAAAGAATTCTGGAAGTCGGCCTGCCCGCACGATTGCCCGAGCGCCTGCTCGCTCGAGGTCGAGCGGCTGTCCTCGACGCGGATCGGGCGCATCCGCGGTGCCGCCGCAAACAGCTACACCGACGGCGTGGTGTGCGCCAAGGTCGCCCGCTACGCCGAGCGGGTCCACCATCCCGACCGGCTGAAGCAGCCGCTGCAGAGGGTCGGTCCCAAGGGCAGCGGGCAGTTTCGTCCGATCTCGTGGGACGCCGCACTCGACCAGGTCGCCGAAGCCTTCCAGCGCGCGACCCTCCGCCATGGCGCCGAAACGGTGTGGCCCTACCATTCGGGCGGCACGATGGGCGTGGTCCAGCGCTGGGGCATGGACCGGCTGCGGCATGCGATGGGCTATTCGCGGCAGAAGACCACGATCTGCGTCACGCCGGCCGAATCGGGGTGGCGTGCCGGCGTCGGAAAGCTGCTCGGCGCCGATCCGCGCGAGATGGCGGAGTCCGACCTGATCGTGGTGTGGGGCGGCAATCCGGTTTCCACCCAGGTCAATGTCATGACCCACGTCGCCCGGGCGCGGCGCGAACGCGGCGCGAAGCTCGTGGTGGTCGACGTCTATCGCACGCCGACGATCGAGGCTGCCGATATCGGGCTTGTGCTGCGGCCCGGTACCGATGGCGCCCTGGCGCTCGCCATGATGCACGTGCTGTTGACGGAGGGTCTGGTCGATCGCGCCTATCTCGCGCGGCACACTGACTTCGGCCCGGATATCGAGGCGCATCTCGCCGACAAGACACCGCAATGGGCGAGCGCCGTAACCGGGCTCGGCGTCGACGAGATCGTCGACTTCGCCCGCCTCTACGGCCGCACCCAGCGCAGTTTCCTGCGTCTGGGCTTCGGCTTCACCCGCTCGCGCAACGGCGCGACCGCGATGCATGCGGTCTCCTGCCTGCCGGCGATGACCGGCGCCTGGCAGCATAGAGGTGGCGGCGCCTTCTTCCTGCGCTTCGACCGTTGGGGCCTCGATCTCACCCGGGCGCACGGACTCGACCTGATTGACCCGACCACCCGCATCATGGACCAGTCCCGCATCGGCCCCGTGCTGTGCGGCGAGCCCGACGCGCTGGCCGGCGGCCCGCCGGTCACGGCGATGCTGATGCAGAATGCCAACTCGGCCAACGTGGCGCCGGAGAGCGCCTCGGTCGCCCGCGGCCTCGCGCGCGAGGACCTCTTCCTGTGCGTGCACGAGCAGTTCATGACCGCAACGGCCCGCTACGCCGACATCCTGCTGCCGGCAGCGATGTTCCTCGAATACGACGACATCTATTACGGCCTCGGCCACACCCATCTCACGGTCGGACCGGCGGTGCTCGACCGCTACGAGGACTGCCGCACCAACCATGAGCTGATCTGCGCGCTCGGCAGGCGGCTCGGGGCACCGGCCGAGCGTTTCGACATGAGCGCCGTCGACCTGCTCGATGAGACGCTCCGCGCCTCGGGCAAGGGCACATGGGCAGAAGCGACCGAGCGCGGCTGGATCGATTGCGCCGAGAGCTTCGAGGCGTCGCACTTCATGTCGGGCTTTCCGTCGAGCGACGGCCGCTTCCACTTCAAGCCCGATTGGTCGGCGGTCGGGCCATACCATGCCGGCCTGCGCGCCCTGCCCGACCATCTCGAAAATCATGAGCAGGCGACCAAAGCGCTGCCCTTTCGGCTGGTTGTCCCTCCGGCGCGCGGCTTCCTCAACACGACCTTCAGCGAGACCCCGGGATCGAAGAAGCGCGAGGGCGAACCGCGAGCCCTGATCCACGAAAGCGATGCCGCACGGCTCGGCGTCGTCGACGGCAGTCTGGTGCGGCTCGCAAATGCGCGCGGCGAGGTCCGTCTGCGCGCGCGCCCGGCGCTGACGGCCCAACCCGGCATCGTGATCGTCGAAGGCAACTGGCCGAGCGACGCCTATCCCGGCGGCGTCGGCATCAACACCCTGATCGGCGCCGACCCCGTCCCGCCCAACGGCGGCGCCGCGTTCCACGATACCGCCGTCCGGATCTCGCTCGATCAGCTGATCGTCGCCCCCCGCACCTCCCCGGCATCCCGAGCGGAGTGAAGCGCAGTCGAGGGATCTTTTCCTCCAGCACCTGAATGAACAGATCCCTCCACTGCGCTTCGCTCCCGTCGGGACGACGGAGGTCGTTGCTCGTGCGCAAATGCCCTGCGTCTTCAGAAGTCTACCTGCAGCGCCTCCGGGAGCTTGCCGAGCTTGTAGACGCGCATAGCGGTCCCGCTGAACAGGGCGGCCTTTTCTGCAACGCCCGCGCCGGAGGCGAGGCGCTTGAGGGCGTTCCACAGGACCGGATAGCTGCACATCCCCTTGTCGACGGGGAAATTGCTTTCGAACATGCAGCGGTCGGCACCGAACACGTCGATGCAGGTCTCTATGTAGGGCCGCCAGGTCGTGGCGAGCTCCTCGGAGCCGGGCGGCTTCGGGCGGCGATGGAAGTGGAAGCCGGTGACGTACATCGTGAGGCCGCCGAGCTTCACTACGACATTGGGCAACTCTGCCAAGGCCAGCATCAGCTTCTTCCACTCAGGGAAGACCTCGGCCTGCCTGCCGGCGAACGGACCGATGCCGAGCGGGCCGCCGACATGGTCGACCACGACCGTGAGCTCGGGCACTGCGCGGGCGAGCGCGATCACGTGCGGCAGCTGGGTGTGATAGGCCCACACGTCGAGCGGCAGGCCGTGCTTCGCGAGACGCCGGGCCCCGTCGTGAAAGGCGGGATTCTCGAGCGGTCCGGGCGGCGGCGACACCAGGTTCGACGTCACGTCCGGCGACGGATGCCAGGCCGTGCGGTTGCGGATGCCGCAGAACCGGCCGCCCGCAGCGGCCTTGTGCGCCTCGAGCAGCGGATCGATCCGCTCACCCAGGGTCAGGTCGACCATGCCGATGATACCGGCGCAGGCGCGCGTCTTGCCGTGCCGGCCGCTGGCGCTCATCGCGGCGATGCCGGTGACGAACTCGGTCTCGCCCAGCGACTTCTCTTCTTCCGGGCCGGCGGAGCGATACATCTCGCCGCACTGCACGAAGATCGTGCCGCGGATGTCGTGGCCGCTGTTGGCGTCCGCCAGCAGCTCGGGCAGCAGGTAGGAGCCTTCGGCGCGCTGCCAGAGGTGGTGGTGCGGATCGATGATCGGGAGTTTGGGTTCTAGGATCGGCTCCTCGGTCAGGCGCAGCCAGTCCTCGCGCACGATGACCTGGCGGCCATGGCCCAGCAGCGGATCGTCGACGGCCATTGCGGTGCTCCTACTCGATGCGGATGTTGGCGCTCTTCACCATTTCGGCGAAGAAGGCGATCTGGGTCTCGCGGAAAGCGGTGAACTCCGCCACGGTGTTGGCCGGCGCCAGCGCGCCCAGTTCAGCGAGGCGCGCCTTGGTCGCCGGCAGCTGGTAGACCGCGTTCATGTCGGCATTGAGCCTGGTGATCAGCCCGGCATCGGTGCCGGCCGGCGCGAACACGCCGTTCCATTCCCAGGTCTCGAAGCCGGGCAGAACCTCGGCGATGCCCGGCACGCCCGGCAGGACATCGATCGGCCTGGGCCCGGTATGAGCCATGCAGGTGACTTCCTTGGCGGAGCGAAGGCTGACCGAGCCCGGCACATTTCCGAACTGCAGCGGGATGCGGCCGGCGAACAGGTCGTTCCGCGCCGCGCCCACCTCCTTGTAGGGCACGTGATTGATCTTGATGCCGGCGCGCTGGTTCAACAGTTCGAGCGAGACGTGCTGCACCGTGCCGACACCGGTCGAGGCGCAGTCCAGCCCTCCCGGCTTGCTCTTCGCCAGCGCGATCAGCTCGGGGATCGTCTTCGCCTCGAACTTCACGTTGCGCGTCAGGGTGTTGGGCGTCTGCAGCGACAGGAAGATCGGCAGCAGGTCCTTTCGCGTATCGTAAGGCAGCTTTCCGGCGAAGAGCGAGGGGTTCACCGAATGGGCCGTGGCGTCGTACAGCAGCGTGTAGCCGTCGGCCGGCGCGCGCGCGACGATCTGCGCGGCAATCGTGCCGGCGGCGCCCGGCTTGTTGTCGACGGCGAAGCTCTGCCCGAGCCTGTCCGTCAGCCCCGCGCACAGGATGCGGCAGATCACGTCCGCCGTACCGCCGGGGCTGTAGGCGTTGACGACGCGCACGGTGCGGGTCGGGTAGGCCTGCGCCCGCGCAACGGTGGGCGCAGCCAGCGCGGCAGCGGCGGCCACGACGGTGCGACGGCCGAGCATTCGAGTCCGGAACATGAGGTTTCCTCCGTTTTCTTGGCACCGAGCCTGCAGGCTCGGTGCTTGCACCGGCAAGCTTGATCGAAGGCGACGGCTTGCTCTTCGAAACCGGAGACACCGAACCGTTGCGTGGCCCGAGAGACGATCGCCATAGTGTCCACGTGCCATAGTGTCGGCGTAAGGAGAGAGTCGAGCCATGACTGATCGCCCAACGGAAACCGGCCCCATTCTCGACGCCGTCGTCGTCGGGGCGGGCTTCGCCGGCATGTACATGCTGCATCGACTGCGAGACCTCGGCTTCACGGCGCATGCCTTCGAAGCCGGTAGCGGCGTCGGCGGGACGTGGTACTGGAACCGCTATCCGGGCGCGCGCTGCGACGTCGAGAGCATGCAGTATTCGTTCTCCTTTTCGGAGGAGATGGACCAGGAATGGGACTGGTCGGAGAAGTACGCGCCACAGCCCGAGATCCTGGCCTACGCCAACCATGTCGCCGATCGCTTCGACCTGCGCCGGCATATCCAGTTCGAAACGAGGGTGACCGCGGCGACGTTCGACGAGAAGAAGAGATGCTGGACGGTCGAGACCGACCGCGGCGACAAGGTCAGCGCGAAGTTCTGTATCATGGCCGTGGGCTGCCTGTCGGCTCCCAATCGCCCGCACTTCGACGGCATCGAGGATTTCCGTGGTCCGGTCTATCACACCGGCGAGTGGCCGCATGACGGCGTCGACTTCACCGGCCTGCGTGTCGGCGTGATCGGCACCGGCTCCTCGGCGATCCAGTCGATTCCAATCATCGCGCAGCAGGCCGCGGACCTGACGGTGTTCCAGCGCACCGCGACCTACACGGTGCCGGCCTGGAACGAGAAGCTGACGCCGGAGTACCGGCAGTCGGTCAAGGCGTCCTATCCGGCGCTCCGGGCGAAAGCGCGCGCCCGACCGACCGGATTCTACTTTCCCTTCAACATGAAGTCCGCCCTCGAAGCGACTCCGGAAGAGCGCGAGAAGGCGTATGAGGAGGCATGGGCTCGCGGCGGGCTGCCCTTTCTCGGCGCATTTGGCGATCTGCTGTTCGACAAGGCCGCCAACGACACTATTGCCGAGTTTGCCCGCCGCAAGATCCGCGAGATCGTGAAGGACCCCGCCACCGCCAAGCTTCTGTCTCCCGACAATGTCTTCGGCTGCAAGCGGCTCTGTGTCGATACCGGCTATTTCGCGACCTATAACCTGCCGCACGTGAAGCTGGTCGACGTCTCGCGGACTCCGATCGAGCGCTTCACCGGGAATGGCATCGTGGTCGACGGCAACGAATACCCGCTCGATGCGGTCGTGTCGGCCACGGGCTTTGCTGCGATGACCGGCTCGTTCGACAAGATCCGGATCACTGGCCGCAACGGCCTGACATTGGCCGACAAGTGGCGCGCCGGCCCTCGCGCCTACCTCGGTCTTGCGTCGGTCGGCTTTCCGAACCTGTTCACCATCACCGGCCCGGGCAGCCCCAGCGTGCTCGCCAGCATGATCCAGGCGATCGAGCAGCATGTCGACTGGATCGGCGACTGCATGGCCCATATGCGCGACATCGGCGCGGAGACGATCGAGCCGACGCTGGAGGCGGAGGATGCGTGGGTCGAGCACGTCAACGACGTGTCCCAGGTGTCGCTCCGCTCGACCTGCAGCTCCTGGTATGTCGGCGCCAACATTCCCGGCCGCCCGCGGGTCTTCATGCCCTACATCGGCGGCTTTCCGGTCTACGTCCAGAAATGCAACGAGGTGATGAGCGCGGGCTTCGAGGGCTTCGTCCTCGATGCGCCGAGGAGCGCAAGCAACGCCGAGCCGAAGGTCCGCCTCACCGAACGCTGGCGCGTGCCACTGGATATCGACGTGATCTCGCCCGCCGCCGTCGCCGCCAAGCGAGTGCCGGTCGTCTAGGCTGGCACAAGCGATGCCTGCCCCTCCGCCAGCAAACGGCAGAGGGGCAAGCTCTTGCCCCGCTCAGCGCTTGGGCGTCAGCCCGACCGCGACGATGTCCGTGGCGATCAAGGTCAGGCTGTCGCCGGGCTTGACGCGCGAAAGATTGGCGCGCTCCGCAGCACCCTGCACGGGAAATGTGCGAACCTGCCCGCCGGCCGGATCGACGAGAGAGATGGTGTTCGCCGCAGGATCGACCGCCGTCACCCACCAGGTCGTGATCGACTTTTCGGCAGCAACCGCGCCTGCCGTCCTGCCTCTCGTGCCGACCGCAGTCACGGTCGTGTCACGATCACCGGGAGTCTTCGTGTTCGGACCGGACAGCACGAAAGTGCGCTTTTCTTCCATGCCGATGACGACCGCGTCGCCCACCTTGCTGCTGCCCAGATTGGCGACCGCCTGGCTGACTTTGGTGGTAAGGGTCGAACCATCTGACATCGTCAGGGTGACGCTGCGGGACGCCGGATCGACCGCGGTGATGCGGCCTTCGACGGTGGCGGTCGTAGTGGTGCTCAGGCCGACGATTGCCTGACCCTGGGCTTCTGCCTGCACCGAAGCCAGCACTGGCGTCGCGGCCAACGCCGTGATGAAGAGATGCCGACGACTGATCATTGTATTCTCCCACTTGTCCAGACCTAGGCACCAACGCGCTGGAGCCGACATGGTCATACGCAATCTGCAGCGCCGGTGCATGGCATTTTACGCCAAGCGGCGGCCGCGTCGAACAGCGACCGCGCAGACCTGGAAAACGGGAGGATTGGAGACGATTACGCCGCGTTGGGCTTCGGCAGGGTCGCCTCGACGATCTCGATGATCTTGTAGCCGTCGCGCTCCAGGGCGAGGGACTGGTGCTGCGCTTCCTTGAGGGTCGAATAAGCGACACCGATACGGGTTCCGATCGGCTTTTCGACCCAAACCATGTGCTTCGTGCTTGTGCTGGTTGTCATTCGCGACCTTATACCCATGTACCATGGGCAATACGACTCAATACGGATAGGCCATGCCCGACGAGATGTCCTTGCCGCGTGGCGCGTCGACAGACGTCGCGCGCTGGCCGTTCGACAACAGCTATGGCCGCCTGCCCGAGCGCTTCTACGCGCGTCTCGCGCCGACGCCGGTCAGCGCCCCCCGCCTCGTCAGGCTCAACCGTGCCCTGGCTCTGCAGCTCGGCCTCGACCCGGAGGTTCTCGCCTCGCCGCAGGGTGTCGAGGTTCTCGCCGGAAACCGGATCGCCGAAGGCTCGGAGCCGATCGCGCTGGCCTATGCCGGCCATCAGTTCGGCAACTTCGTGCCCCAGTTGGGCGACGGCCGCGCAGTCCTGCTCGGCGAGGTGGTCGACATCACCGGCACGCGCCGAGACATCCAGCTCAAGGGCTCTGGGCCGACTCCGTTCTCGCGCCGCGGCGATGGCCGTGCGGCGCTGGGCCCGGTGTTGCGCGAGTACCTCATCAGTGAGGCGATGCATGCGCTCGGCATCCCGACCACGCGCTCGCTCGCGGCGGTGACGACCGGCGAACCCGTCTATCGCGAGACCGCCCTGCCCGGCGCCGTTCTGACCCGCGTTGCGTCGAGCCACATCCGGGTCGGCACTTTCCAATTCTTCGCTGCGCGCGGCGATGTCGAGGCGCTGCGGCTGCTCGCCGACCACGTGATCGCCCGCCATTATCCCGACGCGACGGGCTATCGCGACCTTTACGAAAAGGTGATCGCGCGACAGGCGGCGCTGGTCGCGCGCTGGCTGCTCGTCGGCTTCATCCATGGGGTGATGAACACGGACAACGTCTCGATCGCCGGCGAGACGATCGACTATGGGCCATGCGCCTTCATGGACGCCTACAATCCCGAAACGGTGTTCAGCTCGATCGACCAGTACGGCCGCTATGCCTACGGCAAGCAGCCGCAGATCGGCGGCTGGAACATGGCACGGCTGGGCGAGGCGTTGATGCCGCTGTTTTCGGACGACCAGGATGAGGCGCTTAAGCAGGCCAACGAGTCGCTGCAGACCTACCAGCCTCTCTTCGGTCGGGAGCTGATGGCGGGGCTGCGCCGCAAGCTCGGCCTGTTCACCGAACAGGAGGACGACGCTGCGCTCGCACAGGATTTCCTCAATATCCTCAACGACCACGGCACCGATTTCACTCTTGCCTTCCGCCGACTCGGCGACGGCACGGCGCGCGAGCTGTTCGAGGAGCCGGCGGCGTTCGATGCCTGGACGGCCCGCTGGAGCGCGCGCACCGCAGCGGAATCGCAGGACGAGGCGACGAGGCGAGCGGCCATGCACGAAGCCAATCCCCTCTACATCCCGCGCAACCACCGCGTCGAAGCCGCGCTGTCCGCCGCGATCGAGGACGGCGACTACGGCCCGTTCGAGGAACTGCTGGCCGTGCTCGCCAAGCCGTACGAGGAGCGGCCCGAGTACGCCGCCTACGCCGAGCCGCCCGCCGCGGACCAGAGCGCCTACCGGACGTTCTGCGGCACCTGAACTTCTGGCCGGGAGCCATTCCTAGACGGCGTGGCGCGTTGCGTGCTAGCGCAGAGTCATGGCGCTCGTTCAGCTCGCGCAGGTCGGCAAGGTTTATCGCTCGTTGAAGGGCAGCGATTACGTTGCCGTCCGCGACTTCTCCCTCGATATCGAGGCCGGCGAGTTCTTCTGCCTGCTGGGCACCAGCGGCTGCGGCAAGACGACGGTGCTCAACATGGTGGCAGGCTTCGAGACCGTCAGCGCCGGTGACATTCGTATCGGCGGCAAGCCGATCGCCGGCCCTGCCGCCGACCGCGGCGTGGTCTTCCAGGGTGACGATTCGCTCTATGGCTGGCTGTCGGCGCTCGGCAACGTCGAGTTCGGCATGCGCATGCGCGGCGTGCCGCGGGCCGAGCGCGAGCAGAAAGCGCGGCACTACATCGAGCTGGTTGGGCTGAAGAACCAGGAACACAAGCATCCGTCGGAGCTGAGCGGCGGCATGAAGCAGCGCATCCAGATTGCCCGCGTCCTGGCCAACGAGCCGCAGATGCTGCTGATGGACGAGCCGTTCGCCGCGCTCGACGCCCACACCCGCGCCGACATGCAGCGCGAGCTGAAGCGGATCTGTGCCGCGACTGGCAAGACCGTGCTGTTCATCACCCACGACATCGACGAGGCAACCATCCTGGCCGACCGGATCGGCGTGATGCATGCCGGCCCGGCCTCGAAGCTCAAGGGCATCGTGCCGGTGACACTCGGCGAGGCCGAGCGGGAGCGTACTCACGACAATTTCGTGGCGGTGTATCGTCGGGTCCACGAGCTGATCCGTGACGAAGTGGCGATCGCCTTGCAGAGGACGCACTGATGCACGCCTCGCTGCGCAGCGTGGGCATCTACCTGGTGGGCTTCGCCAGCCTGTTCCTGATATGGCACGTGCTGGCGACCTGGGTGCTGAGCTCGGTGCTGTTCCCGACTCCGTGGAAGGTGCTGCTGAAGGCAATCGAACTCGCGCAGGACGGCACGCTGTGGGAGCAGTCCTCGGCCAGCCTGGCGCGCATCGCCGCGGGCTTCGCGGGCGGCAGCCTGATCGGCATCCCCGTGGGACTGGCGATCGGTTCCTTCCCGATCGTGCGCCGCCTGCTCGAGCCCTACACCGAGTTCCTGCGCTTCATCCCCGCCACGGCGCTGATCACAGTCGCGGTGATCTGGTTCGGCATCGGCGAGGGCTCCAAGATCTTCCTGATCATCTACACCACGGTGTTCATCGTCATTATCAACACCGCGGCGGGCGTGAGCGCCGTTGCGCCCAACAAGATCCGCGCCGCCCGCTCGCTGGGCGCTGGACCGGCGCAGGTCTTCTTCTTCGTCGCCCTCCCCGCCACGGTGCCGTACATCCTCACGGGCATGCGACTTGCAATGGCCAACTCGTTCGTCACCATCGTGGCCGCCGAGCTGGTCGCCGCCAACAACGGGCTGGGGCGGATGATCTGGGATTCGCGGATGTACATGCTGGTCGACCAGATCTTCGTCGCGCTGCTGGTGCTGGGGCTGCTCGGCTTCACCGCCGACCGGCTGTTTCGCTGGGGCATCTACGCTTTCGCCGGACGATTCTCGCCGGTGACTTAACGGGAGGGAATAATGCGCAGAAGGACTCTGTTGACGGCCGGCGCGCTTGCGTCGGTCTCGCTCGCGGCGCTGCCGGGGACCGGGGGCGCCCAGACGCTCACCAAGATGACGATCGCGACCGGCGTCGATCCGGCATTCTCGCAATTCTACGTCGCCAAGGAGGCCGGCTTCTTCGAAAAGAACGGCCTCGACGTGACGATCAACACCGGCCCGTCCGGCTCGGCGATGATCCCCTTCCTCGTGAACAACCAGGTGCAGGCGGCCTACGGCTCCGATCTCGCGGGCGTCATCAATCACCAGGTCGATCCTAACATCGTGGCGGTCGCCGACGGCACTTATCTCGTCAAATGGCTGTCGGTGATCGGCAAGAACGTGCCCGATCTCGAGGCTCTCAAGGGCAAGAAGGTCGGCATCGCCATGGGCACCGGCAGCGAGATCTTCTGGCGCCGCGTGCTGGAAAAGAGGAACCTGAAGCTCACCGACTTCACCATGGTGAACGTCGAGGCACCGGAGATGCTCGCGGCCATCGAACGCGGCGACATCGACGGCTTCGCGGTGTGGGAGCCGTGGCCGACCCGCACGCTCATGGCGGTCAAGGGCACCAAGGTGCTGCAGACCGCCGAGGGAATCTACAACAACATCAACTTCATCTACATGAATCGCGGCTGGATCGAGAAGAACAAGGCGACCGCCGAGAAATTCATGCTGTCGCTGATGCAGGCCAACGACATGATCGAGAAGGACCGCCCGGCCGCCGCCAGGCTCGTCGCCAAGTTCCTCAAGATGCCGCTGGAACTGGCGACTGAGCTGATGCCCAAGGTCGAGTTCGACATGGACTGGCAGCCGCGCTCGATCGAGGCGATCCAGGTCTCGGAGAAGCAGCTCGCCGACCAGAAGAAGCTCAAGGCGCCGCTCGACTACAGCAAGTACGTCTACATGGACCTGATCAAGGCCGTGCGTCCGGAGAACGTGAAGGTGACGGCGCTGCCGAAGTAAACAGATTCATCGTTCTTCTCCTCGATCTCATGTTCCTCTCCCCCTATCGGGGGCGAGGAGCATGGAGGATGAGCGAGATCACCGGCTCGGCGGGATGAGCGTGTAGGTCTTCGCGCCGCGGGCCGGCCAGCGGTCGTTTTCGACGGCATGCAGGAAGTCCTGCATGGCTGAGTTGAAGGCGGCCGGCTCCTCGAGGTTCATGGTGTGGCCGCACTTCGGCAGCTCGAGCACGCCGCAGCGGGCAACGTGCTGCTTGAGATGGACGGCGAGACCGTGCGTGGACTCGTCCTCGTCGCCGATCACCACCAGCATCGGCTCCGTGATCTTCCGGAGCTCCTCGGTGCGTTCGAAGAAGGGCACGCGTCCGCCCTGGACGCCGCGCATGGTCATGGCGTGGCCCTTGGCGGAGCCGTCGGCGAACTGCTGCTTGAACTCCGCCCAGCCGCGCGGGTCCTTCTGCCGGTAGGTGTTGCGCGCCGAGCTGGTGCAATAGAGCTCGGCCATCGCCGGCATGCCCTCTTCCTCGATGCGCCGCGCGAAGCCCTCGCACTCCTCCTTGAAGCGCTTCTTGGCCTCGGGATCGGTCGCGCCGCCGCCGCCGCCCGCTGCGATCACCAGCGCCGTCGCCTTGCCGGGATGACGGATCGCGAACTCGAGGCCGGCCGTCGCGCCCATCGACAGGCCGCAGAGATGGGCCTTGTCGATCCCCAAAGCCGCCATCAGGTCGGCGCAGTCGTCGGCGGCCCGCGCCTGGGAATACATCGCGACGTCGTCCGGCACGTCCGACGGCGGCCAGCCGCGCGCGGCGTAGGTGATGCAGCGATAGCGGCGCGAGAAATAGCGGACCTGCGGTTCCCAGCTCAGATAATGGCCACCGAACTCGTGCAGGAAGATCAGCGGCGCGCCCTCGCCGGTCTCCTCGTAGTAGAGCTGGACACCGTCGGAGGTTCTGATGTGCGGCATGATGCTGTCCCCTATTCCCTTGCCGGCTTAGCAACCGGACGCGCATCCTGTCGACCATCATGGCGATCATCCTGCAAGAGTCCCTGCGCGCGATTTTTTACGCGCCGTTCTATGCTGCGCTGGCGCGCGGCGCCTTCGAGGCGGAGGGCGTGGAGATAAAATTCGCCAGCTCGCCACGCCCGCAAGATGCCGCGCTGCGGTTGATGGACGGCACGGTCGATGTCTGCTGGGGTGGCCCGATGCGCGTGATGGAGACGTACCACAAGGACCCCGGCTGCCTGATCGTCTGCTTCGGCGAGGTCGTGTCGCGCGATCCGTTCGTGCTAATGGGCCGCCGGCCACCGCCGCAGAATTTCTCGATCGCCGACCTGAGGTGGGTGAAGCTCGCGACCGTGTGCGAGGTGCCGACGCCGTGGCTCTGCCTGCAGCACGACCTCCGGCTGGCCGGCATCGATCCCGAGTCGATCCATCGCGTCACCGACCAGACGATGGCGCGCAACGTCGAGGCGCTGAGGTCCGGCGAGGTCGACGTCATCCAGGTGTTCGAACCCTTTCCCAGCATGCTGCTCGCCGACAAGGCGGCGTACGTCTGGTACGACGCGGCGCGTCGCGGTCCGACGTCCTACACCACGTTCTACACACGGCGCGGCACGCTCACGAAGCGGCGCGACGAGCTGCTGCGCATGGTCCGGGCCATCGCCCGGACGGAGGCGTGGGTCGCGAGCGCCTCGGGCGCCGAGATCGCCGCCACTATCGCGCCCTACTTCAGCGACCTGCCGGGTCCGATCCTCGAGGCCGCCTGCACGCGCTACAAGGCGCTCGAGATCTGGAACACCACGCCGATCCTCGCGCGTGCGGGCTATGACCGGCTGCGCGACAGCCTGGTCTCCGGCGGCTTCGTCTCGCCCGGCACCCCGTTCGAGACCGCCGTCGACAACAGCCTCGCCGAGGAAGTGCTCGCAGACCCGCGCGCAGCAGAGGATCCATGCTCGAAGGACGAGTGAAATCCCAGCCACGAGCGAGGCCAAACCGACGCACCGCTCTGCAATTGACCGCTTGCGCTCTTGCGTCCGCGGCCCTCCCCGCGGCAGCGGCTGGTTTCGAGCTTCTGAAGGATCAGCGCATCGTCCTGGTCGAGTCCTATGGTGTCGGATCGATAACCCACATGCCGCTCTCGCTGATGCATGCGGCGCTATCGGCCCGCACGGGCGCGCCGGTCACGATCCTGACGGTGCCGGGCGAGGGTGGCGCGGCGGCATTGGAATATGTCTGCGACCCGCCGCCGAGTGCCGCGGCCGACAGCATCTACTTCTACGTCGGCGACCTCACGACCCTGCTGCTTCGTCAGGCCGGCGGCGCGCAGGTCCCCGTGCTGGAAAAGGTCCAGCCGGTCGCCAAGATCAGTGCCGGCGTCTCCTCGGCGCTGATCGTGCCGGACAACTCGCTCCTGCAGTCGATCAATGATTTCATCGCCGAGGGCCGGAAGCGACCGATCCGCATGGCGACGCTCGGCCGACGCGCACCCTTCGGCCTCGAGCTGACCATGCTGGAACGTCGGCTCGGGCTCAGCTTCACCGAGAAGGTGGTCTCCACACGCAAGGAGATCCTGGCGGCGCTGGCCTCGGGCGACGTCGAGGCGAGCTTCCTGATCACCCGCACCGTGGTTCCCGCCACACGGGTGGTCCCGCCGCCGGTCCGCGTGCTGCTGACATTCGGCGCCCAACGCAGCCCGCGCACGCCGACCGTGCCCACGCTGGCGGAAGAGGCCGGCGATCCCAAGGCGGCTACGACCGCCTCGGTCCTGATGTTCACCTCGACGGCCAACGCGTCGCTGGTGGACGCCATGGTTGCTCTCCTCGGCGACGCGGCTGCCGACCCGGCCGTGAAGCGCGCGATGGAGAACGTCAACTTCCCGCTGGAGATCACGCCGGCCGCTTACGTCGATGTAGAAGTCAGGCGATTCAAGCGCATCATGCACGAGTATCCCCAATGAGCCGTAAGAAGTTCCTCCTCATCGCTCGATGCGCCGGATAGACTGACAGGCTCTCAGATGCTGAGGTCGAGGAGGTTGTAATCCTTGATCTCGGCCTTTGCCTTGTCGTCCCAACGGTAGGCACGCCCCTCGTCCGCGTGCGGCTTGTAGACGAATGGCGTCTCGTCGGGGAAGCGCTGGCGACGGGCATCGATGCCGTAGCCGATCAGGCGCGCGCGCTGGCGGATGCGGTCGGCGTCGTAGGTGGCGACGGCGTTGTGGATGCCGCCGGCCTGCACGCCCAGCACCGACTTCCGGCGATGAAAGCCGAAGTTGATCGTCACCCGCCAGTCCTTGCTGGTGTTGGCGAAGGAGCCGTGCAGCGCCTGGCGGTTGGTCATCGCGACG
>JAHCJV010000052.1 GCA_026126105.1 Enhydrobacter sp.
ACGGCGAGCGTGACCGCAGCGGTCGCAGTGCGGATCGTGGCCAGCGGCAAGAGATCGAAATGGCCCAGCATCACCTTGGTGACGGGCAGGTTGGCGCCCCAGCTCGCCCCGACAAACAGCATGGCGCCAAACGCCCCCAACAGGTCCCGGCGCTCGCGGGTCATCGTCTGGCCAAGCGCATCTGGCGCAGCTGGTGAATGGCAATTCCCCCCATCACGATGGCACCGCCGAGAAGCTGCAGCCAGCTCGGCTCCAGGCCCATGAGTGCCGCGAGTCCGATGGCGAAGATCGGCGCCGAGTTCGAGAACAAAGACGCGACGGGCACGCCGACCAGCGACACGCCGGTGTTCCAGAGCAGAATCGCCGCCGCGACGCCCAGCACGCCGATCCAGAGCATCATGCCGGCCTCCGGCACCGTGGGAGGCCGGTCCGGCCACGGAATTCCAACGGTCGCCCACACAGCGGCGCAAACCCCGCCCAGCAGCACGCTGGCCACGCTCGTGGTCAACGCCGACAGCATGATCTGGCCGCGATCGGCGAGCCATTGCTGAGCCCGTATCGAGTACCAGCTCCAGCATATCTGCGCCGCGATCAGCAAGATCTCGCCGCCGCGCAGGCCGAGACCACCCACCGGACGGCCGGGCGTGCCGAGCACGACGACAACGCCGCCGCCGACGACCAGCATCAAGGTGGACAGAAATCCGTGCGGCATGATCGAGCCGAGCATGATGCGCGACAGGATGGTGGCAGTGATCGGTCCGCACATCAGCACGATCGCGGCCGTCGCCGGATGCGAGTGCGCGACTCCGAACGTGTAGAGCACCGAGAAGACGGTCATTGCGGCGCCGAGCTTCAGCAGCCGGCCGGCGCGCAACGGCGCCGGCGTAAGGACCGGTCGCGTGCTGAACATCACGGCGATCCAGAGCACGGGCATGCCGAGCACGTAGCGCAGCCACGACAGCAGCCACGCATCATAGTGCTGCGCCAGCGCCGAAAGCACGGGCACCATCGAGCCCCAGATCAGAGCGGCAAACAGCAGGACGATGGTGGCGCGCTTGAGCTTGGCTCTCGCCTCGACGGGCATCGTCACTAATTGCGCCTGACGGCCTCGTAACCGACGCGGCAATCCTTGTAGACGTCCGGCTTCTCCGTCGACACGCGCGCCTCGATCACGCCGGGCTGGGCGAGGCAGAGATCGAGGATGGCGTCGACCAGCGTCTCCTGCAGGTTGAAGTGACGGCTGCCGGCAAGCGACTTTATCCCGTCGTGAACAGTGTCGTAGTTCAGGACATTGCCGATCCGATCGCCGTGCGCCTTGGCGGCCGGGGCGAGGCCGAGATCCACATTGACCACGACGGTCTGCGGGCCTTCCTTCTCGAAGTCATGGATACCGATGGAGACCTGGAGGCGAAGGTCGCGGAAGAAAATCCGGCGTTCCATGTCAGCTGTTCTTTTCCTTGAAGAATGCGACGTCGCGGGGCCGGCCGGTCAGGTGCTCGCCGCTGTCGACGATCAACGTGTCGCCGCTGACGCTGGGGGTCGCCACGATATAGCGCAGCGCCCGGACCAGGTCGTCGGTGGTCACGCCGACGGCGAGCGGATTGGCGACATGCTGCTCGGCAAAGCGCTCCGGCGTCTGGTGCAAGCCTTGCAGGGTGAGGCCGGGGGCGATGCCCATCACGCGCAGACGCGGTGCGAGAGCCTGCGCCAGCATGTGCGTGAGGCCATGGAGACCCATCTTCGACAGAGTGTAGGTCAGAAAGTCGGGATTGATGTTGTACAGCTTCTGGTCGACGAGATTGACGATCAGTCCGACCTCGCCCGTCGGCAACTGCCGCGCCAGCGCCTGCGAGATCAGCAGCGGCGCGCGGAGGTTGATCGCCATGTGCCTGTCGAAAGCCGCGGCCGTGGCTGTCGGGGCACGATCGAGCTCGAAGATCGAGGCGTTGTTCACCACGCAGACCAGTTCCACGCCCGGCGCCCGGCAGCGCCCGACGAGCGCTTCCGCCTGCTCGGCAGAAGCGAGATCGGCTTCCACGGCCTCGGCCCTGCCACCCTTGGCGACGATCTCGGCAACGGTCTCGCGCGCGCCTTCCGCCGAACGATTGTAGTGCACGAAGACGAAATACCCGTCCTCGGCCAGCGCCAGGGCGAATGCCCGCCCGATGCGCACGCCGGCACCGGTGACCAGTGCGCCCTTCATATTGCTCGCTCCTGCATCGCGATTTAGTACCATGCCCCCATGGATTCGTCCCCGTTCGAAACTGTCGATTGCGTGGTGATCGGTGCCGGCGTCGTCGGCCTCGCCATCGCTCGCGCACTAGCCCTTGCCGGGCGTGAGGTCATCGTCGTGGAGGCCGCCGAAGGCATCGGCACCGAGACCAGCTCGCGAAATTCCGAAGTCATCCACGCGGGCATCTACTATCCCAAAGGCAGCCTGATGGCCGAAACCTGCGTCGCCGGCCGCCGCATGCTCTATGCTTATTGCGCGGAACACGGCGTGCCGCATCGCAATTGCGGCAAGCTGATCGTCGCCACCAACCAGCAGGAGAGCGAGCTGCTGGCCTCGATCAAGGGCCGCGCCGAAGCCAACGGCGTCGAGGGCATGCGTTTCCTGAGCGGCACAGAGGCGATGGCCCTGGAGCCCAACCTGCAGTGCACGGCAGCGCTGCTGTCGCCCGCCACCGGCATCGTCGACAGCCACAGCTATATGCTGGCATTGCAGGGCGACGCCGAGAGCAACGGCACCATGCTCGCCTTCCATAGTCCGGTGACGAAAGGCCGCGCAACGGAGCAGGGCATCGAGCTCGAGGTTGGCGGAACAGAACCAATGAGGCTTCGTTGCCGTCTG
Organism: Enhydrobacter sp.; assembly: GCA_026126105.1. Taxonomy (GTDB): domain Bacteria; phylum Pseudomonadota; class Alphaproteobacteria; order Reyranellales; family Reyranellaceae; genus Reyranella. The sequence goes on from JAHCJV010000052.1 coordinate 2,852, forward strand.
GTGATCAATTCCGCCGGCCTGCACGCTCCGACCCTCGCGCGAAAAATCCAGGGCATGCCATCCGACCGCGTTCCCACCGCGTATTACGCTAAAGGAAACTATTTCACCTTGGCTGGACGCTCTCCCTTCACGCGCCTGATCTACCCCGTCCCTGTGCCGGGCGGGCTCGGCGTGCACATTACTGTCGATCTGGGCGGGCAGGCGAAGTTCGGGCCGGACGTCGAATGGATCCCGGGCATCGACTACACGGTCGATCCGCACCGGTCCACCAAGTTCTATGCCGCCGTGCGCAAATACTGGCCGGCGCTCAAGGATGGTGCGCTGCAGCCTGGGTACGCCGGCATCCGCCCCAAGATCGTTCCGCCCGGCGCGCCAGCACAGGACTTCACCATCCAAGGTCCGTCCGCGCACGGGGTGCCCGGCCTGATCAATCTGTTCGGCATCGAATCGCCCGGTCTCACGGCGTCCCTGGCGCTGGCCGAGCGGGTACGCGCCCTCGCGACATGAGCGTGGCGCGCCGCGGCCTCATGGCGAGTCTCGCGGCGTTGCTGGGCGGCTGCTCTCCCGCGCGCCTGCTCAACGCAACCGTGCCGCGTGAAGGCTACACGCGCCAGGCCGATATCGCCTACGGTCCCCTGCCCCGCCAGAAGCTCGACCTGTATCTGCCCGATACGCCACGCCCCGACGGCAAGGCGGTGATCTTCTTCTACGGCGGCTCCTGGGATAGCGGCAGCAAGGACGACTACCTGTTCGTTGCCCAGGCACTGGCCTCTCGCGGCATCGCCACCATCATACCGGACTATCGTCTCTATCCCGAGGTGCGGTTCCCGACCTTCCTCGAAGACGCCGCGCTGGCGACGCAATGGGCCGGCGATCGCGTCGGAGTCGCGAAGCTCTTTATCATGGGCCATTCGGCCGGTGCGCATATCGCGCTGATGCTGGCGGCCAACACGCCTTACCTCGCGAAAGCCGGCGTCGATCGGATGCAGATCGCCGGCACGATCGGCCTGGCCGGCCCTTACGATTTTCTGCCGCTCACGTCGAGGAAGCTGATCGACATCTTCGGCGGCGCGAACCGGCCCGAGATCCAGGCCATCACTTTCACGCAGGCGCCGCTACCGCCCGCGCTCCTGATTCATGGCACCGCCGACACCACCGTCTATCCGCGCAATAGCGAGCACCTCGCCGCCGCCTGGCGCCGAGCGGGCGCGCCGGTCGAGCTGAAACTCTATCCCGAGGTCGGCCATATCGACGTCGTCGCCGCGTTTTCCGATCTCCTACATAAACGAGCCACGACCCGCGAGGATGTTCTCGCGTACATCGACGCCACTTGAAGGAACCCAGCATGGCCAAGATCAACCGCACCGCATCGGCCGCCTGGAGCGGCGGTCTCAAGGACGGCAAGGGCTCGATCTCGACGGAGAGCGGCGCGCTGAAGGCATACCCTTATGGCTTCGCGGCGCGATTCGAGGGCCAGAAGGGTACCAATCCGGAGGAACTCCTTGGCGCAGCGCATGCCGGCTGCTTCACGATGGCATTGTCGCTGATTCTGGGAGAGGCCAAGCTTACAGCGACACAGATGGAAACGACCGCCAAGGTCACGCTCGAGCAGGTCGACGGCGGCTTCGCCATCACCGCCGTGCATCTGACGCTCAAGGCCAAGATCCCCGGCGCCGACGAGAAAACCTTCGAGGAGCTGGCCAACAAGGCGAAGGCCGGCTGCCCGCTCTCCAAAGTCATCAATGCTACGATCACGCTCGACGCGACCCTCGACGGATAGACTCCGCGCCATACCCTCTCTCCCCAACCTGGCAGCAAGCATGTGAGCAGGGCGAACGTTGTGCCTCCGCGGGGCAACGCCGATACTTGGGCATTCCACGATGGAGACAGCTGTGAAGATCAAGGATGTCGAGGTCAGGCGATATCGCAACCGCGGTGGGTCGGACTATCTGGGAGAGGTTCTGATCGTCGAGGTGAGCACGGACGATGGGCCGACAGGCCGGGGGCTTGCCATGGGATCGATCGCAGCGGGCAAGTTCATCGCGGGAATGATCGAGGAGATTCTCGCTCCCGCGATCATGGGCGAAGATCCGCTCCTGACCAATGACCTATGGACGAAGATGTACGACGCCGCTCCACGCCGTGCGGGCGATGGGTTTATGAGGAGCGCGATCGCCGCGGTCGACTTCGCCTTATGGGATATCAAGGGCAAGGCACTCGGGGTGCCGGTATCGCGCCTGTTCGGAGGTCATCGGGAAGAGATTCCGACCTACGCCAATTGCGCCCACCACCTTCCGCCCGACAAGCTCGCCGAACGGGCCTTCAAGGACGTGCGGGACGGGCACAAGGCGCTCAAGATCCGGGGCACGCGCCCGCTGGTCACTCCGGCGGAGGCGACCGCGCGCGTGCAGGCCGTCCGTGAAGCCATTGGCCCCGACGTCAAGCTGATGGTCGATGTCAACGGATCGTGGGACGTCGACACCGCCATCCAGCAGCTCAAGGCGTGGGAGCCGTACGACGTGTACTGGCTCGAGGAGCCTGTCCCGCCGCAGGATGTCGCCGGGTATGTGCGGGTGCGCGAGCGGTCGGGATCAACCTACATTGCCGGCGGCGAACAGCACGTCGGATTAGCCGAGCATCGCCGGCTGATCGAGCAGGGAGCTGTCGACATCCTGCAGCCGAACGCGGTGGTGACGGGAGGCATAACCGATTTCCTGCGCGTGCATGCCTTCGCGACCGCTCATTCCATCCCGGTCAGTCCCTGGAACTTGCAGGCGGTTCATCTGCACATGGCCGCCGGTCTCAGCAACGTGAAGTGGATCGAGTATTTTTCGGCGGACAACGCGCTGCTCAACTTCATGGTCAACCTGGTGAAGGAACCCGCGATGCAGGAGAAGGTCACCGATGAAGGGGTCTTTCTAATCGCGCCCAAAGCGCCGGGGCTGGGACTCGCGCTCGACGAAGCCCTGGCCGAGGAATGCCTCGTCAAATCGTAAAGTCGTAGACTTGTCGACCGAGATCGAGGCCCTTCGCTAGAGCCTGACGCCCGCGTGAGGTTTCCGGGCCATCGGCTTGCAGAGTTGGGTTAGCAGCGAAGCGGCTTGGCCTACTGTCGTTGAACCCTTCGACCAAGCCGAGCGAGACCTTGTTCTCAGGCCTGCGGTAGGCGGCGATGCCCTCGCAATGACGAACAATAATCGCGGCGAACCTCCGAAGGGCGCCGCCGCGTCCGATCCTTGCCCATCCGTCGGCGCGACTAGAATCCGCGCCGATCAAAGGCAAGGATACCCACTATCCAAGCGCTTCTCGCTGCATCGCACCTCCAAAATCACCCACCCGATCCCCGGCAGAGGTTGCAGATTGAAGATCGACAGTTGATCCATATCAGGGCGGGCGCTGCCGGAACTGCGTTTCCTTTCCAGATTGTGGGAGAAATGCCATGAGCAATCTGGTGGTCAGGAATTTACTCGGGCTTCAGTCGATTGCTTCCACCATTACCGGCACCGATGGCCCCGACATGCTCACCGGCACGGCCGACGATGACGCTATAAGCGGCCTCATCGGCAACGACACGCTCTTGGGCCTTGCCGGCGACGATCTGCTCGACGGTGGTAGCGGCGTCGACATCATGGTCGGCGGCATCGGCGACGACATCTACCGCGTCGACAACACAGACGACGTCGTGACCGAGAGCAGCAGCGAGGGCCACGACACGATCGAGTTCACCACAACCGGATACTTTGAACTATTCGACCAAGTCGAAGGCGTCGAGACTTACAACCTGGCGAGCGGCGGCTCGAATACACTTTATCTATCCACGTTTGCCTTCGACAACGTGGTCGACAGCACGATCACGGTGAATTGGGGAAACGATGGCGGCAACTTCTTTACCTGCCTGCCCGGCCCTACCTATAGAATCCGCCCATCGCAGCGACTGAAATTCAATGGTGGCAATGGCAACGAGTTTCTGTACGTGAGCGCCGGCGCGCAAACTCCTTCAGGCAACGGGCACATCCTCTCACTCGGCGCGGGTAATGACACCATCTGGTTCAATCTCGATTGGGGCCCGTGGACAGGAGGGAACGTCGTCAGCGGCGGGTCGGGGACAGACCTAATGGTGCTACGTTTCGGGACGACACGGCCTGACCTCTCCGGTGTGAAAGGCATCGAGGTATTTGGCATAGACCATTCAACCGCCGACCTGACCTTCACCGACGCCAACTTCGTCGATGTGAACAAAGCTACGATCAGGGTCGAGTCCCTTCCCACGCACCCTGAGATAATCCCCTATTTTTATGGCACAGTGGATGCCTCTGACGTGAGCGGGTCGAACCGGATTATTGTCGATGCCAGCTTGGTCAATACATTCCTTTCTAGCGTGCACGGCGGCGCCGGAAGCGATAAGTTCACGTTCTTGGCGACCAATCTCGACCACACCAATGCTTTGACGGGCGGCGGCGGCAACGACACGCTGACGCTCACTACTGCAGGCGCTGTCGACGTGAGCCGCGTCAGCGGCATCGAAGACTTTACGCTATCGAGCGCCGGCGCCAATACCTTGACTCTTACGAATGCAAATTTTGTCGGAGTATCCGACACTTCAATTGCTGTCTCGGGCGGAAATGCCGGCAATACGATCGACGCTGCGGCGGTGAGCGGACTGACTCTGTCCAACAGGATCGCGTTCGTCGGAGGTGCCGGGGTCGACACAATGACGGGCGGTGCCGGCGAGGACAGCCTCAGCGGGTTGGGCGGCAATGACACCATAACGGGAGGTGCGGGTAACGATGTGCTGCTCGGTGGAGCAGGCAACGATGTCGTTGCCGGTGGTGCCGGCGTCGACACAATGGCAGGTGGGACGGGCCACGACGCCTACGACGTGGACGATGCGGCCGACCAGGTGTTCGAAGCCGTCGGCGAGGGACGCGATGTCGTCTTCTCGCGCACCAGCTTCATGCTGGCAGCGGGCCAGGAGATCGAGGTCCTGCGGGGCGCCTCAGATAGCGGCCTTATCCTGACCGGCAACGAGTTCGACAACGTCATCGTGCGTTTGGCGGGCCTCGGCGACGACACGCTGGACGGTGGATCGGGTATCGATCGCATCGAGGAACACGGCGACGTCGATTTCGTCCTTAGCGACGATCGTCTCACCGGACTGGGCGACGACACCCTGATCGGCATCGAACGAGCCGTCTTGTCCGGCGGCCTCGGGGCCAACACTCTCGATGCATCCGGGTTCACGCGTGGCCGGGTTGCTCTCGACGGGGGCGCCGGAGGCGACACGCTGATCGGACCGACGGGCGGCGCCGGCTCACGCCGCAACCGGACCTCTTTCACCGGAGGCGACGGCAACGACACGCTGACGGGCGGGATCGGCATCGACATCATCAGGGAGTCGGGCAACGTCAATTTCACGCTGACGGCGAGTCAGCTCATCGGGCGGGGTACCGACACCTTCAGCAGCATCGAGACGGCAAGACTGACGGGTGCTGCCGGCGACAACCATCTGGATGCGTCCGGCTTCGCCGGCGACCATACGATTCTCGAGGGCGGCGCAGGCAACGACATGCTGACTGGCGGCAGCGCAGTGGACTTCGTCCGGGCGCGTGGCGACGCCGATCTGACCCTGACCGACACCCAGCTGAGCGGCCTGGGCGTCGACACGCTGGTGAACATGGATGTCGCCCGCCTTATCGGAAGGGCCGGCAACAACCGCATCGATGTCTCAGCGTTTACGGGCAGGCTGACCATCCTGGAAGGCAAAGGCGGCGACGACACATTCGTCGGGCGCGACGGTGCCGTCGACCGGGTCCGCGTTCGCGGTGACGTGGACTTCACGTTGAACGACAGCCAGCTGACCGGATTGGGAACCGACTCCCTCACCGGCATCGACGAAGCCGTCCTCACCGGTGGCGCAAGCGACAACATAGCGGATGCGTCGAGCTTCAGCGGGCGCCTAGCCGTCTTCAATGGCGGCATGGGCGACGACACCTTCATTGGCCGCAGCGGAGAGGGTATCGACGTCGTAAAATCCGGTGGGGAGACCGATTTCGTTCTTACTGACACCCAGCTGCAGGGCCAGGGAATCGATTCGCTCGTCGACATTGACCAGGTCGAACTGAGCGGCGGTGCCGACGCCGACACGCTCGACGCTTCCGCCTTCACGCGAGGACCGGTGAAGCTTTATGGGGAGGGGGGCGATGACATTCTGAAGGGCGGGACTGACAACGACCTGCTCAACGGCGGGACCGGCAGTAACGCTCTCTTCGGCGGTAGCGGAACCGACCGCGTCAAGGGTTGGGGCGACACGAATTGGACGCTCACCGCGACCCAGTTGACCGGCGCCGGCATCGACACGCTGCATAGTATCGAGGAAGCCTACCTGGCCGGCGGTTCGGGCGATAATGTGCTCGACGCTTCCGCCTTCACGGGCACCCTGGTCGTCTTCGAAGGCAAAGGCGGAGACGACAGCCTCGTGGGCCGAGCAGCAGGGGCTGACGAAGTCCGTGCCCGTGGCGACGTGGACTTCCGACTGACTGACAGCGAGCTGACAGGACTGGGGACCGATAGCCTCGCCGACATCGATCGGGCGGTGCTGATCGGGTATTCCGGCGCAAACATCTTCGACGCCTCCGCCTTCAGTGTCGGGACAGTCGCGATCGCGGCTGGCGGCGGTAACGATACATTGCTCGGCGGCACCGCCGGCGATCGCCTCGACGGCGGTCATGGCGACGACATGCTCGACGGCGGATTGGGGCTCGACTCGCTGACCGGCGGATCGGGCGCCGACACCTTCCGGTTCAAGACGATCGAGGAGATTTCCAGGGACGTCGTGACGGATTTCGACCTGGGTGAGGGCGACAGGATCGACTTGTCGGGCCTGGATGCCGATACGACCGTAGCCGGCAAGCAGGCGTTCACATCCTTCGCCGAAGGAGATGTTTTCTCTGGTGCATTCGCCGATGCGGGGGCTCTGTTTTTCGAGCAGTCGACGCATGCCTTGTTCGGAAATGTCGACGCCGACGGTGCTGCGGACTTCTCCATCCGCCTTGCCGGTGTCGATACGCTGACGGCTGGCGCCTTCCGCGCCTAAAGTGTCTGGTGGTCGAGATAGTAATTCGAAAGGCGACGTCTGTTAGGTCGCAAGGCGGACACTTCGACGGTGAGTTTCGATTCATTCATGGTCGCGAACTCAGGATGGGAGCAAGGCCGGTACCGGCTCTATTTCAGGAGGTCGCGCCTCGCAGCCGTCAGGATTTCGTCGCGAAGCGCCGGCCCGTCGGCCGCTCGCGCGAGCACCACGGCTCCGACCATTAACGCCATGGAGACGATCGCCCGGTCCCGCCCACCCAGCCGCTTCGTCGACCGGTCGAGGGAATGCTCCAACCCGCGAGAGAAAGCGGCGCGGACTTTGGCTGGGGCTCGGGGAACGTCTGCCGCCAATGCCGTGTACGGGCAACCGGATTCGCGCCGGCGCACATGACTGGGGCTGAGGTAGGCCTCGACGTAGGCCTTCCTCGCCTTCCGGTCGGCCGCGCCGGCCGATTTGTCCAGCATTCGCGTCACCGCTTCCCGGCAGAGCGCTTCCTTCGACGGGAAATGCGCATAGAGGGCGCCGTGGGTCAGGCCGGCAGCCGCCGCGACCTCGGCCACTCCCACCCTCTCGAACCCCCGCTTCCGCAGCAGCCTGCCCGCCGCTTCCAACAGATTTTCTCGGTGTCGAGCAACAAGTTCTTTCGAGACTTTCATCGGCCGAACTCTATTCATGGCGATTACAATGATTAACAATCATTGCACAGGGAGCGGGATGTGATCGATCAAAAGATCTGCGTCGTCACCGGTGTCGGCCCGGGAACAGGGTCGGCGCTCGCACGGCGCTTCGCCAGCGGGGGATACCGGGTCGCTCTCGTCGCGCGCAACGAAGAGAGGCTGCGTGACCTGGAATCCGATCTCGAGGGCTCCAGGGGATATCGCTGCGACGTATCGGATCCGAAGCAGGTCGAAAGCACGATAGACGCCATCGAGCGCGACCTCGGCGCGCCGTCCATTCTGATTCACAATGCGGTCGGCGGGGCCTTCGGTTCGTTCCTCGAGATCGATCCCGAGGTCCTGAACCGGAATTTCCAGGTCAACACCATGGCGCTGCTCTACCTCGCGCGGCGTCTCGCGCCCGCCATGGTGCAGTCAGGCCAGGGCGCGATCCTGGTGACCGGCAACACGTCGGCGACGCGAGGCATGCCGCGCTTCGCGGGCTTCGCGCCGACCAAGGCGGCGCAGCGAATCCTCGCCGAAGCCATGGCGCGTGAGCTGGGCCCTAAGGGCGTTCACGTCGCCTACATGGTCATCGATGCGGTGATCGACGTCCCATGGGCACGCGAACGCTACAAGGAGAAGCCCGACGACTTCTTCATCAAGCCCGCCGCGATTGCCGAAGAGCTCTGGCATGTCGCCCATCAGGATCGCAGCGCCTGGTCGTTCAACGTCGAAGCGCGCCCCTTCGGCGAGAGATGGTAGGGAGAACAGATATGACTCAACCCGACAAAACCGACACCCCGGCTCCCGTCCAGAACGTGGCCCTCATCGTCGGCGGCGGACCCGGCATAAGCTCGAGTTGCGCAAGGCTGTTCGCCGACAGCGGCATGCGTGTCGCCGTCGCAGCAAGAACTCCGGACAAGTCGGTCCTCAAGGCGCTGGAGGCGTCGCACGGCGTGCGCCGCTACGCGTGCGATGCCAGCGATCCGGCGGCCGTGGCACTGTTGTTCCAGAACGTCGTCCGCGACCTCGGGTCCCCGACCTTCGTCGTCCACAACATCGACGGTCGTGTTCCCGACATCTTCGGCAAGGCCATTACCGATGCAGAGCCCGCCCTGGCGCTCGCAACCCTTCGGAACTCGGCATTCAGCGCATTCCTGGTGGGCCAGCAGGCCGCTCGACTGATGCGCGAGAACAAGCCGAACGCGCGCGGCGCGAAAGGCACGATCATCTTCACGAACGCGAGTGCTGCGCTCAAAGGTTTCCCGAAAAGCGGCGCCTTTGCCATGGCCTGCCATGCCAAGGCGGGACTCGCCCAGAGCATGGCGCGAGAACTGATGCCGCAGGGCATTCACGTCGCCAACGTGCCGATCGACGCCGCCATCGGCTGGACGCAGGAAGACGGCACCCGCGCGCACCGGCGAGCCGGAACCACGGTCGACGACAACATGGCCGACCCCGACTGCATCGCTGAGGTCTACCTGCAGCTGCATCGCCAGCATCGGTCGACCTGGGCCTTCGAGGTGGCGCTACGGCCGTGGACCGAAAAGTGGTGACCGGCGTCGTCCGCTTCGTCGACACCATCCCGCTGAGCAGTGCGCTCACGTTAGTCGGAAGACCAACACACAATCGCCACCCTGAGAGGGTGTGAATCTTTCTGACGCCGATCTGCTGGGAGCGCGGCTCGCCGGAGCCGCTCATGGGCTGCAGCACGTCGAAGGAAGAGCGGCTCTGGAGAGCCGCGCTCCCAGCGCACGAATGCTTTGTCTGCCCATCCGATCGAGCCATTCACAAACGCTGGGGAGCGAAGCGGGGGCGAGCGAGGCGCCGCACGCCCGGGATCGCTGCGCGGAAGCGCATTCCGGGGACTAGTGCCCGCGCGCGTCGTTCGCTAATGCTGGACCGAATTCCAGCGGGGAAACGAACCTATGATCAAGACGCGATTCACCGAGATGTTCGGCATCAAGCACCCGATCGTGCAGGGTGGCATGCAGTGGGTCGGCCGCGCCGAGCTGGCCTCCGCGGTTTCGAACGCGGGCGCGCTCGGCATCCTGACCGGCCTCACGCAGCCGACGCCGGAGGACCTCAGCAAGGAGATCAAGCGCTGCCGCGAGATGACCGACCAGCCGTTCGGCGTGAACCTCACCATCCTGCCGACGCTCGTGCCCCGGCCTTACGGCGAATACATCGATGCGATCTGCCAGTCGGGCGTGAAGATCGTCGAGACAGCCGGCAACAACCCCAAGCCGTTCCTGCCCAAGTTCAAGGAAGCCGGCATCAAGGTCATCCATAAATGCACCTCGGTGCGCCACGGCATCTCGGCCGAGAAGGCCGGCGTCGACGCGATCTCCATGGACGGATTCGAGTGCGCGGGCCATCCCGGCGAGGACGACGTGCCCAACCTCGTGCTGCTGCCGGCGGCCGCGAACGTGATCAAGATCCCGATGCTCGCCTCCGGCGGCTTCGCCGACGCGCGCGGACTGGTGGCGGCGCTGGCGCTGGGCTGCGACGGCATCAACATGGGCACTCGGTTCATGGCGACCAGGGAAGCGCCGATCCATCAGAACGTGAAGGAGAAGATCGTCTCCTCCGACGAGCGTTCGACCTCGCTGATCTTCCGCACCATGCGCAACACCAGCCGCGTCTACGGCAACTCGGTGGCCAAGAAGGCGATCGAGATGGAGACCGAGGGCAAGACTATCCAGGAGATCGGCCCCATCGTATCGGGCGCCAAGGGCCGCATCGTCTACGAGACCGGCGACCTCGAGCACGGCGTGTGGTCGGCCGGCACCTGCATGGGCCTGATCCAGGACATCCCGAGCTGCAAGGAGCTGGTCGAGCGGATCGTGAACGAGGCCGAGGAGATGATCCGCGGCCGCCTCGCCAAGGCGATCGCCGCCTGACGTCACGCGGTGCTGCGGCCCCAAAGCCAGCGCAGGGCGAGGCCGAGCAGCGGCGGCAACAGGCAGAAACCGGCGACGAGCGGACCGATGTCGCTGAACATGCAGTCCCAGCCGGTGCGCGTGCCGAGCAGGCAATCGTACGAGTCGGCCGAGAAGCCGAGCGCCACCAGCATCAACGGGTTACCGAGGGAACCGGCAACCCAAAGCTGCCAGCCGGACGCGTCGTAGCCCGGCCACCAGCGGCACACCATCGCGCTCGCGGCGGCGCCGACTGCCATGGCGATGGCGAAGACGAAGATCGCCCGGAGGTCGATGAACGACCCGCCCACGGCACCGAGCAGCAAGGCGCCGACGACATGTCCCAGCACGAAGGGCGACAAGCTGCGCATGGTCAGAGAGGCATCATGCCACGGCGCGGGGCGGCAGTGCCGAAGGTCTCGGCGCTGATCGGCGCTCCCGCGGCCTGTAGCACCGCGCGCTGCCCGGTGATCGGTGTACGCGCGATCGCGTCTTCCAGCGTCGCGAGATTGGCGAATGGCGGCGTCGCCAAGGTGCGAGCCATCCAGCCTGCGGTGCGCGGCCAGCGCACGTCATCGATCTGGAAGCGCGCGAAGCCGGCATTGCGGAAGAAGCAGGCCGGCGCGATGTCGGCCAGGCCGAGAGTGCCGAACCGGAATCCATCGGCAGGCGCGTCCTTCTCCAGATAATCCAGCACGGCCGGCGCGTCCTCCTTCAGGGTCTTGTCGATGATGGCACGATCCCCCTTCTCGCCCCAGACCGCGGGACGGATGGCGACCTGGTTGAACAGGCGCCAGATAAACACATCCCCCATGCGCGTGTCGGCAAATTCCTCAAGCCAGCGGGCTCGTGCGCGGTCGCCGATGTCCCCGGGCAGCAGGCGCGGTGCCGGCTGGAGCTCCTCCAGATACTGGCAGATGACCGACGAATCACTGATGACGAGATCGCGGTCCACCAGCACCGGGACCCGCCGCAAGGGACTCAATTCGGAGAAGCGGTCGTTGCCGTAGAACGGCACGATCGGGTCGACCTCGTAGGGCATTCCCTTGAGCTCCAGGCAAACGAGCACCTTGCGAACGTAGGGCGAAAGATAGCTACCAATAACGAGAAGCGGCTTCATGTGACGGTCTTTACATGTATCTACAAATAATGTATATGCATGAATTCATGGTCAAGAGAATGCGGTCTGCCAAGAGTCTGAGGACCGATGCCCGCCATGCGCTTGCGACCTGCGGCGCCTGGAACCTGCGGCTGGCGGCGCGGCGCGCCATGCAGTTCGTCGAGCAACGCATGGCGGCGGCAGGCGTCTCGTTCGCCCAGTTCGGTCTCATGGCGGAGATCGCCGCCGCGGACGACGATACCGTGAGCGCCCTGGCCGAGCGCATGGGCCTCGACCAGTCAACCTTGTCGCGCACGCTTCGAACGCTCGAGAACGAAGGCCTGGTCGAGATCGCCATCGTCGAAAGCGATCAGCGCAAGCGCATGGTGTGGCTGACCGAGAAAGGCGCGCGACGACTCGAAGCCGCTCTCGCCGCCTGGCGCCCGGCGCAGGACGAGCTCGGGCAGCGCCTCTCCCTCGACCTGGCGCGCCGACTCTCGGCCGAGGCGGCCAAGCTATGACAAGCTCACAGATCGACGGCCGGACGGCCTGGATCGCTGCCTGGGCAGCCCTGGCCACCATGACCATCGCCTATGGCGCGCCGCTGATCGTGGTCGTCGGTATGAAGCCGATCGCCGCCGAGCTGGACACCGCACGCTCGGGCCCCGCCGCGGCCGGTTCCCTCACCTACATCGGCGCCGCGTTCGGCGGGATCGTCGCCGGCTGGCTGGCCGGGCGGCTCGGCATCCGAAGGGTCGTGCTGTTCGGCGCGGTGATGGTGGCGGCGGGCCTGGTCCTCTCGTCTCTCGGCGGGCTGCTGCCGCTCTACGCAGGCCACGGCGTGCTGATGGGCCTGTTCGGTACGTCCTGCATGTTCTCGCCGCTGCTGACTTACGTCAGTCGATGGTTCGAGCGCCGCCGCGGCTCGGCCGTGGCGCTGATCTCGTCGGGCCAGTCGGTCGCGGGCACGATCTGGCCGCCGCTGCTGCAGCTCGGCATAGACACGATCGGCTGGCGCCAGACGATGATGCTCTACGGCGTGCTCGTCCTCGTGGGCGTGGGAGCCATCACGCTTGCCTTCCTCCATCCGCCGCCCGAGCACGACCAGCAGGCTCCCCGCACCTCGAGCGCTGCCGGGCATAACGCCTCGACGCTCGGCCTTCCGCCCAATCTGCTGATGGCCCTGCTGATGCTGGCGGTGTTCACCTGCTGCGTGCCGATGGCCATGCCCATGCAGCACGTCGTGGCCTATTGTGGCGATCTCGGCTTTGCCTCGCAGTACGGTGCTGCCATGCTCTCGGTGCTGCTCGGCAGCGCCTTCCTGGCGCGTCAGTTCTGGGGCTGGCTGGCGGATCGGATCGGCGGGTTCCAGACGCTGGTGTGGAGCTCGCTCGTCCAGGCCACCGCGCTCACCGGGTTCCTGCTGACGCGCGATCAGACGGCTTTGTTCGCCGTCTCAGCCGCCTTCGGCCTCGGCCTCTCGGGACTGCTGCCAGCCTACGTGATCGTGATCCGCGAGTGCTATTCCGTCGAGGAAGCGAGCTGGCGAATCCCCGCCGTCATGTTCGCCGGCCTGATCGGAATGGCCGCCGGCGGCTGGGGCGCCGGCGTGCTCTATGATCTCTTCGCCGACTACTTCGCAGCCTTCGCCACGGGCATCGGCTTCAACCTGGTCAATCTCGGCGTGCTGCTGTTCCTGGTGCAAAGGCGGCACGGCCGCCCGTTGACGGCGGCCGCCGCCTAGGCATCAAACGAGGTTGATGCGGCAGCCGCAGAGCTCGATCTGCGTCGGGCTGGCCGGGATGTGAGTCGAACCCGGGTTGTGGTGCTTCCTGGCGACCGCGAGGACACGGTCGCGGTCGACCACCCGCACGTCGAACGCCGAGACGCCGGGCCCACGTCCGTCGGCGATCGGAACGAAGCGGATCTCGCCATCGTCGTCGAGGCGGATGATATCAGTCTCGACCGGGCGGTTCAGGATCTTCGACCACAAGGCTGCCGCCGCATCCGGATCGACTGCCTGGATCTCCACGCCGGCGAGCCCGTTCGTGACGTTCGACCTCGCATGCGGCAGCCAATCCTTCGCCGCCGGCGGCCACCACAAGGCGGGGTCGACACCTGCCGGCGCGATCGTCTGGTCGATCGAGAGGAGCACACCCGCGGTGTCGGCGGGGTGGAAGTGCGTGTACTTGTATTCCGCGAGGTCCTTCTTCTCGACCGCGCGAATGCCGAGCGCGGTGATGCGCTCGCGCTCCTTGACGGCATCGGGCACCTGCAGGATCACCATGTAACCGCCATCGCCCTTGCGCCGCTCGATGTAGCGTCCGGCCGAAGTGCCAGCCTGGATCGGAGAGACGATCTCGAGGAAATCATGGCCCGTCGGGCAAACGACATTTGCCAGTCCCCATTTGCCGACCCCCGGGTCGCGATAGGCGATCTCGATACCGAGTGTCTCGCACAGCTCCTTGGCTGAACCTTCGAGATCCTTGCAGACGAATACGCACTGCCGCAGCTTCATCGCTCCCTCCAATTCTCATGTTATCCGGCCTATGGTAGCGCCATGCGCACCGTGTGGACCATGGGCTTCGTGGCAGCGGCTGCCCTCTCCTTCTGTTTTCCAGACTTCATCGTGTTTCGCTTCGCGGAGGCGGTGATCTGGGCGATTGCGCTGCTCGGGCTGGTGCTGCTTTGCGGTGTCAGCGGCCAGTTCACCTTCGCGCAGGCGGCCTTCTTCGGCATGGGCGGCTACAGCGCGGCGCTGGTCGTCACCCACACCGCCCTGCCGGTCTATAGCGCGCTCCTGCTCGCGCCTGTTGTCGGCTATTCGGCGGGATATGGATTGGGCAGAGTAGCCGGCAAACACGATATATGGACACAGGCCTTGATCGGCTACGCGCTAGCCATCGCCTTTCCGCAGCTCCTGCGCTGGCGCCTGATCGAGCGCTGGACCGGCGGCGTGCAGGGCCTGTATCTCGACCTCCCGTCGGCGCCGGGTGACATCCTGAGCCCGGACCGCTGGCTCTTCCTGCTGGCCCTGTCGCTCCTGGCGGTCGGTGTGTGGCTGGCCTCGAACCTCATCGCCAGCCGCTCCGGACGTGCCCTGCTCGCCGCGCGCGACAACGAGCTCGCGGCCTCTGCGCAGGGCGTCGACGTCGTGAGAGCCAAGGCTGTCGTCGCGGGCCTCGCCGGCGGCTGCATCGCCCTCGCGGGCTGCCTGTCGGCGATGCAATTCGGCTTCGTCGGTCCAACCGGGTACAATTTCGCCCTCTCGGTACAGATGCTGTTCGGCCTGGTGATCGGCGGCATGTATTCGGTGGGCGGCGCCATCATCGGCGGACTCGTGCTGCAGTTCCTGCCCGACGTCGTCGCCGGCCTCGGCAAGGGCTTGTCGGCCCTGCTCTATGCCGTGCTGCTGATTGCCGCCATCGTCGCGATGCCGACCGGCATAGCGGGGATGCTCGCGCGTCTCCTGAGACGGAGAAGCGTCAGTAGCCCTTGAACACCGGGGCGCGCTTCTCGACGAAGGCGCGGGCGGCTTCCTTATGATCCTCGGTCTCGCCGGTGCGGATCATGCGCGCCGCCTCCGAGTCGAGCGCCTCGGCGAGCGTGCCCTCCTCGGCGACCTTCATGTTCTTCTTCACGTGCCACCACGCGACCCGCGGGCCGGCGGCGAGCTTCTTCGCGAATGCCATGGTCTCGCTCTCGAGCTTGTCGTCCTCGATCACGCGATTGGCGAGGCCGAGCTTCTCGATCTGCTCGGCATTCAGGATCTCGGCGGTGAAGTAGAGCTCGCGTGCCTTGGCCGTACCGACCAGCTTGTGCAGGAAATAGTGCGAGCCGAAATCGCCCGAGAATCCGACCTTGGCGAAAGCCGTGGTCATGCGCGCGCTCTTTCCGACGAAGCGCATGTCGGCAGCCAGCGCGATCGACAGGCCGGCTCCGGCCGCCACGCCGTTCACCATCGCAATGGTCGGCTTGCCCATCTCGTGCAGCAGCTCGGAGACCTGCATGCGGATGCGGATGTCGTGGACCTTGTCCTCGTAGGTCTTGTTCTGGTCGCGGCCCGCCGCCATCGACTTCACGTCGCCGCCGGCGCAGAAAGCCTTCTCGCCCGCGCCGCGCACCACGACGCAGCCGATCTCGCGCGACTCGGCGGCGTGGTTCAATGCCTCGTGAAAGCCCGTCAGCATGTCGCGGCTCAGAGCGTTCATCGCCTCCACGCGGTTGAACGTGAGCTTCATCACGCCGTCTTCGACGGACTTCAGCAGATCGGACATCGTATCCTCCGGGATTGCAGATCGGGTTCGTTGCGGCGAATGTTTCCCAAACGACATGCTCGCGCAACGACATTCCGTCCTGCTGCGCGAAACCGTCCGGAGGAAAGCCGATGGCCTACGAAACCCTGCTCACCGACCTGCAGGACGGCGTCATGACCGTGACCCTCAATCGCCCCGACAAGCTCAATGCCTTCGACACGGTGATGAGCCGGGAACTGATCGACTTCTTCCACGCGGTGAACGCGATGGACGATGTGCGTGCCATCGTCGTCACCGGCGCCGGGCGCGCCTTCTGCGCGGGCGCCGACATCTCCGGCGGCAGCGGCGCGTTCCAGGTATGGAATGACGGATCGGCACCGGTGAAGCGCGACCCGAAGGAGTCGATCACGCTCGCGATCTTCAACTGCCTCAAGCCCATCGTGGCGGCGATCAACGGCGCGGCGGTCGGCGTCGGCATCACCATGTGTCTGCCGATGGACATCCGCATGATCTCGACCGCGGGCAGGATCGGCTTCGTGTTCAACAAGCGAGGCATGGCGATGGAGGCCGGTTCGTCATGGTTCCTGCCGCGGCTGGTCGGCATGCAGCAGGCGCAGGAATGGGTGATGACCGCCGAACTGTTCGGCGCGGACGAGGCGCTCAAGGGCGGCCTTGTCCGATCGGTCCATGCGCCGGAAGAGCTGCTACCGGCGGCGCAGGCGCTGGCCAGGAAGTTCGCGGCCAGCACCTCCTCGGCCGTGGCCGCGGCGGTGAACCGCCGGCTGATGTGGGACATGGTCGGTGCCCGGGATCCGCTCGACGCAGTGACGCTCGACGTCGCCTGCGTCGGCTACCTTGCCGCGGGAGCCGACGCGCAGGAGGGCATCAAGTCGTTCTTCGAGAAGCGCGCGCCCGCCTTCCCGCTCAAGCCCTCGAAGGACATGCCGCCGTTCGGGCCCTGGGCTCAGGCGGCAACCGGCGGCACCAGATAGACGCCGGGCTCGGCCGACAGGTTCTGCTTGATGCGACGGCTGACCTCGTCGGCCAGCACCTCGGATTTGCCGGCCTCGAGCGCGGCCAGCGTCTGGGCCACGACGTCCTCCGGCTTCGACTTCGGCGCTTTCACGTCGCGCACCATGTCGGTGTCCATGAAGCCGACATGCAGCGCCAGGACCTGGGTCCCCTGGCCGCGCAGCTCGTTGCGCAGGCCGTTGCTCAGCGACCACGCCGCGGACTTCGAGGCGCAGTAGGTCGAGGAGGTCGGCATGTTCACCCAAGAGAGCGCCGACAGGACGTTCACGATCGCGCCGCCGCCATTCTTCGCCAGGATCGGGGCGAAGGCGCAGCTCATCTGCAGCGGGCCGAAGAAGTTGGTGTCGAACTCTGCGCGCACCGCGATCAATCCGTCGTCGCCGAGGAAGCCAGAGCCACGCGATATGCCGGCATTGTTGATCAGCAGGCTGACGTCGGCCAGCGCGCGGGCGGCCGCCTCGATATCGTCAGCCTTTGTCACGTCGAGCTTGATTGCCTCCACGCCTGGCAGCGTGACAGAGGCCGGATCGCGCGCGGCGGCATAGACCTTGCGCGCCCCTCCGGCCAGCAGCCCCTGCGCAAAGGCAAGGCCCAGCCCCCGGTTGGCGCCGGTGACGAGTGCGACAGAATTCTGAATCTTCATGACGGCAGTCCTTCGGACGTCTGAATGACGAGCTGCGATGGACTTGGGAGCAGTTGCGGGTTCGCAAAGAGAGCTTTTCTCGCCCACCATGGAGTTTTGTTGCAGACTTCCGCGTGACACGCCGCGCTTCCGACAGGTCAACGCAAGGCGACGACCATCGCGCGGGCAATCTCCGAAGGCGTCCTGTCCCCGCCCGGCCGGTACCAGGTCGGCGTCCAGTTGAGCGCGCCCAGGAGCTGCAGGCGCCACAGGCTGCGGTCCGTAGCGGCAGGAAGAGGAAGCGCCTCGACCAGTTCGACGAATCGCTTCTCGTAGCCGTCGCGCAGGGTGACAAGCCGGCGCTTCAGGCGTCCTTCGAGTCGACTGAGGTCGGCCGTCATGACCGCCGCATGAGCCGAGTCGGCCAGCAGCGCTTCGAGATGCGCGACGCAGCCTGCCTCCAGACGCGGCCACGGCCCGCGCGCCTTCTCGAGCGCCTCGTCGACCGCCGCGCCGATCTCGGCCACGCCCGCTTCGTAGACGGCGGCGATCAGGTCGTTCTTGGACGGGAAGTGATAGTACATCGAGCCCGCCAGCATGCCCGAGCGGCCCGCGATATCGCGCATGGAGGTCGCCTCGAACCCGCCCTTGGCAAACAGGCGGGCGGATACCGCGATGAGTCTGGCGCGCGACATGATTGGCTACCATACCAAACAAACACTTGTTTGGTAAGGAGGCGCCGACTAGCGTTTGCCCATGTCCTACGTTTTCGATCTCGGCAACCCCGCCACCAACGCCAATCCCTTCCCCGCGTTCGCGCGGCTGCGCGCCGAGGATCCCGTGCACTGGTCGCCGGTGATGAAGGCGTGGATCATCACGCGCTATGCCGACGTCAAGCAGGTGGCGCTCAACAACCAGCAGATCTCGGCCGATCGCCTCACGCCCTTCTTCAAGACCAACAGCGAATATCAGCGCGGCTCGATCCAGAGCCTCGTGCGCTATCTGAATCATTGGATGGTGTTCCGCGACCCGCCCGACCACACCCGCCTGCGCCGCCTGTTCAACAAGGCCTTCACGCCTACCGCGGTCGAGAATCTGCGGCCCAACATCGAGGGCATCGTTGGCGAGCTGATCGACGGTATGGAGACCAAGGCGCGGCGGGGGGCGCCGTTAGACTTCATTGCCGACTTCGCCTATCCGTTGCCCGCCTCGGTGATCATGGATCTGCTCGGCGTGCCGCGCGCCGACCTCGACCGCGTCAAGGTATGGTCCGATGACATCGCGCTGTTCATCGGCACCGCGCAGGTCGCCGGCAACAAATACCTGCGAGCCGAGGCTGGCGCCAAGGAAATGGCCGCCTACTTCCGCGGGCTCGTGGAAGCGCGCACTTCATCGCCGAGCGACGACATGATCAGCCAGCTCGTGCTGGCGCGTGACGACCGCGACGCGCTGTCGACCGACGAGATCATCGGCACCTGCATCCTGCTCTTGTTCGCCGGCCACGAGACCACAACCAACCTGATCGGCAACGGCTTCCTCCATTCGATGCGTCATCGCGAACAATGGGAACGGCTGGTCGCCGAGCCGTCGCTCGCCGATTCCGCGGTCGAGGAATATCTGCGCTACGATGGCCCGTCCGGTGCCCTGGCCCGGGTCGCGTCGGCCGACATCGAGATGCGCGGCAGGTCCATCCGCGAAGGCCAGCGGGTGTTCGCCTTCATGAACTCGGCGAACCGCGATCCCGACGCGGTCGACGATCCGGAGCGCTTCGACATCGGCCGTCCGCAGAACCCGCATCTGACCTTCGGCCATGGCATCCACTTCTGCCTCGGCGCGCCGCTCGCCCGGCTCGAATCGCGCATTGCCACGCTGCGCCTTTCCGAGCGCCTGCCCGGCATCCGCCTCATCAGCGGCGAGCCCGAGTGGCACGATTCTCTGATCCTTCGCGGCGTGAAGAGCCTGCCGGTCACGCTATAGTCGGCGGCATGAAAGCGATGATCTGCCGCCAATGGGGCGGCCCCGAAGACTTGCACCTCGAAGACGTCGAGCGGCCCCCGCTCCAGGCCGGCCAGGTGCGGATCAGGATCCATGCGGCGGGCGTGAGCTTCGCCACGACGCTGGTGATCGCGGGCAGGTACCAGCGCAAGCCGCCGCTGCCTTTCGCGCCCGGCACCGAGGTGTCGGGCGTGGTGATCGAGGCCGATCCCGCCTGCAAGCGGGTCAAGGCCGGCGACGAGGTCGTGGCGGTGCTCGACTGGGGCGGGCTGGCCGAGGAGGCCGTGGCGCACGAGGTGAATGTCTTTCCGAAGCCGAAGAACATCGGCTTCGTCGAGGCGATCCAGCTGGCGATCTCCTATCCCACGTCGGGCGGCGCGCTGACCTGGCCGATGGCGCTCGATGTGCAGAAGGGCCAGACCCTGCTGGTGCACGCCGCTGCCGGAGGCGTCGGCATGGCCGCCGTCGAAATCGGCAAGATCCTCGGTGCCACCGTGATCGCGACGGCAGGCGGCGCGCGCAAGACGGCCTTCGCGCGGGAGCACGGCGCCGATCATGTGATCGATTACCGGGCGAACGACTTCCGCGAAGAGGTGCTCAAGCTCACAGACGGTCGCGGCGTCGATCGCGTCTACGATCCGGTCGGCGGCGACGTGTTCACGCAATCGCTGCGCTGCCTCGCGGTCGAAGGCCGCATCTGCCCGATCGGCTTCGCCGGCGGAACGATCCCGCAGATCCCGGCCAACATCCTGCTGGTGAAGTCCATCGCCGTCATGGGCTTCAACTACGGCTACTACGTCGGCTGGAGCCCGCACGATGCGCGCTTCGAGCAGGCCGAGCGGACGTTCGTCCTGATGGAACGCATCCGCGGCTGGTGCGAGGCCGGCCTGTGCCGGCCGCATGTCGACCGAACCTACTGTCTCGACGAAGCGCCGCAGGCGATGAAGGCGCTGCTCGAACGCAGCGTCACAGGCCGGGTCGCCGTTACGATGGGGTGATCCTCGACGTCATCGAAAAGGCCATTCGCGAGAGGCGCTGCGTCACCGTCGTCCACGACGGCACCACCCGGCGAGTCGCTCCGCATGCGGTCGGCTTCACCCGCGACGACGTGCCGGCCGTCTTCGTTTTCCAGTATGCCGGCCAGACCACGAGCACGCTGCCCTTCGAGGGTGAGTGGCGCTGCCTGCACTTCGCGCATTTGAGCCATGCCAGCGAAAACGGCGACCGATGGCGGTCGCCGTCCAACTACAGCCTGTCGCGCCAGACTTGCCTGAAGCAGATCGTGCTGGCCGTAGCCGAAGGTTAGAGCATAGGCTTCTTCGCGACCGTCGCCCGGCTCGCGCACCGCTCAAAAGAAATCGCCAATCGCGTCGAGGACCGCCGCCGGCCTCTCCTGTCCGACCGCGTGGCCGGCCTCTGCAATCTGCGTCAGCTTCGATCCGGAAATCGCCTTTGCGAAAGCCTCGCCATATACAGGCGGGATCAGCGCGTCTTCCTCGCCCCATACGATCAGAGTTCTTGCCGTGATCCGGTGCAAGCGTCCGGCCAACCCGCGGTCGGGGATCGGGAACAGGAGCTTGCCGGCCATGCCCATCCGCCGGGCGTTCATGACCAGGAACTGCTTCAGGAATTCGGGGTCCTCCATGTTGCCGCGGCCGGCGGTCAGCAGCTTGCCGCCCGCCTCGGCGTCGTGGAACAGCAGCCCTGGGAGCTCGTAGGGCAGCTTGGAAAAGATATCGACCACCGGATGCGCGTCGAGCCACAGCCCGGCAGGCGCGATCAGGCAGAGGTCGGTGATCTCGGTATGGGCGATCGCCGCCATCTCCGCGGCAATCATGCCGCCCATCGAATGGCCAACCACGATCGGTTTCTCAAGCTCGAGCTTCTCGAGCACGTCCAGGGCATGCAGCGTCACGTCGAGCATGTCGCGCAGTCCGTCCTCGCCCTCCGACTGCCCGTAGCCCGGCAACAACGGCGCCACGACCCGGTACTTGCTCGCCAGCGCCGCCAGCAGCGGGTCGTCGACCATGTGCCCGCCGGCGCCGTGGAGGAACAGTAGATCGCGACCCTTGCCGGCTTCGACCACCTCGATACGGGCGCCCAGAGGCTCCAGCGCCAGGAACTTCGACTTCATTCGGCAGCAATCCTCGTCGGAACCGGCTCGTGCATCGGATGGCACCAGAAGCGGTCGTCGTGGTTCTGCCACTCGGGCCACAGGTTGCGCAGGTGCGGCATCACCTTCTCGGCGAAGAGCTTGGTCGAATGGCGCACCTTGTCGTCCGGCATGTTGCCGATGTGCATCAGGCAGAAGATGTTGCCGACCCGCAGCGTCTTGATCAGCTCCTCCAGCTGCTGGCGCACCGTCTCCGGCGAGCCCGCCACGATGTAGCGATTCTCGGTCAGGTCCTTCCAGCTCATGCTGGGATAGTCGCGTGCCGCGGCCGAGGTGAACTGCGACAGCGCGCCAGTCTGGATGGTCTTCACGGTGCGGTAGCCGGGCGCGTCAGCGAAGCCCGGATAGACGTGCAGGCATCGATTGTAGAAGTAGTTTACGTGCGGGCCGTAGAGCCGCTCTGCCTCTTCGTCGCTGTCCGCGACGCAGATCACCTGAGCAAAGCCGGCACGGTAGGGCGATTCGTCGACCTTCCGCTCGGCCACCCGCTTCCAGTAGCCGTCCATCAGAAGCCGGGCGCGCAGGTAGCCCGAGTAGCTGAGGTAGGAATAGGAGTAGGTGTTGTCGATGCAGAAGTCGTAGGTCTCGACCGAGCCGCCGCCGGGAATGAAGACCGGCATCTGCTGCTGCAATGGCTTGGGCCAGCAATTAACGTAGCGCAGCTTGGTGTAGCGGCCGTTGAAGGCGAACGGCTCGTCGGCCGCCCACGCCTTGCGGATCAGCTCGTGCGCCTCGGCGTACTTCTCGCGGGTCAGCGCGGGAATCGTGCCGTAGGCGTAGTTCGTATCCATGGAAGTCCCGACCGGAAAGCCCGCGATCAGCCGCCCGCCCGACAGCACGTCGAGCATGGCCATCTCCTCCGCAACGCGCAGCGGCGGATTGTAGAGCGCGATCGAGTTGCCGAGCACGACCAGCGCCGCCTTCGAGGTCCGCCGCGTGAGCGTCGCTGCCATGATGTTGGGCGACGGCATCAGCCCATAGGCGTTGGCGTGGTGCTCGTTGACACCGATGCCGTCGAAGCCGACCGTCTCGGCGTATTCCAGCTGGTCGAGATACTGGTGGTAGGCGATGTGGCCCAGCTCGGGCTGATACATTCTGTTGGGCAGGTCGACCCAGACCGAGCGATGCTTCTCCCGGAAATCGTCCGGCATGTGCGGCCACGGCATGAGATGGAACCAGGTGAACTTCATGTCCGCTCCTATCGTCCCTTGAACTGCGGTTCGCGCTTTTCGAGGAAGGCCTTGATGCCCTCCTTCATGTCGTCGGTCTGCATCAGCGGCAGGAGTTGCAGGAAGACATGATGGACATGCTCGTTGAAAGGCTCGTTCCAGGCCATGCGCATCATGCGCTTGGCGGCCTGGATGGCGAGCGGCGCGTTGGCCGCGATCTCCAGCGCCATCTCGCGCGCGGCGCCGAGCACGTCTTGATCGGCCACGACCTCGTTGACCAGGCCGATCTCGAGCGACTGCTGCGCATTCAGCGTGCGCCCGGTGAAGATCAGCTCGGCGGCCTTTGCCCAGCCCAGCATGCGCGGCAGGTACCAGGTGCCGCCGGACTCCGGCAGCACGCCGCGCTTGGCATAGGACGCCGCGAGCTTGGCCGACTGCGCCATGATCCGGATGTCCGCGCCGAGCGCGAGGTCGAGCCCGTAGCCGGCCGCCGATCCGTTGAGCGCGGCTATCACCGGCTTGTCCATGGCGTGGAGCACCGGCGGCGGCGTGTTGCGCAGGTCGATGTTGGTCGGCGTCGCGCCCGAGCCGACCGAGAGATTGTCCGTGCCCTTGCTCTGCGCCTCGAGGTTCAGCCCGGCGCAGAAGGCGCGGCCGGTGCCGGTGAGGATGACGACGCGCACGTCGCGTTCCTCGTTGGCCCTCACCAGCGCTTCGGTAAGCTGGCGCAACATCGGACCGGAGATGGTGTTCATGCGCTGCGGGGCGTTCAACGTCACCGTCGCGATCGCGCCGTCGACGTCGTAGAGCAGCTCCTCCGGCATGACCGACATTGTGGGCTGGGCCGCAAATTGGCTCATGTTTCCTCCCCTCCGGGTTTGCCGCTATGGTGGCGCAGGAGTATCCGGGGCGCCATGCAAAACCGTTTCATAGATCTCTACAGCGACACCAAGACCAAGCCCTCGGCCGGCATGCGGAAGGCCATGGCCGAAGCCGAAGTGGGCGACGAGCAGAAATACGAAGACCCGACGGTCAACCGGCTGCGCGAGCGCATCTGCGAGCTTCTGGGCAAGGAGGACGCGGTCTTCATGCCGAGCGGCACGATGTGCAACCAGGCTGCAATCCGAGTCCATTGCCGCCTCGGCGACGAGGTGATGGCCGACAAGACCGCGCACATCATCAACGCCGAAACGGGCGGCACCGCCGCGAATTCAGGTGTGATGATCCGCATGCTCGACGGTCCCAACGGCGTATTCACCGCCGAGCAGGTGAAGGCCGCCCTGCGCGATCCCAATAGCCGCAACGCACCACGCTCGCGGCTTGTCTCGGTCGAGAACACCTCCAACGGCGGCTTCGGCACGGTGTGGCCGCTCGCCACGCTGCAGGGCGTGTCGAAGGTCGCGCACGACGCCGGCCTCGCCGTGCACATGGATGGCGCGCGCCTCTGCAACGCAGCCGTGAGATCCGGCACAAAGGCAAAGGACTATGCCGCCTGCGTCGATTCGCTATGGCTCGACTACACCAAGGGACTCGGTGCGCCGGTCGGCGCGTCACTGGCGGGATCGAAAGAGTTCATCAAGGAGGCCTGGCGGCAGAAGCAGATGCTGGGCGGCTCGATGCGCCAGTCCGGCGTGATCGCCGCCGCCGCGCTCTACGCGCTGGAGCACAACTGGGATCGCCTCGCCGAGGACCATGACAACGCCCATCACCTCGCCGCCGGTATCGCCAACATCACGGGCCTCGAGTGCGAGGTCGACCGCATGCAGACCAACCTCGTGTTCTTCGACGTGAAGAAGCCAGGCATGACCGGCGCGCAGTTCGTCGCGGCCTGCACCGAGCGCGGCGTCGGCATGGGCACCAGCGCCGGCAGCGCCAATCGCATCCGCGCCGTCACCCACCTCGACGTCAACCGCGCCGATATCGACGCCGCACTGAAGGTGATCAGCGACGTGATGGCGGCGTAGTCTCTCATGGTCAGGTTCATGCGGACTGCGAGCGTCCCGCTCGCTCATGCATCCGAGCGAGCGGGACGCTCGCGGTCCGGAAGACGATGAACGCCATCGTCCGGCGCGAGGATCAGCGCTTCCTCACCGGTAAGGGTCGCTACGCTGACAACACCGCCCCCGCCGACTCACTGGCCATTCTGTTCGTGCGATCACCGCATGCGCATGCGCGGATCGTGGGGATCGACCGGACGGAGGCGCTCGCGATGCCGGGCGTCGTGGCGATCTATACGGCCGAGGACACGGCGGCCGACGGGCTGGGCCATCTGCCAGCCATAAGTGAGATCAAGGACGCCGAGGGTAATCGCCATCGTGAGCCGCCACACCTGCCGATGCCGGTCGGCAAGGTGCGCCATGTCGGCGATATCGTGGCGATGGTTGTCGCCACCACGCTCGACCAGGCGCGTGACGCCGCCGAGGCGCTGGTCGTCGACTACGATCCTCTCCCCGCGGTCGTCACCGTGGCGCAGGCCCTCACGCCCGGCGCGCCGCTCCTGCACTACGAGGCGCCCGGCAACCTGATGTGCCGCTGGGGCAAGGGCGACGCCGCAGCGACCGAGGCCGCGTTCGCCCGCGCCGCGCACGTCACGACGCTCTCGATCCGTTCCCCGCGCCAGATCGTGCACTACATGGAAACACGCGCCGCGTGGTCGGCTTACGATCCCGCCGGCGATGTAGTGACGGTCACCTTCGCCTCGCAGGGCGTGCAGATCCCGCATCGCCTGATGTGCGAGCGGATCCTGCACATCCCGCCCGAGAAGCTGCGGCTGGTCACTCTGGACGTGGGCGGCGGCTTCGGGCCGAAATATCCCATCTATCCCGAGCCCGTCCTCATCGCCTGGGCGACGCGCAAGCTCGGGAGAGGGCTGCGCTGGACGAGCGAACGGGCCGAGCTTGCCGTCTCCGACAGCCATGCACGCGACCTCGTAGCGACCGGCGAGCTGGCGCTCGATGCCGAGGGCCGCTTCCTCGCCGTGCGCGTGAAGGCCGAGTCGAACTACGGCGCCTATGTCTCGATGTTCGCGCCCACCATCTCGACCACCGGCCTCGCCAAGGTGATCTCAGGCCTCTACCGCATCCCTGCCATCCGGGTCGATTTCGACTGCGCCTTCACCAACACCGTGCCCGTCGATGCGATCCGCGGTGCCGGCAAGCCGGAGGCGCTATTCCTGCTCGAGCGACTGGTCGATCTGGCCGCGCGGGAAACCGGCCGCAGCGCGGTCGAGCTGCGGCGGCTCAACCTCCTCACCCGGGCCGACATGCCTTACGCCGCCGCCAGCGGCTACACCTACGATGCCGCCGACTGCGTTAGCCTGTTCGAGACGGCGCTGCGGACCGCCGACGAAGCGGGCTTCGCGACGCGGCGCGCAGCGAGCGAGGCGAAGGGCAAGCGGCGCGGCTTTGGCTTGTCGTGTTATCTGCACGGCACCGGAGGCATCGCCGACGAACATGCGGTGGTCGATGTGCAGCCGGACCGGCTGGTCGCGCGGCTCGGCACGCAGAGCCAGGGACAGGGGCACGAGACGGTGTTCGCCCAGCTCCTGTCGCAAGCGCTCGGCGTCCCGATCGAGCGAATCGACATTCGTCAGGGTGACACACGCAGCATCCCGCGGGGCGGCGGCACGGGCGGCTCGTCCTCGACTATCATCAGCGGAACGACGCTCAAGCGCGCCGCCGACGTCGTGATCCAGCGCGGCCGCGACCTCGCCGCCGAACGGCTCGAGACGTCGCCGGCCGACATCGCCTTCCGAGATGGCGCCTTCGAGGTGGTCGGCACCGACCGCCGTATTGGCCTGCTGGAGCTCGCCGCCTGGAAGCCGTTCAGCGGCGATGCGGTCTTCGCCGACAAGATCGAGTCCTACCCGACAGGCGTAATGGCCTGCGAGGTCGAGGTCGATCCCGAGACCGGCGCGATCAGGCTCGACAGGCTGGTCGCGGTCGCCGACTGCGGCGTCGTGGTCAACCCCCGCCTGCTCGACGGTCAGATGCATGGCGGCATCGTTCACGGGCTGGGCAATGCGATGATGGAAGAGGCCAGGTACGACGAGGAGACCGGCCAGCTCCTGACTGGAACGCTGATGGATTACGCGCTGCCGCGCGCCGACGATGTACCGTCCTTCACCGTCGAGACCATCGTCACGCCCTCGCCCAACAACTTCCTGGGCTTCAAGGGCGTCGGCGAGCTGCCGACCAACGGCGCGCCGGCGGCATTCGCCAATGCGGTGCTCGATGCGCTGGCGCCGCTCGGCGTGCGCCATCTCGACATGCCGCTGACGGCTGAGCGGGTGTGGCAAGCGCTTAGGGCGTAGGCGCGTTCACCGCCCCGGGCGTTCGCGCCCTTTGCCCTGATTCAGATCAATGCCAACCTCGCATGGCCCTGCGAGAAACGTCCGCATGGCACCGGCGACGCGCACCATACTGATCGTGAACGGGCACCCTGACGCCAGCAGCAAGGGCTTGTGTCATGCCCTCGCCGAGGCCTACGCCGATGGCGCCCTGAAAGCCGGGCACAAGATCGACCGCATCGACGTCGCCCGCCTCGATCTCGGCTTCCTGCACTCTCAGGCAGAATTCGAGACGGGCAAGCCGCCGGCCGCGATCGCCGCGGCGCAGGAGCGGATCCGCGCCGCCGATCACCTCGTGATCATCTTCCCGCTGTGGCTCGGCGACATGCCGGCTGTGCTGAAAGCCTTCTTCGAGCAGACGCTGCGGCCGGGATTTGCCTTCACCTATCGGGCGAGCGGATTCCCGATCAAACACCTCCAGGGCCGATCCGCGCGGATCATCGTCACGATGGGGATGCCGGCGTTCATCTATCGCTGGTACTTCTGGGCCCACGGCCTGAAGAATTTGGAGCGCAACATCCTGGGATTCGTGGGCTTTGCGCCGGTGCGCGATACGATCATTGGCGGCGTCGGCACGGCATCGCGCGAGAGAATGGCACGTCACATCGAAGCGATCCGCGCGCTCGGACGACGCGCTCTCTAGGCTTGGCTGCCAGCCTATCGCGCATGGAGGCGCTGAAGCGCGACCGCGATCGCCTCCCGGGTGGCCGGTGGCTGCTCGGCGATGGCGCGGGCAAGCAGGCCGAGCTGCCCACGCAGGGTGTGGATCTGGTCGACGAGCGAGACGACCGTCTCGACGGTATCGTCGTCGAAGCCGATATCGTCGTGCAGCTCGGCGAGGAGCCGCGCGCGAGCTAGGTCGACCTGCTCGAAGGTCCAGCTTTCCCCGCTTTCACTCGGCCGCAACAACCCGCGTGCCACCCAGCGCTCGACATGGACGGTCGTCAGCCCGCCATGCTGCCGCAGCAGCTCATCGAGGCTCGTCATGTGAACTGCTCCATGGATGCGCGCGGGTCCAAAGCCTTTCCTTCGTCCCAGGATTGGAGGAACGCCTTCAGCTTGTCGTCCGGCTTCTCGGGCAGGACGACCTTGAGCTTCACGTACTGATCGCCGCGCTGGCCGGACTTGCGGTCGAGCAGGCCGCGGCCCTTGAGCCGCAACGAGGTGCCGGTATTGGAGCCCGCCGGCACGTTCAGCATCACCGCGCCGCCGATCGTCGGCACCTTGACCTTGCCGCCCAGCACCGCCTCGGTGAGCGTCACCGGCAATTCGACATGAATGTCGTTGTCGCGCGGCTCGAAGAAGGCGTGCGGCTGCACGCGGATCTCGACATAGGCGTCGCCAGCAGGCATGCCCTTGGACCCAGGCATGCCCTGGCCCTTGAGCCGCAACGTCGTGCCGTCCATCGTCCCTTCCGGCACGTCGATGTCGAGCGTGCGGCCGTCGGGCAAGTCGACCCGCTGCTTGCCACCGCGCGCCCCTACCAGGAAGGGCACGGTGAGACTGTAGGTGACCGGCATGCCGCCCATGTCGAAGCCGTCCTCGCCGAAGTCCGGCCGCTCGCCGCCAAAGCCGAAACCCCGGCGTTTGCGCCCTCCGCGCTGACCGAACATCTCGGAGAAGACGTCACCCATGTCGACGAAGGATTCGTGGCCCCCGCCTCGCTGGTACTTGAAGCCACCCGGCCCACCTGCCTGGTCGCGGTAGAAGCCTCGCGGCGGAACTTCGGCACCGGTGCCGTCGATCTCGCCAGCGTCGAAACGGCGGCGCTTGTCCTTGTCGGACAAAATGTCGTTTGCCTGGCTGATCTCCTTGAATTTCGCCTCAGCCGCCTTGTCCCCCGGATTGAGATCCGGATGGTGCTTCTTGGCGAGCTTGCGGAACGCCTTGCGGACGTCGTCCTCGGAGGCTGTCCGGCTCACCCCAAGGACGGAATAGGGATCACTCATGGCGGCAATATTGTTCCGAATCAGGCGGTTGCAAGGCCTCGACGGGCCACCGCATCGGCAAACAGGCGGTACTTGACGGAGTCGACGGAAAACTCGCGAGCCCAATTCACCAGGTCACCCCAAGGGTCGTTGAGTTTGCCCAGCCCAGAGACCACGGCCACCACGGTGCCGACTTCGATGCGATTCTGGACGGCGAACCAGCCGCCCACACCCAGCGCGACCGCGACCGAACCATAGTGCATGAAATTCATCAGGAGATTCATCGTATACTTGATCTTGTAGATACCCATGTTCAGCTGAAAGACACGCTCGATGCGTTCGTCCGATGGCACGCCGGATTCGACGATATCGCCGCTGACCCGGCGAAGCACGCGAATGCGCTTCTCCGCGCGGCGATTGATCGCTCTCTGCATGAGCGGGACGAACAACACCTGCGGCAGGAGAAAGCCGGCGCTCAGCGCCAACGCCCACGGCTCGAGATAGGTCATGTAGCCGATGACGCTCACCAGGATGCCAATCTGAAGCATCGGCTCGGAAATCGCCATGCCGACGAAGCCGCCGATGGGCTCGGCCTCCGCCACCGCCATGGCGGCATGCTTGCCGGCCGCGCCGGCATCGCTCGCATCCTCCTCGACGTCTTCCAATGTCCGGCGCAGGCCACGAACCGCGTCCTCGCTGACCCAGGCGCGGTAGAGGTTGAGGGCGAGTTTCAGTCCCTGCTCGAGCAGCGCGACACCGGCATAGGCGGCGGCGAGCCAGAAGATTGTCTCGGTGGCTCCGCTCTTGATCGCGTCGTTGACGATACGACGCTGCAGCTCGAGAGGCACGCTGGAGAGCCCGAACACCCCGGCCGCGAGCAGGGCGAGCGCAATCTGGTGCCGCCCTGAAGTACGCAGGACGAATCCCATGATCGTCTGCGGCAGGACCAGGCGTTGCACTCCATCCGAACGTCGGGCGCCCAGGCTCGTTCCCGCCGATCGGCTCGGGGCCTCGGACGCAGAAAGCCCCATGCTCACAGGCCCATGACCGCCTTGGCGATGATGTTGCGCTGGACCTCGTTCGAGCCTGCATAGATGGTCGCGGCGCGATTGTTGAGATAGAGCGGCATCGCCGTGATGCCGGCTTCGGGAACGACGGTCGGCTGGTTGTGGCCCAGCAGTCTGGCCTCGGGCTCGAACGGCGCGGCGTACCACGCCAGCGCCTCGACGCCGAGATGATCGATGGCCTGAAGCGTCTCGCTCCCCCTGATCTTCATCTGCGACGACACCGTGCCAGGATTGCGGCCCTTGCTGAGATCGGAAAGCACCTGAAGCTCGATCATCTCGAGTGCCTGGATCGCGAGTTCTGCCTCGGCCAGCCGCTCGGCAAAGCCTCGCTCCTCGATCAACCGCCCGGAACCGTCGGCGGCCTCCTCCCGCGCGATGCGGCGGACATCCTCGATGCGCGCATAGAGGTTTGGAGTGTAGGCGTCGCCCCCGCGCTCGAACTCGAGCAGGTACTTGGCGACGGTCCAGCCAGCATTCTCCGGTCCGATGCGGTTGGCGACCGGCGTACGGACGTTGTCGAAGAAGACCTGGTTCACCTCATGATCGCCCGCGAGGGTAACGATCGGCTTTACGCTGAGGCCGGGCGTATCCATCGAATCGATCAGCACGAAGGAAATGCCGTCCTGCGGCTTGCCTTCGCTCGCCGTGCGCACGAGGCAGAACATGTGGTCGGCGGCGTGCGCGCCGGTGGTCCAGAGCTTGGTGCCGTTGATCACGTAGTCGTCGCCCTCCCGGACCGCGCGGGTCTTGAGACTGGCAAGATCGGAGCCGGACCCAGGCTCGGAATAGCCCTGACAGAAGACGATATCGCCCGCCACGATGGCGGGGAGATACTTCGCCTTCTGCTCAGGCGTTCCGAACTTCATGATCACCGGACCCACCATGCGCAATCCCATCGAGAATATGCGGGGCGCGTCGGCGGCGGTGGACTCGCGCGCAAAAATGTAGCGCTCGATCGCGCTCCAGCCGGTCCCGCCATGCTCGACCGGCCAGCTCGGCGCCGACCAGCCGCGCTTTGCCAGAACCTTGTGCCAGCGAAGGCCCGCTTCCATCTCGGCGAACACGCCGCCTGTCTTGCGCCCGGCTTCGCGCAAGTCCTCGCTGAGGTTCGCGTCGAGGAAGGCGCGCACCTCGTCGCGAAACGCCTGATCCTGCGGACTGAGGCTGAGATCCATGGTGTTCCTCCACATCTTCGGGGGGAGGCTAGCAGCGCCCTACCGCGGGCGGTATGCTTTTTGCGTTGGCTTGGGTTCGACGCGGAGACGATCAATGCGTGCCCTCGTTTGTCTGTTGGCTCTGATCCTGTCCGCTTTGCCCGCCGTTGCGCAGGACAAGCCGGAAGTCGACCTGGCGCTGGCACTGGGCATCGACATTTCCGGCAGCATCGATCCCGACGAGGCACGCCTGCAGCGCGAGGGTTATGTGAGCGCCTTTCGCGATCCGGTGATCATCAAGGCGATCCTGAGCGGCGCCAACGGCCGAATCGCCGTTGCATATTTCGAATGGTCGGACTCCTGGATGCAGAAGCTGCTGATCGACTGGACGCTGCTCGACAGCGAGGCGGCGATCCAGCTGTTCGCGACGCGGCTCAGCGACGCGCCGATCTCGATCGCGCGCCGCACCTCGATCAGCGGCGCAATCCGCTACGCCATTCCGCTGTTGGGTCGCGCACCCTATGAGGCGCAGCGCAAGGTGCTCGACATATCCGGTGACGGCTCCAACAACGACGGCGGTCTCGTGACCGAAACGCGCCACGAGGCGCTCAAGGAACGCATCGTGATAAACGGCTTGCCGATCATGAACGACCGGCCAAATCCCTTCGGCTTCCCAAACGAGACGGACCTCGACCGCTATTATCTGCACTGCGTCATCGGCGGGCCGCGTTCTTTCGTCGAAGTGGCGCGCAGCTTCGAGGACTTCCCTCGCGCCGTGCGGAAAAAACTTCTTCAGGAAGTGGCCGATGTCGGGCCGCGGCAGGATTTCGACACCGACGGACTGGCGTCCCTGCCCGATGGCACCCTGCTCGCCCAGGCGGAGCGCCCTCGCGCGCGCGCCGACGACGACTACACTAAGTTCGTGCGCCCCGATTACGAGCTCGGCTGTGATGTCGGCGAGCGCCGCAGCCGCGAATTCTGGCAGCGCCGCTTCGGGGTGACGCCGGATTGACCGACGCTACCCCGCAACAGCGATTGATCACTTCCGCCGCTCCCGCCTGATCGCCGGGAGGGACATCAAGCGCGCTGCCGCAAAGTCAAGAAAGGCGTCGACCTTCGGCGCACGGTTCGCTCCGCCCTTGGCGAGCAGATGGACCGGGATGGGCTGTTGCTCCCAAGCGCGCAACAGGCGCACCAGTCGGCCGGCGATGAGATCGTCAGCGACCTGGTAAGACAGGAATTGGCCGATGCCCCGCCCCTCGAGCACGGCCCGGAGCCGCGTTTCGATGTCGTCCGACCTCAGTCGCGCGGGGATCTTCACCTTTCCTCTCGGAAAACGAGCGAAATCCCACGTCGGCGCGGTCCGGAAGATCCCGAGGACCGCCTCGTGACCGACCAGATCCTCGGGGCTCCCGGGCACCCCTCTGCTCGCGAGATAGGCGGGGCTTGCCACCCAGAGCCGCCTCACTTCGCCGACGGTGCGTGCCGTGAGGCCCGAGTCGTCCAGAATCCCGATGCGCACGGCGACATCGATTGACTGGTCTATGAGATCGACATTGCGGTCGTTGAGCAGCAGCTCTACCTCCGATTCGCCGTGGGCATCGAGGAACGCGGTGACGATCGGCGCTACGTGGCGGCGGCCGAACTGCACCGGCGCGGCGACGCGCAGAATGCCGCGCACCGGCGCTTCACGTGCACCGACCGTCGCAGCCTCGTAGTCGTCCAGGACCGTGCAGGCCTTGCCGTAGAGCGCGCGCCCCGCCTCGGTCGGCGCCAGCCGCCGGGTCGTGCGGTCGATCAAGCGGACGCCGAGGCGAGCCTCCAGCGCGGCGAGGGCACGCGTCACGGCCGGCGCCGAGCGGCGCAGGCGTCGGGCCGCCTTGACGAGACTGCTCTCCTCTACGATGCCCACGAAGATCGCGAGCTCCTCCAGCCGATCCAAGGATTATTATTCCCACTTCTGCAATTCTTTCTTTGAATCATGTGCATTCTGCGCAAGAGCCGCAACGTCCACTGTCTTGGGGGATATGGAGAAGCCGATGCTCACGGGAAGCTGCCTTTGCGGTGCAATCACCTACGAAGCCCGAACGTCGCCGGGCCGAATCGTTCACTGCCATTGTGAGACCTGTCGCAAGACGCATGGCGCCGCCTTTTCATCGGTGATGGCCGTGCCGCGGGAGACATTCCGATGGGTGCGCGGCAGCGAGCTGCTCGCAGCCTTCGAATCCTCACCCGGAAAAATTCGACGCTTTTGCGCGCGATGCGGCTCGCACCTGGTCGCCGAGCGATTGGCCCATACCGTAGTGCTGCTGCGTCTCGGCTGCCTCGATACGAAGGTGACCGATCGGCCGCAGGTCCACATCTGGCGATCCGACGGCGCGTCCTGGTACGATCCGAATGTGCTCTTGGACGAGTTGCCGCGGGGGCTGGCATGAGCAAGCAGGACGGCGCATTCCTTCCCTTTCACGAGGACGAGCGTGCGGCCCAGACGCTCGCGGGGCAGCGCGCCGAACGGGCCGCAATCCGGCCGTACCTGCCCGACCAGCATCGCGAGTTCTTCGAGCTGTTGCGTTACCTGTTCACCGCGACAATCGACGGCAATGGTTGGCCGGTCGCTTCCATACTTTGGGGGCCGGCAGGCTTCTTACACTCCCGCGAGTCATCAACCCTTCAGATCGACGCCCTCCCCTCGGCGAACGATCCCGCCGCCTGCGGCTTCGCAGCCGGCAACAGAGTAGGTCTGCTTGGGCTCGACCTCTCGACGCGACGCCGCAACCGTGCAAACGGCCTCGTCACGGCGATGGACGGCAAGGGCCTGACCGTGATGATCGAGCAAAGCTTCGGCAACTGTGCGCAATACATCCAGACGCGCACGCCGACGGACCACGTGCGTTTGCCGCTCGCGGTCGAGACACTCTCTACGCTCGACCTGGCAGCCCTGCGGCTGATCGGGACTGCCGATACGCTGTTCGTCGCCAGCCGCTCGCGCGACGGCGTCGGTCAGGGCGGCGGGCTCGACGTCTCCCACCGAGGCGGACGTCCGGGCTTCGTCGATGTGCAGGAGGATGCGCTCGTGGTGCCCGATTTCCGCGGCAACCGGTTCTTCAACACCTTGGGCAACCTGCTCGGTGATCCACGTTGCGGGCTGCTCTTCATCGACTTCGCGACCGGCGACCTTCTGCAACTCCAGGCCACGGCAACGATCGACTGGACCGTGGGCGCCAGGCTGCCTGCAGGGACGCAGCGGAGCTTGCGCCTACGTATCGAGCAGGGATGGCGAAGACGCGGTGCCCTGCCCTTCGATTGGACGTTCGGTGCTTATGCGCCGACCACTCTCGCGACCGGGCTCTGGCGCAGCTAGGATAGCCGGCTGACCATGGCGTCGAGCGCGAGTATGTAGGATGTGACGCCGAAGCCCGCGATCATTCCGACCGCAGCTTCAGCAGTAACCGATCCGTAACCGCGCTTTTCGATATTTGTCATGTGGATCTCGATCGCTGGCGCACGGATTGACCGCAGGCAGTCACGGAGGGCGTGTCCCGCATGGAGAAAGCCTGCCGGATTGAACAAAATGCCGTCAACTCGAGCGCGGTCGGCTTTGTAGATCGCTGTAACGGCCTCGCCTTCGGTGTTGGTGTAGAGGATGTCCAGGGTCACGCCGAGGGTGCGTGCCTGCCGCCGCAGGATGCTGTCCAGCTCCTTGGCGGTGGTCGTCCCGTAAAGCTCGGGTTGGCGCCGACCCAGATACTCCATGTTGGCACCCTGGACGAGCAGCAGTCTCATGATTCGCGGTTTCGCAAAGAAGCCTCCGGAACGACTGTGTCGGCGCAAAGCGTAGCGCAACTCTCGCTTGAACTGAATTGTCGTGTGTGGGCAATCGTCAGGCGGCGCGACGGCGGCACTCACAGCTGTTCATCAGCATTTCTAAACCGCTGCAAGCCAAGCTGGGCGCCGGAGCGAGGTTACCTGCCGCGGCGTTCGTGACAAGCGCCGGACGCAGA
>JAHCJV010000053.1 GCA_026126105.1 Enhydrobacter sp.
CTCGTCGACCCCGAGCGCCTTGCCCATGCCGGGCGTGACGCCGAGGATGCGCTTGATGCCGGGGTTCTCGCTCTTCAGCATTTCGTCGACGTTCTTGGACGTGATGCCGGCTTCCTCGGCCTCGACCATGGCGTAGAAGGCCCAGCGCACGATGTCGGCGAACTGGTTGTCGCCCTGGCGGACAGCCGGACCCAGAGGTTCCTTGGAGATGATCTCGGGGAGGATGATGAAGTCGTCGGCCTTGAGCGGTGCCGGCGTGTTTGCGGCTCGGGTCGAATAGAGGCCCGATGCATCGGTCGTATAGACATCGCATCGGCCAGCGTAGAAGGCGGCGCGGATCTCCTCGACCTTCTCGATGACTACGGGCTTGAAACTCATCTTGTTGGCGCGGAAATAGTCGGCCAGATTGAGTTCCGTCGTGGTGCCGGGCTGCACGCAGACCGTGGCGCCGTTGAGTTCCTTGGCGCTCTTGACGCCCAGCTTCTTGGCCACCATGAAGCCTTGGCCGTCATAGTAGTTGATGCCGGTGAAATCGAGCCCGAGTGCGGTGTCACGGGTCAGCGTATAGGTCGTGTTGCGCGACAGGATATCGACCTCGCCCGACTGCAACGCGGTGAAGCGCTGCTGCGCGGTGGTCGGGACATACTTGACCTTCTCCGCGTCGCCGAAGATCGCGGCAGCTGTCGCCCGGCAAACATCGACGTCGAGACCCGTCCACTTGCCCTTGTCGTCCGGCTGCGCGAAGCCCGCGACGCCGGTGTTGACGCCGCAGATGAGATTGCCGCGGGCCTTTACGGCGTCCAGATCCTTCCCGGCCTGAGCGGTGCCTGCGATGCCGAGGAGCGCGGCAGCCGCGGTGCCGGCGACGATGAACTTGTTGAACATGGATGTCCTTCCCTGCTTCTACGGGACGCAAATGACCGCCCCACGGTCATTTCAGCGTAGACGCAATTCCTAGGCGAACATGTGGGCGCGCGCAACCTGCTCGGCGGCCGACGAGTGTCGTTATAGCTTCGGATCGCCGCCGGCCGCAGCGGAATTGCCACCACCCCAGGAGCTGCGGTTCCGCTGGGAACCCGTCGCGGCATGGACGTCCTGCTGCCATTGCCGGAAAGCGACCAGCGAGTTACCGCTAAGGGCGTTCATGCCGCCCCCGCTCGTGATATACGGCGCGGGATCGACGAACCGGCCGTCCACGATGATCGAGAAATGCAGGTGCGCTCCGCTGGAGCGGCCCGTTGAGCCGATATAGCCGATCACATCGCCCTTGCGGACGCGGCTGCCTGGCGCCACGGAGCTCTCGAAGCGGGACATGTGCGCATAGAGCGTCTCGAAATTGTCGGCGTGGCTGATCTTTACGGTGCGGCCGTAATTGTAATACCAGCCTTGATGGTTGATCACCCCATCGGCCGCCGCGAGGATGGGTTCGCCGGTCTTTCCCTCGAAATCGATGCCGTTATGAAATCCCGCTCCGCTGCGTCGCCCATAGTAGCGGCGGGTACCGAACGGCGAGGACATCCGGGAGCCGGGCTTCGGCTCGCCGAGCGCCGCGCCGCCTAGCCGCCTGCCGTTCTCGTCGAACCAGCCTTCGGGCTGGTCGAGCGGCGCGAACCACCAGTACGACTGCTTGCTCTTGCCGTCACCAATGCTGGCGACCAGCAGGCGGGTGGCGCCGTCCCCGGTGCGGCCCTCGTACAGGTCGATCTTCGAGTTCCCCGCCGAGTAGCCGGTGAAAGCATCGCTCAGGTGCTTCAGGCTGGGCTGCACAGAGGCGCTGGGCACAGTGCTGAACCCGGAGAAACCACTGGCCTTTATGTACTTTATCGAACCCGGAACCACTGTGCGCGCGCTGGCACCCGGCAGGCTCGCCATGCTGGGCACGCTCGAGAGGCGTTCGTCGTCAGGCTCTCCCGTTGCGGATGACGCTCCGCCTGCGGCACCAGCTGCAGCGGCGGCCGGAGCCGCGGAAGGTGCTTCAACCTTCTCCTTGTTGAACTCGTTGAGCCATTTCTCGTTGAGCTGATCGGCCTGGTTGTCGGTGGGAGAGGGCTTGGCTGCGGCCGCTCTCGGTCCGTGTTTGAGATGTTGCTTGCTGGGTGCCTTGATTTGCGCGACCGCGCTGGCGCTGGCGAAAAGGCCCAAGGTGGAAACCGCCACCGTCACGGCCAGGAAGGCACGCATCACTTGCGGACGGTCGCCGCGCT
Organism: Enhydrobacter sp.; assembly: GCA_026126105.1. Classification (GTDB taxonomy): domain Bacteria; phylum Pseudomonadota; class Alphaproteobacteria; order Reyranellales; family Reyranellaceae; genus Reyranella. The sequence continues at coordinate 2,205 of JAHCJV010000053.1, forward strand.
GTTCGCGCGTCGTCGTGATCGCCATCAGCCTCTCCCGTATTCCCTTCACACATTCGAGGCCAACAGCTACCTACCCGCCCTCCCGGCAGGTGCTCTCTGCAATCGCCCCGTTGCGGAATACTGGCTACTCACCACCAAGGAGTCCAACGGAAAGTGGCAAAAATGCAACACGGTACTAAACGCTTGAAAAATATCAATAAATTCGAACTTCGAGATCCGAAGTCGGGTCAACCGTGGAAAACTTTCCGCCTGCCTCGGCAATGGATGCTGCGCTGCGGCATAAACTCCTCAACTCTCGCCAACGACAGTCAAGGTTCCCAAGACCCGTCTCGCCGATAGGCCGCCGTCAGGATACAGCATAACCCCGCGTAGGGAGAACGAGATGACAGATCCGATCGAGCTTCTGATTCAAGGTCGCGCACACGAGTTGGGGCCGGGCTTCGCCGTGCGCCGCGTGTTGCCCAGCGTCAAGAGGCGGATGGTCGGTCCGTTCATCTTCCTCGATCACTTCGGCCCGATGACCGTAGCGCCGGGCGGCGACGGCATGTCGGTACGGCCGCATCCACACATCGGGCTGGCGACCGTCACCTACCTGTTCGAGGGCGGCATCTTCCATCGCGACAGCCTGGGCTATGCGCAGGCGATCCGCCCGGGCGACGTCAACTGGATGACCGCTGGGAGCGGCATTGCCCACAGCGAGCGCACCGAGGACGAGATGAGGCGCGACGGCTTCCGTATGCATGGTGTCCAGACCTGGGTCGCGCTGCCACATGCGTACGAGGAGACGGCGCCGGCCTTCCAGCACGTCGCCGCTGCCGACTTGCCGACGTGGCAGGAGGGCGGCTCACAGATGCGGCTGATCGTCGGCACCTACGAGGGACGCACCGCGCCCACCACGCACTTCTCGCCGATCTTCTATGTCGCCGCCGAGATGCCGGCGGCTGCCAGGATCACGGTTTCACCCGAGCATGCCGAGCGCGGCATCTACGTTTCGCACGGCAGCGCCATCGTCGGAGACACGCACCTCGGAATCGGAGATCTCGCCGTCCTCGAGCAAGGCCGGCCGGTCGAGGTGCTGGCCGGCGCGGATGGCGCCAAGCTGATGCTGCTGGGCGGCGCCGCGATGGACGGTCCGCGGCACATCTGGTGGAACTTCGTTTCCTCGTCGAAGGAGCGCATCGAGAAGGCGAAGTCCGACTGGAAGGAAGGTCGTTTCGCCAAGGTGCCGGGCGACCCGGAGTTCATCCCGTTGCCGGAGCGGTGACAGCTATTTCTTCTCGACATTCCAGAACACGGTGACCGGCGAGGCGACGTTGCCGGTTACGTTCTTGCGCGTGGCGCTGGGCTGCACGAATTGGCCGAGGGGTACGGTCACACCAAGGTCCAGGATACGCTTCTGGACCTTCTCGGCGATCTCGAGCTTCTTCTTCGGGTCGCTCTCTCGGGCGAATTGCATGCGCAGCTTCTCGATCTCCTCGTCGAGCGGCCAGCCGAACTGGGCGCGGTCGCCCGTCGCCTCGGCGTAGTGGTTGACGATCGGATCGGAGAGCAGGACCGTTGCGGCGGCGGTCATCGAGATGTTCCAGCCGCCCTTGTCGACCGGGTCCTTCTTGGCGCGACGCGTGACCTGGGTCTGCCAGTCCATCGCCTGCACGTCGACCTTGAAGCCGCCTTTCTCCAGCAGGCTCTTGGCGACCGGCGCGAGGTTGATGTGCGTGTTGATGTCGGTGGTCTGCAATATGACGATAGGTTTGCCGTCGTAGCCTGCTTCCTTCAGGAGCTTCTTGGACTCCTCGAAGTTCGACTGCAGGATGCCCTCCATGCCTGCCGAATTCTCGAGTGGCGCACCGCAACCGAACATCGCCCGGCATTCCTTGAAATAGCGCGGGTCGCCGATCGCGGCCTTCAGGAAGTCGGCCTGGTTGAGCGCGTACTCGGCCGCCCGACGGACCTTGAGATTGTCGAATGGCGGCTGCTTCCAGTTGAAGCGCAGGATGTAGGTGTTGCCCAGGTGGTCGGGCACCCGGACTTCGATGTTGCTGTCCTTCTCCAGCACCGGCAAGAGGTCGTGCGCCACCGATTCGATCATGTCGATCTCGCCGGCCAACAGGGCGTTGACCGCGGTCTGGCCGTCGGGGATCGAGATCCACTCGACCCTGTCGAGCTTGGCGACCTTGCCGCCCGCCAGGCTCGACGGCGGCTCGCTGCGCGGCTTGTAGTCGGGATTGCGGACGTAGACGACCTTCTCGCCGGGCTTCCATTCGTCCTTCTTGAAGATGAACGGCCCCGAGCCTGTGGTGTCGGCGAGCTGCTGGCTGATCGGCAGCTCGGCAACGCGCTTGGGGAACACGAACAGCGGCACGGAGGCGGACTTGGCGAGCGTCGGCAGCATCAGGCCGAACGGCTCCTTCAGGACAATGGTGAAGGTGCGGTCGTCGACTGCGGCCATCGACTGGGTCATCCTGGCGAGCAGGCCGCCCTGCGCGTCCTTGTCGGTGAAGCGCTTGATCGACGGCACGACATCGGCCGAGGTGACCGGCGTTCCGTCGTTCCACTTGAGGCCCTCGCGCAGCTTGAACGTCCAGGTGAGCTTGTCGTCGCTCACCGTCCAGCTCTCCACCATCTGCGGCTTCGGCTCAAGCTTGGCGTCCAGGGCGAACAGCGTGTCGTAGATAAGATAGCCGTGGTTGCGGACGATGTAGGCCGTCGTCCAGATCGGATCGAGAATCTTAAGGTCCGAATGCATCACCACCTTGAGCGTCTTGGGTTGCTGCGCCAGGGCCGGCCCTGCCATCGACAACGCCGAGAGGACGAACAGCGAGGACAACGAACGGCGCAGCATGGGCAGGCTCCCTAGACATCCATCGTGACCGCAAGTGAAAGGGCGCGAGGCTGCGCGGTCAAGCTCTTCTGGACCGCGCGCTTCCAGCGCGCTTCATGAGCTATCTGAAACGAGCGGAACTCCAACGCCAGTTTCTGGGAAGATCGACAAGTTTTGCTGTGAGCGGATTTCGCTCGACATAGTCGATGGTGCGCTGGAGATGATTCTCGTCGCGCATATAGCGGTCGAAATAGTCATCGTGCCAGAAGGCGCCGGTACGTCCGATAATTGCGTTCGCCTTGTTTGCCGTGAAGGACTTCCAGCTATGCAGAACCGATCCCAATCGATGCCCCTGAAGCAGCTCGATGACGGTGTGAACGTGATTGGGCATAATGCACCATGCCAACAGCCGGTAGCGCCCGCCATCGAAGTGCAGCAGGGCGTTCTCGACGAGCGTCGCAATTTCCTCCCGCCTGAGGGAGCAGGCGCCATGGCCGGAGTCCAGTTCGTGATCAATCTCGGCCGGCGAACTTGCACGAAGCATCTCGGTCACGTGCCGAGGCAAGCTATCGGCCAGCCGGAATGTCACGAACTGCGTCGTCTCCGGCGAATCGAAGTGAGGCAGGTAGCCTCGCGAGTGCCAGCCTTTGTGGAAAGCCATTCCCTGAGCACGCTGGAAGCGCGCGGTCCACTTGATCACACGCTCGAGGGTGGCGACCAGGTCGTCTCCTCGTCGAGCGGATAGACCGGGCGCGGGAGCTTGGTCCAGGTGAAGTTCTCCAGCACCGGTGACGTCAGCCCCGGGCAGTCGACCTCGTAGATCTGCTCGGGCTTGAAGAACTCGTCGAATCCGCCGCGGAAATGGCCGCGGCTCTTTACCACCACGACGCGGGCGGCAGCGATGTCGAGGCCGAGGCTCTCGAACTGGCGCGGGTCCATGCATTGGCAGCGGTGAGTGATGACCACGATCTGAATGCCGCCGAGATCGAGCAGCGCCGACGGTCCCATGTCGGCGGCGACGTTGCGCAGCACGCCGCGCCGGCCGACATACTTGCCGTCGGTCAGCTTGACGACCCTGGCCTCGCAATCGAACGGCAGCGAGAATTCGTGAGTCTCCTTCGTGTTGAACGAAGCGGTGAAGGTGGCACCTTCGCCCAGGCGATGGGCCTCGGCTGCCAGCGCGGCATCGTTGAACACGCCGAAGATCACGCCCTGTGCGCCGGCCGCCTTGAGCGCCCGCAAGAGATAGGTCGTGTTGCCGCGGGCGCCGCCGCCAGGATTGTCGGCGACGTCGGCCAGTATGATCGGCTTGCGCCGCCGGTCGCGGCCGACCGAGACTGCGAGCGCGACGGCGTCCGACAAGGCCATCATGCCGCGCTTGAAGCGCTCCTTCATGCCCCAGGCGCGCTGGGCAATGTCGAGCGACAAGGCGGCCGCCGCCTCGCGCTTGCCGTTGCGTGCGGTGACCACCGCGGTGAGGCCGTTCTTGGGCGAGTCGGCGTAGGCGAAGCCGGCCATCACGGAGACGTTCATGATGTCGCCGCCGACCTTGGTCTGGCCGTACTTGATCAGGTCGGCGTAGGGGCCGCGCGCGGTGAGAAGCGCGATCGGCGGCGAGACGATCGGCACCTTCACCATGGTGACCATGGTTTGCGCCCCGGTCAGGCACTCGCGCATGTGCTTCGCCGCTTCGATGCCGCGTTCGCGGATGTCGTTGTGCGGGTTCTCGCGATAGCCGACGAAGACCGAGAGATTGTCCGTCATGCGGCGCGAGACGTTGGCGTGCAGGTCGAACACCGCGACCACCGGCACATCCGGGCCGACGACGGAACGCACCAGCTCGAACAGATCGCCGTCGGGATCGTCCGTACCCTCGGCCAGGGCCGCGCCGTGGCAGGAGACGAACACGCCGTCGACCGGCAGCACGGATTTCAGGCCCGAGGCGATCTCGGCGAGGAAGCCCTTGAAGAAGCTCTCCTCGACGGGGCCGCCAGGCTGCGCCTGCGACACGCGCAGCGGCACGGGCGTCCAGGGGCCGCTGCGGTCCATCTCGGCGAAGAAGCCGGGCAGGTCGGGCAGGGTGATCGAGGCCTCGGCACGACCCTCGGTGACGATGCGGTTGCCGCGGATGTCGACGTCGGTCTCGAAGTCCTCGGCGGTGCTGACCGGTGCGAAGCGATTGCATTCGATGGCGAATCCCAGCACGGCGATCCGCGGGTTGTCGCTGGACAACGTGTCCTCCTAGCGGTGGAGCGACAGGAAATGCTCCACCAGACGATTGAACGTAGCGGCCTGCTCGAAATATGGCGAGTGCCCCGCATCGGGGATCACATGGGCGTGGGCGCACGGCAGCTTTGCGGCGATCGCGCTTGCAAGGAAAGCCGGGAAGACGACGTCCTCGCCGCCGGCGATCAGCAGGGTCGGAACGCGGAAGTCGGCGAGCTCGTCGAGGGTGCGTTGCGCGGTGCGGCGCAGGCCGGCCCGCACGCGCTCCTTGTCGAGTCCGCCCGCCATTTCGTCGATGCTCTTGTAGAGGAGATGCAGCGCCGGGAAGCGCGCCGCGGCGGTGATGCCTATCGCCGGATGAATCCCGTCGCGCAGGCCGCCAGCCACCTTTTCGTCGGCGTCGCTCTGCCAGGCGTCGTACTGCGCGCCGCCCGTTGGATCGGCGCCGCGGCGATCGATCGTGCCGGAGGTCGAGCTCAGCACCAAGGCCTTCACCCTGGAGGGAGAGGCTATGGCGTATTCGAGCATCGTCCAGCCGCCCATCGACTGGCCGACCAGACGCACGTCATCGAAGCCAAGCTCCTCGATCAGCGCCGACAGGTCGCCAGCGTAATCAGCCGGGTCGGGCCCGTTCGGGACCGGGTCGGACGGCGCGAAGCCGCGATGGGCAAAGGCCACGCAGGTATGGGTCGGCGCGAAATGCGCGACCTGCTGCCACCAGCTCATCTGGTTGCCGCCCAGCCCGTGGGCGAAGATCAGCGCCGGTCCCTTGCCGGTGACCTCGTAATGCAGATTGCCGAACGGTCGTTTCAGCTTTCCGATGGTGCGCTTCATTGGGCCCTTTCAAAAAACTGGAGGCTGGATGCCCAAGACGTCGAGATCGGTCGTCAGGTCGGTGAAACGGGGACCGAGCGTCGCGATGAGGTCGGCAGTCATTATCTCGGGCGTCTTGGCTTCGAGTGTTGCGACAGGGCGTGGCTGGCCGAATAGCAAGATCTCTCGTCCGCGCACGCCGAGGAGCTGCCCGGTAATATCCCTGGCTGCCGGTGTGCACAATGCCGTCACCAGATGGGCGGCATGCTCGTCGCCGGTAGCGCGCTCGATGGCGCCAGTCGCGCGCGTGGCGGCAATCGGCGCCACGGCGTTCACGGTGATCTGCTCCGGCGCGAGCTCCATCGCGGCCACGCGAGTCAGGCCGAACAGGCCCGCCTTGGCGCCGGCGTAGGCGGCCTGATCGAAGGCGCCGTAAAGGCCTGCGGTCGAGACCATGTTGACGATACGGCCGCCCCGGCCCTTGTCGCGCATCACGGCAGCGGCCGCGCTGATCAGGTAGAACGGGGCCGAGAGGTTGTTTCGGATCACCGCATCCCAGTCGAGCGGATCGAGGCCGAAGACAGGGGCGTCGCGGCGGATGGCAGCATTGTTCACCACGATGTCGATGCTGCCGAAAATTCTCATGGCCGTCGTGACGAGTTGCCGCGCGACGCCGGGCGAGGCGATCGACTCGGTGAAGGCGATCGCCCTGCTGCCAATCCCCGCCGCGACCTCGCGTGCCAGGCCAGGATCGGCGCCCTCGCCGGCAGCCGAGCAGCCGACATCGGCGACGACGACGCTCGCGCCGTGAGCGGCGAGGGACTCCGCGATGGCGCGGCCGATGCCGCGGCCGGCACCGGTGACGATCGCCGTCCGGCCCTCCAGCACGTCCGTCACAGGTCTGCTCCCGTCTTCCGACCGGCCTGCGCCATCTCGGCGGCGGTGTAGAAGGCGTCGGCATGGATATCGACGCGCCGCATGCCGCGCCGCTCGAACAACATCGTCGCCGCTTCGACCAATGCGGGCGGCCCCGCGAGGTAGGCCTTGCAGCCATCGAACGAGGTGAAGTCGGCTGCGACTGCGTCGTGCACCAGACCCGTTCGATGGCCACCGCTCGCGCCGTTGCTTACCACCGGCGTGAAATGGAAATTGGCGTGCTTGGCCGCCAAGGCCACAAAATGCTCGTCGAGATAGAGATCGCGCGCGGTGCGGACGCCGAAATAGAGATGGATGTGCTGGGGCAGCGCGAGGGCGAGCGCCTGCTCGACGATCGACTTGATCGGCGCGAGGCCCGAGCCGCCGGCGACGGCAATGATCGGGCCGCGATGGCTTTCGCGCAGGTAGGAGGTGCCGAACGGGCCCTCGACGCGCACCGCGTCGCCGAGCGTCAGCCGGTCGCGGACATAGGCGCTGGTCGCGCCTCCCGAGCCGTGGCGGACATGGAACTCGAGCGCCGGATCTCCCGCTACATTAGCCATCGAATAATCGCGCGGCGGGCAGCCGGCGAAGGTCACCGAGGCAAACTGGCCGGCCGAGAAATCGAACGGTCCGCCCGACACGATGCCCAGCCGGATGCGCTTGATGTCGTGCGTGGCGTCGTCCAGGCCGATCACCCGGCACGACAGGACGCGGCGCGGATGGGTGACGAGGTCGTGTTCCTCGATCCAGGCGACCTCGCTGTCGGCGCGCGGCACTGCGCGGCAGGCCAGGATCAGGCCGCGCGCCTTCTCGTCGTCGCCGAGTGCGAACTCCGAATAGCCCGCCATCGCGACGTCGCCCGCGACGAGCCGCGACTTGCACGCGCCGCAATTGCCCGACTGGCAGCCGAATGGATAGTCGATTCCCGCGTCGAGCGCGGCATCGAGGATCGTGGTGCCGGCCGGCACGTCGATCGTACGGCCGGCCTGAAGGACGCGAACTCTGGGTATCTGCTTGCTCCACGGACAGCCTCCGTCTGCCAGACTCTGGCCATGACCCGCAAGCCGCTCGATCGGCTTTCGGGGGCCGAAACCCGCGCTCGATGTTCTGCGGGAAGAGGTGCACTTTGCGGCGCCATCGCTATAGTCCGCGTCCCATGAGTTCAGCCCATCCCGACTTTGCCCATATCGACCTCGATCAGGTCACCGACCAGGATCTGCTCGAGCTTCTGAAGGCCACCGCGCCGGAGGCGTCCAGGACGCTGAACGGTGAGCTGCTCGACATCGATTCGGCGCGCGGCATCGCGCGCTTCCGCTTCGAGATCGTACCTGCCTTCTGTCATTCCCAGGGCAGAATCTGCCAGGGCGGCTTCCTGACCGGCATGGTCGACACGGCGATGGCGAATGCCGCCATCGCCAAGGGCAGGATGTCGGTCGCCGTCCCGACCCTCGAGCTCAAGATCAGCTTCTTCGAGGCGATGGGGCCGGGCATCGTCTTTGCCGAGGGCAGGGTCATGCGCTGGGGCGGCAGCGTCGGCTTCCTCGATGGCGACCTGAAGGACGAAAAGGGCCGCCTGATCGTTCACGCGACGTCGACCATCAAGATCGTGCGGCCGAAGAAGGCGTGAGCTTGTCGTCCTGAGCCTCGCGTTCAGGATGACGACATAGAAAGCCAGTGCTCGGCGATCTGGCGGCGCGTGGCGAACCAGACGGCGCCCTTCTGCCTCATATGGCCGACGATGCGGTCGAGCGCGGCGATGCGTCCGGGCCGCCCGATCATGCGCAGATGCAGGCCGATCGACATCATCTTCGGCTGCCGCTCGCCTTCGTTCCACAGCGTGTCGAAGGCATCGCTCGTGTACTCGGCGAAGTCGCGCGCCGTCACGAAGCGGTGGAAGCCCTGGTGATAATGCATGTCGTTGGTGTCGAAGCTGTACGGGATCACCAGATGCTTGCGCCCCGAGATCTCGGCGTAGAAGGGCAGGTCGTCGGAGTAGTCGTCGCTGTCATAGAGGAAGCCACCTTCCTCGATCAGCAAGCGGCGCGTGTTGGGCGAGGGGGTGGAGCGCGTGTGCCAGCCGACCGGACGATGGCCGGCGATCGCGGTCAGCACTTGCACCGTTTTGGCGATTGCCTCGCGCTCCTGCGCCTCTTCCATGTGCGCGTGCTTCTCCCAGCGCCAGCCATGGCAGGAGATCTCGTGACCGCGCTTCACCGCATCCTCGATCAGCCACGGCGAGAGCTCGGCCGCCTTGCCGCAGGTGCTGACGGTTGCCGGCACGCCCAGCCGCTCCAGCGTGTCGGCGATGCGCCACCACGCAGCCTTGGTGCCGTATTCGAAGTGCGATTCCATGCAGCGGTCGGGCACGCTCGCGACCTCGTCGGTGACCTCGTAGACCTTCTCGTTGAAGGCATCGCCCGCGGAGAGCGACATCTCGGCGCCCTCCTCGAAGTTGATGACGAAGGAGACCGCGACCCGCGCGCCGCCCGGCCAGTTCGGGTTGGGGGGCGTGTGGCCGTAGCCCTTCAGGTCACGCATCCTTGTGACCGATCACATCGGCGAGCGCCTTGCTCAACCCCGTCGAGTCTTTCGGCCCCGGCCGGCGATAGGTGCCGACGGTGGCCTTGCGCGGATTGAGACGAACGAGCCCCTCGGCCATCGTCACGGCGGCCTGGATGCCGTCGACCAGCGGCACCGGCACTCGGTCGCGGAGCTTGGTGGCGAGCCCGGCGAGCGGCGCCCCGGCCAGGATCACGACGTCGGCGCCGTGGTCGCTCACGGTCTTGTTGGCGAGGTCGACGAGCAGCTGCTCCATCTCGTCCGCCACGGCGTTTATGTTGGTGAACTGGCTGTCGAGCATGCGAATGGCGGCGCACCTCCCGGAGAGGCCGTGCCAGGCGACGATCTCGGCGAACCACGGCTCCAGCGCCTTGGCGAAGCTCACGATCGCGAAGGAGCGGCCGAGCGTGCAGGCGACCAGCATCGCCGCTTCCGCCATGCCGACGATGGGGAAGTCGAACAGCTCGCGCGCCCCGCCGAGCCCGGGATCGCCGAACGCGGCGCAGATCGCGGCATCGAAGGTGCCGCGCTTTTCCGCCAGCATCTCGAGCATGACGGCGCTGCCGATCGCGGCTTCCGCGCGCGTGGCGATGTAGGGCACCCCGCGTGGCGCGGTCATCGGGATCAGCTCGGTCCCGGCGCTGGCGACCAGCCGGGCGGACGCGACCAGCCGGTCGGTGACGCCGGTCGAGGTGTTGGGATTGGCGATCAGGATTTTCATTGTCATTTCACTCGTGAGCTTCCGAAAAGGATCAGTGTCATCCCGAGCGCAGTGAGGGATCTATGCGTCAGTCCATCGATCCCTCGCTGCGCTCGGGATGGCACTGTGCACTGATTGGTCGAGATGCGGGAATGGTGGACATCGTTGTCACAGCCTCCTTGCCAGAGCGCTCAAGACTAGGTGAACCCATTGCATTCTTGGTGCATGTTATTGGCGATTGCCGAAACCAAAGATGCAATTTCCCGGTCGTCCAGGCATATGTAGGCAGGTAGCCACGGCTTCCTCCCTGACAGAGCATTGACGAAAATCGTCGGTCGCCGAAAAAGCGGCATATTCCGTCCAAGTCGCGTAAGAGGAAATGACTGTCGGAATGTTGAGGGGAAGAGCAAAGGCCCGCCTATTCGGCTCAACAAGTAAGACCGTAATCTTGTCGTGCGCCCAATTCCAGCATACGGGGCGCTCGAGATTATAGAGTCCAATGGTGTCGAGAGCCCGACTTGAGAATTCGAGTCCACCGCTTCCTGCCGAGGTCAAACAGATATAGCGCCAACGGACGGGCAAGCCCCGAAAATCAATGCTGCCGTCACCATTGATCTTTATTGTGCCTAGTGCTCGCGTTTCCAATCCAATAATCGATGGATTCGTGACAGAGCCGCCAATATCGCACGTGGCGTCGAGCAATGTCGCCCAGAATGGCCGGTCAGGTTCTGAGCGATTTGCGGCGGTAAATGCCGCTACAATGAGCCCTCCCATTACAAGCAACGCTAAGCCGCATACAACGATGACCAAGACCCATCGGCTACTGAAGACAGCTCGGTCCATCAACGATGCCATGCACAAGGATTTCAGCCATATTTGAGGCAAGCTGGGAAGTATAATTGTGTTCCCAGTCGCAACTAACAATCCGCAGTGTCCTGTGCATCGGTGATGGTTCGATGCGGCTGCCCGTGGCGCTGCCTATTGGCGCGTGCGGTACCGTCGTCTTCGATTTGTCGCAGAGTTCCATGTCCGAAACATCCGCCGGTCACTGTCGGCGGATATCGCGCCAAACGCTTCGCCCGCACCGCGAGCTTGGTATAGGCGTACTCACCTCCTTGTGCTCTTCTGACATTTTAGCAGGAGGCCCCATGACCAAAGCGATCACTCCCTTTCGCATTTCCGTTGGCGACGACGTGCTCGCCGACCTGAAGTCGCGGTTGCGCAACACCCGCTGGCCCGAAGCCGAGCCGGTCGGCGACTGGAGCCAGGGCGTGCCGCTGAAGTGGATCGAGGAGGTCTGCCGCTACTGGGCCGACGGATACGACTGGCGGGCGCGCGAGGCGCTGCTCAACTGCTTCTCGCAGTTCACGACGCGGATCGACGAGCTCGACATCCATTTCCTGCACGTGCGCTCGCCCCATCCCGAGGCGCTGCCGCTGATCATCACCCACGGCTGGCCGGGATCGGTCGTCGAGTTCCACAAGGTGATCGAGCCGCTGACGAACCCGACGGCGCACGGGGGCAACGCCGCCGATGCGTTCCACGTGATCTGTCCGTCGCTGCCGGGCTTCGGTTTCTCGGCCAAGCCCAGAACGACGGGATGGGGAGTGGATCGCATTGCTGCAGCGTGGGCCGCGCTCATGGCCCGCCTCGGCTACACACGCTACGGCGCGCAGGGCGGCGACTGGGGTTCCGCCGTGACGACGTCGCTCGGCGCGCAGGATGCCGCTCATTGCGCCGGCATCCACATCACGCTCGCGATGGGTGCGCGACCGGCGGTCAGCGGCGAGCCCACGCCGGAAGAGGCGCGCGCGCTGAAGGGAATCAAGTATTACGCCGACTGGGATTCGGGCTATTCCAAGCAGCAATCCACCCGGCCGCAGACCGTGGGATACGGCCTGACCGATTCGCCGGCCGGGCAGGCCGCCTGGATCCTCGAGAAATTCTGGGCGTGGACGGACTGCAACGGCCATCCCGAGAACATCCTCACGCGCGACGAGCTGCTCGACAATGTGATGCTCTACTGGGTGACGGCCACGGCGACCTCGTCGGCACGGCTCTACTGGGAGAGCTTCGGCCCGGAGCGGCGCAAGCTGCACACCGTCACGATACCGACCGGCGTTGCGGTGTTCCCCAAGGAGATCGTCGCGCCCGTGCGCCGCTGGATGGAGGGCAGCTACACCGACATCCGTCATTGGAGCGAGATGACCAAAGGCGGTCACTTTGCCGCCTTCGAGCAGCCCGAGCTGTTCGTCGGCGACGTTCGGGCCTTCTTCCGCTCCCTGCGCTAGCCGGTCGGCAACCGATAGTCCTTGAAGTCCTCGCGCAGGCGGGTCTTCAGGATCTTTCCGGTCGCGGTGTGGGGGATGGCCTCGACGAACTGCACGTCGTCGGGAAGCCACCATTTGGCGACCTTCGAGGCCAGGAACTCGATCAACTCCTTCTTGTCGAGCTCGACGTCCGGCTTTTTGTGCACGATCAGCAGCGGCCGCTCGTCCCATTTGGGGTGCGCAACGCCGATCACGGCCGCCTCGGCGACGGCCGGATGGGCCATCGCAGCGTTCTCGAGGTCGATCGAGCTGATCCATTCGCCCCCCGACTTGATCACGTCCTTGGAGCGGTCGGTGATCTGCATGTAGCCGTCGGGATCGAGAGTCGCGACATCGCCGGTCGCAAACCAGCCGCCGTCCCGCAGCACCTCGCCGCCTTCACCCTTGAAATAGCCCGAAGTGATCCACGGGCCGCGCACGAGCAGGTCGCCGAACGCCTTGCCGTCGCGTGGCAACTCGTTGCCGGCATCGTCGACGATCTTCATCTCGACGCCGTACGGCGGCCGGCCCTGCTTCAGACGAATGGCGAGCTGCTCCTGGTGTGACAGTGCGAGATGCCGGGCCTTGGGATGGTTGACGGTGCCGAGCGGGCTCATCTCGCTCATGCCCCAGGCGTGCAGCACCTCGACACCGTAGTCGCGGTCGAAGGTCTCGATCATGGCGGGCGGCGCGGCGGAGCCGCCGATCACGGCATATTTGACGGTCGAGAGCTTGAGCTTGTTGGCCTGCATGTGGTTGAGCAGCGCCAGCCATACCGTCGGCACGCCGGCGGTGAAGGTGACTTTCTCCGCCTCGAACAGCTCATGGAGGCTCGCGCCGTCGAGGGCGACCCCGGGGAACACCAGCTTGGCGCCGACCATCGGCGCGGCATACGGAAGGCCCCAGGCGTTGACGTGGAACATCGGCACGACCGGCAGGATGACCGAGCGCGCCGAGAGAGCGAGCGTGTCCGGCAGGGCGGCCCCATAGGAATGAAGGACCGTCGAGCGATGCGAGTAGAGCACGCCCTTTGGATTGCCCGTGGTGCCGGACGTGTAGCAGAGCGACGACGCGGTATGCTCGTCGAACTCCGGCCACTGGTAGCTGCCCGGCCTGTCGGCGATCAGCTCCTCGTAGACGAGCAGATTGGGTATCGCGAGGTCCGGCGGCAGGTGCGAGCGGTCGGTCATGGCCACGACGTGGCGCACGGTCTTGAACAGCGGCAACAGCTTCTCCACCGCCGGCAGCAGGTTGAGGTCGACGAAGAGGAGCTGGTCCTCGGCGTGATTGACGATGTAGGCGATCTGCTCGGGAAAGAGCCGCGGATTGATAGTGTGGCAGACCGCTCCCATTCCGGAGACGCCGTAGTAGAGCTCGAAGTGGCGATACCCGTTCCAGGCCAGCGTGCCGATGCGGTCGCCGGGCCCGATACCCAGCGCCAGCAGCGCCTCGGCGACCTGCTTCGAGCGCTTGTGCGCATCGCGATAGGTGTATCGATGGATGCCGCCTTCGACGGTCCGCGAGACGATCTCGGTGTCGCCGTGGTTTTGGGCGGCATGGTCGATGAGCTGCTGGATCAGCAAGGGGCGATCCTGCATCAGGCCGAACATCGGAGCTTCTCCAGAGTGATATTTGCGGCGCGGAAACTAGCAGAAAGCAGGCCACTGGCGAGGGGACACTTTCTGGCCTAGCGTAGTTCCGTGGGGCGGTGCCATTGTAGGTCCAACCGGGTGGACGCGGTGATTTCGCGCCGTTCGCCGCTCACCAATCGAGCAACAGGAGTAGACCGTGGAGAAACGCAAGCTCGGCAAGTCCGGCCTCGAATTCGCGCCCATCGCATTCGGCGGTAATGTCTTCGGCTGGACGGCCGACGAGGCAACCTCGCACAAGCTGCTCGACGCCTTCGTCGATGCCGGCTTTTCGTTCATCGACACCGCCGACATGTACTCGCGCTGGGTGCCGGGTCACAAAGGGGGCGAGTCGGAAGCGATCATCGGCACCTGGCTCAAGAAGGATCCGTCGAAGCGCGACAAGGTCCTGATCGCGACCAAGTGCGGCATGATGCCGGCGGAGGGCGGGCTGTCTCGCGCCAACATCAAGAAGTCGGTCGACGAATCCCTGCAGCGTCTGAACATCGATCGCATCGACCTGTTCCAGTCGCACAAGGACGACAAGGCGACGCCGCTGGAGGAGACGCTCGAAACCTATGGCGAGCTGGTGAAGGCGGGCAAGCTGCGCTCGATCGGGGCTTCGAACTATGACGCGCCGCGGCTCGCCGAGGCGGCGAAGATTTCGAAAGACAAGGGTCTGCCGCGCTACGAGAGCCTGCAGCCGCACTATAATCTGATGGAACGTGGCCTGTTCGAGGGCGCGCTGGAGGACGAATGCGTGAAGGAGGGGATCGGAGTCATCCCGTACTACTCGCTGGCCAGCGGTTTCCTGAGCGGCAAGTACCGCTCGGAGGCCGATGTCGGCAACGCGCAGCGCGGCGCGGGCGTGAAGAAGTACATCAACCCGAAGGGCATGGCCGTGCTGAAGGCGCTCGATGACGCCGCCGCCAAGCATGGTGCCAACCCGACACAGGTGGCGCTCGCCTGGCTGATGCAGCGGAAGTCGATCACCGCGCCGATCGTCAGCGCCACCAGCCTGCAGCAACTCAAGGACCTGATCGCCTCGCCGAACCTCAAGCTCGATGCGGCGGATGTGGCGGCACTCGACAAGGCCAGCGCACCTTGATCCACCGATAGAGACTTTGACCGATGCTCATCTTCCGCCAGCTCTTCGACCCGACCTCGTCGACCTACACCTATCTCCTGGGCGAAAGCATCTCGAAAGAGGCGGTGCTGATCGATCCGGTTTTCGAGCAGGTCCGGCGCGATGCGGCGCTGATCGGCGAGCTCGGGCTCGAGCTGCTGTGGTCACTGGAGACCCATGTCCATGCCGACCACGTCACCGGGGCCTGGCTGCTGAAGCAGCGGCTGGGCAGCCGGATTGCGCTCGCTGAGGCAAGCGGTGCCGCCGGTGCCGATCTGCTTCTGAAGGACGGCGACCGAGTGAGCTTCGGTCGCCGCTCGCTCGAGGTGCGCGCCACGCCCGGCCACACCAACGGCTGCCTGACCTACGTGCTCGACGACGAGAGCATGGCCTTCACCGGCGACTGCGTGATGATCCGCGGCTCGGGCCGCACCGACTTCCAGCAGGGCGATGCGCGTGCCCTCTATCGCTCGGTCCGCTCGCGCATCTTCTCGCTGCCCGAGACCTGCCTGCTCTATCCGGCGCACGATTATCGCGGCCTGACCGCGACCAGCGTCGCGGAAGAGAAGAAGTTCAATCCGCGGCTCGGCGGCGAGATCGGCGAGGGGGATTACGCCGGTTACATGAAGAACCTTGACTTGCCTCACCCGAAGAAGATCGACGAGGCGGTGCCGGCGAACCTGCGCTGCGGCCAGCCGGGCAACGACGCGGCCATGACACAGGATCCCGACTGGGCGCCACTGCGCTTCACCTTCTCGGGGGTCTGGGAGGTCGAGCCGCACTGGCTCGAGGAGAACCTCGCCGCGGTTCGCGTCGTCGATGTGCGCGAGCCTAACGAATTCTCCGGCCCTCTCGGCCACATTCGCGGCGCGACGTTGGTCCCGCTTGGAGAGCTCGCCGCGCGCGCCGGGGAGCTGCCAAAAGACAAGCCGATCGTCGCGGTATGCCGCGCCGGCAGCCGTTCCGCGCACGCAACGGCGATCCTGCAGAAAGCCGGCTTCAGCGAGGTCGCCAACCTGCCGGGCGGCATGCTGCGCTGGCGCGGCGAGGGTCGCGGCGTCGAGGGCGGCTCGTCCTGATCGGACCCGCAGGTCGCCTGCCGGCTCCCTCGCGGACGTGTCGACCGGCCCGGCAAATCCTCGCAATCCGGTCCGTGAGCGGGTCACGGTAGCGTTCCCCTTCGGAACGGAAGGAGAGGGCGATCTACTCCGCTGCGGGCTTGAGCACCTGCTGCGCGGCCGCCGCGACCCCCGCTGTCTCGGCGTCGGGCGCTCCGCCTGCGAGCTGCACCGTCGGGAAGGCGAACTTGATGCCGTTCTCGTCGAAGGCCTTCTTGATCATCGCGTTGGCCCGGCGCCGGACGACGAACTGCTCCCCGGGCTTGCACATCATCTTCATGCGGATATTGATCGAATACTGGCCGAATTGCTCGATGCCCTGCATCTTGAGCGGCTGCAGGATCGAAGGGCCGATGTCGGGGTCCTTGGCGAGCTCCAGACCGATTTGCTTGATGAGCTTCTTGGCCTTGTCGATGTCGGAATCGTAGGTGAGGCCGATCTCGTCCTTCACCATCACCCAGTCGCGGCTCATATTTTGCACGGCGCCCAGGACGCCGAACGGGATCGTGAACAGGGGACCGCGCTGGTGCCGGAGTTTCACCGAGCGCAGGCTGAAAGACTCGACAGTGCCCTTGTAGCTGCCGCTCTGGATGTACTCGCCGACGCGAAACGCGTCGTCGAGCATATAGAACATGCCGCTGATGATATCGCGCACCACGGTCTGGGCGCCGAAGCCGACCGCGACACCGACCACGCCCGCGCTGGCGATCAGCGGTCCGATCTCGACGCCGAGGGCGGCCAAGGCCATCAGCCCCGCCATGAGCAGCAGCACGATCGCGGCGATATTGCGTCCGATCGGCAGCAGGGTCCGGACACGCGCGCGCCGCCGGGCCTCGTCGCTGTCGATGCCCTCCGTCGCCTGCGCCTTGGCCAAGGTGCTGTCGGTCACCGCCTTGAACAACTGCCACGCCAGATCGGCGACCAGCAGTATGATGAGCGCATGCAGGCCGCCGCGCAGCAGACGCGCAAAAGCGTCGTCATGCTGGGCGAGCGAGCCGACATCGAGCTGCCAGGCCCACAGCAGGACCAAGATGCCTCCCACGACAATGAGCGCGCGACTGCCCTGCTCGACCAGCACTGCGGCGATCGTGGACCTGGTCTGATCGGCCTCGTCGACCGGGCGCATGACGTGGCGCACGCCGCGGTGGGTCGCGCTGATCGTCACGGGCATGAAGCCGGCGACCAGCATCAGCCACAGCAGCGCTTTGGCGCCGATCGCCCAGCACACCCATATTGCCACGAAGGCGAGCGAGATCATCCAGCGCTTGGCCTTCCGCCCTTCCTGACTACCCTCGCTCTGCTGCAGGTTGGTGGCGATCGCCATGACCAGCAGGCCGATGCCGAGAACGTATGCGATTAACTGCGCGTTCGGACGCGGCAGTCCGAGCACGCCGAGCCCGAGGATGATCGCCCAACCGAACGCGAACCATGCCGCCATGGCACCGAGGGATCGGTACCAGAAAAGGGCGCGGCCGGTGTCGAGCGGGAAGAAGGCAAGGCTCCGCGCCGGGCCGGCGACCGGCCGAAGCAGCAGGCCGAGAAACGCCAAGATCAGCCGCGTCGCTAGCAGCGCGACCAGCAAGGTGGTGCCGACCTCGCGAATCGTGCCGGGCCATTTCTCGACTGCAAGGACCACCAACATGCCGATGGCGAAAGCGACGACGGCACCGAGATCGATCAGCGCGTCGATGCCAATTGTCGTCATCCGGTCCGCAACACTGCGGGCATTGTACCGGTCGGGTCGGGCGCGCAGCCCAGCGGTCGCTCGCCGGAATGCCCATTCGAAAAGGGCGCCTACGATCAGGGCGGCTAGCGCGCCGAGCAGGATGCGCCCGATGCCGCCCGTGCCCGCGGCCTCGCGAAACGCCGCAGCCGCCTGCGAGAGGTGTTGCGGCAACATCGGCGCCGCCAGCGCAACTTCCTCTATGTGATGCTGCAAGCCATGGAGTGTGCCCGCGAACACCTTGGAAGGAGAGGCTTCCGGCTCCGCCTGTGCCAGGACGGCAGAGGTCGGCAAGGCGAGTGCAACAGTAGCGGCGAAAACGCGGAGTACGATGTGAAGGGCAGCCATGGGCATCCATAAGGCGAGAACGAGATCGAAAATGCGCGCTGGCCGAAGGCGGGGCAAGCGGTGTTTCGGCCGTGGCTCGGGATGCCGCGAAGTCTAGAATGGAGCTCTATCTTGGCCAAGGGAGGAAGTCGTGGCGGTTGTCTACCGAAAGCAAGGTCCTACCGGCATCCTGACGCTCAGCCGCCCGGAGGCGCGGAATTGCTGGGGACCTGACTACGCCGAAGGGCTTGTTCGTTATCTAGACGAAGCGGCCGATGACGACGACGTGCGCTCCGTCGTCCTGACCGGCGACGAGGCGGGCGGCGCCTTCTCAGCTGGAGCCAATCTCGCCGACCCCAATACGCACAACACCCGCTCGGCCGAGGTGTTCATCAAGCGTGTCGGCCGTGCGCGCAATTTCCCGTCCAACGTCATGAACGACTTTCCCAAGCCGGTTATTGCGGCGGTCAACGGCTACGCCATCGGCATCGGCTGCATCATCACCTTCTGCTGCGACCTGATCGTGGCGTCGGAGCGGGCGGAATGGCGCTTGCCGCAGGTGGCCCTGGGCATCCTGCCGAACTATGGCGGCGCAACACGGCTCGCCCGGATCGTCGGCAAGGGGCTGGCGATGCGGGTCGCGATGGGCTTCCCGCTCAAGGCCGACGAGGCGTATCGAATCGGGCTTGCCCAGTGGCTGGTGCCGCACGACGCGATGATGGAACAGGCGCTCGCAGTTGCCGACCATATCGCCGGACTGCCACCGCTCGCTGTCCGCATGGTCAAGGAGTCCATGAATCGCGGGCAGGACATCCCCAACATCGCTGATGCCTCGCTGGTGGACGCCTATCGCTTCATGGTGCTCGAGATGAGCGAGGACAAGGCCGAGGCACACGACGCCTGGAGAGAGCGCCGCAAGCCCAGCTTCCGCGGGCGGTAGCCGGTCTCGCGGCAGACGGTCAGGCTGCCGACGTTCGGCCGCGGTAGAGCAGCATGGCGAGAAGCGACACGAACGCGGCTGCCATGATCATATAGGCCGGGCTGAGGTCGTTGCCGGTTCGATAGACCAGCCACGTCGCCACGAGGGGCGAGAGGCCGCCGGCGATCCCGAAGGTGATGTTGTAACCCAGGGCCGTCGCCGAGCAACGCACCTGCGGCGGCGCCGCCTCGACCATTGCGCCGCCGAGTGCGCCGAAGAACAGGCCGACCAGCACTACGAAGCCCAGCTGCCCGACGACGATCATGGCAAGGCTCTGATGGTGCATCAGCCACAGCAGCGGATAGGCACCGATCAACCCCAGCACGAAAGTGACCGCCAGAAGCGGACGCCCCCCGACCTTGTCGGACAGCCAGCCCGTGGCGAGGATGATCGGGATCATCCCCATCATGCAGAAAGTGTTGATTCCCAGTGCATTGGCCGGCGCGATCTTGTCGGCGAGCTGCAGCCAGCTCACGACATAGACGAACATCAGGTAGAAGCCGACCGCTCCGAATACCGACACGCCCGCCAGCCAGAGGAGGAGAGGGCGGTGATCGCGCACGACCTCAACGAGGGGGGAGCGCACGGCTGCGGCAGCGGGTGCAGGTTCGCTGAGATGGCGGCGCAGAAAGTAGCCGATCACGCCGATCGCCAGCCCGACAACGAAAGGGATGCGCCAGCCCCAGCGGTCCAACTCGTCCGGCGTCATCAGGGCTGCCACAAGCCCGCCGGTCGCCGACCCGAGCAGGATGCCGGCGTTGGAGCCGCAGAAGGCGATCGCAGCGCAAAGGCCGCGCCGTCCGGGTGGCGCATGCTCGTAGAGGAAGACCACGGAGGTGGGACATTCGCCGCCGACTGAAAGCCCCTGCAACATACGCAGGCCAGTAAGGATGACCGGCGCGGCGATGCCGAGCGTGTGATAGCCGGGCAGGACACCGACCAGGAAGGTCGGGACGACCATCGCCGTGATGGACAGCGTGAGAGCCACCGGCCGGCCGAACCTGTCCCCGATATAGCCGATCAGCGCGCCGCCGAGCGGCCGCATGAGGTAGCCCACGGCGAAAATGCCGAAGGCCGCGAGGATCTGCGAAACGTGATCCTCGCTGGAAAAGAACGTCCGCCCGATCTGGGCAGCGAAATAGCCGTAGATTGCGAAGTCGTACCATTCGAGCATGTTGCCGATAGCGCCGGCGGCGATGCTGCGCCGGTTGGTCCGTGGTGAGGGCGTCATTCGGGGATCATGCTGACGTTCAGCCCTTCCGCAGCTCGTTCTTGAAGTTGTCCTTGGTGAGCAGCAGCGACACGAAGGTGATCGCGGCCGCGCCGGCGATCAGGTAGGCGGGGCTGAGGTCGTCGCCCGTGCGATAGACCAGCCAGGTCGCCACCAGCGGCGTCGTGCCGCCCAGGATGGACCAGGCGATGTTGTTGCCGATCGCCAGCGCAGTGCAGCGGATCGCCTGTGGCGTGGCCTCGACCATCAGCGCCTGCAGCACGCCGAACTGGATGCCGATCGCCAGCACGAAGCCCGCCTGGCCGAGGTAGATCATCGCGGTCGAGTCGTTGTGCATCAGCATGAAGAACGGCACCGAGCCGACCACCCCGATCGCGGCACCGCCCAGCAGGAGGATCTTGCGGCCGACATGGTCGGCCAGCCAGCCGAAGAACAGCGACACCGGCGTGATTGCCAGCATGCTCATCGAGTTGATCCCGAAGGCGTGCTGCGGCGCGATTCCGTCGACCGTCTGCAGCCAGTCTGCGATGTAGATGAAGGCGGCCTGAAAGCCGATTGCGGTGAAGCAGGCGAGGCCGGCGATCTGGAACAGCAGCCCGAGATGGTCCTTCAGCAGCACGACGATCGGCGAACCGGTGCTCTCGGCCGTATGCTCGGGCAGGTCGCGCAGCGCTCGACGGATGAGGAAGCCGGCGACGCCTACGAGCACGCCCAGCAGGAAGGGAATGCGCCAGCCCCAGTCGGCCAGGTCCTGCGGCGACATCGAGCCGGCCAGCGCCAGCGCGGTGAGGGAGCCGGCCTGGATGCCGAGCCCGTTGCCCACGCCGCCGATCGCGCCCGCGAGGGCCCGCCGTCCTTTTGGAGCCTGCTCGATCATGAAGACGCCGGCGATCGAGGCTTCGCCGCCGACGGCCAAGCCCTGCAGCATGCGCAGCAGTGTGAGCAGGATGGGGGCCGCGACGCCGATGGTCTCGTAGCCCGGCAGGAGCCCCATGCCCACTGTCGAGACGGCCATGCCGACGATAGAAATGGTGAGCGCGGTGGTGCGGCCGCGCCGATCACCGATGTAGCCGACGATGATCGAGCCGATCGGGCGCGTCAGGAAGCCCATGGCAAAGACGCCGAAGGCGGCCAGTGCCTGCGATACGCGATCGTCGCTGGGGAAGAAGGTGGCGCCGATCTGGATGGCGAAGAAGCCGTAGATCGAGAAGTCGTACCACTCGAGCATGTTGCCGATCATCCCGGCGGCAAGGATCCGCCGGCGGCTGTAAGTCTTCGACGCGATCATTCCCCCCGGCCCCCGCCGACATCATAAGGGGCGGCCGCTTCCTGTCGACATTTCCTTCCGAGCTGTCGGGGTCGCACACACCGCAGCCGTCCGGCGGCGTCTGTGCTCCGCTATTTCTTCTCGATGCCCCAGAACACCGGGATCGGGCTGGCCACCATGCCCGCGAGACCGCGCGTCGCGGTGGGGAGCGTGTACTGGCCGAGATGGATGTGCGTGCCGTAGGCGACGGCGCGTGCCTGGATGTCGGCGGCGATCTTCTTGCGGCTTTCCAGGTCGGGGGCGCGCGCGAAGGCGTCGCGCAGCCGCTCGACCTCGGCATCGCAGGGCCAGCCGAAGTTGGCCTTCTCGCAGGAGGCGGGGAGCATGCTGTTGGTCAAGGGGTTCATCATGTCGATCGACAGCCAGGCCGTCATGAAGCCGTTCCAGCCGCCCTCGTTGGCTGGCGTCTTGCGCAGCCGGCGCGAGACGATCGCCTGGAAGTCGAGCGGCACCATCTGCACCTTGAAGCCGCCCTTCTCGAGCAGGTCCTTGGCAATCGGACCGGCATTGGTCAGCACGGCGATGTCCGTGGTGTGCAGCATGACGACAGGCGTGCCGTCGTAGCCCGCCTCCTTCAGAAGCTCCTTTGATTTGGCGAAGTTGCCGCGCACCAGGCCGTCCATGCCTACGGCGGTCTCCAGCGGCGTGCCGCAGACGAACATGGCGTCGCAGGTCCTGTAGTAGCGCTCGTCGCCGATCACCCCTTCGAGGAACGCCTTCTGGTCGAACGCGTACATCGCGGCGCGACGAATCTTCTCGTTGTCGAACGGCGGCACGACCGTGTTCCAGCGGAAGACGTACTGCGCGCCGATGGCGTTGTAGACCTTCAACGTCACACTCTTGTCGGCGAGCAGCAGCGACTTCAGGTCGTGCGGCGGTGCCTCGATATAGTCGATCTCGCCGGCCAGCAGCGCGTTCACCGCGGTCTGATGGTCGGGGATGGCGAGCCATTCGACCCGGTCGACCTTGGCTACCTTGCCGCCCGCCAGTCCCGATGCCGGCTCCTTGCGCGGCACGTAGTCGGGATTGCGGACATAGACCGTCCTGTCGCCGGGCTTCCACTCGTCGGCCTTGAAGATGAAGGGCCCCGAGCCGACGAACTCGCTGATCTGCTTGCCGGGGTCGGTTTCGGCGATGCGTCTGGGCATCATCAACGGCGTCGAGCCGCCGGGCTTGGCCAGCGAGTCGATCACGAGGCCGTAGGGCTCCTTGAGCACGATCCTGAAAGTCTTGTCGTTCACCGCCTCGAAGCCCGCAACGAAGCTCATCAGCTTCACCCCGGTCGCATCCCTCCCGCCCCAGCGCTTCAGCGAGGCGATGCAGTCTTCCGCCGTGACCGGCTTGCCGTCATGCCACTTCAGCCCGTCGCGGAGGGTGAACGTGTAAGTCAGACGATCGTCGCTCAGCGTCCAGGTATCGACCATCTGCGGCTGGGGACTGAGCTTCTCGTCCATGGCGAAAAGCGTATCCCACACCATGTAGCCGTGATTGCGCACGATGTTCGCCGTGGTCCAGATCGGATCGAGGACCTTGAGGTCCGAATGCATCACCGCCCTGACCGTCTTGGGCTGCGCCAGCGCCGGCGCAGCAAGGCACGCGACCGCAAGGGCCAGTATCGACGAAACTCTTTTCACGATCACTCCGTTCGGGAGAGGAGAAAAACGGCGCGGTCCTGTGCGCTTCAGCTCTTCCATGCCGCGGTGGCGCGGGCGCCAGGACTGACGTCGGCTTCCGACGGTGTCTCGACCTTGGCCATGTGCTGGTAGCGTTGCGCGGCGAACCACAGCGCATAGTCGCCGAACTTGATGGGCGGATATTTTGGCGGATTGTCGAACGACTGGCATGACGGCAGGCATTCGATGACCGTGCCGTGGTCCGGATCGCAGAAGAACGGGATGGCGTAGCGCAGCGTCCCCGAGACGTTGCGCACGCGATGTGGCGTCGACAGGAAGCGCTCGTTGGTCCAGCGGTGCAGGATGTCGCCGCCGTTGACCACGAACGCGTCCTCGACGTTCGGCGCCTCCATCCATTCGCCGCTCGGCAGCAGGATCGACAGGCCCTGCACCTTGTTGGGCGGCAGCAAGGTCATGAATCCGGAATCGGTGTGCGGCACAAGGCTCGCCACGGTGTCGTCGGCGCCGTCGATCGCCGGATAGCGCGACTGCCGCAGGATCATGTGCGGCTCGGCAAAGCAGGTGTCGAAGTAGTTTTCCGGCAGGTCGAGCGCCAGCGCATAGATCTTCACCAGCTTGCGGCAGAGGGCTTCCATCACGCTCATGTACTTCAGTGTCTGCTCGCGAAAGCCCGGAAGGTTGGCAGGCCACTGGTTCTGAGTATGGAAGCGCCGCTTGGCGATCACGTTCGGGTCGTCGGCGCTGCGCTCGCGGCGCAGAAAATACGCTTCGTTCTGGCTGGGCTTCTTGCCCTGAGCGGCAGCGTTGGGCGGTGCCTTGTCGGCGATCGGCATGTACCCGATCGTGTGCTCGTTGACCTTGATCGCGAGCTTCTCCTCCATCGGCATCGCGTGGAAGCGGGCGGCCTGTTCATACTGCGCCTCGATCAGGTCCCGCGGCACGCCGTGGCCGGCAAGGTAATAGAAGCCGACATTCTCGAAGGCATAGCGAAGCTCGGCGGCGGCCTTTTCGGCGGCACCCGGCTTGCCGGCAAAGAAGCCCGACACGTCGATCAGGGGAATTTTGCCGCCGATCATGACGGCTGGTTCGACGGAGGGAGTGGCGGCGTGGGTGATCGTCTGGTCCATCTGCGAGCCTCCCGGATCAGTGGGTACTATACGGGGATGACCAAGGGCGCTGCAATGAACGGGCCATGCGTCAGGCGAATGAGAGAGCACACGATCGCAAGGGACTGGGTATAGTTCGCGACCCTACAGGCGAGCCGTCAAACTGGAGCCGAGAATGATCATTGACCGCATCGAGCCGATTGCCTTGCGCATTCCCATGCCGCAGCGGGCAGCCAATATCCCGGCACCGCTCGCGAGCGGCGATGTCTGCCTTACGCTCGCGCGGGTCACGACGCGCGACGGATTGCAGGGCTACGGCGAGTGCCTGTCGCTGCGCCCGCCGATGCAGCAGGCGCTGTTCGCGACGATCCGCGACGCGATCGCGCCACATTATCTCGGCAAGTCGGTCGACCAGAAGGAGGCGCTGAACCTCTCGGCGCGCAAGCGCTTCGCCAGCTTCGGGCGGTCGGGCACGGTCTTGAACGCGCTGGCCGCCGTCGACATCGCGCTGTGGGACATCGCCGGCAAGGCGTCGGGGCAGTCGGTCTCGACGATGCTGGGCGGGGCGAAGCGCAGCAAGGTGCCGGTGATGGCGAGCCTCGACAAATACGACCACGCCGGACGCACCCGGCAGCGCGTCGAGCAGGCGCTGGCGAGCGGCGTGGCCGCGGTGAAGGTGCACGAGGCGAGCCTCGAGGTGGTCGAGGAATCCCGCAACGCGATTCCGGCCGCGATCCCCTATGTCGCAGACTGCAACAATGCCCACACGCTGGCCGACATACGCCGCGACGAGAAGCGCTGGGCGGCGGCGAACCTGATGTTCTTCGAGGATCCGTACTGGCCACCCGAGGACCTGCTCGCGGCCCCGGCGATGCCCGGCATCACGATCGGCATGGGCGCCGACTTCGGCTCGTCCGAGCAGATGGCTGTCTACACGAGGGCGCCGTCGATCGGCGTGCTGCAGCCCGACGTGTGCATGCTGGGCGGCCTGAGCGAGGCCAGGCGCGCACTTGCCATGCTCGCCGAGGCGGGGAAGACGCCCGCGCCCCACACGCCGTTCGTTGGCCCGGCGGCGCTCGCGTCGCTTCATATGCTCGCGGTCACCGAACAGGAGGGTTACTTCGCCACCGTCGAGGCCGAGGACTCGATGGATCCCTACGGCTTCGGCCTGACGCGCTGGCGGGCTTCGCTTCCGGTGCCGACCGGCCCGGGACTGGGGTTCGATCCCGATCCCGATTTCCTGAAAAAGTACCAGGCGTGAAGATCTGCGCTCTGTGCGCTGGTTCATAGAGCGCGGTGCCTGTCCCCCATAGGGTCGCTCTCGACACCCGAAGCGCTCCCGAGGAGAGGCAGATGGACACCATGATGATGGCACAGCGCACGACATCGGATGAAATGCTCAAGCGCTTCGCCGGCCGGGTAGACACGTACGATCGCGACAACCGCTTCTTTCAGGAGGATTTCGACGATCTCAGGCGCGTGGGCTACCTGACGATCAACGTGCCGAAAGAACTTGGCGGTCAGGGGCTCAATCTGGCCGAGGTTTGTCGCGAGCAGCGACGTCTTGCCTACCACGCGCCAGCGACCGCGCTCGGCATCAACATGCATCTCTATTGGGTGGGCGTCGCGGCCGACCTGTGGCGCGCCGGCGACCGGTCAATGGAATGGGTCCTGAAGGAGGCAGTGGCTGGTCAAGTCTTCGCCTCAGGCCATGCCGAGCGCGGCAACGACATCCCGCTTCTGCTGTCCACCTCGACCGCGACAAAGGTCGAGGGCGGCTTCACGCTCACAGGACGCAAGCTGTTCGGCAGCCTGTCGCCGGTCTGGACCCGCTATGGATTGCACGGCATCTGGGCAGACGCACCCGGCGGGCCGAAAGTCGTGCACGGGTTCCTGCCTCGAAACGCAAAAGGCTACCGCATCATCGACACGTGGGACACGCTTGGCATGCGCGCGACACGGAGCGACGACGTTCTGCTCGAGGCCGCGTTCGTGCCTGACAAGTACATGGTGCGGTTCCTGCCGGTGGGCGGGCTCGATGCGTTCGTCGTGGCGGTGTTCGCCTGGGCGCTGATGGGCTTCGCCAACATCTACTACGGCATGGCTGAGCGTGCGCGCGATCTGGCGATTGCATCGGTCAAGGCCAAGACCTCCATGGGACTGACCCGAAGCATGGCCTACCATCCGGGAATGCAGCACGGCGTGGCCGACCTGATCATGGCGCTCGATCCGATTGGACCGCACCTCGACCAGGTCGCGCTCGAATGGTCGGCCGGCGTCGACCACGGCGCGGCGTGGCCCGCCCGCATCATCTCGGCAAAGGTCCATGCCGTGGAGGCGTGCTTCAAGATCGTCGATCTGGCGATGGAGCTGTCCGGCGGTAACAGCATGTTCAAGACGAGCGAGCTCGAGCGGCTTTTCCGCGATGCGCGCTGCGGCCGCTTTCATCCGGCCAACGCCATCCTGGCACACGAGATCGTGGGCAAGACCGCGCTCGGCATCGGCCTTGGCGAGCGGCCGCGCTGGGGATGATCGCGGCGACCGCCGCCGCTGAGGTGGCGATGCCGAAGGGGTGGGGCCCGACATGTTCGATGATGCGTGATCGGGTTTCCCGGTCACGAGCGTGCTATATGCTCGCGCGGTGCGGATTTGGAGCACGCGTGACGCCTCAAGAACTGTTTCGGCTGCATTCCTTCCTCGCTGTTCTCAGCGAGTCGGAAACCCGCGAACTCCTTAATAGGGCGCTTGTCCAGCGCCTCTCGGCCGGCGACGTCGTCTTCCGCAAGGGCGATCCGGGGGATGGGCTCTATGGCGTGCTCGAGGGACGAATCGTGGTCACGGTGGAGTCAGCCCAGGGCAAGGAGCTGATCCTCAACATGTTCGGTCCCGGCGAGTTCTTTGGCGAGATCGCCCTGTTGGATGGCAAAGGTCGCACGGCGACAGCCGTGGCGCGCGACGCCTCGCGGGTGGTCTTCCTGAGTCGCGCTGACTTCCTGCCGTTCCTCAGGGAGCACCATGAGGCCGCTGTTCGGATCATCGCTCTCCTGTGCGAGCGTCTCCGGCGCACGACCGGCCTCGTCGAGGATTCGGCCTTTCTCAACGTCTCCACGAGACTGGCCAAGCAGCTTGCGGTGCTGGCGGCTACCGGACAGGGAGACTGCACAATACGCTTGTCGCAAGAGGAACTCGCCCAGACTCTGGGCGTGACGCGAGAGATGGTGAGCCGACAACTCGCCATCTGGCGCGAGGCCGGCTTCCTGGAAGTTGGACGGGGATGGATCAAGGTGCGCGACGGCGGGGCCCTCGACCGCATCGTGGCGGGCGGATAGTTCGCCGCAAGATTCGCGTGCCAATTCGAGCAGCCTCGTGCCACACAGTCATCCTAACTTCTGGAGGAAAACCGCATGGCATCGCCCCTTTTCGACCTCACGGGCAAGGTCGCCGTCGTCACCGGCTCGAGCAAGGGCATCGGCAAGGCGATCGCCATGCATCTCGCGCTCGCGGGCGCAAAGGTGGTCGTATCGTCGCGCAAGGCGCCGGTCTGCGAGGAGGCAGCCGCGGAGATCAGGCAGGCCGGTGGCGAGGCTGTCGTCATCCCCTGCAACATCTCGCAGAAGCCGCAGTGCGAGAACCTGATTGCCGAGACCCGCAAGCAGCTCGGGCCGGTCGACGTGCTGGTCTGCAACGCGGCTTCGAACCCGTACTACGGGCCGAACGAGAAGCTGCCCGACGATGTGTTCATGAAGGTGATGCAGAACAACATCCTGTCGAACATGTGGCTGATCAATCTCTGCCTGCCGGACATGCGCGCCAAGAAGGACGGATCGATCATGATCGTGTCGTCGATCGGCGGCGTTCGCGCGAGCACCGTGATCGGCGCCTACTGCATCTCCAAGGCAGCCGACATGCAGTTGGCCCGCAATCTCGCGGCGGAGTACGGGCCGGACAACATTCGAGTGAACACGATCGCACCCGGCCTCGTCACGACCGACTTCGCGCGTGCCCTGTATGAGGATCCGCAGCGGCGCGCTGCACGCGAGGCGGCGACGCCGCTCCGCCGCTTGGGCGCGCCCGACGACATCGCCGGGCTCGCGGTCCTGCTCGCAGGGAAGGGCGGCGCGTTCATCACCGGCCAGACCCTGATCGCCGACGGCGGCACGACGATCGGCGGCTAGGCCGCTTTCTTTCTGAACGTCACCACCAGCACGTCGCGGTAAGCCGGTTGGGCAGGATTCTCGGGCTCGACCGGTGTAACGCCGTGGTAGCAGCGTGAATCGTCGACCAGCGCCGCGTCCAGCGGGTCGGTCAGAGTGAAGCTGCCGAGCGTGCGTTTCTCGAGATCGTGGATGGTGGTCGTGCCGCTGGCGATGTTTCGGCGGTCGACCAGCAGCACCAGCACGTAGTCGACGCCGTCGCGGTGCATCCCTTCGGGGGTGGGATGGCCGTTCTCGCCAGGCCGCGCTTCGATGCGGAACTGATGAGCCTCGATATGCCAGCGTGCAGTGTCGGGGGCGAGGCGACCAAAAAGCGAACGGCAATATTCGAGGACTGTACGCATCGTGGAGCCGTTGCCGATCTCGGGTTTGATCGGCTCGAACCAGCGGTCGATCCCGCCGTTGAGGCGATTGTAATCGAGCGTCTGATAGTGCGGCTGGTGCGGACGGCGCTCGATCGGGCCCTGCCTGCCCGCGGCCCAGACGCCGAAGCGGCGGCGCCGGTAGCGGCCGCCGTCGGCCATGTAGGTGTCGGTGAGCAGGTCGTTCCAGCTGTCGGCAAAGACCGGCCAATCGGCAAGGTTGCCGAAGCGGCCAAGCGCGGTGCGCATGTCGGAGGCCTCGACGAAGGCGTACCCTGCTCGCGCAACCGCGTTGCGAATGCCCGTTGCGTTCTGCAGTCCGGTCCCGATCTCGCTCATTTTACTACGTTATCACTGTATGACCCTCAGCCGGCAAGCAACGTGCATGAAGGATTCTAGGGGGTTGGACCTTGTCCCACGATCTCGGGTACGTCTGAGGCAACTTGCACTAGAGGGCTTGGAGAGAACGATGCCTTACGCGACCACCGACGACGGCGTGAAGCTCTACTACGAGGAGGTCGGCAGCGGCACGCCGATCGTGTTCGTGCACGAGTTCGCGGCCGACCACCGTTCGTGGGAAGCGCAGATGCGCCATTTCGGCCAGCGCCATCGCTGCGTCACTTACGGTGCGCGCGGCTATCCGCCGTCGGACGTCCCCGAGAGTCCCGGCAGCTACTCGCAGAACCGCGCAACCGACGACATCCTGGCCGTGATGAAGCATCTCGGGATCGACAAGGCGCATGTCGTCGGACTGTCCATGGGCGGCTTCGCATCCCTGCATTTCGGCCTCCGACACGCCGCGCACGCCCTGTCGCTGGTGGTCGCGGGCGTGGGGTATGGCGCGGAGAAGGAGCAGCAGGCGAAGTTTCGAGGTGAGGTCGAGGTCGTGGCCAAATCGCTGCTCAGCGAGGGCATGCCCGCGTTCGCCGAGAAATACGCCTACGGTCCCACCCGCGTGCAGTTCGAGAACAAGGACCCGCGCGGCTTCGCCCAATTCAAGAAGGAGCTCGGCGAGCATTCCGCGCTCGGCTCGGCCAACACCCAGATCGGCTGCCAGGGCCAGCGGCCCTCGCTCTACGATCTGGTAGAAGGGATGCGAAAGATGACCACGCCGACCCTCATCCTGACCGGCGACGAGGATTGGCCGTGCCTGGCGCCGTCGGTGATGATGAAGCGCGAGATCCCGACCTCCGCGCTGTCGGTGATGCCCAACTGCGGCCACACCATCAACCTCGAGGACCCGGACCAGTTCAACCGGATCGTCGGCGACTTCATCGTCCAGGTCGAATCCGGCCGCTGGCCCAAGCGCGACCCGCGCGCTCTGGCCAACTCGATCACGGGGATGAAGAGCTGACGGAACGGGGGGGGGGCGCTTAAGCGGTCAGTCCTCCGTCGCAGACGAATTCCGAGCCGGTCGAGAAGGTCGACTCGTCGGAGAGCAGGAAGAGGATCATGTCGGCGACCTCTTCCGCGCGGCCGAGCCGGCCGAGGGGATGGAGCGCTTCGAGCCACTGCCGCCCGGTCATGTTGTCGATCGTGCCGGACAGGCGAGGGGCGATCATCGGCGTGTCGATGTAGCCGGGATGCACGGAGTTGCAGCGGATCCCGTATTTCATTTGGGCGCAGTGCATGGCGACGTTCTTGGTCAGCGATCGCACCGCGCCCTTGCTGGCGCAGTAGGCCATCGCGTAGGAGGCGCCGCGCAGCCCGAGCACCGAGGAGATGTTGACGATCGAGCCGCCGCCCGACCTTGCCATCGCGGGGATGGCGCTCTTGCAGCCCAGGAACGTGCCCATCGAGTTGACGTCGTTGACCCGGCGATACTCCTCGAGGCTGCAGTCCTCGATCGAGTTGCGCACGCCGATGCCGGCCGCGTTGAGCAGGCCGTGCAACGCGCCGTAGGTGTCGACTGTCGTTGCGACCGCTTTCTGCCACGCCGGCTCGTCGACGACGTCGAGCGGCACGAAAGCGGCCGACGGACCGAGCTCCGCGGCCAGCGCGCGGCCCTTCTCCTCGTCGCGGTCCCCGACCACCGCCTTGCCGCCCTCGCGCACGACCCGGCGCGCGGTCTCCGCGCCGATGCCCGAGGCGCCGCCGCTGATCAGGACGATCTTGTTCTCAAGACGCAAAGCCCGACCTCCTCATCAAGCCCGAGGTCACGCCGCCATCCGCCGCGAACTCCGCGCCGGTGACGAAGCGCGAACGGTCAGAGGCGAGCCACAGAATCAGCTCGCCGATATCCTCCGGCTCGGCCATGCGGCCGATCGGATGGTGCGAACCGATCATCTCCTTGCCCTTCTCGCGTCCCATCGCCTGCCACAGCGGATTGAAGATCGCGGTGTCGACGCCGCCCGGATGGACCGAGTTGCAGCGGATGCCGTACTTCTTCTCCGCGCAATAGAGCGCCACGCTCTTGCTCAGCAGGCGCACCGCACCCTTGCTCGCGCTGTAGGCCGCCGGTCCGGCCGAGCCGATCAGGGCGGCGATGGACGAGACGTTGACGATCGAGCCCTTGGGCGCAGGCTTGTCGGCTCCTGTCACCTTCATGCCCTCGATCGCGTATTTGCAGCCGAGGAACACACCTTCGGAATTGATAGCCTCGACCTGACGCCAGAGCTCGACGGTGGTCGATTCGATCGTGCCCCAGCCACCCGAGACACCGGCATTGTTGACCAGGATGTCGAGCCGTCCCTCGTGCTTCAGCGTGTCGGCGAGCAGAGCCTTCCAGGCGGGTTCCGAGGTCACGTCGTGCTGGACGAAGCGGCCGGGAGCGTCATTTGCAGCTTGCTGTATGTCGGCCGAGATGACGGTCGCGCCCGCCTCGGCCAGCAGCGTCACGGTGGCGGCGCCGATGCCGGAGGCGCCGCCGGTGACGATTGCCACCTGTCCTGAAAGTTCGTTCATCGCGGCGCCACCATAGCGCCGGCGCCGCGATATTCCACCTAGAAGCCGAGGTTCTCGGTGACGCGGACCCAGCGGCCGCCCTTGACCTCGGCGAGGAACGAGGAGTTCGCGCCCTGCCGGATGTTCGGACCGAAGGTGACCGCCGGGCCGTTGAAGATGTCCTTGTGGTTCTTGATCGCCTCCATGCCCTTGACGAAGGAGTCGGTCGTGAGATCCTTGCCGGCGTTCTTCAGGCCCTCGATGGCGAGGTCGGCGGCGACGTAGCCGTAGACCGCGCCGATGTTGGGATCGACATTGAAGCGCTTCTTGTAGTCGGCGACGAACTTCTTGACCGACGCCACATCGCTGTCGGCGTAGGGCATCTCGGTGAGACCCATGGTGTAAAAGCCGTCCATGCCCGGTGCGGCGCCGACGACGGCGTCGTAGGCGGCGGCCGAGCCGAGGAAGGTCACGTCGTTCCAGCCCGCCTTGCGGGCCGTAGTGTAAGGCACGATCGTGTCGCGCACGATGGTACCCATCGCGATCAGGTCGCAACCCGCCTCGCGCAGCTTGGTGATCGGGGCGGTGAAGTCCTGGTCGGTCGGCTTGTGCGCCGCCATGGCCACGACCTTCATGCCGAGCTTCTTGGTCTGCAGCTCGGCGCCCTCGACGATCTCCTTGCCGAAGTCGGTGTCCTGATACATCACGCAGACCGCCTTCTTGCCCTTCGTCTTGACGAAGTACTCGATGCCCGCACGGATCTGGTCGGTATAGGACGCCGCGCCGTAGAACTTGAGCTTCTCGTACGGCTCGTACATCGAGCGCGCGGCCGAAAGCGGGAACAGGTTGGGGACACCCGCCGCGAACTGGTCCTTGAAGCAGGCATTGTTCATCGGCGTGCCGAGCGGCCCGACGAAGGCGAACACCTTGTCGCGGTTGATCAGCTTGTTGCAGGCCTGCACCGCCTTGGGAACCTGGTAGCCCTGGTCCTCGACGATGACCTTGACCTTGCGGCCGTTGATGCCGCCCGCCTCGTTGGCTTCGTCGAAGCGCATCTTCACGGCGTTCGACGAGGACACGCCGTAAGTCGCCGCTACTCCGGAGAGATCGGTGGGCATGCCGAACGTCACTTCAGTCGCGGTGACGCCGCGTTGCTGCGCCCAAGCACCCGAGGCCGCCGCAAGGGCCGCCACGGCAAACACCACACCCATTGTCGTTCTGGTCATTGCATTGCCTCCTCTAGCTTGCTTCGGCGTACATGCCGTCGATCATCGTCTTGTATTTTTCGCTGACGAATTTGCGCTTGAGCTTCATGGTCGGCGTGACCTCGTCGTCCTCGGCGCTGAGCTGCTGCTCGATCAGCCGGAACTTCTTGATCGTCTCGACCCTTGCGAAGCCCGCATTCACCCGCTCGATCTCCGCCCAGATGAGGTCGGAGATCTCGCGCGCGCGGCACAGCGAGGTGAAGTCGGTGAAGGGCACGTTGGCGTCCTGGGCATACTTTGCCACGTTGTCGTAGTCGATCATGATCAGGCACGACAGGAACTTGCGCTTGTCGCCGATCACCACCGCGTCCGAAATGTAGGGCGAGAACTTGAGCTGGTTCTCGATCTCCGACGGCGTGATGTTCTTGCCGCCCGCGGTGATGATGATGTCCTTCATCCGGTCGGTGATCTTGATGTAGCCCTCGTTGTCGACCATGCCGACGTCGCCGGTGTGCAGCCAGCCGTCGCGCAGGGTCTCGGCCGTCTTCTCCGGCTGGTTCAGGTAGCCCATGAAGATGTGCGGACCCTTGAGCAGGATCTCGCCCTCGGGCGATATCCTCGATTCGGTGTTGGGGGCGGTCACACCGACGGTCCCGAGCTTGATGCGATCGGGCATGCCGGTCGCAACGCCGCAATTCTCGGTCTGGCCGTAGACCTCGCGCATGTCGACACCCAGCGCGCGATACCACTTGATCAGCTCCGGGGCGATCGGCGCGGCGCCGGTGCCGGCGAAGCGGATGCGGTGCATGCCGATGGCGCGCTTGATGTTGTCCAGCACGAGGAAGTCGGCGATGCGATGCGCGAGCTTGAGGAGCGGGGAGGGCTGGCGGCCGTCGAGCTCGGCCTCTGCCACCTTCAGTCCGATGCCGAGCGCCCATTTGTACGCCATGCGACCGATCCAGGTCGCCTCCTTCATGCGGATGGCGATGCCGGAATAGAAGCGCTCCCAGATTCGCGGCACGGCGAAGAAGGTGGTCGGTGCCACCTCGCGGACGTTCTCCGGCACCGTCTCGACGCTTTCGGCGAAGTTGGCGATCGCGCCCGACCGCAAGGGCAGGAAGGTCGTGAAGGTGCGCTCGGCGATGTGGCAGAGCGGCAGGAAGGCGAGCTGCTCGTCGTCGGTGCCGAACGGGATGAAGGCGTCGGCGTTGCGCAGCTGGAAGATGATGTTGCGGTGCGAGATCATCGCGCCCTTGGCCGGTCCGGTGGTACCCGAGGTGTAGACCAGCAGCGCAAGCTCTTCGGCGCTCGAAGCCGCGATGCGCTTCTCCCACTCCCCCGGGTTGGCGGCGTCGTGCGCGCGGCCGAGCGCCATCAGCTCGTCGAGCGGCATCACCATCGGATCGTTGAAGTCGGCCAGCCCCTCCATGTCGAAGACGATGACATTGGCGATGGTCGGGCAGCGATCGCGCACGCCGATGAACTTGTCGAGCTGCTCCTCGTTCTCCACGAACAGGAAGCGCGAGCGGCTGTCGTTGACGATGTAGTCGACCTGCTTGGCCGAATCGGTCGGATAGATACCGTTCGACACGCCGCCGGCGCCCATCGTTCCCATGTCGGCGTAGAGCCATTCCGGCACCGTCTCGGCGAGGATCGACACGACGTCGCCGCGCTGCAGTCCGAGCTTGACCAGTCCCATGCCCACGGCGCGGGCGCGCTCGCCGTACTCGCGCCAGCTCGTGGCTTGCCAGATGCCGAGCGTCTTCTCGCGGAACGCCGTCCGGCCGTCGCGTGCCTTGACCTGGTGCCAGAACAGCTTGGGGATCGTGTCGCAGCCGTCGACCTCGATCCGCCCGTCATAGCCATCCATCGTGCGCCCTCCCTGGTTCTCTCGTCACCGCCAAGTCTTGCGCTTCTTCCAGCGCCGCTTGCCGCGGGCGCTCTCTTCCTTGATGCCGAGGTAGAATTCCTTGATGTCTTCCTTCTCCATCAGCCGCTTGCAGGTGTCGGCCATGACGATACGGCCGACCTCCAGCACGTAGCCGTAATCGGCGGTCTGCAGCGCCATGTTGGCGTTCTGCTCGACCAGCAGGATGGTGACGCCGCGCTCGCGGTTGATGCGCACGACGATCTCGAAGATGTCCTTGACCAGCTTCGGCGAGAGGCCGAGCGAAGGCTCGTCGAGCAGCATCACCTGCGGCCGGGCCATCAGCGCGCGGCTGATCGCCAGCATCTGCTGCTCGCCGCCCGACAGCGAGCCGGCGCGCTGCTCGGCGCGCTCCTTCAGCACCGGGAAGTAGCCGAACACCGTTTCGAGATCCTGCGCCACGCCATCGGCATCGCGCCGCGTATAGGCGCCCATGTTCAGATTCTCGCGCACCGACAGGAACGGGAAGACCTCGCGGCCCTCCGGCACGTGGCTGATGCCGAGCCGCATCACCTTGTCGGGATCCATGCGCTGGATCTCGCGGCCGCCGAACACCACGCTGCCCTTCTGTGGATCCATGACGCCGCACACGGTCTTGAGCACCGTCGTCTTGCCGGCACCGTTGGCGCCCAGGATCGTGACGATGCTGCCCTTCGCCACCTCGAACGACACGCCGCGGATCGCCATGATCGGACCGTAGTAGGTCTCGATGTTGCTGACCTTGAGGATCGGCTCAGCCATGGGCGGGCTCCTCTCTGCCGTCATCCCTCAACCCCCCAGGTACGCGCGGACGACTTCGGGATGGGCCTGGACCTCCGCAGGCGTCCCGGTCGCGATCGGACGGCCGTAATTCAGCGCCATCACGCGGTCGGACACGGCCGAGACCAGGCTCATGTCGTGCTCGACCATCAGTACGGTGACGCCGAGCAGGTTCTTGATGTCCTGGATCCAGAACGCCATGTCC
>JAHCJV010000054.1 GCA_026126105.1 Enhydrobacter sp.
AGTGCATGGCCGTTGAAAGCACCGCGCGTTCAAACCGGCGCTGTGCAACTTCCAGCGTCTTGCCAAACGCACACACGTCGTACTCAAGCCCTTGCACGACGTACTGATCGCCCTCCCTAAAGACCACTCCGCTGATCTTCACCTCAAAAGCGGATAACGCTGGTGAAGGCATAATACGCATCCCTTCTGGCGCCATGTGTTCTGTCCCCTGTGTCCTCGTTACGATGGTACAGGCGAGAACCCTTAAATATCAATGACTTGGCGACATCTTGACTTTCACAAAATGCTAAGTGCTTGAAAGAACGTCGATTTTCGGGGACGGTTCCGATGCCAAATTCATGCCCAAAAGGGGGGAGCGGCGTCATCCGCCCCCTTAGGAAGCCGTTCTCCCCCTTGCTGAGCCCAAGATAGGTCAGACGCCTTTGGACGCCTCAGCGTGCCGCGAGAGTACACCAGCGCGCCGTCCAAGTATTCACACGGATCCGTGGCATGCCCGCTGCGGCCCTGTACCGGCTCACAGTAAAGATGCTGAAGCGCAGGCCGGTCTCGCGCTGGATCCGATAGACAAGCTGGGCGTTCGTGGCGCCGGCCGGCGCGGCGGTGAGCACGGCCGTGCACTCCTCCGTCCAGCGCGTCGGCCGCGGGCGGGATTCCACCCTCATCTGTCCTGCCCTGTTTCACGCGTGACAGTCTCATCAAGCCTTTGGCGAAGCTTGTCGATTTCCGCCCGAAGCCGTTCACACGTCGGACACAGCGCGGCCTGCCGGTACTGCCCGGAGTGCCCCTTGGCGCCGTAGCGCTCGCGGCGGGTCTGCCAGGCACGGCGGCGCACCTCGGACATGCTCCGCTCCATCAGTCGCTTTCAATCTCGCAGTCGGGCCTTGGGAGCCGTTGGGCTGCTGTGCGAAGCTTCCGCGCCCATCCGCATTCGATGATCTTGCCGAAGGCCTCCAAGGCACTCGCCAGCTCCGCGCGATCGGTAAAACCAGTTTCTGCCATGTGCAGGAATACGGCTTCGGGCGTGGCGGCTGGAACCTTCATCCAGTCGCCGTCGACGTCTGCCCCACGAAGGTTTGAAGCACCCTGCAGGCTTCTTAGGTGCTTCTTGTGTTCAACCGAGACCAGCTCCGCTTTCCCCTTCGAATCATCGCACCACGCAATGACCGTCTCGGCAGCCAAGAATATGCCGCGGCGTTCAAGCTCAAAGATCGCGCACATCTCCTCGACCGCGTCGCGAGCTGAACCAATCGCCGGCGCCAACTCACGCGCCAAGTCGTTCGACTCGATCAACCCCAGCAATGCGGGGGTACTCATCTCCTTGAGATTCGTTTGCTCACTCATTGCCTTGCCTCCGTCTGTTGCTGCTGCTGCCATCCTTCCGGCAGATATGACCTCTTCCACGACGCACCGTCGGCCCTCGACCGATAGCGATAGGTCGCCTGATCGAACCAGAGCCCGACCTTGCCTTCGAAGTCGCCGTTGCGCTGTTTCGCGATGTTCAGCACCACGCCGGGCCTGCTCTCGAAGAGCTTCGCCGCGGCTGCGTGCCCGTCGGGCGATTCCCTGAGTGTCTGGACCTGCTCTTCGAATTTCCGATCGCGCCAGACCGAGATGATGTTGAAGGCGTTGGCGCCGATCTCCATGGCGCCCTTGATGTCCCCGGTTTCCGGCGCGCCGCGGTCGCGCTCGCCCTTCTTGGAGTGGGCGACGAGATGCGTGTGCACGTTCGCCGCCATCGTCCATTCGACAAGGCGGAAGATGACGGCTTCCTGTGTGTTGTAGTCGTCGCCAGCAACGCCGAGGCGCATCAGGCTGTCCACGATGAATTGATCGCAGCCGTACCGCGCGCGGGCATAGGCGAAGATGCGCAGGATCTCGTCCAGCGACTGCTTGCCGGTGCGGCCGTACATCAGCAGCCCTGTCGAGAGCCAGTCCAGCGCCGCTTTGATCGCCGCCTTTGTCGGTCTGGACGTCCCGACCACCTGCCGCATCATGCGCTCCAGCGTGCGCTTGGGGTGCATCTCGAGGCTCAGGATGCAGACCCGGCTGCCCTGCTGGATCGCGTCGATAGAGCAGTACTGGACGGCCTGCGTCTTCCCACTGCCTGCATCGCCGGTCCACACCGTGAGCTCGCCGGGTCGGAATACCAGCGAGTTGCCCAGCGATCCGAAGGGCGTTCGGTATCCGACGTGGCGCCCCTCCTCCGGATAGTACAGGGCGACCACATCATCGTAGAACTCGCTTGGCCGGCGAAGGCTCGGCTCCTCGACCCAGGCCGCGCTGGCGATTGCTTCGTCCATCGTCGCCTTCGGGACGCCTTCGACCAGGCACTGATTGCCGTCCTTGCGCCCGCCAGGGTGGGTCACCCGCAGGCAGCGATGAACGCCCAGCCGGGTAATGATCTCATCCGCTGCCTTGTCGCCCTGCTCGTCGTTGTCCGTGGCGAGGTAGATGCGCTCGAAGCGCTGCAGGCGATCGAACTCGTACTCGATCCAGCGCTGCTTGTTGCCGCCCCCACCGCCGAACGGGACCGACATGGCGTGGTAGCCGTAGGCAGCCCACGACAGCGCGTCGATCTCGCCTTCGGTGATGACCATGGCCCGCGCGTTCACCGGCATCGCCTGCCAGCCGAACAGGATCGGCTCGCAATCGGCTGCCGTCGGGACTGGCTTCGCGCCGTCGACGGAGTCGCGCCGCTTCGCGAGCGCGAGCGTGCCGTCGGGCAACAGGAACGGGAAGATGATCGCGCCCTTGTCGTCCTCACCGACGCGATAAGCGGCAAGAACATCGGCCGGGATGTTCCGGTCTTCCGTCAGGTAGGCGAAGGCGCGTCCCTCCGGGGTGGTGCACTTCGGCTTCGATGGGCGCTTCCAGCTCTGCTGCGGCGCGCTGTAGGGCTTCGGGCGCTCCATGCCGAGCCACCTGCGGATGTCGTCCAGTGCGGTCGGCAGATCCTGCTTGCGGGTGGCCATCCAGAGATCGATAAGGTCGCCCCCTTCGTCGCTGCCGAAGTCCTTCCAGACGCCCGCCTTCTCACCCGAAAGATGGACGCCAAGGCTCTTGCCGGCGTCGCCATCGACCGAGCCTGCACGCCACTCGTGGCCCTCCCGCCTGCCTTTCGGAAGCAGGTACGCGGCAGCCGACTGGGCTTGTGCCGAGAGGGCGCGCTTGATCTCGACGATGTCGCTCACCGCACCACTCCCTGCCATGCCGGATCGGCCTGCATCTGCTGGATCGCCTCCGCTGCGGTCTTCGGTGGCGGCAGCGGCAGATCAGCCTTTCGCCGTCGCGCTGCGCCGCCAATCCATTCGATCAGGTTACCCGGCGGATCGTCCTGCGCGGCCACCAACACGGCCAGCAGCGCCGCATGGTCTTGGTCGAAGGCTTTGCACCAATTGCCGATTAGCGGGCCGACGGATTTCCAAGGTTTGCCCGTCGTGTCGCGCACGAACGACCGAACCTTTGGCCCGAACAGCACGGCTTTCGGATCGTCGGCGGAGGTCTCGAACCGTTCACCAGGACCTGCCCTGGCGGCCGAAGCTTTAGCTTCGGAACTCTTTCTTACTTTCCTATCCCTTTCCTCTCCCTCTCCCTTAAGAGCGTTTTCCGGCGGAAATCCTTGGACATCCGCCGGATGTCCGGCGGACGGGGCTGGGTTGTCCGGCGGTCCTTGGGACAATGCCGGGTCGTCCGGTGCGTGTCCTACGGACGGCGGCCCGGTTTCCGACGGACATCCGACGGAAGGGCGCTGTGTTTCCATAGGACCGCTGCCGGTTGTGGCCGCTTGTTCCGGCGGACATCCTTCGGACCGAGCCGGCGCTTCCGGCGGATGTCCGGTGGAACCGCGCAAGGGTTCCGGCGGAAGGTCCAGCGGGGGAAGACCCTTCTTCTCGCGCCGTCCGTTCTCCTTCCGGATGCGCTCACATTCCTTCCGCCACCGCGCCACGGCCTTTCCGTGCCAGCTATCGAGAACCTTCTCCGCAACGACGGGGTGATAGAGCCGCCCGTCCGAGGCCTTGAACCAGCCGCGCATCACATCGGCTCGGATTTCCGGCCAGCGCTCGGGCGAGCACATGGCGGCATCGGCCAGCACGTCGTCATCGTCTTCGAGGCTGCCGGCCGGGCGCGAGTGCCATGCGGCGGTCCAGAGATTGAGCATGAAGAACGCCAGCTCCGGGCGTCGCTTGCAGATCAGCCACGCTCGTGATCGGCGCAGGCGCTCGACCTCCAGCGGCATGAACCGGAAATCCGTCAGGTCCGCATCGAGCGGGACGGGCGCCGAAGGAAGTTCAGTCACCGCGACTTGCCTTCAGTTCCTCGACGATGCGCTTCGCGATGTCGCCAACGCGCTGCCAACAATCGTCATTTTCACGCTCAAACTCGAATGATCGTGAAAATGAAACCTCGGCTGTGTCGTCAAGATCGTTGACCAGCTCCGGGAACGGCGCTCGGAGGTCGTTGTAGGGATCCAAAGGCTCTCCGCCCCGGCGATCGAAACTCATTTGGACCTCCTGTCCGGATCAGAAAGGGATTGCTCCCGGTTCTCTTGTCGGTTGCTGCGAGGCGCTGTCGGCAGTCGGCCCGCCTTCGTGTGCGCCCATCGCGCGGTCGCCAGCAGCTTCTCGTCCAGGAGAGCAAGGCGCTCGCTCAGCCACAGGCAAAGGTCCCCGAGACGACTGAAGAAGAACCCGAAGGTCATGACGGTCTTTCTCGCGCTGGGCCGCGCGCTGCTGCTGAAGTTCGTAACGGGCCTCGAGCTGGCGTAGCTCGTGAGCGTCAATGCGTCGGGCTTCCCCGTTGAAGACGGCGCGCACGCGACGCGGGGTCCAGCCAAGGACGCTGGCGGCATGGGCGAACCAGCTCTTCCGGTTGTCGCCGAGTCGCTGGGGCACGGCGCCCCACAGCAGCTCGCGCGCTTCACTTTGTACGCTCACGACTCTCTCCTTGGCTGATCCAGCCAACTTCTTGGTCACGGCTCGCTCCATCTTCTGTGGAGTTGAGGCGCTGGCCTGTTGGTCGGCGACGCGGATAGAGGGAGCGTCGAAATTGGCTTGGCAGCACATCGGTTCGATCGCGAGACGCCTGGCAGCAACTGTGATCGAACAACGACGCAAAGCGGTGGAGACCGCTGAACTGGACGAAGACCTTGCGGCAGCGGGTGACAGAAGCCCCGCGAACGCTGAGCCGCTGTCGCAGGCGCGGGTGGTCGGTCGAGAGGCCGGCCACCCGATCGGGCGGGCTCACTGACCGATGGGCCGGCCTCCGAAGAAGGAGCGGGACAGGCTCCCGAATGATGGCATCATCGGTGGGGCGATCATGCTCGACTCGATCGGTGTCGCCGGCTGGACGCTCGCGGCCGAGATCCTGATCTTCCTTGTCGAGCGCGACATCATCACCGACAAGCAGGGGCGCAAGATCATGCGAGGTGCCATCCAGACCATCGTCGACATGGACACCATCTCGCCGAACATCGCCTTCAAGGCCGCGCGTGACGTATTGGTCGGCCAGATCGAAGGATGGGAGAAGGCAGCCAAGGCGCTTTGATCCCCGGCGTGGGACGCGCTCAGGATCGACTCCCGAGAAGGGGCCTGCCAGCATAGGCGAGGAAGAAGGCGAGTGAAGCGCCTCCTTCCTCCAATCGCGCCCAGTTGGTGCTAGCAACGTAGGAGCGACTGTCGATCCATGGCAGGAAGTCCTTTCGAACGATCCGAGCGCTTGATGTTCCTGATGGGCAAGGCGCTGGTGACATGGAGCGAGATCGAATCCATGTGGCGACAGATGTTCTCGCACCTTCTGTTTCTCGGCTTTACAAACCGCCATGACCAATTGAGGCGCCGAACCGCGCGCACGGTTGAACACCAGTTGAGCACCGCAGAGGAGCGCGCATACGCGCTGTGGGACTCGCTCCTCAGCAGCAAGTCTCAGCTCGACTTGGTGCTCACCCTTGCTCCGCTTGTGTTGACGAAGCCGAAGCAAGCGAAAGGGCTCACGAAGCTGCTCGCTGCAGGCAAGGCGACGAACGACCTGAGGGGCAAACGCAACGCGCTTGCCCATGGCGCATTCGAACGCCACATGAATATGCTCGCCCCGCAGCGCCGCGAGATCATGCAGGCTGCCACGCATGCCCACGGCCTGATTCGAGGCCAAGACCTCGAAGTCGCAATCCCGCAGTTCCTGGAAGAGTTCAGGGAGCATTTTGAACAGGTTCGGGATGTTTGGTCTTGGCTTTGGTGCGGCCTTCCGAAGGACGCAGGCAAGCCATTGCCAGATAAAGGTCGGCAACAATCAAAGGCGCGAGCGTCCAATTCGGAGGAACGCGATCGTGAAGCGAAGCCGAGAAGGCATCGACGCCAGCCTGAAGCATCTCAGGGGTGATCTCCTCGCGGCAAGCGGCCAACACCGCACTGCCGCGCTGGTGCATAACAAAGCCGGCGCCAGGGGATGAAGACGACATCAGTGCTGACTCACCTCGTCTAAGCCGGTGCTTTGCTCGTGGGGATTTATTCGCGTGTCCGAGTCGGCTTCCCGCCGAGCAGCAAGCCGCGCCAACACCTCAAGATTAATCGCAGCTACGTTGCGATCGCTCGCGACAGCAACGATGTCCGACCAGTACTTCGGAGGCACACGATCCCGTTGCCGCCACTGCCGCACCGTCCCGCTTGCCTTACCAAGAGCACGAGCCAAAACGGCAGAACCACCAAGCTTATCGATTATGTCGCTGTAACGATTCATCGCCGAAACGATACATGATGTATCGATCAACAACAATACCAAATGTATCGATCTGATGAGTACGTTACAAACTGTGACAGACCAAGGTGAAAGACTTCGTGCACTCGGGAAAGCTGCAGGCTTCCGGACGCTCGCTGAGTTCGCTCGTGCGGCTGGCGTTCCGGAAGGCACGGCCCGTCAACAGGCCAATCGAGGATCAATCCCAACCGACGCAGCGGAACGCTACATTCGCGCCGCGCGAGGAACTGGAGCGACTCTTGATTGGCTTCTAACAAACAAGGGCCCTGCACCAAATACCATCGACCAGTCCGGCCGACCGGAACCCCCTATAATGGGCGGACTATCGGCGAAAGAGGCCGAGCGGATGATTCAATTCATGAGGCGGCTGACTGATCGACTATCTGTTGCTCGCGAGGGCACACCCGGAGATGAAGTAGCTCCTCCTCAACAGTCGGAGGAAGCCCTTAACCTTCTGTTAAGACTGGAGAGACTGTTAGACGTTCCTATGAGCGAAGCGCCTTCCGAGGCGGCAACCCACTCTCAGATGCGTCGGCTGAGTTCGGTTCTGCAACGGCTTCAGGAACATCTCAAGCGACTTAACTTGATCGACTGATACATGGAGCTAGAGCCAGCGGCCCTTGGGAGTAAGACATGTGGCACGACCCCGTCTTGAACTATGCGCATGCACGCCTCCTAAACTTCTCAGCCCGCGTCGCAAATTGGCGGGCCAGGCGCGTTGCCGAAAAGGGTCTAGCTCTTGTTGAGAAGGTCCTACGGTCCGATCCGGGTAACCCGGCGGCCCTCGAATTCCGAGAAAAGTTCCTTTGTGCTCTAGATCGAAACCGCCGCAGCCAAGCTGCAATAGAGGATCAGCGGAACCGAATGTAACGCTACCACTGATATTCGATACAGTATGTATTGACCAGTGACGTTACATTTCGTATTGTACTTCTGCTCTTAACGCGGGAGACACAATGCACACCGCAACTACCGTGACAGGCGTCGACAGTTCCGCCGCCCGCTATCAAGTCCAAACCGAAGAACGGGATTGCAGCCTGACCGTCTGTGGCGAGCCCTACAGCCGCAAGTCCGAAGCGGCTCGCATTGCCCGCCATCTTGCGAAGAACGCCGCGCTCGGCGCCCGCAACTTCCTCGTCTTCGACAACCGCACCGAACTGTTCGTCTTCACCGCGAAGGTGAAGCCGCTCGCAACGCACCGCGCACCGAGCGCGGTCGTCGAAGCCGCACTCGCGGCGTAACTCAGC
The DNA here is from genome assembly GCA_026126105.1 of Enhydrobacter sp. Classification (GTDB taxonomy): domain Bacteria; phylum Pseudomonadota; class Alphaproteobacteria; order Reyranellales; family Reyranellaceae; genus Reyranella. The sequence continues at coordinate 7,998 of JAHCJV010000054.1, forward strand.
AAAGGGGCCACCAATGCCAGACGGCAACATTCTCGCAATCAACGTGGGCCAGCAGCCCGTCGCTTACGCGGCGATGCCAAGGCCGAACATCAGCCGCTCCGAACGCCTGGAGGCGTTGAACCTGGGAGCATTCGTTAGCCCGCTCGATGCCGGCACCATCACCGCGGCCGAACGGCGCCAATGGATGGCTTACAAGAAAGCGCTCGATGCGTCGTACACAGAGGGCAAGCCCGTCGAAGGGCCGGCCGAGTTCGGCGCCCTTCATGCCGCGGCGCTGCTCAGCGCGGATCTCATGAGGGGGCCGCATTTATTGCGACAGCATCCGGTATGCATCCTTGGTCGCACGTCACGAGCTCGACTGGGCGCGCCAGCGCGGCGGCAAGCGTCGGACCAAGAGCGAAAGGGTGGCCGCATCGCTCATCGAGGCCTGTCAGGCGCTGAGCAACGCCAGCAGAGACTACAAGCCACACTCGCGCTTCACCCGCACGCTCGCAGCGGACTGCCGCGACCAGCATGGCTACGAGAGGAATATCGCCATCGGCCGCGACGAGCGGCGGCGTCTGCTGCTCGACACACGCGCGCACCACACCGCAGCACTCCGCAAGGTGCTGTCTCTGATCGACGCCTACAAGGCGGTTCGCTGGCCGGCCGAGCACCGCTCCCGGCCCGAAGCTGTTTTCACACATTGATACAGGAGAGAACCATGCCTGATGGAATGAACATCAAGCCGACGCAAACGCTGCCGGCTCTCACGTCCGAGGAGCGCGCTCATCGCCTCCACGCTCTTATCGTCGCGCTCTACGAGACACAGTCCGAGGTCATCGGCCTGAACCTCTCAACCGAAGAAGCCGAGAACGTGCGCGGCAACCTGCACAGCATGGCGCTCGACGAGTCGCGCGCCCTTATCGCCAGCAATTTCTAGGGAGCAGCCATCATGCCCGACACGATGATCACGACCGCCGACACGGCGGCAGCACTCTCCAAGCCCACCAAGCCGCTCAAGGCATTGGTGCGCGACTACCGTAAGACCTACCGGGATCTCGGCCGCGCCTTGAAGGCGATCGACGAGCAGGACATGGCGAAAGAAATGGACCCGGCTGCCCGCCGCGCTGCCGTCGAAGCCGCGCACGCCCCAAACGACGCCGCCCGCGAGGCGATGATCGAAGCACCGGTGGTGAGCGTCGAGGATATCGCGGCGAAGCTGCGCTTCCTCCTCGGTGTCGGTGGCGGCGACTTCGACCCAGGTTCGTGGGAAGGGCGCATCGTGAAGAACATTCTTCGCGACGTCGAGCCCGCCGAGTCGTCCCTCCGCGCTCTGCGGGAGCGCTGCAAGGCTGCCTTCCGTGCTTCGCAGGAAGCGACCAATGTTGCCGACTTGGAAAGCTTCCGGGTGCGCGACCTGCATCCGCCTTGCCCGGACGCACTGCTCGTCGAGTTCGAAGGCGCTGACGGCAAGCAATACCAGCGGTCAGCCACTGAGGAAGATCTGGCCTACCTGACCAAGAACGGTCAGATCACGGTCGCCGAACGAGATGCCCGGCTCGCCAGTCTCCGAGGCTGGCTGGCAGCGTGCGATGCCGTCGACGCGGCAAACCCGCAGGTCGCAGCACTACGCCAGGCTGACGAGGACGCGGAAGAGCTGTGGCTCGCACTCGACACCGAGTTCATCACGGCGCCGGTCCACACACTCGACGACATGATCGTGAAGCTCGAATTCCTTGCGGTCATGGAAGATATGAGCGAGGACCCGAGCGGACGTTCGCCCGACCAGATCGTCTTCGGCCTGATCCGCGATCTCAAGCGGATGACCGGCACCAAGCTCTAGCGATGGGCGCACGCGCCCATCAGCACGGCTACACGGAGGCGGGAGCGATCCTGCCTCCGTTCTATTCGGCATTGCCGTGACCGCCCGGGCCGTCATCCGTCTTGACGAATGCGGCCTGCTGACCCGCCGCAACGCCATGCGCTGGTGCGGCCAGCTCGGTGACGAGCGCTTCGACCGCGAGGTCGCGCCCCGCTGCGTCCCCCGCTACATCGGCCAGGAGCGCTTCTACAGCCTCGCCGACCTCCGGGCCTGGCTGGACAGCCTCCCGGTTGACCGGCTCGGCCGCGCCCCTCAGGCTCCCGTAGAAGACGATTGGGAACGGCTGCGAAATGACCTTCGTAAAAATCAGCGGCATAAAGATCGTCCGGGCCAACGGCGCGGTCTACCGCTACCACCGGGCCACCGGGAAACGGATCAAGGCCGATCCTGAGCGCTACCCCGAGGCCTTCTTTGCCGAGGTGAAGGACCTGGAGTCAGAGGTCGCCGCTCGCGCCCAGCGGCCGGACCCGAAGCCGGCTTCGCTCGGCGGCCTGTTCGCCCTCTATCGTGCCTCGCCCGAATTCACCCAGCTCGAGGCGACATCGCAGAAGGGCTACCAGCGGGCCATGGACGCGCTGCAGACCTTCGACGCCAAGCCGCTGCACACGATCGACCAGCCATGGGTGCTGAAGACCCGCGACGAGGTATTCGACGCCCGCGGCCGCTGGCTCGCCAACATGGTCGTCGCCGTCTTGTCTATCACGCTGGGATGGGGCGTCCCGCGCGGGCTGCTGACCGTGAACGCCGCCAAGGGCGTGCCGAAGATCCGGCGGCCGAAGAACAAGGGCGTCGCCAACAAGTCTTGGCGGCCGGCCGAGGTCGACGCCTTCATCAAGGCGACGCGCGACCTCAAGGCCGGCGGCAGCGGTCTCCGCAAGGCCGTCGCCCTCGCCTACTACGGTGGACTGCGCAAGGCCGATGTCGTCCGCGTGCCGAAGACCGCCAGGCGCGGCGGCTCGATCGATATGGACATGATCAACAAGAACGGCAAGGAACTCAGCATCTTCGAGGCGAAGCGGCTGACCGCCATTTTGAACGAGCCCGACGACATGCAGTTGGGGCGAGCGGCGAAGGCGAAGGGCCGCAAGGCAGGCGCGACGCTCGTGCTGAACCGGCTAGGCCAGCCCTATACGGAAGACGGCCTCGATTCGTCCTTCGACCGGATCAAGCGCGAGCTGGTCGCCGCCGGCAAGATCAGGCCGGGTCTCACCTTCCACGGGCTGCGCAAGAGCCTTGGCAAGGCGGCGGCCGATGCGGGTTTCAGCGAGAACGACATCGCCGGCGCGCTGGGGCAGACCAATCCGGCGAGTGCGCGGCCTTACACGATCGAGGCGGCAAGGACAAAGGGGGCCGAACGTGTTTTTAGAGCTCTAAGCAAACGGAAATAGAACTCGGGCACATGCATGGACTCCAGCCGCCAGACGCGCCATGGTAGTATGTTGACGCCAAATTGCATCCACGCGGTCATGCGCGTATCTGTTGGGGGAAGAAGATGACGCAGAAGCTGCGGATAACTGATGTTCAGCAGACTACAACCGACATTCTAGTCTCGTATCAGACTTTTTTCGATGGAGACACCACCGCAACGAGCCTTACAGTTGCGTATTCGGCGACGTCCTTCGCGGCGAGCTCAATTCCTTTGGCCGGAATTGTTGCTGGTATAGCTCAACAACAGCAACTGCAAGAAATGATGGCGAACTTAAGACGAGATATTTCAGCTATGATCGGCGAAGCGGTCCGCGAGCTGAAACGTTGCATCTCCGAGGTAATCGATCGAGAAACCATGCAGAGAGCGCAGGCCGATGTCGACGCAGCGTGGAGAAATCTGAAAGACTGGGGGAATTCCTCCAATCCGAGGGAAGCGATCTTTAGGCTGAACGAGGCTGAAATTGCCGCCAACAACGTAATCTACCGATTGCATCCTCATGGAGCGAAGGCGCTGTTTCCGTACATAAATGCGGTCAGCTTGAAGATGATAATCCTGATGACTCGGTCGAACTTTCTTAAAGACGATGGCGACCTGAGGAACGCTCGCGAACTGTACAACGAGAGTGTCCCGCACATCTCTCAAATGCTCGATGAATTGCACCGCTACTGGGATGGACTGATCGCTGGCGTCACCCCCGTTCGCTCAATGACAACGGGTGGCCTACATTTCAGTCTAAGCGGCCGTAGTAGCTGGACACCAGTAACGGGCTACGCGTGGTATACTGACAACGGAGACAAACGAAGAGAAATTGTCCAAGATTCGACGTATCTAAACCCCCTTCAGCCCGACTTCACCCAGAGGTATGAAGACCTCAAGGGGCGGCTGCAGCGAGAAGCGCAGACGAAGGGTGAGAGGAGCCGGGATGCCGACATAGCAAAATACGTTGGGCATCAAGGCGAGACGATCCGCGATGTAGTCGCGCCTTCGCTTGCGACAACTCGGACATGGCGCCTCGCACTTTTCCCCAACGGCTAAGATCCGGCAATGGCCTTGGGAACATGAAGAGAAGAACGTGAACAGAACGAGACTATGGAAAAAACTTGCGATCGACCTTGGAAAAAACGCTTCCGAAGGGACATTCGCAGCGGTGAGTCAACAGGGCTAAAATCTAAGCGGGCGTGCATTCCAGGTAATGGTGCCCAGGGGCGGGATCGAACCACCGACACTGCGATTTTCAGTCGCATGCTCTACCAACTGAGCTACCTGGGCACGCCACTAGCCGGGCGGCGGGCTGTATAGGACGCGTAAACGGCGCTGTCCAGTTGGTTACGACTCGGCGCCGTTTTCGTCCGGCGTTTCGTCCGTCGGGATCCGGTAGCTCTCCTTCAGCCACCGGCCGAGATCGACATCGGCACAGCGCTTGCTGCAAAAAGGCCGAAACCTCTCTTCGACTGGCTTGCCACACCCAGGGCACTTGGCCTGAATGCGCACGGCGCGCAGCGGCGGCGCAGGACGGTCCGTCGATTTCATGGGCCCAAGAAATCGCGCAGCTCGCCGGCCGCCGTCAACCGCATCGGCGGAAGGAACAGTCGTTCCCTGGAGCGCCAGATGTTCAATGCCGGTCAGCGTCCGCGATCCTCGAGCGCTTCGAGTTGCCCGGCGAGCGTCGTGCCCCGCCGGGCTCGCGTCAGCTCGAAGTGGCCGAGCCGCGTGAATCCGTAAACCTGCGTCGGCACCGGATCGTCGCGCAGCACCTCCGCCAGCGCGGCCTGCACCTTGTCGCGGTCGTAGCTGCTGCGCATGGTGACGAAGTCGATCACCACAGCGCCCGCGATATTGCGCAGCCGCAATTGCTGGGCAATCGCCGGGGCGGCTTCCAGATTGACCTCGACCGGACGGCGCGGCGCGCGCCCTTGGCGTCCGGCCGCGCCTGCACTGTCGACATCGACGGCACAGAGCGTCTCACCCGGCTCGAACAACACCTGGACGCCACTTGCCAGAGCAATGCGCGATGCGAGGGCGGTGTCGATCTGCCCGGCCACATCGTCGATCTCGAACACCGGCATCGCGCCGTTGTGCCAGCGGACACGGATATTCTCCTCACGGCGATCCATCTCGTCCTGCAGGTCGCGCGCCATCGTGCGGTCGTCGAGGATCAGCTCCTCGAGCCCCGCTCCGTGGTCGCGCAGCATTCGTTCGATGGGATCGCGCGCACCGGGAATGCGTGCCGAGAGATCGGCCGGCGGCGCGACATCGAGCGCATGCCGGCGAAGCTGCTCCCAGTGCTCCATCACCTGGCTGGCGTCCGCCCGCAGAACGTCTGCCGATGCGCCTGCGGCCGCGGTGCGCAGCACGATCCCACCATCCAGCGTGCCGACGAGGTGGCTCGCCAGCCGTTCCCGTTCGGACTCGCCATCGATGCGCCGCGAGAAGTTCACGCCAGTGCCGAGCGGATGGTAGACCAGATAGCGGCCCGATACCGCGACATCCATCGACAGACGGGGACCCTTGTCGCCATCGCCTTCGTTGCGCACCTGCACCAGCACCGGAGAGCCTGCCGGCGGCCAGCCGTCGATCCCGGCGCGATCCTCGCTGCGCAGGAAGCCCGAGCGCCCGATGCCGATGTCGACGAATGCGGCGTCCAGGTCGGGCATCACCCGTTCGAGGCGGCCGAGGAACACGCCATCGACCGGCGAGGGCCGATCGCGCCGCGCGATCTGCAGCTCGACCAGGCGGCCACCCGCTGTCAGCGCCATCAGGAACGCCTGCGGCAACACGTGGACGATAAGCCGGTCGGGCCTGTTCATGGCGCTGCGGCCCGCAGCATCGCCGCCGTCTCGAACAGCGGCAGCCCGACCACGTTGCTGTAGGAGCCGGCCACGAAGGCGACGAACGCGGCGGCCCGGCCCTGGATGGCATAACCGCCCGCCTTGCCCTGCCATTCGCCACTTGCGACATACTCTTCGACTTCCATTCGCTCGAGGCGCTTGAAGCGGACAACCGTCTCGACCACTCGCGTGTTCACCTTCCCGCTGGAACCGACTGCGACGCCGCCCAGCACCCTGTGCCGACGTCCCGACAGCAGGCCGAGACACCGCCGGGCCTCGGCGTCGGTTTCGGCCTTCGGCAGGATGCGTCGACCCAGCGCAACCACGCTATCGGCGGCGAGGACCGTTGCGCCAGGATGACGCGGCGCCACCATTGCAAGCTTCGCGAGCGCCATGCGCAGCGCATAGGCGCGCGGCATTTCAGCGGGGTACGGTGTCTCGTCGATATCGGCGGGGTCGATCGCTGAGGGCTCGAGGCCGATCTGCCGCAGCAAGTCCAGCCGGCGCGGCGAGGCAGAAGCCAGGACGAGCAATGCCTACTTGAAGCGGAAGGTAATGCGGCCTTTGGTCAGGTCGTACGGCGTCATCTCGACGGTGACGCGGTCGCCTGCCAGCACGCGGATACGGTTCTTGCGCATCTTGCCCGAGGTGTGGGCGAGGATCGTGTGGTCGTTGTCGAGCTTCACGCGGAACATCGCGTTGGGCAGCAACTCGGCGACCACACCGTTGAATTCGATCAGATCTTCCTTGGCCATCCGGCCTCCGACTAAGAGCAAAAAAGGGGCGAAGCGGCCGGAAAATGGGCTTCGCCAGGGGGTTAGTCAACGTCTTCCCCTTCCCGAGCGCACCACGGGCAGCTTATAAGTCCGGCATGTTTCCCCGTCTCGTCGTCGCTCTTGCCTGCTTTCTCGCGCCCGGACTGTCGTTGGCCCAGACCGCGCCGCCGCACCCTGCGCCCAATGCCATCACCGCGCCGGCGCAGAAGGCGATCGGCGTTCCATCGGCCCGCAAGCGATCGGAGGCGCTCATCGTCCTCAACGCGCGCGGCGCACAACTGGCCGGCAACGCGCTTACGCTCGACGGCGTCGCACCGTCTGCGATCCTGTTTGCGAGCCGGCCGGCCCGCGCCGCCGGGCACATGCTCACCGCCGAGCTGGTCGAGCTCTGGGCGACCGGCAGCTTTGCCAAGGACCCGCCAAACGCCACCGTTTCGGCCTTCGCCAAGGACGGCTCCAAAGTCACCGATGCGGTCGTGGTGCTGCGGTCGCCGAAGATCGCGGGCGACCGGCTGACCTTCGACGTCGCCGTCCTGGAAGGAAGCCTGGGCAACGCCGACGGGCCGGCCTCGGTGTTCATCGATACGATCTGGTTTGGCGTGGGCTCTGGCGGCTTCCACTATCTCGGCCAAAGCCAGACCACCGGCGGCACGGATCCCGCCATCGGCAGCGCGAGCGATACCAGCACCTTCTCGGGCTGGTCCAATCCGGCGCCGAGCGGCCCGACCTATCAGTCTTATCCGCGTTCGAATTTCGGTCCGAATGCTCCCCCGCCCCCTCCGGATCGTCCCGCCTGCGGTGCGCCACCGCTGTTGCCTTGCTATTGAGTCACCCCATGCGTTTCGTGATTCTCGCTCTGGCGGCCGTTGCTGGCTTGTCGACCGGCGTCGCCGCCCAAACGTCGGGTCAATCGCCGGCCAAGACCATCGGCAAACCGCAGCAGCCACAAGTCGTGCCGTCGATGATCGTGCTCAACGCCAGCGGAGCGAAGCTCGCCGGCAGCACGCTGACGTTGGAGGGCGTGTCGCCCAACGCCATCGTCTTCGCCGACCGACCGGTCCGCGCCGCGGGCCACGCCCTCACCGCCGACCTTCTTGCCGAATGGGGCGATGGCGCGCCCGACAGCTTCGCCAAGGACCCGCCCAATGCCACGGTCTCGGTGCTGAACAAGGCCACCGCCAGCGTCGCCGACATCGTCGTCGTGCTGAAGGCACCCAGGCTCGAGGGCAACAAGCTCAGCTTCGACGTCGCGGTTATCGAAGGCGATCTGGGACAGGCCGACGGTCCTGCAACGATTTTCATCGACATCATCAACCTGCCGGTGATCCGACGTACCGGCCAGCGCAGTGCCTGGTACGCTGTTGCCAAGCAGCGCTAGCACCATGCGCTGATCCGATCGGTTTCTTGACGATCACAAAGTGGGGCCGCCCGGCGTTCCAAAGCGTGCCTTGAGCCGCGCCAGGATCATGTCGCGGGTACGGCGGTAGGCGTCGAGGCGGGCTTCACGCGATCCCTCCACCGCGCTGGGGTCGGAGATCGGCCAGTATTCGACATCGGTCGAAGCGCTGCGGGTGAACTCCAGGGCGCTGTGATGCGCCTCCGGTGAAAGCGTCACGATCAGGTCGAAGGACGTCGGATCCACGTCATCGAACGACTTGCCGCGATGGGCATAGAGATCGATGCCGAGCTCGTCGAGCGCGGCGGCGGCAAAGCTGTCGAGCTCGCCGGCCTGGACGCCGACCGAATCCACGAAGGCCGTGTTGCCGTAAAGCCGTTTTGCCAGCGCCTCGGCCATCGGTGAGCGGATGGCATTGTGGCTGCAGGCGAACAGCACGCTGGCCGGCAACGTGCTCATGCCGTGACGTGCAGCGCACAGATCAGGGTGAACAGGCGGCGAGCCGTGTCGAGATCGAGCTCGATCTTTCCGGCCAGCCGCTCGCGCAACAGCTCGGAGCCTTCGTTGTGAAGGCCGCGCCGCCCCATGTCGAGCGCCTCGATCTGCGACGGCCCGAGCTTCTTGATCGCGGTGTAATAGCTCTCACAGATCAGGAAGTAGTCTTTCACGACCTTCCGGAACGGCGTCAGCGACAGGATGATGTCGCGCAGCTTGCGATCGTCGACGGCATGGACGCCGAACACGAGCCGCTGCTCGAAGACTCCGACATGGAGCTTGTAAGGGCCAGGCTCGCCGTCGACGAGGACGAAGTCGTTCTCCTCGAGGAGGTCGAAAAGAGCAACCGCGCGCTCGTGCTCGACCTCGGGCGAACGACGCGCCACCGACTGCTCGTCGAGCGAGATGTCGACGATGCGCCGCGCCGTGGAAGGGGACGCAGCCATCGTCAACCGCGGCGGTTCAGTCGGATGGAGACCGAGCGGCCGTGCGCGTCGAGGCCTTCTGCCTCCGCCAATGCCAATGCGGCAGGAGCCAGCGCAGCGAGGGACCCGGGCGTGCAGGCGACGATCGAGGTGCGCTTCAGGAAGTCGGCGACCCCAAGGCCGCCGGAAAAGCGCGCGGCGCGTGAGGTCGGCAGGACATGATTGGTGCCGGCGACGTAATCCCCGATCGCCTCGGGAGTGTGGCGGCCGATGAAGATCGCGCCCGCATGCGAGATCCTGTGGCTGAGGACCTCCGCCGCCTCCGGCTCCAGCGCCAGCTCGACGTGCTCGGCCGCGATGGCGTCTACGATTGGCGCGCAGGCCGCGATGTTGGGCACCAGGACAATACAGCCGTTGTCGCGCCAGCTCGCGCCGGCGATTCCCGCGCGGGGCATCACCTTCAGTTGCGCGTCCACGGCTACCGCGACGGCATCGGCGAAGGCTGCATCGTCTGCAACCAGCACCGACTGCGAGGATGCGTCGTGCTCGGCCTGCGACAGCAGATCGGCCGCGATCCACGCGGGATCGTTGTTACGATCGGCGACGACGAGGATCTCCGAAGGGCCGGCGATCAGGTCGATTCCGACCTGACCGAAGACGCGCCGCTTGGCGGCGGCGACATATGCGTTGCCGGGACCGGTGATCTTGTCGACGGGCTTCATCGATCGAGTGCCGTATGCAAGCGCGGCCACGGCCTGCGCACCGCCGATACGCCAGACCTCGTCGGCACCGGCGATCTCCGACGCCAACATGACGAGCGGATTGAGAATCCCGCCCGGCGTCGGCACGACCATGACGATGCGCTTCACGCCGGCCACCTTGGCCGGCACGATGTTCATCAGGACAGATGACGGGTAGGCCGCGGTGCCGCCCGGCACGTACACGCCGACCGAATCGATCGGCCGGTAGCGCGCTCCCAACCGCGTGCCGGTGTCGTCGGTGAAATCCACGTCCTTGGGCAGGAGCTCGCGATGGAAGGCCTCGATGCGCTTGGCCGCGAATTCCAGTGCCTCACGCTGCGCTTCCGGCACCTGTAGGGCGGCCATGCGACGGTCGGCATCGGGAATGCGCAGCCCGGCCGCGTCGGACTCGACCTTGTCGAACTTGCGCGTGTAGTCGATCACCGCAGCGTCGCCGCGCGCGCGTACGTCGGCGATGATTTCGGCAACCACCCTGTCGACGTTCTCGTCGGTGTCCCGGTTGCGCGCCAGGAAGGAGGCAAAGTCCCGGTCGAAGCCTGGCGCCGAGGCATCGAGCCTAAGCGGCACGACTCACCTCCCGGAAGCGATCGACCCAGTGGCCGACCCGCTGCGGACGGGTTTTGAGTGCGGCGCGGTTCACGATGAATCGCGACGTGACGTCGGCGATGTGCTCGATTTCGACCAGCCCGTTCTCGCGCAAGGTACGGCCGCTGTCGACCAGATCGACGATGCGATGGCTGAGACCGAGCGAAGGTGCCAGCTCCATCGCGCCCGACAGCTTGACGCACTCGGCCTGCACGCCACGCGCGGCAAAGTGGCGGCGCGTCACCTCGGGATACTTGGTCGCGATGCGCACGTGGCTCCAGCGCCGCGGATCGTCGCTGCCCGCCATCTCGACCGGCTCGGCCACGGCCAGCCGGCATTTGCCGATGCCGAGGTCGATCGGAGCGTAGATCTCCGGGTAGTCGAACTCCATCAGCACATCGGATCCGGCGATGCCGAGATGTGCTGCGCCGAACGCCACGAAAGTCGCGACGTCGAACGATCGGACGCGGATGATGTCGAGGTCCGGATGGTTGGTTGCGAAGCGGAGCTGGCGCGAGTCCGGATTGGCGAAGGCTTTCTCGGGATGGATGTCGGCCGCCACCAGTAGCGGCGCTGCCTCGCTCAGGATCCGGCCCTTGGGCACCGCCAGGATCAGCTTCTCGTTCGCTTCGCTCTGCACGACCGTTGCTCCAGTAACGCGAACGCCCGCCCCGGGTCCGGCGGCTGCTAGGCAACCGGATGGGCGGGCTTCCAGGGGGTAGGCCAAGGCTCCCCGACGTCCCCCAAATGGCACGCGAGCCGGCCGATTTCCAGCCGTATGGTGCGGTCGGCTGCAAAGCGCAAAATGACGGAACGGTCGCTTTCCATCGCCACCGACAGCAGATCCAGCAGCCTGTCGGGCTGATCAAGTGGGATCCTGTGGTGATGGACGGCACTCACCTCGTTGAAAACAAGGGCCGAATGGGTTCGCCAGTACGCGGTCTCGATGGTGCCGTCAGCCTCCCAGCAGAACCGGTTCAAGAGGAGAACAAAGCGCTTCTCGCCTGCAAAGAAGGCGCAGTCCCGCACCGCCACGAGCGAGTCCTGGACGGCTGCCGAAATGACCTCGAGATCGCCCGCGTCCAGCGCCGAAAGCTTCAGTTTTTCCATGCCGACGGATGGATACAGGCATGCAGTAGGCTTGAGCAATAGCCCGCAAGCGAAAGGCCCGGACAGAGTTCGCCACCGGGCGGTGGCGGTCAGCGCCAAGCGTCCGAGTCGATCGTGATCGTCACCGGATCGCCCAGCAGATCGATATACCTGTCCATGCCGAACTGCGAGCGCTGCAGCGTGCCGTGCGCTTCGAGCCGCGCGTAGCGCTCACCGGGCGCGGCGCCCATATTGCGATCATGGACCGTCACTTCGAAGGTCATCGGCCGGGTAACACCGCGCAGGGTCATTTGGCCGTCGACCTCCCACTCGGTGTCGCTGGTCCGAAACATGTGGTCGGAGTGGAAGGCAAGCTCCGGATAAATCGATGCGTTGAAGAACTCCGGTCCGCGTACCGTCGCAGCCTCCTCTCTGTCGGCCATGGAGACGCTCTGTGCATCGACCGTCACATCGACGGTGCTGCGCTCGGGATGATCCTCATCGACATGCGCCGTGCCATGCCAGCTGTCGAAACCGCCCGTGATCCGAAACAGCGCCGAGTCGCCGATGCCGAAGGTGAGCGTGCCGCGTGGCGACCCAATGTTGAGGTCGACCGCCGTCGCGCCGGCTTGCACGGGAGCCAGGACTGCTGCGAGCGACGTTGCGCAGGCAAGAAGCCTGATCGAATGCATGGTGACTGCTCCTCGAATAGTTGCCTCACCCTAGCAGATGGTGTCGCGCCGAGCGCCGGACATCCATACGAAGGTCTAGTGCCGGATACCGGCACGGGTATTTCAGGGCTGCAGGGCGCGGTGGATGCACTCGACCATGCGCCTGCCGTCGAATGGTTTGGCAAGCAAGGCCACCGCACCCTGTTGCTCCGCCTGGCGGCGGACATGGTCCCGCGAAAAGGCGGTGATCAGGATGATCGGAGGGGCGTTGCCTTCCGAAACGATGAGGCGCTGAAGTTCCAGTCCGCTCATTCCGGGCAACTGAACGTCGCTTACAAGGCAGGCGACCGAATTGCGGTGCGGCGAGGCGAGAAAATCTTCGGCGGAACCGAAGGACTGGACCTCCAGGCCCATCGACATCAGTAGATTGCCCAGCGCCTCGCGTACGGCCTCGTCGTCGTCCACGACGGCGACGGTCGGCGCTTTCGAGCGCGGAGAAAAGACGGCGGGCTCAGGCATGATCTGGGGCACGAAGGCAAGCGAGCGCGGAGGCTCGAACGCCGCCAACCTGCCCGAGCCGGGCCGGGACCGATAGCTATACAGAGGTTTGTTGCACCAGGAGCGGCGACGCTACGGACGCTCCTGGTGCAGCGCGAGGTGCTCGGCCATGCGCACGAGATCGGCCAGCGAGGCTGCGTTCATCTTGCGCATCGCCTGGCCGCGATAAAGCTTGACCGTGATCTCGCTGAGGCCGAGCTCGCCGGCGACCTGCTTGTTCATGAGGCCCCGAGTGACGAGCGTCATGACCTCGCGCTCGCGCGGCGACAGCCTCTCGTAGCGCTCGCGCACCTCGCGCCCCGCACCGTCGGCTTCGCGCCGGCGGCGATCGCTCTCGATCGCCGCCGAGACCGCATCGAGCATGTCCTGGTCGCGGAACGGCTTGGTGAGGAAGTCGACCGCGCCGGCCTTCATCGCGCGTACCGACATCGGCACATCGCCGTGCCCCGTCATGAACACGATCGGCAGGTGCGCACCGGAGCGTGCGAGCTGGGCCTGGAACTCGAGCCCGCTCACGCCCGGCAGGCGGATATCGAGCACCAGGCAACCCGGCGCGTCGGCCGGCACGGCCTTGAGGAACTCGGGCGCCGAACCGAACAGGCGGCATTCCAGACCGACCGAGCGGAACAGGTTGTCGAGCGCGAGCCGCAGCTCCTCGTCGTCGTCGACGATGAAGACCACCGGGGTGGCCACGGCCGCGCCGGCTGCCGCAGGGCGGCGCGTCATGTGGCACCTGCCGGCGCGATCGGCAACGCGAGGCGGAAGGATGCACCTCCTTCAGGCCTGTTCTCGGCCGAGATGCGGCCGCCATGCGCCTCGACGATGGACCGGCAGATCGACAGCCCCATCCCCATTCCCTCGCTCCTGGTCGTGAAGAAGGCGTCAAACAGACGCGGCAACACGTCGTCCGGAATGCCGGGTCCGGTATCGTCGAGGCGCAAGACGGCGACATCGCCGATCGCCTCGTCGACCGCGCACTCAGCGTTGACCGACAGGACGCGTCGATCGGCGGAGACCGAATCGAGTGCCTGGATGGCGTTGATCAGCAGATTGATAAGGACTTGCTGCAGTTGCACGCGATCGCCCAGCACCGGTGGCAGGTCGGCCGGCACCGTCGTCGAAAAGCGCACCTCGTGCACACGCAGTTCCCGCTCGACCAGCTGCGTGGTCTGCTCGACCAGCTCGGCGACCGACAGCGGCGCCTGGACCGGGTCGGCCTTGCGCGACAGGGCGCGTAGCCGGACGATGACATCGCTCGCACGGCGCGCATTGCGGATCATCGCTTCGACGGTCGTCCTCGTCCGACCGAGGTCCGGGACGGGCCGGTCGAGCCAACGAAGGCCCGCCTCGCCGTTGGCGACCACGGCAGCCAGCGGCTGATTGACCTCGTGCGCGATCGAAGCCGTGAGCTCGCCCAGCGTGGCGATGCGCGAGACGTGCGCCAGCTCCGTGCGCGAGCGGTGCAGCTTGTCCTCGACGGTGCGCTGGGCGGTGACGTCGTTATTGGTCTCGAGGATCGAGAGCGGGCGGCCGCGCGCATCGCGTTGCAGCGCCCAGCGACTGGCCACGGTCACGTGCCGCCGGTCGCGGGTCGTATGGATCAGCTCGCCCTCCCAGCGGCCGGTGCGCTCGAGTTCATCCATGATCGCCGCCTGAGGCGCGGGAAACACCGTGTCGAGCAGCTGTGCGGCGCGGCGGCCAACCGTCTCCTCCCGGCGCCAGCCATAGAGCTCGGTCGCGGCACGGTTCCAGTAGGTGATCACGTCGTTGCGGTCGCGCACGAAGATCGTGTCATGCGTGAGGTCGAGCAGGCTGGCCTGCTCGCGCAGCGCGGTCACGGCCCGTTGGTTGCGCACGGCGAGCAGCGCGGTGATCGTGATTGCAGCCAGGCTGACGAACCCGCGCAGGATCGGCCCAGGTTCCGGATCGGCGCCGTGCGTGACGGCGAAGCTCAGCACCGTCAGCAGCATGCAGCCCGCGGCTACGGTGAGAATTCCCTCGTATCCCGTGAAGTCCAGCGCCAGCAGCACCACCGCGACATAGAGCACGGCGACCGCGATATCGAGGGACGTGACAGTATCGATCGCGAAGACCGCAATCGCAACGAGTACTGCGAAAAGCGGCGAGGCAACGGAGCGCCGCGCTGGCGTCAGGGCGTGAAACGACATCGTAAGGCAACTCCGCAGGAACTCGTATCGTAGCGGGGCTACCCGAGGCAGCGCGAGTCGTCTTCCATACCTACGTATAAGGTCCGCTCCTCCCATGTATGGATGGGAAGCGGCGGTGGCGAGGCGCTTACTCGGGCTCCAATTCAAACCCCGAGGGAGCCCGTCCATGGGCATTGTCCGCTTCGCCCTGCGCTTCCCACATACATTCTACGTCGCAGCCACGTTGATTCTATTCCTCGGCGGGATCGCCGCATGGTCGATGCGCACCGACATCTTCCCCGAAATCCGCATCCCCGTGGTTACGGTGATCTGGAGCTACACGGGTCTCAGCACACCGGAGATGGAGCAGCGGGTCACGACCTACAGCCAGTACGCCATCAGCGCCAGCGTCAACGGCATCCGCAACATCGAGGCGCAGAGCCTGAGCGGGCTTTCGGTGCAGAAGATCTACTTCCAGCAAGACGTCAATCTGGATCTGGCGATCTCGCAGATCGTTGCGGCCACCAACTCGATACGCGCGCTGATGCCACCCGGGATCCAGCCACCCGTGGTGGTGCAGTTCAATGCCTCGAGCGTACCCGTGCTGCAGATCAGCCTCAGCTCCGACACGCTGAACGAGCAGCAGCTCTACGACTACGGCATCTACCGCGTGCGCCAGGCCCTCGCGCCCATCCCGGGCGTGACCCTGCCCACGCCGATGGGCGGCAAGTACCGGCAGATCATGGTTGATATCGACCCGGCCAAGCTGGTGTCGCGCGGCCTTACGCCGCTCGATGTGGTGAATGCGATCAACACCCAGAACCTCACTCTGCCGTCGGGGACGGCCAAGATCGGCGATACCCAGTATGTCGTGCGTACCAACGCGACGCCGGCGACGATCGGCGAACTGAACGACATCCCGATCAAGGTGGTGAACGGTGCCACGGTGTTCATAAAGGATGTCGGACAGGTTCATGACGGCTGGCTCGTGCAGCAGAACGTCGTTCGGCGAGACGGCAAGCATTCGGTGCTGCTCAGTATCATAAAGAATGGCAACGCCTCGACGCTCGAAGTCGTGAACCGCGTCAAGGAGGCCCTGCATACCATCCGCCAGTCGGCGCCGGCCGGCATGGAGATCCGGGAGCTGTTCGACCAGTCGGTGTTCGTGCGCGACGCCCTGACCGGCGTGCTGCGCGAGGGTGCGATCGCCGCCGTCCTAACCGCGGCGATGATCCTGCTGTTTCTCGGCTCCTGGCGGTCGACCCTGGTGGTGATGATCTCCATCCCGCTGGCTATCCTGAGCTCGCTGATCACCCTCTACTTTCTCGGCGAGACGATCAACACCCTCACCCTGGGCGGCCTCGCCCTGGCGATCGGCATCCTGGTCGACGATTCCACGGTCACGATCGAGAACACCCACCGCCTCCTCACCGAGGGGCGCATGCCCCTGCCTCAGGCGACGCTGCACGGCGCGGCCGGCATTGCCGTCCCTACCCTGGTCTCCACCTTGGCGATCAGCTGCGTGTTCACCTCGGTCGTGTTCCTCGAAGGACCGGCCAAGTACCTGTTCACGCCCCTCGGCCTGGCGGTGGTGTTCGCGATGCTCGCCTCCTACGGCCTGTCGCGTACGCTGACGCCGATCACGATCGGCCTGCTGCTCAGGAACGAGTCGCATGGCGTGACCGGCGCGACAGGCCGACTGTTCGGCCGCCTGCAGACGGGCTTCGACGCCGGCTTCGAGCGCATGCGGCGGGGCTACGTCGGCCTCCTCGAAACGCTGATCGAGCGGCGCGTGCCGGTCATTGTCGTGGCTTTCCTCCTGCTGGGTTGCGGTGGCGCGCTATTCACGATCGTCGGCCGGGATTTCTTCCCGTTGATCGACGGCGGCCGGTTGCAGCTTCACGTCCGCGCGCCGGCCGGCATGCGCATCGAGGCGACCGAGCGGCTATTCCAGCAGGTCGAGGACAAGATCCGGGAAATCATTCCGGCGCGGGACCTCGACCTGATCGTAGATAACATCGGTCTGCCGGCGCGCTCCTACAATCTCGCCTTCACCGACGGTTCCACCATCGGCGTCAACGACGGCGTGATCCAGGTCGCACTGAAGGAAGGACACGCGCCGACCGAGAGCTACGTCCGCACGCTGCGCCGCGAGCTCCATAGCCAGTTTCCCGAGGCGACGTTTTACTTTCAGCCCGCCGACATCGTGACCCAGATCCTGAATTTCGGCCTTCCGGCGCAGATCAACGTGCGTACGGTCGGCTACGATCGGGCCAACAATCTCCGCGTCGCCCGCGAACTTCAGCGCCGCCTGGCGCAGATATCCGGTGTGGTCGATGCGCATCTCCAGCAGGAAGTCGACGCGCCCTCGTTCTACACCACGATCGACCGCACGCGCGCCGCCCAGCTCGGCCTCAGCGCCAGCACCGTGGCGAACAACATCAACGTCAGCCTGAGCTCGTCAGAGCAGGTGACGCCCAACTTCTGGACCGACCCGGCGTCTGGAATTCCCTACTACATCGCCGTCCAGACGCCCGAAGCGCAGGTCGCGTCACTCAGCGACCTCGGCAACACGCCGGTCTCGTCCACGCTCGCCACCGATACCGGCGCGACTGGCGGCGTGCCGGTGCCCGGACTGTTGAGCAACGTTGCCACGTTCACGCGCCAGAGCGTGCCGACCAACGCCAACCAGGCCAACATCCAGCCCGTCTACGAGGTCTATGCCGCCGTCGAGGGCCGCGACCTCGGTCGCGTCTCCGACGACATCCGCCGCGTGGTCGCCGACCTCGGGAAGCAGCTCGCGCCCGGCAACACGATCCAGATCGTCGGCCAGATTCAAAGCATGGACAGCGCCTTCGTCGATCTCGGGATCGGCCTGCTGTTCGCGGCAGTGCTGGTCTACCTGCTGATGGTAGTGAACTACCAGAACTTCGGCGATCCGCTGGTGGTGCTGCTCGCCCTGCCGTCGACGCTGGTCGGCATCGTCACCATGCTGTTCGCGACCGGCACCACCCTCAGCGTCCCTTCGCTGATGGGCGCGATCATGGCGGTCGGTGTCGCGTCGGCCAACTCCATCCTGCTGGTCACCTTCGCCCGCGAGCAGCGCATTGCCGGTCTCGGCGCGCGCGACGCCGCCATCGCTGCCGGCCACACCCGCATCCGGCCGGTTCTGATGACGGCGGCAGCAATGATCGTGGGCATGATCCCGATGGCAATCGGCGGCGCGGGCGAGGAGCAGAACGCCGCCCTCGCCCGCGCAGTGATCGGCGGGCTGCTGTTCGCCACCCCTACCACTCTTCTGATCGTCCCCTGCCTGTTCGCCTGGCTGCGCGACGGCAAGGTCACCAAAGGCGGCGTCTTCGAGGAGCAAGTGACATGACCGATACGAGCGAAATTGATCCCACCCGGGCGGTCGAGCCGACCGGCTCGCATGGCGCGCGGCACGGCCTGCTGCTGGCGGCCACCGCTCTCGCCCTGCTCACGGTCGCGATCGGCCTCGGCGCATGGCGCCAGCAGGAACGCATCGCCGATCTGCACGCCGCCGCCGAGCATCGCCGCAGCTTCGTGCCGGCGGTGCGTGTCGCCACTGTCCGCGCGGCAAGCGAGGAGAGACCGGTGCGGCTGCCCGCGAACACGACGGCCTTCGCGGTCGCGAATGTCTTCGCACGGGCAAGCGGCTACGTCGACGCGCGCAAGGTCGATATCGGCGACAAAGTGAAAGCAGGCGACCTGCTCGCCACCATCGTCGCCCCCGAGCTCGATCACCAGATCGCGCAGGCCGAGGCGACGCTCGGTCAGCTCAAGGCCGCCGTTCAGCAGGCCCAAGCCAACCGCGATCTTGCCCAAGTCACGTGGCACCGAGACCATCCGCTGGTCAAGGAGGGCTGGCTGCCTCTGCAGCAGGGCTCGATCGACGTCCAGACGCTCAAGGCCAACGAGGCGGCAGTCGAGCTGGCGCAGGCCAACGTCGTGGCCCAGCAATCGCAGCTCGACGTGTTGCGCCAGCAGAAGGCGTACCAGCGGGTTGTCGCACCGTTCGACGGCGTCGTGACCCAGCGCAACATCGATATCGGCAGCTTGGTTCAGGCCGACGCGGTGAACAGCACTTTCATGTTCACGGTCCAGCAGAGCAATGTGATCCGCACTCAGATTTACGTGCCGCAGGATGCCGCGCGCGGAGTGAAGCCGGGCATCAAGGCCAGCGTCACAGTGCCCGAGCTGCCAGACCGAATCTTCTCCGGTACGGTCACACGCATCGCGGACGCGCTTCAGCCCGGCTCTCGCACGCTCCTCACCGAGATCGATATCGCCAATCCTGCCGGGGTGCTGCAGCCTGGCACCTACTGCATGGTCGAGCTCCAGGTGCCGCGCTCCACACCAGCGTTGCTGGTGCCGGCCGGTGCGATCATTTTCAACCAGAACGGCCTGCAGGTCGCCGTCGCGGAGGGCGGCGTGGCGCGACTCCGCACGATCACGGTCGCGCGCGACTTGGGGACGGAACTCGAGGTACGCGACGGCGTCAAGGCGGGCGAACAGGTCATCCTCAATCCCACCGTCGATCTGCGCGACGGCGAGTCCGTGGCCATTGCGTCCGCGCCCGCTCGGCCCTAAGCCAAGGTAGTGGACTGACGACGCAAAGCAGCTCATCCCTACCTGGCATCCCTCCCGATTCGATCGAACTCAAGGCGGTTGACCTCCCTCCAGCAGCGATTTCGACGTCGTTCTTCTTGCCTGAGCGTCAGCCTGCCATCCGCACCGGAATACGAAGATAGCTCGTGCCGTTGGCATCGGCCGGCGGCAGACGTCCGGCGCGGATGTTGACCTGCACCGACGGCAACAGGAGGACCGGCGCGGCCAGCGTGGCGTCGCGTGCGCGTCGCATGTCGACGAAGGCCTGCTCCGCCATGCCATCGTGGACATGGACATTCCTTGCGCGTTCCTCGGCCACCGTCGTTTCCCACGCATAATGGTCCCGCCCCGGTGCCTTGTAGTCGTGGCACATGAACAGGCGGGTTTCGGGCGGCAGCGACAGAAGGCGCCGGATCGACCGGTAGAGCGTGGCGGCATCGCCACCAGGGAAGTCAGCCCGCGCGGTCCCGTAGTCGGGCATGAAGATCGTATCGCCGACGAACACGGCATCGCCGATGCGGTAGGCGACATCGGCCGGCGTGTGACCCGGCAGGTGCATCACCGCGATCTCGAGATCGCCTAATGCAAGAACCTCGGCGTCCTTGAGCAGCCGGTCGAACTCGCGCCCCTCGCCGCTCACGTCGGTCGCATTGAAGACCGGTTTGAAGATCTTCTGCACGTCCTTGATGTGCTCGCCGATCGCGACCTGCGCGCCCGTTCTAGCCTTGAGATGCGGCGCGGCCGTGAGGTGATCGGCGTGGGCGTGAGTCTCGAGAATCCACTCGATGCGCACGCCGCGCTCTGCCGCCTTCGCCAACACACGATCGGCGGACGTCGTCGACGCCTTGCCCGAGCGGTGATCGTAGTCGAGCACCGGGTCGATGATGACGGCTCTGCGCTTTCCCCGGTCGCTCACCAGATAGGTGATGGTGAAGGTGGTCTCGTCGAAGAAGGCGTCAATGACGGGTTTGACGGACATCGTGAACTCCATGTTGTTCCGGATAGTATATAAGCACTTGCTAAATTAGCAATTCCTAATATATTGAAGCCGATGAAGTCCACAACCCCCGCCCTTGATGCGTCACGCGATCTCAAGGCCAAGGCCAGCCAGGTTGCCGATCTGTTGCGCACGATCGCCAACGACCGGCGCCTGCTGATCCTGTGCCGGCTGGTCGAGTGCGGCGAAGCCACGGTCGGCCAGCTCGCCGGGGATGTGGAGTTGTCGCAGTCCGCCCTGTCGCAGCATCTGGCGCGCATGCGGGAGGAAGGCCTGGTCGCCTTTCGTCGCGATGCCCAGACGCTTTGGTACCGCATCGCCGATCCGCGCATCGAAGAGCTGCTCGGAACCCTCCACCGCCTTTATTGCCGCTGAAAGGAAGCTCCATGTCTCTGCAAACAATAGATGCCCCCGCCGCCAAGCGCCTGATCGATCAGGGCGCGATCCTGATCGACATTCGCGAGGCCGACGAACATGGGCGTGAGCACGTGCCCGGTGCCCGCAACGTGCCCCTGTCGCGACTCGGCTCGCTGCCCGCCGGGACCGCCAAGGCGATGGTGTTCCATTGCCGTTCGGGCGCTCGCACGTCGGCGAACGCGCCGCGTATTGCCGCCGCCGCCGGTTGCCAAGCCTACATCCTCGAAGGAGGTATCGAAGCCTGGAAGACGGCCGGCTTGCCGGTCGCGACCGACCGTAGCCAGCCGATCGAGATCATGCGTCAGGTCCAGATCGTGGCCGGCAGCCTGGTGCTCGCCGGCATCACGCTGGGCGTGTGGGTCGCGCCGGCTTTCCTCGGCCTCGCCGCCTTCGTCGGCGCGGGCCTGGTGTTCGCCGGCGCGAGCGGCTGGTGTGGCATGGCCAAGCTGCTGGGCCAGATGCCCTGGAACCGCCGCCCGGCGAAGAATGCGGTAGCATGATGCTGGGCGCACTTCCCGCCGGGCTCGCCATTGGATCGGGTGGCCTGATCGGCCTGGTGTTGGGCGTGATCGGCGGCGGTGGATCGATCCTGGCCGTGCCCCTGCTGATCTATGCCGTCGGCATGGCCTCGCCGCATGCGGCCATCGGCACGGCGGCCTTCGCGGTGGCTGTGAACGCCGCGACCAGCCTCGGCCTGCATGCCCGCCGCAGCAAGATTCGCTGGCCCTGCGCCATCGTCTTCAGCGCGGCTGGCATCGCCGGCGCGTTTGCAGGCGCAGCGATCGGAAAGGCGACCGACGGCCAGAAACTTCTGGCGGGATTCGGGCTGCTGATGATCGTGGTCGGCATCATGATGCTGCGGACCAGGACGCAGCCGGACCACCCCTCTCCCTGGCTCACATGGCGGACCATGCCGCGGCTCGGGCCGCGTCTTGCAGGGTTGGGCGCTGGTGTCGGGCTGCTGTCCGGCGTCTTCGGCATCGGCGGCGGATTTCTGATCGTACCGGGACTGATGGTCGCCGCGCGGATGCCGATCGCCGAAGCCGCCAGCGCGTCGCTCGTCGCAGTCACGGCCTTCGGCATTGCCTCGGCGTCGAGCTATGCGTGGTCCGGTCTGGTCGACTGGCCGATCGCCCTGCTGCTGGTGGCGGGAGGCGCGGTCGGAGCGATCGCGGGAACACGGCTCAACAGCGTCCTATCCCAGCGGCGCGATTTGCTGGCGCGCGTCTTCGCGCTGTTCGTGATCGCCGCCGGCCTCTATGTCACCAGTCGGGGCGCCCTGACCCTGCTGGCTTGAGATCAGCTCTTCAACCGCTCGATGTCGGCGCCGCAGGCGGCGAGCTTCTCCTCGAGCCGCTCGTAGCCGCGATCGAGGTGGTAGACGCGATGCAGGGTCGTGTCGCCTTCGGCGGCGAGGCCGGCGATGGCGAGCGAGACCGAGGCGCGCAGGTCGGTCGCCATGACGTCGGCACCCCGCAAGCGCGGAACGCCGCGCACCAGCGCCGACTCATGATGGATGGTGACATTGGCACCCATGCGCGCCAGCTCCGGGACATGCATGAAGCGGCTCTCGAAGATCGTCTCGGTGATCATCGAGGCACCCTCCGCGCGCGTCATCAACGCCATCATCTGCGCCTGCAGATCCGTCGGGAAGCCGGGATACGGCTCGGTCATGACGTCGACACCGTGCAGGCCGTTGGCACGATGGACGCGGAAGCCGCGATTCGTCTTGGTCAGGACAACACCGGCGGCGCGCAGGCTTTGCGCCGCAGCTTCCATGAGGTCGAGCCGGCCGCCGACCAGCTCGACGTCGCCCGCCGTCATGGCGACCGCCATTGCATAGGTGCCGGTTTCGATCCGGTCGGGGACGACCGAGTGGGTGGCTGCCTTGAGCTGCTCAACGCCTTCGATCGTCAGCGTCTCGGTGCCGATGCCCGCGATCGGCACGCCCATCTTCGACAGGCATTCCGCGAGATCGGTAATCTCCGGCTCGCGCGCGGCGTTGTCGAGCACGGTCGTGCCCTTGGCGAGCGCCGCCGCCATCATCAGATTCTCGGTGGCGCCGACCGACACCTTCGGGAAGGTGTAGCGCGCGCCCCTCAGGCCCTTCGACGCGCGGGCAACCATGTAGCCGCCATCGATGTCGATCTCCGCGCCCATCGCCCTCAGGCCGGCAATATGCAGGTCGACCGGCCGCGCGCCGATCGCGCAACCGCCGGGAAGCGACACCCGCGCCTCGCCCTCGCGTGCCACAAGCGGTCCTAGCACCAGCACCGACGCGCGCATCTTGCGCACGATATCGTACGGCGCCGTGGTCGAAGTAATCGCGCCGGCTTGCAAGGTGAGGGTCGTGCCATGCGCGTGACCGTTCTCGCCGGGCGCGGCGTTGATCTCGACGCCGTGCTGCCGCAGCAGTGCGATCATGGTCGTGATGTCGGCGAGCCGCGGCACATTCTTCAGGGTCAGTGGCTTATCGGTAAGCATCGCCGCGACCATCAGGGGCAGGCAGGCGTTCTTCGACCCGCTGACGGCGATCTCGCCCTTGAGCTGGCGGCCACCCCTGATCCTGATGCGATCCATGTCGGCTCCTCTAGATCTTCGGCAGGGTGACGCCGCGCTGGCCCTGATACTTGCCGGCCTTGTCGCGATACGAGGTTTCGCAGGGCTCGTCGCCTTGCAGGAACAGGAATTGGCACGCGCCCTCGTTGGCGTAGATCTTGGCCGGCAAGGGAGTCGTGTTGGAGAACTCGAGGGTAACGTGGCCTTCCCATTCGGGTTCCAGAGGCGTCACGTTCACGATTATGCCGCACCGCGCGTAGGTCGACTTGCCGACGCAGATCACCAGCACGTCCCGCGGTATGCGGAAATACTCGACAGTGCGCGCCAGGGCGAAGGAGTTCGGCGGGATGACGCAGACATCGGTATTCCGGTCGACGAAGCTCTTCTGGTCGAAATTCTTCGGGTCCACCACGGAGGAGTTGACGTTGGTGAAGATCTTGAAATCGGTGCCGACTCGCGCGTCGTAACCGTACGAGGACAGGCCGTAAGAGATGACGCCGTCGCGCTTCTGGCCATCGACGAAGGGCTCGATCATACCCCTCTCCTGCGCCATGCGGCGAATCCAGCGGTCGGAAAGAACGGCCATTCTTGTTTGTCTTTATGCGAGGGGAATTCGAGCCTTCTAGACGAGCCGGCCGGGTCGCTCAACCCGACCCGTCGGCATCCTTCGCCGGTTCTCTCTCCTTCGCCTGCGAGCGCGCCTGGCTCTTGCGTCGCTTGAGGTTTTCCCGCAAAGCCGCAGCCAGCCGCTCGGCGCGCGCGTCCTTGGGATCGACGGGCTTGGCGGGTGTGTTCATGTCCGAAGGATACACTATTGATACGAGCCCTGCGCACCCAGGATGACCGTTTCCAGGACCTGCACGGCTGGGCCTATGCGCCTTTCTATCATTGGCGCACCGATGGCCTGCGCTTGCACTATGTCGATACAGGCCCGCGCCGGGCGGCCCGGACCTGGCTTTGCCTGCACGGCCAGCCGACCTGGAGTTACCTTTATCGCCGCATGATGCCGATATTCGCGGCGGCCGGGCATCGCGTGATCGCGCCCGATTTCGCCGGTTTCGGCCGCTCGGACAAGCCGGTCGACGACGAGGCCTACACGTTCGACTTCCACCGCGAATGCCTGATCGACTTCATCGAGGCACTCGACCTCCAGAATATCGCTCTGGTCGTGCAGGATTGGGGCGGGTTGATCGGCCTGACGCTCCCCATGGAGATGCCTGACCGCTTCGAGGCGCTGCTCGTGATGAACACCACCTTGGGCACCGGCGACGAGCCGCTGAGCCAAGGCTTCCTCGACTGGCGCGACTTTTCCAACCGTAACCCCGACATGGATATCGCGCGCCTTATGAAACGGGCCTGCCCGCACATCGGCGATGGGGAAGCCAGCGCCTACGGCGCGCCGTATCCGGACGTCTCTTCCAAGGCCGGCGTGCGCGCCTTTCCGAACCTGGTGCCCGACCGGCCGGACGCACCGGGGGCGGCGCTCTCGCGCCAGGCGCGCGACTTCTGGCGCAACACCTGGACCGGCAGGAGCCTGATGGCGATCGGCATGAAGGATCCGGTGCTCGGCCCGACGGTGATGAAATCCCTGCACGCTCACATCCGGAATTGTCCGCCGCCGCTCGAGATCGCCGAGGGCGGCCATTTCCTGCAGGAATGGGGCGACACCATCGCGCACAAGGCCGTCGACACACTGTAGGCGTCGACGGCACGGCGACGCGGGTCTAGCTTCGCGCCAATGTTCGTATTTGCCCTGATTTGGCCGTGGATCGGCATCGGCGCGGCCGGCCTGCTTCTTGTCCTGCTGTGCACGAACGCCTTGCGCAGCGATCGCTTGGTGACCCGCTGGGCCGACATGGTGTGGCTGACCTGGGCCGGCACCTTCGTCTATCTCGTGCACCAGTTCGAGGAGCACGGAATCGATGCAATGGACAACCCGTATGCGTTCCGTGGCTTCCTGTGCGCTGCCGTCGGTCATGCCGATCCCGAAGCGTGCCCGGTGCCGCTGTCCTTCATCACCACGGTGAATGTCGCGGCGGTCTGGATCGCGGGCCCGCTGTCCGCGCTGCTTGCCGGACGCTGGCCCGTCGTCGGGCTCAGCTTCTTCGCCATCCCGGCGATCAATATCTTCGCCCATGCCGGGCCGGCGATGGTGTCCGGCCGCTACAATCCCGGCCTTCTGAGCGCCCTGGTGCTCTTCCTGCCGCTGTGCCTGGTGGTTTTCGCGGCCGCCGTCACGCGCTATCAGCTCGGCGTGCGTGCGATCTTCGCCACCCTGGTCGCGGGCGTGGCGCTGCATATCGCCCTCATGACCTCGCTGATGGCGTTCATCGACGGCCGAATCGGGCTGGAAATGCTGCTTTTTCTGCAGGTCATCAACCCGTTCTGCTCGGCGCTCATCGTCGTGGCGCTGGCCGGCCGGGGCAGCGGCGTCCGGCGCTCGGGCCTTTAGGCGGCGAGCTCGCGCGCCAGCTCGGCCGGGACGCGGACGGGCATGTCGAGCAGCATCTGGGCGAAGGCCTTGGCCAGCGGGTCGGCCTTGAGCGAGGCCATGCCGCCACCGCCAAGTGCCTGACGCAAAAGGAAATTATAGCCGCCGATGCCCGGCAGCCGCCAGCGCGTCACAGTGCCCTGGATGCGGTGGGCGAAGTATTTGGCGACCGCTTCCTCCGTCACCTCGGCGTCGAGGATCGGCACATACTCGGGCTGGCGCGCGAAGATGCCGATATTGGCGTTGTCTCCCTTGTCCCCGGAACGGCCGTAAGCAAGCGACAAAAGCGGCACCTCGCGGCATTCCGCTGTCGCCAGCTGCGGGGCGGGTGCCGCTTCGTGCGGCAACTGTGCGGCCGAGAAGCCGCCGGCGCGGGCGCCCTCCTGCATCGGGATCCGGCGACCGTCGAGATCGATCGTCACCGGCACCAGGCTCTTGGGCACCAGGCAGGAGAACATGCGGATGACCGGGCTCGGCGAGACGCGGCCGGCGCCGAAGCTGCCGGTCATGCCGACCACGCCGCCGGTCGACATCGGCGCGATCTCGCGGCCGAGCAGCGCGAGCGGCTCCTTCTGGTCGTGACTGGCGGCGATCTTGACCACGACCTCGCGGCTGTCCCCGGTGCGCGCGTGCGGCCCGTAGGTCGCCTCGCCGCCGATCACCTCGATGCTCACGTCGCGATAGTCGGCCCAGCCCTTCTCGGCGAACAGGCGGCGCGTCTTGCGCACGATCATCTCGGCGCTGTGCCGCCCCTTGGCCACTGCCTCGCGCCCGGCGAGCATGAAGATCGCCGACAGCTTGTAGCCGTCGGGAAAGGTCGTCGACACCTTGTAGGTATCCGTGGCCGGCCGCCCCTTCGCGCCCGACACGCGCACCCGGTCCTTGCCGACCTGCTCGTAGCGCGCCTGCGTGAAGTCGCAGACCACGTCGGGCACGATGTAGGCGCGCGGATCGCCGATCTCGTAGAGCATCTGCTCGGCTACCGTCGCCGGCGTGATCAGCCCGCCGGTATCGTCCGGCTTGCCGAGCACGAACGAGCCGTCCTCGGCGACCTCGGCAACCGGAAAGCCGATGTCGTCGTAGCCCGGCACCAGCCGCCAGTCGGTGAAGTTGCCGCCGTTGCACTGCGCGCCGCATTCGATGATGTGGCCGCACAGCGTGCCGGCCGCGAGACGATCGTGATCGTCCATGCCCCAGCCGAACTCGTGGATCAGCGCGCCCAGGGTCACCGCCGAATCGACCACCCGCCCGGTGATCACCACATCGGCGCCCTCCGCGAGCGCGCGGGCGATCGGGAAGCCGCCGAGATAGGCGTTCATGCTCGTGATCCGCGCCGGCAGCGCCGCGCCGGTATCCATCTCACGGATGTCCAGCGCGCGCAGCTCGTCGACGCGCGGTTGCAGGTCGTCGCCCAGCACGAGCGCGACCTTGAGCGTCACGCCCGCCGCCTCGCACGCCTTGAGCACCGCGTCGCGGCAGGCCTGCGGATTGACGCCACCGGCATTGGTGACGACCTTGATCCTTTTCTCCGCGATCTCCTTCGCGAGCGGCCCCATCACGGCGGTCACGAAGTCGGTCGCATAACCCGCCTGCGGGTTGCGCAGCTTCTGCGCCGCCATGATCGACATGGTGACCTCGGCGAGATAATCGCTCACCAGGTAATGGACGTTGCCGTGGCGCACGAGCTGCGCGGCGGCGGTCTCGGTGTCGCCCCAGAATCCCGAGTGACAGCCGATGCGGACAGTACGGGCCATGCTCACCCCTTCTTCTTGCGGTTGACGAACGCCGTCATGCGCTCGATGTGCTCGCCGTGCGCAACCGACTCGGCCATGGCGTCGATGCCGGCCTGGATCCCTTCGTCGATCGACAGCCGCTCCCAGCGCCGCATCAGCCGCTTCTGCACCCGCATCGCCTGCGGCGTCGCCTCGACCATGGACGCGACGCAGCGCTCGATCGCGTCATCGAGCTTTGCCGCCGGCACGACCTGCTCGACCAGGCCCCAGCGGTCCGCCGTCGCCGCATCGATGTTCTCCGCCGTGAGCAGCAGCCACGAGGTGCGGCCCCAGCCGATCAGGCGCGGCAGCAGCGCCGCCTCGACGACCGACGGCAGGCCGACCTTCACCTCCGGCATGCCGAACACGGCATCGTCGGCGGCGATGCGGATGTCGCACGACACCGCGACCTCGAGCCCGGCGCCCAGGGTGTAGCCCTCGGCCTTGCAGATCACCGGCACCGGCACGTCGCGGATCGCCTGGCAGAGCTTGTGGATCTGGGTGAGGAAGCGCCGCCCGTCCTCGGGGTGCTTCATCGTCGTCATATGGTTGATGTCGGCGCCGCCGATGAACGACCTCCCGCCCGCGCCGGAGAATACGACGCAGCGCAGGTCGTCCTCGCGCGCCAGGCCGAGGAACGCCTCGGTCAGGTCGAGCAGCGCCGGCGGATTGACCGCGTTCAGCTTGCGCGCATTGTCGTACACGACATGCGCCACCGTTCCGCCGGGACGTCGATCCCAGGAAATGTCGACCTTGTGGATGGACGCCGCCATGTCGTTTCGCTCCGTGTGCTTCTTAACTCTCGCGCCTTCTTCCATTACAGCACGGATATGCCGGATTCCATCGACCCAGGACCACACCGCGCCGGGTTTCTCGATCGAGTACCCGCATTAGTCTTGTAATCGGACGTGCAACCGGTTCAGGGTATCGACCGATCTGGCAAACGCAAGGTCGCCTCACCGCGTTCAGGGCGTGCGTCTTGAACGAGAGGGTTCCGATGAACCTCCGCAGCATCGATCTCAACCTCCTGGTGATCTTCGACGCGCTGATGGCCGAGAAGGGCATCACGCGCGCGGCAAAGGCGATCGGCATGACGCCCTCGGCCGTCAGCCACGCGCTCAACCGCCTGCGCCAGACCTTCGGCGACCCGCTGTTCGACCGCACGCCAACCGGCATGGTGCCAACGCGCCGCGCGCTCGAGCTGATCCCCTTCGTGCGCGCCGCCTTGCACAGCCTGCGGCATGGCATTGCCCTGCAGCACGAGTTCGATCCCGAGACGTCCCAGCGAACCTTCAACCTCCGCCAGTCCGACTTCATGAGCGACTGCCTGCTGCCGCGGCTGTGCGCGCGCGTGCGGGCGGAAGCTCCCGGCGTCACGCTGATCGTGGGTCAGCTCCCCGACGCGGACGAGGATCCTTACGCCGCCGGCGACATCCAGCTCCGCGTCGGCACCCGCCTGCACGGTCCGGCATATCGTCGCAAGCGCATCTGGCGCGATCCCTTCGCCGTGGCGATGCGCTCGGATCATCCGGCGAGGACGGGCACGCTCACCCTCGACCGGTTCCTGGAACTGCCGTTTCTCGATGTCTCCAGCGCCATCGTCGACCGGCGCAGCCTCGACGAGGTGCTGCGGGACCGGGGCGTGACACGGCGCACCGCGGTCACGATCCCGACCCTGGCGGGTGTGGTCGCCGTCCTCGCCCACACCGACCTCTGCGCCGTGCTGCCGCAGCGCTGGGTGGCGCTCTACAGCGCTCCGAGCGAGCTTACGACGGTGCTGCTGCCCATACCGCTCCGGGGCATCGAATACGCCGTCGACATGATCTGGCACGCCAGCGACGAGAGCAATGCCGGCCACCGCTGGCTCCGCCGGCTGATCGTCGAGGAATTCGGCGTTCTCTATGCGCCGACGGCTTTTCAGGAGCGCCGGGTCGGTCATCTGCCCAGCCGGCTGGACGAGGCGCCGCCGCTCGCGGCCGCGTCGTGAATGCGGTTCATA
>JAHCJV010000055.1 GCA_026126105.1 Enhydrobacter sp.
GGGACGGAGGACGTCTCTGCGGCGCCAAGGCAGGCGGCAGCAGAGCCCGAAACGCCTCCTGCCCCCGCTCCGAAGAGCGCGACGCCCGCGCCGACACATGCCTCGGAGCCCGCGCCGCGCCCCTCCGCCGCGCCCGTCCCGCTCTCTCCGCGCCCGGCGATCGCGAAGCCCCTCGCCTCGCCCGCCGTGCGCCGGCGTGCACGCGACGCCGGCGTCGACCTCCGCCAGGTGCGCGGCAGCGGACCGGCGGGGCGCATCGGCCATGAGGACCTCGACGCCTTCCTGCGCGGCAGTGCCGCTGCGGCAACCGGCGGCGGCAAGGTCGCCAATCCTGCCGTCGAAACGATCAAGATCGTAGGCCTGCGCCGACGCATCGCGCAGAAGATGGCGGAGTCCAAGCGCCGGGTCGCGCACTTCTCCTACGTCGAGGAAGTCGATGTCACCGATGTCGAAGAGCTGCGCGCGACGCTCAACGAGCAGCACAAATCGGGCGACCGTCCGCGCCTCACCTTGATGCCGTTCCTGATGCAGGCGCTGGTCAGGGCAATCGCCGACTTCCCCGAGATGAACGCGCTGTACGACGACGAGGCCGAGACCATCGAGCGGCATGGCGGCGTCCATATCGGCATCGCGACCCAGACGTCCGCCGGCCTGATGGTCCCCGTGGTGCGCCATTGCGAGGCGCGCGGCCTGTGGGATTTCGCGGCGGAGGTGCGCCGGCTGGCGGAGGCGGCGCGCCAGGGCACGGCGACGCGCACCGAGCTGTCGGGCTCGACCATCACGATCACGAGCCTGGGCGCGCTGGGTGGCATCGTCAGCACGCCGGTGATCAACCGGCCGGAGGTGGCGATCGTCGGCGTCAACCGCCAGGTCGTGCGGCCGGTGTGGCAGGGCGGCCAGTTCGTGCCGCGCACCATGATGAACCTGTCGTCGTCCTTCGATCACCGCGTCATCGACGGCTTCGTGGCGGCGAGCTTCGTGCAGCGCCTCAAGAGCCTGCTCGAAGCGCCGGCCACTCTTTTCATCGAGGCGTGAGATGGCCGAGATCAAGGCGAAGGTGATGATCGTCGGCGGCGGACCGGGCGGCTATGTCGCCGCGATCCGCGCGGGCCAGCTCGGCCTCGACGTCGTGCTGATCGAGCAGGGCGGCCGCGAGGGCGGGCTGGGCGGCACCTGCCTCAATGTCGGCTGCATCCCGTCGAAGGCGATCATCCATGCCGCCGATGCGGTCCACCAGGCGCACCGGCAGGCCGAGGCGAAGTCGCCGTTCGGCCTCGCGGTCGAGCGGCCGACGCTCGACTTCGCGCGCACGATCGAGTGGAAGGACGGAATCGTCGGCCGCCTCACCAGCGGCGTCGCCGCGCTGCTGAAGCGCTACAAGGTCAAGATCGTGCACGGCCATGCAACGATGGTCGACGGCAAGACCTGCAAGGTCGACACCGATACCGGCCCCGAGACCGTGCGCGCCGAGCATATCGTGCTCGCCACCGGATCGGAGGCGGCGAGCGTGCCGTCCCTTCCCTTCGGCGGACGGATCATCTCCTCGACCGAGGCGCTGTCGCTGCCGGCCGTGCCGGAGCGGCTCGTCGTCGTCGGCGCCGGCTATATCGGGCTCGAGCTCGGCACCGCCTTCGCCAAGCTCGGATCCAAGGTGACGATCGTCGAGGCCGAGGACCGCCTCCTGCCGGCCTACGACAGCGAGCTGACGCGCCCCGTCGCGCGCCGCCTGCGCGCCCTCGGCGTCGAAGTGCTGACCGGCGCGCGCGCCGCCGGTGTCACCGACTCGGGCGATGCGCTGCGGGTCTCATCGCAAGGCGGCGCGACGATCCGCGAGATCGCCGCCGACAATGTTCTCGTCGCCACCGGCCGCCGTGCCCGCATCGCCGGGCTGGGACTCGACCGGCTCGACCTCACGATGAACGGCGCCTTCGTCGCGATCGACGAGCGTTGCGCGACCTCGATGTACAATGTCTGGGCGGTCGGCGACCTGACCGGCGAGCCGATGCTGGCGCATCGCGCCATGGCGCAGGGCGCGATGGTCGCCGAGATCATCGCCGGCCAGCGCCGCGTGTTCGATGCCGTGGCCATCCCCGCCGTCTGCTTCACCGACCCGGAGATCGTCACCGTTGGCCTCTCACCCGATGCCGCGCGCGCCGCCGGCCACGACGTGCATGTCGGCACTTTCCCCCTCGCCGCCAACGGCCGCGCCCTCACCCTCGACGCCGAGGACGGCTTCGTGCGCGTCAC
Source organism: Enhydrobacter sp. (assembly GCA_026126105.1). GTDB lineage: Bacteria > Pseudomonadota > Alphaproteobacteria > Reyranellales > Reyranellaceae > Reyranella. The sequence goes on from JAHCJV010000055.1 coordinate 2,248, forward strand.
CGCCCGCGCCGACAACCACCTCGTTCTGGGCATCGCCGCCGTCGGCGCCGGCGTGTCGGAACTGTCGTCTGCCTTCAGCCTCGCCCTCGAAATGGGCGCCCGCCTCGAAGATATCGCCGGCACCATCCACGCCCACCCCACGCTCGGCGAGGCCTTCCACGAAGCCAGCCTGCGCGCGCTGGGCGAGGCGCTGCATATTTGATGGGCGAAGGTTGCCTCCGTCGCTTCCCCTTTGCAGGATCGCACTTCAGGGGCTTGCATGAGGAGGCATTGGGCTTTAGACTTTCTGCAGAAAGGCTATTGATGATGCCTTCCGCCCGTCCCTCGCCAGCGCCCAACCCGAGTCCCGGAGCCGTCGTCACCAAGGCCGCATTGCGCGCGGCGTCGCAGTTGGGAATGACCAATAGGGCCTTCGCCAACGTGGTTGGCCTGTCGGAAGCGACCGTCTCGCGCATGCGGTCGAAGGAATACGAGCTCCAACCGGACCACAAATCCTTTGAGCTCGCCCTTTTGTTCGTGCGTCTCTATCGGTCGCTCGATGCCATCGTCGGCGGCGACGATGCCGCGGCCGGCGCCTGGCTCACGAACCGCAATACGGCGCTGCGCGATGAGCCCCTGAAGCTCATACAGACCGTGCCGGGGCTCATGAATGTCATCCAGTACCTGGACTCCCGCCGCGCTATCGTCTGAGGCACGCCCGCTCTCGGGCACCTGTTGGCGACTGGTCGAGGCGCAGCACCGCATATCGACCCTGAAACTGGTGGACACGGTCGAGGAGCAGGCGATCCTCGAAGAACAGATTCAGGCAACCAAGCCGCCGCTTCCGGCGGGCGGCGAACGGCTGCACTATCTGCTCTCGACGCCGTTCCGCTATGGCGCCTTCTATCCGACGGGCTCGCGCTTCCGGCGGGCGGGCTTGACCGAGGGCGTGTTTTACGCAGCCGAGGAGTCGCGCACCGCGGTGGCGGAAATCGTATTCTATCGCCTGCTCTTCTACGCCGAATCGCCGGACACGCCCTGGCCTGCAAACGCCGCCGAGTACACGGCCTTCTCGGCGGCGTACGGCACCCCGAAAAGCGTCGACCTCACGAAGGGCAGGCTGGCCAAGGACACGGCCGTGTGGACCCATCTGACGGTCTATACGGCCTGCCAGGCGCTGGCCGATTCGGCGCGTGCCGCCGGCATCGCGATCGTTCGCTACCGGTCGGTGCGCGACCCGCGGCGCGGCGCCAACCTCGCGCTCCTGACCGTCGAGGCCTTTGCCAGGCCCAAGCCGATCAACCAGCAGACCTGGCACATCCGCCTGAGCGCGACGGGGGCGCAAGCGATCTGCGAAGCCCCGAAGGCCGGCATGACGTTCGACCGGAGGGTCTTTGCGGCCGATCCCCGTATCGCCAAGCTTCGCTGGACACGAACAGGTCGCTGACGTCCGTGGCGATCAGGGGAGAAGGAAGATCTCATGAATCCAAGAATGCGCTCGGCCGTGGCATTCGCCGCCGCCTTTTTCATCGGCGCCACGGCCGCGACCGCGCCCTCCGCCGCCGACATCCAGCTCACGCCGATCGTCGCCGATGTGCTGTGGGCGCCCCGGCCGATGCGCGGCAGCGATGCGCGCGTACATCTCGTCTACGAATTGCGCCTTTCCAATCCGACGCCCTTCACCCTCGCGCTCGAGACGGTCGAGGTTGTCGACGAGGCGGGCCGTGTCCTGCTCACCATGAACAAAGACACGATCGGCCGGCGCTTCTCGATCGGTGGCCGGCGCGGCAACGAGGCGACCTCGCTTAAGGTCGGACAGTTCGGCGTTCTTTTCGCGCACGCCGACTTCGCGGCGGATCAGCCGGAGCCCAGGACGCTCAGCCACCGCGTCTCGGCGGTTCTCCACCAGCCGGACCATCCGCCCCGCCCCATCACCGTTTCGGGCGGCGAGGCCCGCGTCGACCAGGCGCCGCCGATCGTCCTGGGGCCCCCGCTCCACGGTGAGGGCTACCTCGCTGGCGACGGCTGCTGCGATTCGATTCGGCACGTACGTGCCCTGCTGCCGCTCGACGGCCGGTTCGCCCTGGCCCAGCGTTTCGCCATCGACTGGGAGCAGCTCGACGGCGACAACCGCCTCCTGCGCGGCGACCCTAAGAAGGTCGAGAGCTACACCATCTTCGGCCGGGACGTGGTCGCCGTCGCGAATGGAACGGTGGTCGCCATGCGCAACGACCTGCCGGAGCAGGTTCCCGGCGCCCTGCCGGCAGGCCTGCCGGTCAGCGAGGCGGACGGCAATTTTGTCGTGCTCGACATCGGCGGCGGCGCCTTCGCGCTGTTCGCCCACATGCAGCCAGGAAGCGTCACCGTGCAGCCCGGCGCACGGGTGAAGCGCGGCGACGTGCTGGGCAAGGTCGGCAACACCGGCAACAGCTCCGCGCCCCACCTTCACTTCCACGTCATGGACGGCCCCTCTCCGCTCCTCGCGAACGGCATTCCCTACGTGATCGACCGTTTCCGGCTCACCGCCGTCAGCACCGGCGGGACGGCCGATTTCGACAAGGCCGAAGCGACCGGCACGCCGATGAGCCTGACGTCGTTCGCCGGGAAGCCCCAGCTGGAGCAACTGCTGCCGATGGACCTGACGGTCGTGGGATTCACTCGATGAGAATTCGTTTCGTGCCCGGCCGCGACAGATGCTAACGCTACTCCGAGGCAAGATCGCGAGGAGAGAGATGATCGGGGCGAGGCGCCTCGCGTGGGGAACCTGCGAATGGTCTACCTGATAAGCGCCGTGTTCGACGAAGGAGGAAAGGTCTCCAGCGTCCGATACACGGCCAGGGCCGCCTTGAAGCTGGCGCTCCAGTATTGGCGCGACGGCTACACCAATATCCGCGTCACGGTGAACGACGAAACCTACACGCTCGAACAGTTCAAGGAGCTGGTCGGGTAGGCAGCACCGTTGCGACCAGATCAAACGCTCCGGGTGAGCGGAGTTCTGGTCATCTCTCCGCTCCTCCATGTTCAGCGCTCCGCCGCGGCTGCGACTAGAGCTGCGGGAATACCCGCGGCCAGACTTGCTGCGGCGGGGGCACCGGATAAAGGCGATGCCCGTTCGCTCTCTTCACGGAGCGTTCGATGGCGTCGAGCAGATCGTCGCGATCGAAGGGCTGCCGGACGACCGGTTCCTCCCGCCTGTCCCACGCGAAGGCGTCGCTCGCCGCGGAGGCGATCCACACGACGGGGATCTCGTGAACCGCCAGGGAGTCCGCAATCCCGGCAGCGCCGGGGATGCAGGCGTCGAGCAGCGCACACAGAAACGGTCGGCGGGCTCGATCGACGAGGCGCTGCGCCTCCTCGCCCGAAGTGGCAGGGCCCACCACTCGGTAACCTGAGTCGCGCAGCATCTGCTGGACCTCGAGGGCAGCGGCGGCGTCGTCCTCGACGAGCAGGACATGACCACCCGGGAGGTCGTCGGCGGCCTTCGGCACGGGCGCCATGCGGCGCGGCGCGGCCTCGTCGGGAAGTGCATGCACCAGGCCAATGCGGGGCCTGGCAAAGGGGGAAAGCGGCGCCTGCGGCATGATGCTGGACAGGGATGCAGCTGACCCGATCATGGTAAGTCACCTCCTTGATTAGATGGACGAGTGAAGGGCACGCCGCGGGTCGGGCGGCGCGCTCCTGGCGAGTTACTGCTGCGTGATGGTCCGCGGGGACGAGGCCGCTTCGACGCGAATCGCGCGGGCCTTCTTCTCCTCCGGTATCTCCCGCTTGAGATTGATCGTGAGCATCCCGTTGGACAGCCGGGCGCCCGTGACCTTCACGTAGTCCGCCAGCTGGAAACGACGCTCGAAGTCGCGGCCGGCGATGCCTCGATAGAGATACTCGGTCTCCGTGGTGCTCGGCTGGGCCTTGCCCGAGATCACGAGCTCGCCTTCCTTCTGGGTCACGTTCAGCTCCGCATCGGTGAAGCCCGCGACAGCCATGACGATACGGTATTCGTCGTCGCCGGCCTTCTCGATGTTGTAGGGCGGGTAGCCCGAGGAGCCGGCCTGTCCTGCCACAGAATCGAGCAGATCGAAGACCCGATCGAAGCCGACGGTGGCGCGGTAATACGGAGAGAAATCGAAGTCGTTGCGCATGTGCATCCTCCTTGGAGCGATGGTTCCGAACCGGCACCCCCAGCAGGGCGGCCACCGATTCGGCAAGCGATCTAGGCGCTGATCGCACGCCGTCAAGGAGTGGAAAACACAAAATCGTCATGCCGGAGCTCGACGCGCAAGGCTCGAGGAGTAGGCGGTCAGCCCGACTTGCGGTGGACGAACCCGGAGAAGCGGCTGACTTATCCGTCAGCGGTCTTGTCCTGCTCGAGGAGCGCAAGTATGCAACGTGGCCTGCGCCTCTAGATCTTGAGGGCGCCGAAGAACGCGTAGAGGCTCCCCGCGGCGACAAGCGCCACGGCAATCAAGACCGCGACGGGCCAGACAGTGGGCGCCGGCGTCAATCCTGGTTCGGGTCGCGCACTTGAAGGCGGAAGTCCGGCACGGATCGGGGTCGGTGTCCCCGCCGCCTCCTCGTCCGTACCCAACGGAGCGGCAGCCGGATCGAAGCCCGGGACCTTGTTCGCCTTCCTCGCCCCGATCGATGCGCGTCTGGTGCCGCGGAGCCGTGAGTCCTTCGTTCTGCTTGGCCATGGTAGGTAACCCGCCAGACCCTCCGACGGTTTCGCGCCTGCCCGGTGCGCTGTCACACGGGCAGGAGGGGCAAGCGCTATCGATCGCGCTCCGCCCTCACCTCGCGAGCAACCGCGCCCGAACGACGTTCGATCTCGGCCTGATCGCGTCCCGCGCCGCGACGATACAGGGCGTAGCCACCCGCCAGGATGAGGGCGAGCAGCGCGGTCCCCCCGCCCCACAGCCAATATCCGGCGCCTTGCAGTGCATCCATCGGGTGCTCCCGTGCTCGAGGTTCCTGCAACAACGGCGGTTGCCTCTCCGTCGTTGCACATACGCGTTCGAGGCAATGCCTAGCTTTCGGCTCGCCGGGATGTGGTGTGCGATGCCCCAGTCTCTGCCGGCCAGTCGGGCTCCGGCTCGCCGCGCGTCTTCCACAGCGAATAGGCAATGCCGGCGCCGATCAGCGCGAAGGTGACGCCGAGGCTCAGCGCGGGGGGAAACTTGTCCCCGCCGAGCCAGAAGTCGGCCACGAAGATCTTCGTGCCGATGAAGACGAGCACGGCCGCGAGCGCATATTTCAGATAGTGGAAGCGATGCACCATCGCCGCGAGCGCGAAGTACAGCGCGCGCAGGCCGAGGATGGCCATGATGTTCGACGTGTAGACGATGAAGGTGTCCGTCGTGATCGCGAAGATCGCCGGGACGCTGTCAACGGCGAACACCAGGTCGGCGAGGTTGATCACGACCAGGGCGAGGAACAGAGGGGTCGCGGCCGTAACCAGCTTTCCTGTCTTGCGGTCCGGCACACGAACGAAGAAGCGCTGGTCGTGAAGCTCCGGCGTCACGGGCAGGCGCGTCGAAATGAATCGCACCATGCGGCTGTTCGCGAGGTCCATCGGCTGGTCGCCCGCGAAGAACATCTTCAAGCCGGTGAAAACCAGGAACGCAGCGAAGAGGTAGAGCACCCAATAGGCTTCGCTGACCAGCGCCGCGCCTCCGGCGATCATCAGACCGCGCAGCACGATCACGGCGACGATGCCCCACAGCAGCGCCCGGTACTGGTACCGGGGCGGGATCGCGAAGTAGGTGAAGATCAGGCTGATGACGAAGACGTTGTCGATCGACAGCGCCTTCTCGATGAAGAAGCCGGTGTAGTACTGCATCCCGAGCTCGGGCCCGCGCGCGTACCAGACCCACGCCCCGAACAGCAGCGCCACGCCGATGTAGAACGCCGACAGCTTCAGGCTCTCGCCAATGCCGATTTCACGGTCCTCCCTGTGAAGGACGCCGAGATCGAAGGCGGTCAGCGCAACGACGATGCTGAGAAAGGCCAGCCAGAACCAGGCCGGGGTGCCGAGCCAGTCGGCAAAGAAGAATTCCACGATGTCGCTCCTCCTGATCGATGATGATCGGAGCGACCGCGGCGACGTGTGGGTTGATGGACAGGCCCTCGGCGCATCGGATCGTTCCGATGCGGTCCGACATCACGGCGCTCCTTGAGCGTCGCCAGAGGGGCCCGGTCCGCAGGGGACGACATGGGAACGGGGCCCGACGGAATCAATGGCCCCTGCGGGTCCTTTGTGCCCGTCATTGCGCGTTTTCGACCTTTGCGCGTTCTCGACGAAACCCAGTGCCCGCGACTACCAGCGTCAAGGCGGCGGCCGGCTTCGATCCGCTCACCATCGACTTCTCCTCCGGCAACACGCCACGGCGGCAGTGGAACGCCTGGCGCACGGCCGTCATCGCCGACCACGTGTGGCGCCTGCGCGCGGACATCCACGGCATGCGATCCGGCGCCGCCGCCGTCATTCCCGTGCTCGACGAGGACTGGAGCGACGCCGCCGCACGCGAGGTGCTGTCGGCGATCAGGCGCGACTATCGGGCGATCGAGACCCTCTCCTGGTTCGCCTATGGCAGATGGACACCGGCCGCGATGCAGCGCGTCGCGCGATTGAGCCGCCTCTAGCAGGTCTTCGATAGCGCCCGGCTACTGCGGCGACCTGCCCGTGCGCGGCGCGCTGGCGGTCCTGCCTTTTTCAAGACGTTCAAGCCGGCTTTCGACGCTGGTTCGCATTTTGTCGAGCTGCAACTGCAGCTGCTGGTTCTGCTTCTGCAGCTGTGCGGCGCGACTCTGGAGGTCGGCAATCGACCGGCTGATCTGGCTGAGGCGGTCTTCGATGTAGGGTGACGCGCCCTGCCCCAGCGCAACGCCGGGCAACGCCGAGACAGCGAGGGCCAGGCTCAGGAAGATAGTTGTCGTCGTGTCGGTCGGCACGCTGTACGCCTGCTGTCGGAGAACGGAGCACGCAGTTGTAGCGGCTCTTTGTCCCGACCGACAGGGGCCATCGCCGTTCCCGATGGGAGGGCAACCCCGAGTCGTTCTGCGGCTGGCGCCGCGTTGCCCGGGCTCAGTCGCCCGCCGCGATCTGGCGATCGGTGGCGATGTCGGCGAAGATGCTCACCGTGTCGTCGAACAGGCGCGCGAATACCGCACCGTCGGCGCCGACCGGCTCGAACCCGAGATCGCGCAGGCGACCCGCGACCGCCGGCTCGCGGAGTGCCGCGGCAATGGCATCGTGCAACCGCTGGCGGTACGGCTGGGGCGTGCCCTTCGGCACGAAGAACCCCATCAAGGTCTCCTGCACGAAATCCCACGCGATGGTCTCGCCGATCGTCGGCACCGTGGGAAACGACGGCTGTCGCCTGGCGCCCGTGACCGCGAGCCCCATCAGGGAGCCGTTGCCGATATGCTGCGCACCGGCGGCGAAAGTGACCACCGCGGCATCGACGTTGCCCGCGATCAGGTCCTGCATCAGCGGCCCGCCGCCGCGATAGGGGATGTGGGTCACCCGCAGATCGCCGGCGGCACGCAGCAGCAGCTCGCTGGTGAGATGCTGGGAGCTCGCAATTCCCGGCACGCCGACATTGAGCGCCGCAGGCCGCGTACGCGCGGCCGCGGCAAGTTCCTCGATACTGCGTAAGCCGGAGCGCGGATGGGTGAACACGCCCTGCGGTCCCGAGGCGGCAAGCGTCACCGGATCGAACAAGGGACGCTGACGCCCGATGCCCGGCAACGGCAGTGCGTCGGTGGCAGCGAAGCTGTCGTTCACCAGCATGAGCGTGTAGCCGTCAGGTGTGGCGCGCGCCGCCGCCTGGTTTCCGATCCGGCCCGAGCCGCCGCCGATATTCTCGATGACGACGCTCTGACCCAGCCTCTCGGCGAGGGCCGCCTGCACGATGCGGCCGAACGTATCGACGCCGCCGCCGGGCGGCCACGGTACGATCAGGCGGAGCGTGCGTGAGGGATAGACATCACGCGCACGGACAACGGTTGGAGCCGCCGCCACCGAAGCGGAAGCGGCAATGGCAAGACGGCGACGCGTAAGCATGATCCTACTCCGATCTACGCGGGGAAAAGGATGGTGAAGCGAGCGCCCCGTCGACGCGGAGCCGACGGCGCCGCCGTTTTGGCCGGACGTGAGCGCGTCGATCTCGCGATCGGTCTATCGTTTGGTGTCGACGAAGAGAGTCCTGACGATGCCGTCGACGTGAGCGCGGGACAGGCGACGGACCTCCTCCGCACCGATACCGTGCTTGGCCGCGTGGCGGCGGAGCACGTCCTCGATCTCGTCCCGCACGGCGTCCCTGTCGCGCGGCTGCTTGGCAAGACGCATCGAGAGGAATGGGCTGCTTCCCAACATGAATATCTCCGTTCACTGGTATTGCGTCGCGTTGGCGGCTATGCGCGCCTAATGGGCGGGCATCGAGTCGATGGCGCGGTCGAGTTCCTCTTCGCGGTCGACGAAGAGATCGCCGAGCAGATCCTCGATGTAGCTGCGGGCCAGGCGCCGCGCCTCCTCGGGAGGGATGCCGTGCCGGGTGGCGTAGCGGTCGAGGAGCCGGTGGATCTCCCCGCGCACGACGTCCTTGTCGCGGCGGAGCTGGGCAAGTGCCGTCACCGGGCTCGCGGACACCCGGTCGAAGTTCGATATCGTATCGGCGAGCATCACGAGGAAACTGCGTTGAACTGACATCGGTCGCTCCATGGGTTCACCAAGCCATATGCGTAATCTCGACTTACTCGGTCGTCTTTGTCAAGATATCGAGTACGCCCAACCCGGGAAAAGATTTACCCAGAAGGATTGGCGTACCGGCATCCTCTTCGCGACGACGGCGTTATGCGCCGCTCGCGCCGAGAAGGCAGCCGGATACCTAGCCGAACTGGATCGAGTCGATGAACTGCGCGACGACGGGATTCTGGCGCTCGGCTGCCGGGCCCTGCACCGTCGCCGTATAAGCGGCCGAGCTCGTCAGATAGAGACGTGTCCTGACGAACCGGCTGCCACCATCGGTAGAGAGGACGAACTCGCGGCCCGCGAGCGCACCCGTCATTATCGGCCGTTGATCGACCAGCGTCGACCCCGGGAAGGACTTCTGCATCCCGCCCTGCATCTGTTCCAGTGCAGTCGCGAGCGCGGCGCCCTGCAGAACCTGGTGCGGGCTGTCGAAGCCGACATCGACGAACTCGAAGGCGAACCGGCCCGGCAGAACCGTGACATACGTGATCATCGTGACACCATGTCCCGCCGCCCGGATGCGATGAACGTCGCCCGGCAATCTGCATCGATAGCGCCCCTCGGGCCCGGTGATCTCCTCCCACGCCTGCTGCCCCGCCGCCTCAACGGTTGCGAGGAACAGCATGCCGAACGTTCCGACCATCAGCTCCCGACGCCGCATGATATTCCCCCGTCGCGATCCGGCAATCCTACGCCGCCTGCCGCTCACCCAGAAGCCCGCACGTCCTCGATCGCTCTGGCGTCGGCCATGCTGCCTCGGCGAGGCTCAGCTCGCGGCGACAGCCGTTGGCGCGACAGTCGGCGGCTCTACCGCTTTGATTCCGGCGGCGGAAGCAGGCCCCGCTGCCGACTCGTCGGACAGGGCAGCCGGCGACTGAAGGATGACGGTGGCGCCCTGCGAGGCGAACGCGAATCCCAGGCCGGGCAAGGTGCTGAAAATGCGCTTCATCGCCTCGCGCTGGATCATCGCCGGATTGCCCGGTCGCGCGGTGAACTTGAAGCGCACCAGCACCGCGTTGTCGGCGATGTCGGCGACGCCTTGCATCTTGAACGGCTCCAGGAGCTCGGCCTTGATCGCCGGGACCTCCATCATGTCGGCGCCGATCTTCTTCGCCGCCTTCCGCAGCTGCTCGATATCGGTGTCGCGGGCGAATCGCAGGTTGAACTTCACCGTGATCCAGTCGCGGCTGAAGTTGGTGATCTGGCCGAGCTGCCCGAACGGAATGGTGTGCACCTGGCCGTTCTGATGACGCAGCTTGATCGAGCGCAGGGTGAAGCCCTCGACCGTGCCCTTGGCCTTTCCGCAGTCGATGTACTCGCCGACGCGGAAGGCGTCGTCGGACAGGTAGAAGATGCCCGAGACGATGTCCTTCACCAGCGTCTGGCTGCCGAACGAGATCGCGATGCCGAACACCGAGGCGCCGGCGATCAGCGGCGTGATGTTCACGCCGAAGGAGTCCAGCGCCACCATGACCGCGATGATGCCGATGAGGACGGCGGCCGTCGCACGCAGCAGCGGCATCATCGTGCTGATGCGCGAGGCGGGCTGGCCCGCGGCATCGCCGTCGGCGGTGGCGCCCGGCGCGTTCTTGCCCTTGCGCGTCATGTAGGGATCGGTCGCGTACTTGAACAGTTCCCAGATGACGAAGGCGACGAACAGGGTGAAGCCCGCGGTGCGGGAGGAGCGCGTGATCGTCTCCCACTGGGCTTCGTCGGCCAGTGCGAAGACCTGGACGACCCAGCTTTCGGCGATCGTGACCGAGACCCCGATCAGCACGGCGACGCGCACGCAGCGCGCCACCACGTCGGGCAGCTTGGGCGTGTCGCTGGCCGGCGTGAGGCCCACGAGCTGCGAATCGAGGCGGCGGACGAAAGCCTGCATCAGGGTCTCGAACATCAGCAGGCCGGCCAGGAGAACGACGGTCAGCAGCATGGCGTTGCCGACATGCGTCAGCCCGGAGACCGCGCCGTAGAGCTGGGTCAGACCCAGCACGACGAAAAAGGTGACCCCGAATCCGACCCAGTGGCGGCCGATCGCGCCGGCCAGCGGCGCGACCTTGCCGAGGCCTACCAGCCATGCCTCGGCGGCGCCGCGCGAGCCGCGGACCAGCCAGACGAAGGCCGTGACATAGATCGCGACGGAGAACAGCTGGTAGGCGCCGATGGCATCCGGCGGCGTCTGGATGGCTTCGAGCACCTGGCGCAGGATGCGACCGAGGATGATGGCAAGCATCACCACCTCGACGCGGGCGTACAGGGTGCGTGCGTCGTGGTCGGCGACCTCGCACAGCCTTGCCTGCGGCAGGGCGGGACGCAGCACGATCAGGAACAGCAGCACGTAAAGGCGCCAGTGGAAGATGCCGTCGAGAATGGCCGCCCCCAGCCTGTCGGGACCGGTCGGGGCGGGGAACCACGCGCCGGTCGCGGCATTGCAGATCACCCAGACGGCGAGGACGCCCAGCCCGTCGAGCAGCGCGAGCAGCCCGAGATGCATCAGCGATCGGAGGCCGTTTTCGGGACCGGCATTCACCGCAAGGCGGCGGCGGAACTGCGCCATCATGGTGCGCAGGATGACCTCGGCCGTGAGCGCGGCGGCGATGGCGAGCACGAGCAGCAGCCCGAAGGTCGACGCGCTGCGGCCATCCTTGGCGCTGAGGTCGAGCAGGCCCGGAATCGAGGCGAGCTTGGCGCCGAGCTCGGGCACGGCGCGCACGATTGCGCCGGCCCGCTCGATGAAGACGGCGAAGGCACCGGGCCCCTCGGGCAGCCCCGTGCGCACGATAGTCGGCGGCGGGGCCTTGGCCTTGGACTTGGAACTCGAGGACGCGGCGGGCGCCGTTGCCGGTGCCGCGTGCGGAGCCGGCACCGGGGCGGGAGCGGCTTCCACACCGTTGGCCTTGAGCCGCTCCGTCACCGAGTTGCTGATGGCATCGACGAGGGAATTGAACTGCTCCTGGCTCATGCCGGCCGGCGGCGCGGGCAGCGCCTGCGCGCCCGCCCCTGCCGGACCCAGCAGAACGGCGAGCACAAAGACCAGGACGGCGAAGAATGGAGCCGTCACGATCCGCACGACTCCCGACGCCAGCACGAAGTTCAGCATGACACGTCCCCCTCGCAGTACTTTTGGGACGGCCATGCGCGCGCGACAAGGACAAATGACGGCGGGCGCGCCGGTTGCGCTCGGCGTGCAATCCGCGAGGGAAAGGCAACATGCTTGCGTGACCAACTCTGCAGCAAGTCGCGTTCTTGATGTTTCACGCTTTGTCACGAGACGAGAGTCGTGCAAAGGAGGTGCGCCATGACATCCCGAGCCCGCGAGAAATTCGCGACCCAGGTCAATTCGGAAGTTCTGTCTGCCGTGCGCAAGCTTGCGCAAAGCGAAGGGCGGCAGCTTCAAGCCCTCGTCGACGAGGCGCTCGCCGACTTGCTCGAAAAGCGAAAGCAGGCGCGGCCGCGGGCCCATGTCATGGCGGCCTATCGGGGAAGCCACGAGAAGTTCGCGCCGCTCTACAAGAAGCTCGCTGAGTGACCGATTACCTCACGGTCATCGAGGTTCTCGCGATCCACGAAGACCAGATCGAGCGCTACGGTGGCTCCGCCGGAGTGCGGGATCGCGGTCTTCTCGAGGCGGGCCTCTATCGGCCGCAGACGGGATACTATGTCGACCTGATCGAAGAGGCTGCCGCCCTTTGCGAAAGCCTCGCGCAGAACCACCCTTTAGTCGACGGCAACAAGCGGGTGGCCTTCGCCGCCCCATACACCTTCCTTGCCATCAACGGCGCGCGCATCGTTGCCGACGCCGACGAGACATACGGCTTCATCGACGGCCTGTTCAGGACCGGAAGCTTCAGCTTCGAGAACCTGGTGCCCTGGCTCCGGGTGCATGTCCGCCTTGATGGGACCGCGTAGGAGAAGAAGTCACCGTCCCGTATTCTCTCGCGTCAGCTCCGCCTCGATGCGGCGCAGCTCGTCGAGCGCCTCGTGCATCTGGCGGCGGTCGGGGACGGTCACCGAGACGTGGCGGCCGACCCGCGTGATCGCACTGCCGCCGTCGGTGCCGACGAGCCCGTCGAGGCGATAATACGTGATCGGCCGCACGAACCCCTTCGGCGTGGTCTGGCCCATCGGCGTCGCCTCGACCGCGTGCTGGATCAGCAGCCACGTCGACTCGGCGATCAGGATCGTGTCGGCCTCCGCCCCCGCCTGCAGCCGCGCGGCGAGGTTAACCGGGCTGCCGATCACCGTGTAGTCGAGCCGCTTGTCCGACCCGAAATTGCCCACCGTGCAGTAGCCCGTCACGATCCCCATGCGCGCATGCAGCGGCCGCGAGATGCCGTGCTCGCGCCACAGCCCGGCCAGCGCCAGCAGCCGGTCGCGCATGGCGAGCGCCATGCGCGCGCAGCGCAGCGCGTCGGCGCGGTCGCCCTCGGTCTCGGGATCGCCGAAGAACACCAGGATCGCGTCGCCGATGAACTTGTCGACCGTGCCGCCGTGCGCGATGGCGATGTCCGACATCTCGCGCAGGTAGGTGTTGATCAGGAACGACAGCCGCTCCGGCTCCATCCCGTCGGTGATGTCGGTGAAGCCCTCGATGTCGGAGAAGAAGATCGTCAGGTTCTTGCGCGCCAGCGCCGCCGCCGGCTCGCCGCGCGCCGAGAAGATCGAGCTGTAGATCTGCGGCGAGAGATACTTGGCGAGCCGGTTGGCCACCGTCTGCAGCTCGCTCGTGCGTTCCGCCACCAGCCGGTCGAGCGTCCCGGTGCGGGTCTGCACCTCGTCCGCCATCCGCGTGAAGGTCCGGGCCAGCTCGCCCAGCTCGTCGGTCCGCCGGCGCACCTGCGCGAGGCTCTCCGGATCGAAGCGCAGCTCCTCGAAGGCCGCCGCGGCGGCCGTGATGCGCACCACGGGCTCGGTGATGCGCCGGGCGACATAGAGCCAGCCGATCAGTAGCGCGCCCAGGATGCTGATGCCGTTGAGCAGCAGCAGCAGCTTGCTGCCGACGTCGATCGAACGGGTCGAGGCCGCCACCGCCTCCGCCGTCCGCGCCTCGACGCCAGCCACGAGCCGGTCGACCTCCGCGGTCAGCCGCGCAGCGACGGTCCTGGCCTGCTCGGCCAGCGTATTGGCGGCCCGTGCCTCGACGAGGAGGGAATGGCGCGGCGTGAACATGCCGTGCTCGCCTTCACCGAGCTTGACGAGGCTTTCGGCGAGCACGCGCAGCACCTCGCCGTCCTTGCCGCGGACGGCGCCGAGGGCGGCCCGGAACCGGTCGGCCGCCGCCTCGAAGCGCTCGCGCATCGGCGGCAGGAGATTCGGATCGGGGATGTTGGCGGCTTCGGCCAGCAGGCCGCCGATCAGGTTGCCCTCGATGCCGAGCTGCATGATCGCCGTGTAGTCGAGCAGCGCGTTGCGCGACAGCCGCAGCTCCTGGGGAACCGGCGCCACCTCGTCGAGCGCGCCGTAGCCGGTCACCAGGAATAGCGTCGCGTCGTCGAGCAGGGGAACGAGCTTTTCGGTCAGGCGGCGATGCAGCTCCACCGCCAGGGCGCGGCGATGGGCCAGATCGCTCCCGAGCGCGAGCTGCCGGGCGACCGACTTGTCGAGCCGCTCGAGAATCGCGGCGAGCTCGCGGCTGTCATTGCGGATGTCGACGATCCGCCGCGGGATCTCCGGATCGACCGTCGCGCTCACCTCGCCCTCGAGCGAATCGATCAGCCGGGTTATGACCTCCTGCTGGGCGCGCAGGGCGGCCATAATGCTGCGCTGCTGCTCCTCGTCCGCGGCCGCCACCAGGGCCGGCGTGGTGGCGACGACCAGCGCGGTCTGGCGCGCGAGGCGCAGCGAATCGGCGATCGACGGGATATGCTCGTCCGTGATCCGGCGCTGGACCTGCCCGAGCTCCACGAACGAGATCCAGGCGACCACGCTGGCCGCCAGGGTGAGCGCCACCGCGCCTGCGATCGCGAGGTAGAGCTTGGTGGACAGTCCGAGCCGCGGGCGGCGACGGGGTCTCCCGGCGGAAGGTGTCAGGCTCATCGTGCGAGGCGGTCGGTCGGCACGACGGCGCCGTCGTGGATCACGGTCAGATAGACCTGGTGCGACCCGCTGTTGTCGCGCCGGCCGTACTTCAGGATGAAGCCGCCGATGTCGAACGTGCCGGTATCGCCGAGGGCCGACAGGAAGCCTTCGCGGGTCGGCGGATTGCCGGCGCGCGCAAGGACGGCGGCCGTGAGCCGGCCCGCGACGTACCCTTCGAGCGAGCCGTACGACGGGCGCGCGCCGCCATCGCTCGCCACCAGCGCCTGCCGGTACTGCGACAGCAGCGGCAGGTCGTCGCCTTCGGGAAACGGCATGACCTGGCTGACATACACGTTGTTGCCCGCGTCATTGACGCTGGCGGCGAGCGCGTCGCTGCCGACGAAGGAGATGTTGACGATGTGGGCCCCGATCCCGAGCTTGCGTGCCCACTGGGTGAACACGGCGCTCGGCTGGTAGGCACCGATGACGATGATCGCCTCGGGCTTCTCCCGCTCGAGGCCGAGCAGCGCGGTCTTCACCGCCGTCGTATTGCGCATGTAGGTGCCGGCCCCGACGAGCTCGAGGCCGCGCCGTTCGAGCGCGCGGCGCACGCCGGCCAGGCCGCTGCGGCCGAACGAGTCGTCCTGGTAGAGCACGGCGATGCGCGCGATGCCGAGATCGCCGATAAGCCGCGCCACGATCGTCTCGGTCTCCTCGAAGTAGCTCGCGCGGACGTTGACGACGTGGCCGAGCGCGGGATCGCGCAGGAACTCCGCGCCGGAGTATGGCGCGATGAACGGCACGGCTGCGGCGCGGGCGATCGGTTCGGTGGCCGCCGACGTCGGCGTGCCGACCGCGCCGATCAGGGCGAAGACACGATCGTCGTCGATCAGCCGGCGGGTGTTCTCGATCGCCAGCTCGGGCTCGTAGCGGTCGTCGTAGGAGCGCAGCTCGAGACGGCGGCCGCCGACGCCGCCGGCCCGGTTGACCTCGTCGAAGGCCGCGACGATGCCGCGCCGCATCTCGGTGCCGAGATTGGCGGCCGGCCCGCCCAGCGCCGCCGACTGGCCGAACAGGATGCGCTCGGCCGTCACGCCCGGCGACGCTGCCGCGGCGGGCGCCTGTCCCGCCGGCTGGGCGGCAGCGCACGCCGCAGCCAGCCACAGCAGCACGGCAACAACGTGTATCAGGTGCTTCTTCATCGCGCCGCCCCCGGAAACGGGGGTAACATTCCGTACCGGATGCCGTCCACACGCGGAAATTACCCGGATCGCGCACATTTTTGCCGCGAAGTCCACGTTACATTCGCGAAACATAACTGGCGTAGTTGTTGCGACGCTATCGAGCCACAGCAAAGAGGCTGGCGTCATAGGCCGATTGCCGGATGATGACGCCCGCTGAGTCTCGTTCAACGAGGGAGCCGAGCATGCACGACATCGAGCAAACGATTTCGCAGATTCTCGTCCGTCACTTCGGTGTCGAGGAGGACCAGATCACCCCGGCGGCCAGCTTCCGGGCCGACATGTCGGCCGACAGCCTCGATCTGCTCGACCTGACGCTCGCGATCGAGGATGCGTTCGGCATCGAGATCGAGGAGCGGGTCGCCGAGGAGATCCATACCGTCGGCGACCTGATCGACTTCGTCCGCAGCCAGCGGGTCGGGCTTCAGGCGGCCTGAGCCGCCCGATCGCGCGGCCCCTACTCCACCTTCGTCATCAGGACCTGATCGATGCGGCGGCGGTCCAGGTCGACCACCTCGATCCGCCAGCCGCTCACGGTGACCCCGTCGCCGACTTTGGGCATGCGGCGCAGCTGGTGCAGCACCAGGCCTGCGACCGTGTGATAGTCGGGGTCGGGCGGAAGCTGCAGCGGGATGGTCTCCATGAGTGTGTCGACCGGCAGGGCGCCCGCGATCAGGTACGAGCCGTCCTCGCGGCGCACGATCATTGGGTCCTCCTCGTCGTCGTCGGAATGATCGCTGCGAATGGCGCGCAAGGCGTCGGCCCGCGTAACGAGCCCCACCGTGTGCCCGTATTCGTCGACGACCAGGCCGATGCCGCTGCGCGATTCGTGCAGCCGGTCGAGCGCCTGCAGCGCATTCAGCGTGTCGGGGAAGACCACCGGGTGATGCAGCAGCTCGCGGATCGGGGTCATGCGGCCATCGAGCCGGTCCTGCAGCAGGCGCCGGGCGCGCAGCACGCCCACGACATTGTCCGGGTGATCGTCGCAGGCCAGCAGCCAGGTCCGGTCGGATTTGCGGATGGCGTCGACGATCTCCTTGTCCGTCTCGCCGATATCGATCCATTCGACGTCGGGACGCGGCGTCATGATGGCGCGCACGCTGCGGTCGGCCAGGCGCATGATGCCGCTGATCATGCGGCGCTCGGCAGGCAGGAGGACGCCCGACGACTCGGCGTCCGCGATCATGCCCTTGACCTCGTCCTCGGTGACCCCCTCCTTCTCGTCGCCGCGGATGCCGAACAGGCGCAGTAGCACGCTCGACGACCAGTCGAGCAGGGCGACGAGCGGCGTCGCCGCATAGGCCATCGCCGCCAGCGGCCGGGCGACGACGACGGCGATGGCCTCCGGGGCGCGCAGCGCGATCTGCTTGGGCACGAGCTCGCCCACGACGACCGAGAGGAAGGTCACGATGCCGACGACGAGGCCGAAGCCCAGCGGGTCCGCCACACGCTCGGACAGCCCATAGGAGACGAGGACATCGGCCAGCGCCGCGCCGATCGTCGCGCCCGAGAAGGCGCCGGCAAGGATGCCGACCAAGGTGATGCCGATCTGCACGGTCGACAGGAACCGACCGGGATCGTCGAACAGCGCCAGCGCTGCCCGGGCGCCCTTGCTGCCTCTTTCGGCGAGGGCCTTGAGCCGGCCGCGGCGCGAGGAGATTACCGCAAGCTCGGACAGCGAAAACGAGGCGTTGAGGAGGATCAGCACCGCCGTCAGCAGGATATCGACCATGATCGCCCCAATAGAGGGCCACCGGCAGCCGTCCGCAAGGCGCAACACTGCCTGTGATTCGCCCACCGGCGATCAGGATCGGGGCACGAATCGGCCGCGCAGCGACCGCTCGACGGCAAGAAGCAGCAGTACGGAGGCGCCAAACAGCGGCAGGACGGCGCCCATCAGGCATGCCGCGGCGACGAGCGGCCGGGGCCAGCCGATGCGGACCTGCGGCGGCACGCCCCAGCCCCGCCCCGGCCGGCGCATCAGCCACGACAAGGCACCCGTCACCGAGAGCCAGACCAAGGACAGGGCGAAGGCCGTGTTTAGCCAGACGTTCCAGGCGCCGAAATCGCCTTGATGGACGTGAATGCCGAAGCCGACCGTCCGCGGAATCGCCGGCTCGTCGGTCCGGCTCACGTCCCAGACCACGCGTCCGGTAACCGGGTCGCCCAGCAGCACGCGATCGTCCGCCGGCGGATTGTCGCGGCTCATCAGATAGAGCGGTGCGTTCGGCCACGGCGCGAGGCGGATGCTCATTCCGGGCCCGAGGCCGCGGGCGCGCGCTTCGGCGACAAGGCTGTCGATCGGCCGAAGAACCTCCTCCATGCGCCCCGTCGACGCGCCGCCCGGGGAGAAGCCCGCGCTGCCCTGCTGGCCGAGCAGCGACTGCACGCGCGAAAGAACCTGCCCGCCCCAGAAGGAGGTCCACGGCAAGGCGCTGACGAGGAAGAACAGGAACACGGCCGAGAACAGGACGGCCACCGTCGCATGCAGATCGCGCACCAGGATGCGCCTGCCCTGATGGAGCCGCGGCACGAGGGCGGCAAGGAAGCCGCGTCCGCGCGGCCACCAGAGATAGAGACCGGAGACGATCATGAAGATCGCCCACCCTGCCCCGAGCTCCAGCAGCCAGCTCCCGGCCGCCCCGAGCGGCCAGCCGCCATGGAGCGCGCGCGACCAACCCGGCAGCCACTCGGCCGCCGTCAGCGCGCCCAGCACGCGCGCGCCGTACGGATCGACGAACACCGGCCACGGCAAGCCGCTGTCGGTCAGCAGCAGCACGGTCGTGCTGCGGCCCGGGTCGCCGGGGAGGACGACCTCGGCGACACCCGGTCCGCGCTGTTCAGCGCCGGCCTGAGCCGCCGGCGTCGAGTGGCCGCCGTGACCTTGGCTCGCAGAGTGTCGCGTACCACCGGTCTGCGGCGCGGTGGCGAGGGCAGCAGCGACCTGGGCGCTGACGGGCGCAGGCATTCCGCGCGCCTCGACGAAGCGCAGCGAGGGATGGCGCTGGTCTACGAGCCGCTCCGCCCACAGATAGATCGTCCCGGTCGTGCTCTGCCACAGCACGAACGGGACCACGATCAGCGCCGCCAGGAAATGCCAGCGCCAGAGCATCGCGTACAGGCGGCCGTCCATCAGAACCTCACCTTCAGCCCGGCGAAGACGGTGAACGGCGTGCCCTGCTGCGGCGGGGCGAAGCCTGAGTTGTCGGCGATGTAGTACTGGTTGAACAGGTTCTGGATCTCGACGAACGGCTCGATGCCCCTGGCGAACCGGTAGCCCGCCGAGACATCGAACACGGTGAAGCTGTCGAGCGGCAGGGTGTTGGCATTGTCCCCCCACGACTGGCCGATCCAGCGGAAGCGCGCTGCGGCGCGCCAGCCGCGCGGGTCGTTCCAGCTCAGGGTCGCCGCCGCCTGCTGGGTGGGAATGCCGGCCTGCTGCTTGCCGATGCTGGCCGGATCGAACTGGTTCTCGACGATCTTCGAGCTGACCGTCGTGTAGTTCGCGTCGAGCTTCAGCCCGGGCATGATCTGCCAGCCGGCCTGCAGCTCGATGCCCTGCACGATGGCCTTGCCGGCGTTGATGTTCTTGGTGCCGAAGAAGAAGCCCGCCGGCAGCTCGGTCGGCGCCAGCGTCCGCAGGGTGATGAGGTTGGTGACCTCCTGGTAGAAGGCTGTGAACTGACCCGTCACGGGACCGAAGGTCAGGTCGAATCCGCCTTCGACGCCCTTCAGCCTTTCGGGCGTGAGCTGCGCGTTGGGCAGGAAGACGAGCGATGTCGTGCTGAAGGCGCGATAGAGGTTGTCGAGATTGGGCGCGCGGAACGCGGTGTAGGCCGCCGCTCGAAGGCCGAGGTTGGAGGTCGGCGTCCACAGCACCGACACGCGCGGATCGAAGCTGTTCTGCGCGCTGTCGGGCACCGTCCCCTGCCCGCCCGGCGCGCCGTCGTAGCCGTCGAAGTTCACGAAGTTCTGGAAGCGCGCGCTCAGCAGGATCTCGAGCGAGTCGACCGGGAAGATGTCGAGCTGCCCGAACAGGCCGGCGAAGCGCTGCTGGCCCGAGCCGACGTCGGTGCGGATCTGGCTGCCCGCCTGGCTGAGGATCGCCGTGGTGTCCTGCCCCGAGATCTGCTGGAAGTCGACGCCGACACTGGCCAGCCGCACGACGTCGTTGATGCGGCCCGAGAGCTGGGCCGAGGCACCGGTCGACCAGACCGGCGTGTTGTGGATGCCCTGGACGTACTCGCCGAAGCCGAAGGCGGTGCCGGCCGGCGTCGCCGTGGTGTTGCTGACGGCCCGGCTCTGCTGGTGGAAGGCCGTCACGGTGAGGTCGCCCCAGCCGAGCTTTTTCACGAGATTGCCGGCGATGTCGTAGTATTGCTGGTTGTTGGTCAGCAGCGGCGAGCGCAGCACCTGGTTCTCGTTGAAGACGTTGACGCGGACGTTGGCGCTCAGCGTCGGGTCGGGATCGAAATAGGCCGCGAACTGACCCGTCTGGGCGTTGAACGATGTCGGTGAGAACATTGGCCCGTAGGCCGGCTGGATCTGGTCGAAGCCGGCCGTGCCCCAAGCATTGAAGTTGCCCCGGACCTTGACGGCCTCCGACAGGATCACGTCGGCGGCGCCGTCGGCGCGATAGGTGCCGTAGCTGCCACCGCCGCCGCTCACAAAAAAGGCCGTACGCTCGGGCTTGCGGGTGATGATGTTGACGACGCCGCCCATGGCATAGTTGCCCCAGATCGAGGCGCTCGCGCCGCGCACCACCTCGACCCGCTCGATGTTCTCCATCGGCACGCGGCTCCACTGCACGTAGCCGAAGAACGGATCGTTGAGCGGCACGCCGTCCAGCATCACGAGCCCGCGGATGCCGCCCAGCCCGCGCATCGAAAACGAGTTGCCGGTCGGATGGATCTGGTAGCTCGCGATGAGCGGCAGGTTGATGCCGACGGTGGTACGCAGCACGTCGTCGAGCGCCTGCGCCGGCGTCTCGAGGATCTGCTCCTTGGGAACGACCGTCACGCTCATCGGCTGGTCGGCCAGCGTGCGCTCCGACCGGGTCGCCGAGACCACGAGGGCCGGCAGCCGGGTCTCGGTGCCGATGCCGGTTGCCGGTGCAGCGGAGGGGACGGGCGATGTCTGGTCTTGAGCGCGGGCGAGCACAGGCACGAGCGCGAGGCCCGTGAAGGCGAGCAATGTCGCCCTGAAGATGGACAGCATGAAACACTCCGGAAACTGGATGACAAAAAGCCCGCGCCGCCTGGGCGCGAGCGTTCGGGAATTGTCAGGCAGTCGGAGGAGGTCCGTGCGGTTGGCTCGGCCCGTCGCGGATGCCGACCGGCGCCAGCGCATCGACAGCGACGACCGGCGGGCGATCGACGCCGCGCGCGTACTGGACGAGGAGGAATGCCGTCGCGAGCGCCGGCAGGGCGGCCGCGCAGGCCAGCCCGAGGCAGCACTTGGTCGTCTGATGCTGCTGCGGCAGCGACCGGTCGTCCGGCGCCTCCGCCGCGCACATCGCCTTCCACAGCAGGGTGGCGACTGGTCCGCCGTGCCGCATCAGGGCGGCGTGGGCGAGCGGCTGCAGGAAATTGATCGAAACCGCGAACAGGGCAACGGCCAACACCGCCGCCCGCCATTCCGATCTCGCTCTCCCGCCAACCATGGCGGAACTTAGGCGGCAACGCCCTGCCGGCTCAAGCGGCATCGGTGTCACATCGCGGCGTGGAGCTCGCGATCGGAGCCGCCGTACGCGGTGCGGTGCTCCCCGCTTCCGAGCGTGTCGGCTAGCCGGGGAGCACGGAACGGCCGCGATCGAAGGCGTCCTTGAACCGCTCGAAGCCGTGCGAGCCGCCGTTCACCAGTGCGCGGGCGCGCCGCAGGTCGCCGCGGGCGAGGCCGTCGCGTATCACGCGTTCCTTGTTGAACAGAAACCGCGCCAGGATGATGCCCGCGATGGTCGGGTCGTTCGCCAGCGCCGGGGTGCCGACAAGATCCTGCCCAATCTGCCCGCCGATGCGTGTATAGTTGTCCCGACCCGTCAGCTGCACATAACCGCGGCCCTTGAAGCGCGGACCGTCGCCCGGGTGGACGTTCCCCAGACCGGCCCCTTTCGCGGTCCCGGCGTCATAGAGGTCGAAGGGGCTGTTCTGCGTGTTGAAAGGACTGATGAATTCGTCAATCGGAACGAAGCCTTCCGTCTCGGCCCGAATGGTCGAAAGTGCCATCAGCGCCATCTCGCGATCGGTCAGGCCGTGCGCCTTCAGTCCTGCGAGCACGAACGGCAGGTTCGCCGCAATGGCGCGAAGACCCGTTGCCGGGAACATGCGCTGCACCATGGACGGTTCGATGCGGTCTAGAATGCCGGCCGCCTGACCGACTTCGGTCGGTTGCGGCTCGACGGGCTGCGGAGGCGACGAGGCCGATCTCAGGAACGCGAGCGAAACGAAGCCGTCCGCAAGTCCGTCGCCCTGCAGGTCGGCCTGCGCCCAATCTCCATGGCGCGCGACGACGAACACCGTCGTGCCCGAGGGCAGGGTCTGCAGGACCGTGAACTCCGTTCCCGGCCCGGCGCGGAGATTGAGCCCGCCGCGGGCGATCACGATATGCGCGGCGGCGGCGACAGACGGCGCGACGGCGGCGCCGGCCTGTGGCTGCGGCGGTGTGGGCGGAACTCCGCCGACGGAAGGGAGCGGACTGGCGGCGGCATTGGCAAGAAAGGCATCCCAGCCGTCCACGGTCGCGGTATCGACGCCCGCGGCGAGCTCCTCGGGCGAGACATCGATCTCGAAGTGCATGCAATCCTTGACGGTTTTCCAGCTGCCGCCCCATTCGAAGACCTGCAACCCCGCCTTCGTCCTGATGCGCTGCGCCGAGGCAATAAGCGCCTCGGTCATGTCCGTGTCGGCCACCCCGAGCCGGACATCCTCGGCCCTCTCCTGTTGCGTCGCCTTGCTCGAGAAGCGAACGGCGCGCGTTCCCGCATGGTCGCGCCACGGATTCGTGTTCCAGTTGACGTCGAGGGCGATTCCGAAGGAGTGCAGGCTCTTCCCAGTACCGTCCTTTATGTCTCGGCAGTTGTAGCTGTCGGTGTCCGACGTGCGGATGACATAGTTGTGATGGGCGAACACCGCGGCAAGCGCCTGCCAGGCGTCGGCGGTCACGGGCGCGACGCGAATGCGATCGGGCCCGAAGGGAATGACGACCATCCGGCTCTCGGCGCATTCGAAGTCGTGCCAGAGCTCACGTTGTTCCTGGGTGCTGCGAGGCATGACTTCCTCCTATGCCGTCACATCCGACTGCGGTGTCCCTCAACCCTGACTGGCAGGCAACGCGATCGGTAGTACAAGTTAATTGACCCGCTACGTCAAGATGTTCTAGCATCGCAGGTAGCATTCCAGATGCATATGCAATCGACCGTCCGTTCGAGCGACGGCACGGCACGGCACGGCACGGCACGAGAGTTCCATGGCCACCCCTCCTCCAAGCATCAAGGTTACGCTGGCGCACCCTGCCTTCACCGGACCCGACAGGGATATTGCCTTCCTGACGTGCGCGCCAACCTTCGATCCCGGTGGGCCATTCTTCATCGTTCTCTTCTTCCACGGCTTCGTGAAGCCACTCGACGAGCAGGTCGTCCGGCACGACCTTGCCAATCAGGTCGCTCGATCCGGTCGCAACTGCGTGCTCGTCTGCCCTAGAATTTCCCTCAACGACGGCACCGGCAATAATCCGGGAAAGTTCAAGCAGGAGAATCAGGTCGAGGGTTTCCTCGATGAGCTTGCCGAGCACATCACGACGCTCAAAGGTCACGGCGGCTTGCATGCGGTGCGGGCGATGGCGGCGAAAGCCCCGCTGCTCCTCGCGACCTTCAGCGGCGGACATTCGATGGCCTCGCAGTTCCTGATCCATGACGTGAGCAATGCCCGCACGGAGTGCTGCGCGTTCTTCGACTCCCTCTACGGCAGCGATCTCTATTTCCGCGAACCCCGGGAAGTCCTGAAGACGGCAGGTCTGGCCGGAATTCACAGGACCGACTACGACAAGACGCCGGGAAGCCACGAATTCAACCGACACAAGGACCTCAAAAAGGCTCTGGTCACGGCCCATGTCGAGGTGGCGACCTCGCTGGATGACGTGACGGAGCTGCGCGCCGGCGTTGCCGTGCTGCAGGCTGTCGCCGGCGTCGGTCACTGGGACATCGTCTCGCGCGGCTCGCCGCTGCAGCACGTCCTGAGCAAGTTCGCGGCAAAGGACGGACTGGCCTACGAACTGCCGCCCTCGCCGAACGTCTGATCGCCGCACAGCCGCTCGTCCGAGCGGTCCGAACGGACTCATTTGGAGCAAACGATGCCAACCCATGTGGTCACCGCGCTGCATCTCAACCTCCGGTCCGATGCGGATCCGGCCAGGAAGAACGTCATCGCCGTGCTGCCCCAGGGGGCGCCTGTCGACAAGATCGGCGACAGCGAACTTGCCGGCTGGTTCGAAGTCGAGACGCTCGTGGCCGGAACGACGCTTCGCGGCCACTTGAACGGCAAGTTCCTGGGGGCAGCCGGCACGGCCTTCCCGACCGCCCATGCAACAGGCGGCAGGCTACCCGCCGCCGATCTCGGCCCGAAGGCAACGGAAAAGCGTTCGGTTACCGGAAGCCGGGCCTACTCGATCGGCGAAGAGGGAAAGCCAAGCAAGCCTTCCACCCATCCGGCGGGCAAGGTCGCGGGCATCGTGCGCATCGTCGACTGGCTCGACGTCGGCAACCTTTCGCACCGGCGTTGGGTCGGCGGCGGCGGCAAGACCTTCTGCAACATCTACGTATATGACGTATGCGACACGGCCGGCGCTTACATTCCGCGTGTATGGTGGACATCGACGGCGATCGTGGATCTGCTGGCCGGAAGGACAGTCGTGGCCAAATACGGCGACACCGTCGAGGAGAGGAGAGCGAACCACATCTTCAACTGGCTCGGCGAGCATGGCCCCGACTTCGGGTGGAAACGGGTATTCGACCTCGACACGCTCCAGTCGGAGGCCAATGCGGGGCGGATGGCGATCATCTGCGCGCAGCGAACCAACATGGAATCGCCGGGGCACATTCAGGTCATTGTGCCCGAGAATGGCGCCCACATGGCGAAGCGTTCCGCCGCCGGAAGGGTGACGCAGCCGCTGCAGAGCAATGCCGGTGCCAGCAACTTCACCTATGGATTTCTCGGTTCCAACTGGTGGCAGGGCAACCAGTTCAAGCAGTTCGGATTCTGGACGAACGACGTCGCCTGATCCCCATCCTTTGCGGGCAGCGCCGCGTCAGTATCGCAACCGGTACTCCTGCGGTCCGCCGTTCTGGATGCCGTCGAACATGATCAGGACGCGCAGCGCATCGTCATGACGGCCGAGGACAACGACGGCTTCGGCCTTTGCGCGGTCGTCACCACTGCGAATGTCCGCGAGACGCGCCAGCCACCGATGACGGTTGGTGTCTGGGTCGTACACCGAGAGGGCGTAGGAAACGCTGGCCTGGTCGAGCGTGGGACCGCTGAGAACGAGCAGCTTTCCGTCGGGCAGTGCTGCCAGATCCCGAACGCCGACGTTCTTTCCGAGCGGCAATTCGTGGACCACGGGTGCGCCGACGGCCTTGCCCCCGCCCGATGCGAAAAGCTCGGCAACCGGCACGCTGACGATGTAGCCCTTCTCGTCGACCGACGGCGCACGAAGGCCGAACAGCAGGCGATCGCCGATGGCCGCAATGCCCTCGATGTTGAGCCCGTTGTCGTCCCCCAGAGACTTGCCGACCTTCTTGCTGATGGCCGGGGGCGTACGATCCAGCGCCTCGGACACCCGCCAGCTCAGCTCGACGGCTCCAAGCTTGCCGGCGGAATCGACGGGCACGCGCGCCAGCAGGAAGCTGGAGGGGCGGAACTCGTCCTTCTTCCGCGAGCAGCCATGCGATCCGACGATGTGGAAGAATCCCCCTGCCGGGCCCGGTGCGAAGGTCACGCCTTCGCCATCGAACTCCTTGAAGCCGCCAGGCCCCTTGGGGCACCCGACCTTCGGCTGTTCCCCGAGCGCAGCCTTCGGCAGCTCGGAGCCGATCAGAGTGACGGATTCTCCGGGCGTGAGGTGGCCCTTGTCGATAACGACCGACTGCGCCGTAACGCCTTCGTCGTTCACGATCAGGCACTCGATCGCCCCTCCCGCAGCGGGCGGACGACAGGCGATGCCACTCAAATCCTGGGCAGCGTCGTTCTTCTTCTTACCTGCGAAGAAGCCCTGAATCACCAAGCCCGGATTCTCCGGCACTACCATTGGCGCGTCGTCGACATCGTCCGCCGCAGCCGCTGCACAGGTCAGCCCCGCCGTGATCGTGATCACGATCGCGAAGGCCATAGACAAAAGGTGGGTTCGGCTTCGCTCAACCTCGGTCATGGCCTTCTCCGTGCAAGTCGTGCCGCCAGCATCGGCAGGAGACCGCATTCTCCTTTGGTTGTCTAGCCGCATTGTCATACACGCGGCTGTCTGCGGGCAATGCCATGTCCTGGGCCAACTGGAGGAAACGTTCAGCGGTGCGACGCGTAGGCCCTGCGCGTCGCACCGCTTCAGTTCGGGGACGCCGCCGGCCCCCTGCACCGGCGCCGCAATCCAGCACCCGCCGCTTCTTCCCCGGGGGTCGGCGCGGTCGGGGCCGAGCGCGCGGCGGCGCCAGACGGTGTGGTGCACCACGCGACCGCCCGGCAATCTCGCCGTCTGTCCAGTCGAGCGCCACCAGCCGGCACTTCCTCCAACGCGGCCTCCATCTCCCAGGTGCGCCATAGCGGGCGCAATGTACGCGGTGCAGTTCTGCGGGGCCTGGAAGTTGCGGAAGCGCTCGGTCTCCTGCTCGACCATCGCCGCCGTGAGATCGGGCCGCGCCGTTCGCACCCAGCCGATGTCGTCCTCGCCCGGCCTCCAGCCCGCGGGAAGCGTGTGCGCGGGGCCCGGCGCGCACCGCTCTTGAGCCAGTCTTGCGCGTTCTGCCTCCCCTGCGAGGCCAGTCTCTCAACTACGCTCTGGTCCGAAAACCCGGTGACCTGCCTCCGGAATCTTGGACCACTGTGAGCTGGAAAATTCTAGTTTAGGCAGGCTGGCCGGACGGAGGATTTTCCATGAAGAGATCGAAGTTCAGCGAGAGCCAGATCGCCTTTATCCTGAGGCAAGCGGAGGAAGGCAAGGCGATCGCGGAGGTCTGCCGCCAAGCGGGGATCAGCGAGGCGACGTTCTATAACTGGCGGCATAAGTACGGCGGCCTGACGCCGTCGGAGATGAGGCGTCTTCGCCAACTCGAGGAAGAGAACGGCAAGCTTAAGAAGCTTGTGGCCGATCTCAGCCTGGACAAGGCGATGCTGCAGGACGTGATCCGCCGAAAAATATGAGGCCTGCTCGGAAGCGGCAGATGGTCGATCATACGCGGACGACTTGGCAGGTCAGCATTCGCAGGGCCTGCCGTGCGTTGCCGGTGGACCGGTCGACCTATCAGTACCGGCCGCGACGATCCGGGCAGGCAGAGCTCAGCAAGAGGATCAGGGAGATTGCGGAGACGCGGGTTCGTTACGGCTATCGGCGCATCCACGTTCTGTTGCGCCGCGAGGGCTGGCCGGTGAACGCCAAGCGGGTGTGCCGACTGTATCGTGAAATGGGCCTGCAATTGCGTAACAAGACACCCAAGCGTCGGGTCAAGGCCAAGCTACGATCGGACCGCACCACGGCGGTTCAGGCCAACGACATCTGGGCGATGGACTTCGTGCACGACCAGCTGTTCGACGGCACGAAGATCCGTGCCCTTACCATCGTCGACACGCTGACGCGTCTGTCGCCGGCGCTTGGGGTTCGTCGGAGCTATCGCGGCAGCAATGTCGTCGAGACGCTTGAGCGCGGTGCGGCAGAGTTTGGCTATCCCCGGACGATCCGCGTCGACAACGGCCCCGAGTTCGTCAGCAAGGAGCTCGATCTATGGGCCTACATGAAAGGTGTGACGCTCGACTTCAGCCGGCCCGGCAAGCCGACGGACAATGCGTTCATCGAGTCGTTCAACGGCAAGTTCCGGGCCGAATGCCTGAACGCGAACTGGTTCCTCAGCCTCGACGAGGCTCGAGTAAAATGCGAGGCTTGGCGTAGAGACTACAATGAGGTTCGTCCTCACAGCGCGATCGGCAACAAGACACCCATCGAGCTTCATCGGATGGCGGCGCAACCGGCCAGGCCCTCGTCCGACGAAGCGGGATTTTCCTAGCCCAAGTGGTCCAAGGTTGGGGGCAAGTTCAGGAGGCCAGTCTCTCAACTAACCCTTGGTCCGAAAACCCGGGGGCAGGTCACGGGAGCAGGTCAGGCGAGTCGAGTGGCGCTGCGAGCTTGGAGGCGGCCTCGCGCGGGTTGACGTGCTGGTGGGTGGCGAAGGTCGGGATGACGGCCAGGCCATCGCCATAGAGCCGCACCAGGGTCCGATCTGTCAGCTCACGGCACAGCGCGTCGACATCGCAATCGTCGTCTGCCGAATCGCCATTCTTGATGGCGTCGGCGCAACGACGCCTGTCACACGCGATCAGCTAAGCCATATTATCGGACAGGTCTCCGGAGCCAATTCTCCCACGCTGAACCTCGTCTCGAAGCATCGTCGAAGGGTCGTCCCCAGGCATCCGAAACGAGCCGGTAGCCAACCGGATCGAATTCCTTGAGATCGGCTCGCGTGAAGGGAAAAAAGTCGTTGGTGCCGAAATAGGCCTCGCTCAACTCGGCGAAGTACTCACGGTGGTTTTTCATCGCATAGGCTCTTGCGACACGCCCGGACACATGACGGACTGCATTGTAGCGTCCACTCAGTTCGGCGCTGCGATAGGTCGCGAGAATTGGACCATACGAATATGACAACACCAAATCGTGATATGCATGTGCTATCTCATGCATTAATGGATTTTCCGAGTTTCCCGCCATGTGGGCGATGAAGGTATGGAATTGAATCGACTTGGCCTTGGCACCTGAGAGGCCGTTTTCGATAAGCCATTCCTGGGACGCGAAGTAGGCTCCGCCATAGGCCTCGTCTCGCTCATACTCCAGCCAGATCGGAACCTCCGAGATCTTTTTCCATGCCCCCGGAGGGAGAACATCCTGGATACGCTTGGCATTGGAGTGTAGGACCTGCAAGCACTCCTCCAATAGCGAGGGATTTTGCTTGGTGAACTCCGGCGCAATATAAATCGGGAACGAAACTATCTGTCTTCTCTCGTAGTCGTTTTCGAGGGTCTCAGTAATCTCCCAAGTACCCGGCTTTTCCGTAGGCACGAACCTTGACAGGCAGCGGCGACGCGCATCCCTGCTCACCCAACCATGAGTCAGGTACGTCTGTTGCTCCGTGCTCTCGCCGGGAGCCAGGGAGACCAACCGGCGGGCACTTGTGCTGTCTACCCATTCGACGGTAAGCGGTGTCAACCTACGGTTCGTGACCGTGATGGTAGACACCGCGTCTGCAGCCTGCGATTGAAGAATATCCGCCCCGGTGCAAGGGCGGCTTCCGGCCAGCACTGGTGCTATTCCTGCAAAAGTGATGAAGAAGGACAAACCGACAGATACGAGCACGCCAAGAGGATCTATCGTCAGCTTTAGCAAGCTCATTGTCGTGAACATGCGCTTAATGTGTCCGACATCGCTTCCCCAGAGCCGCCCATCGGGCGCAGCTCGCCTTATTTGCACAGATTGGCGCGGTGCAGCAATGAGAGCGCTTGATAGGCTTGGCGGCGGGCTGCAAGGCCAATGCAGTAGCATGCCATTTGGCATCGGGTAGCGGACCCGTTGGAATGATCCCGGCTTTCGCCAGCCGCCTTGGAACTCTAAGTCGAACGCGCTGCCTGTGGCGCGCGACTCCATCGGATTGCTGTTCCGTGCGGCTGCTCGACAGCATGAGCTTCACGCGAAGTTGCCGCCGCCCCCGATCATATCTGCGCCATCGCGGCTGTCGGGAAAAGCTGGCCATGCAGTCTCCGAAATCACTTGGACTTGCCCTTCGGAGTAGGTTGGCTCTGAGCAATCTCGTTGTCGAACGCTGGTGCAGGAGTCTCAGGTGGAGGCTTGGAAGGCGCGAAAGGCCAATCCGGAATAAAGAAGTCCGGTCGCCATACGGGACGGGTTCCGGGTGGCGGTGGGGGGTCGCGGTCAATGGGCGCTCCAAACATCCTTGTCTCCCTCTCGGTTTGTGTAAGCGAGGGCTTCTCAGCCAGAGAGGCGTGTTGAACATCGGCCGGGCGGTTTATTGGCTTGATCCAACTAGCTTTGATCGCTGCGTGCTTCAAGCCGTTGACGATGCCGTAGGCTTCGGCCTCCGTCGGCTTGCGGCCCCTCCTCTGGTATGCCGAGAGCTCGTCGTGCACGAGGCGATGGAACCTTGCGGCCTGCTCGGCATCGCTGCCCGGTGGCGCGTCAGGCCTCGGAGTCGTGTCGAGGCCCGCGGAGCGCAAAGCCTCGTTGGCCATGCGGGTGATGGCCTGCAGCCGTCGCTTCTCGGCGCCGTCAGCTGCCTGCAGCTTCTCCAGCGCCGCGAGGTCTTCGTCCGTGAGCCTGCCCATGAACTGGGTGAGGTTCTTCGTGGCCCAGCGATTGCGCTCACCGGTGTCGTCGCCCGTCAGGCGCTGATAGATGGCGTAGAATGTCTGTGGATCGGTCGTGGTGTTGATCCCGGCGATGGCGCGGTTGATCCTGTCGGTCACCGCGTCCTGCTGTTCCTCTGTGAGGCGACTCATGATCGTCGCGGCCGGTGGCGTGACGGCCGGACCGCCGTTTGGGCCGCCAGCCGTCAGGTGACGGCGCAGGTCGGCGTAGAGGGCGTCGGTGTCGGCCTTCACCGCGGCGCGGCTGCGGGCGGTGTCCATGTCGATCGCCATCTGATTGGCGCGCAGGCGGGCGGGGTTGGTGGCGAACTCCTGTTGGTTCAGGGCGGTTAGCACATCGTGGCGAATCTCGATCTCGCCGAGCCGTTCGCGGGTGCCGACGATGCCGTCCTGATCGAGCAGCACGCCGCGGGAAGAGATGACGGGCGGCGACTCGACTGTCGTGGCTGTCTTGGCGGTCGCGTCGTTGACGGCATCGAGCGCCGCGTCGCCGGTCAGTGCCGACGTGCTCAGTGTGACGCTGCGCTCGCGCAGCCACGCTTCCGCGTCGAGGGTCTTCGACAGGGTGTCGGCGGCAGCACCCAACGTGCGGCGGGTGTGATCGTCGAGGCGGTCGGCGTGCTGGCGGAACAGCGTCAAGCCCATCGGATCGTTGCGCGCGAGGCGGTCGCCGATCACGCTCGCGACGACGGAGCCGCCGGCGGCGCGCACGCCGGCCTCCATAGCGTCAGGCTGCTGGCCCGCGTGCAGCACGCGGGCAGCGCCCTCGGCGCGGTACACCGCGTTGTCGATCATGGCGGGGTCGGCGATGGCTTCCGCCCGCGCGGTTTCGATAGAGCGGGTCGCAACACCGCGGCTGTAGACTTCCTGCTGCTCGACGGTGTGGCGCAGGATGCCCCTCGCCGATGCGGCGAGATGGCTGTCGAGGATCGGCGCGAGTCGCTCGCGCTGATGGGGGTTGGCTGTCTGGGCGAGCAGCGCGTCCCTGAGCGCCGTCAGCTTCACCCGCGCCGCATCGCCGCCCCTGATCGCGTCGGCGCCGGACAGCTTGTAGTAGGCATCGGGCGCGGTCTGCAGGATCGCGCGCCGGCCGTCGAGGAAGCGGTTGGTGAAATCCTGCACGCGGGTGTCGTTGGCCTGCTGCGCGAGGCGCTGGTGGAGCGCGGCCAGCGTGTCGCTCGCCTGGCCCAGGTTCTGGCCGGCGAGCTGCAGGTCGCGGGCGCGATTGCCGCCGAACAGGGCGATGTCGCCTGCCGCCGGCACGTTCGGCACTACATCGGGCAGAGGCCGCGGCGAGACCTCGCTCTCGGGATAGAGACGGACGATCGGCATTCAGCGCTCCATGGTTTTCGTGGTGCCCGGTGTCGCCACCGCGCCGGTGCGGACGCGGTTCTCCTTCCTCGGGTGATCGGCGCGGTCGAGGCCGAGCGCGGTGCGGCGGCGCCACACGGTCAGCCGCACCACGCCAAGCGCCCGGGCGATCTCGCCGTCGGTCCAGTTGAGCGCCACCAGTTCGCGCATCGCCGCCGTGTCGCGCGCGGTCCACGCCCTGGCCGGCTTGCGCGCGGTCACGCCGGCACCTTGCGCCAATACGCAGCCAGGCCGTGATGGCGGCGCCATTGCCGGCGCTGGTCGGCGTCGATCCTCGGGTTGTCGAGGTCGCTCTCGGGCGCCGGTCCGTGCTCCTCGGGCCACGGCTCGCCGGGACGATGGGCCATCAGCCGGAACGTCCACACGCTGTGCGCGCCTGTGAGGCGCAGCGGCTCGCGGGCGGGCCCGGCGACGGGCGCGGGGCCGTGCCTGGCCAGCACTTCCGCCGACGCGGCCTTCATCACCCAGTTGCGCCACAGCGGACCCCAATTGTGCGCGGTGCGGTTCTGCCCGGCCTGGAAGTTGCGGAAGCGCTCGGTTTCCTGCTCGACCATCGCCGCGGTAAGGTCGGGCCGCGCCGTCTTCGCCCAGCCGATGTCGTCCTCGCCCGGCGTCCAGCCTTGTGGGAGCGTGTGCGCCGTGCCGGGCGCGCGCCGTTGCTCCCCTTCCCTCCCTTTCCCTTCCTTCGGTTCCCTTCCTCCCTGCGCGTCACCGGCGGGCGGCGACGCGTCGATGACGCGTGACGCCGCGTGCAGCGTGGCGGGCGGCGGCGCGAGCTTCGAGGCGGCCTCGCGCGGGTTGACGTGCTGGTGGGTGGCGAAGGTCGGGATGACGGCCAGGCCATCGCCATAGAGCCGCACCAGGGTCCGATCCGTCAGCTCCCGGCACAGCGCGTCGACATCGCACTCGTCGTCCGGCAGATAGCGGCGCTTGAAGCCGCGCGGCGCCCACACCAGGCGGCCCTCGCGGTCGGCCTCGCACCACAGGCCGATATAGAGCAGCCGGGCCCGAGGGCTCAGCGCGCAGATGTCGTCGGAGGTGAAGAACTCCGGCTTGATGGTGCGGATGCGGGCCATCAGGCGACGGCTTCGGCGATGCGCCGCGCCAGCGCCGACGAGGCGCCGCCGCGCAGCGCGATGGCGTAGTGCTGGCGCTGGGCAGGCGTAAGGTCCCTCGCGCGCCGCGTCTTCTCGGTGCGGCGGGCCTTGTGCAGGACGCCGGCGACGTGGCCGTAATCGACCTCCCACTTCGCCGCGATCGCCGCGCGCGACAGGCCGGCGTCGAAATCGGCGACGATGCCGTCCCGTCGTGCGGCCCGTACCCGGGCGCGCTCGTTCTCGAGCGTCGCGAGCGTCGCGGACGCGGCCGCGATGTCGTCCTGAATCTCGCGCAGCCGGCGCATCTATGCCGCCCTCACGATGCGGGCGGCGAGCTGGTCGGCAATCGACTGCAGCAGGCCGACCGTGCCGGCGAGCCCCTCGCGCTCGGCGAGGCGCAGGACGATGGCGCGGAACTCGGGCACCGTGACCGTCGGATCGACGAGCCGGACCGAGCGCGCCCGGCGCGGATCGCGCGCGATGCGGCCGGCATCCTCGAGCCGGATCAGGAGACGGTGGATGCCGGCCTTCGAGCGGAGGCCGAGCGCGCGCCCCATCTCGTCGAGGCTGGGCGACACGTCGCCGCCATGCTCGCGCTGGTAGTCGGCGATGAACTTCAGGAGTCTGGATTGCTGGCGGGTCATGGCAATATATTTACGTTTTTCGCAATACTATCGCAAGCGAGGAATTGCGCTTTACGTTAATGCGGTCGCAAAAAATGTGGGTAGTTTTGCGGAATGCTCTGGATCAAGGAGCGCATCCGTTTCCTGCGCCCGAAAGGAAAGACCCAGACCGGCCTCGCGACGGCGCTGGGGATCGATCCGTCGCGCGTCACCGAGATCATCAAGGGCGAGCGCCGGATCAAGAGTTCGGAAGTGGCCTCGCTGGCCGCCTATCTCGAGATGACGGTGGGCGACGTGATGGCCGCGATCGACGGCCGGCCGCCCGCGCCGGCCGCGATGGCCGTCATCGAGCCGGCCGCGCAACCCGGCCCGGCGCTGGCCGCCTCGCCGATCCTGCCGGTGCTCTATCCGCCCGGCCGCCCCGACGTGCCGGTGTGGGCGAGCGCCCAGGCGGGCGACGACGGCGCGATTGTGCTGACGCCCGACCCGATCGACTACATCCACCGCTCCGACCGCATGCGCGGGGTGAAGAATCCTTTCGCATTTTACGTCGTCGGCTCGAGCATGAGCCCGGCGATCGAGCACGGCACGCAGGTCGTGATCAATCCGTCGCTGCTGCCGCTGGCCGGCCGCGACCATGTCTTCATCCAGGATCTGTCCGACGGCACGATGAAGGCAATGGTCAAGCGCCTGGTCCGCTCGACCGAACGGTCGTGGCGCGTGCGCCAGTTCAACGAGCCCAGGGATTTCGACCTGCCGCGCAGCATCTGGACCAAGGCCTACCGCATCACCGAGAAGCGCGAGGACTGATCCTCGCGGTGGAAGCCTGTCGACCTCCCATCTGGGAAGACTGCACGCTACCTCATCCCTCCTTCCCTTCCCGTCGTCCTGAGCGTAGCGAAGGACCTC